>NZ_JOTN01000017.1 GCF_000712595.1 Bacillus manliponensis
CAGTAAATCAAATGCAATCGATTCATCAGTCGGTTGTTCACTCAGATACGATGATTACATCGTTAGATGAGAAGTCAAAACAGATAGGTGAAATTTTAGAAGTCATTCAGCATATTGCACAGCAAACAAACTTATTGGCATTAAATGCTGCGATTGAAGCTGCAAGAGCTGGAGAACATGGAAGAGGATTTGCGATTGTAGCAGATGAAGTAAGAAAGTTGGCGGAGCAATCCGAACAATCTTCGAGTGAGATTGGAAAGTTAGTGACACATATACAGGTTGATATTAAACAAACAGTTGATTCGATGAAAGAAGTGGGCACAGAAGTCCAATCAGGTCTTACGGTAGCGAATGAAACGAAACAAAGCTTTAGTGAAATTTTGAAATCAACAAATGATATTGTATCGCAAATTAATAATATGGTAGATGTATCGAATAAGATGGCAGGCGATGCAGGAGAAGTGACAAAATCCGTTAATGAAATCGCATCAGCAGCGGAAGAAAACTCTGCAAGTACACAAAATATTGCAGTTGCCTCTGAAGAGCAACTTGCATCAATTGAAGAGATTAATTCTGCCGCAGTGCATTTAGCACAAATGGCGGAAGAATTACAAGAAATGATAGGGAAGTTTAAACTATAAGGGCATGAAATGAAAAGGCTGCTATTAAGTTGGTATAACTGACTTGATAGTAGCCTTTGCTCTATTCTACATTAACGGCTGTAAAAGCCCGATTTGTGAAAAAAGATTAATATTATCTCATAAATTCATTTCAATATATCTGTATTTTCTGTAAAATTTATATAGACTATAAGAAGATAGGAAGAAAAAAGAAATGAATGTGAAGAAGTTAAAATTGCAACCAAGAATTGCATTGTTTATTGGGAGTCTCGTTCTTTTGATTATTCTCTTAACGAGTATTCTTTTTTACTATATCCTTTCAAAATCAATAGAAGATCAAATTGGAAAAAGAGCATTGCACGTTGCAGAAACAATTGCCCTTATTCCGGAAGTACGTGAGGCGTTTTTTAAAGAAAACCCATCAGAAATCATTCAGCCTATTGTAGAAAAAATTCGTGTAGAAACAAACGCAGACTTTATCGTTGTTGGGAACAAAGATGGGGTTCGGTATGCTCATCCTGTAAAAAATAGAATAGGAAAAGAGATGGTCGGGGGAGATAATGAAGCTGTTTTAGAAGAAGGAAAATCGTATGTTTCAAAAGCAACGGGAACATTAGGACCCTCTCTGAGAGGGAAAGTGCCCGTTCGAGATGAACAAGGTCATATTATCGGTGTTGTGTCAGTAGGTTTTTCGATAAATGATATTGATGAAGTAACGAAGACATATGCAGATAGAGTTGTTTGGATTGCTGTAATTGGATTAATTATTGGGATTTTTGGTTCTATATATCTTGCACGAAGTATAAAGAAAATGATGTTTGGACTTGAGCCAGAAGAAATTTCATCTTTATACGAGGAGCGTAGTGCGGTTATTGAATCTGTTCGTGAAGGAATTATGGTTATTGATAAAAACGGTTCAATTCGTCTAGTGAACGAAGCGGCATATAATATTCTTTCCTTGGAAACGAATCAAAATGTAGTTGGAGAACATATTTTAAAGGTTGTTCCCAATTCCTCTATATTAGAAGTGCTACGCACAGGAGAAAAGCAGCTTGATCGTCAATTAGAAATAGAGGGAGAAGCTGTAATTGCAAACCGTTTGCCAGTTAAAGTTGGAAAAGAAGTCATAGGAGCGGTATCTAGCTTCCGCTTAAAATCAGAAATGGACCAATTAACAGAGGAGCTATCTCAAGTAAAACGTTACACCGAGGCATTACGCGCACAGACGCATGAACATCAAAATTTATTGTATACGCTATCAGGATTAATCCAGCTTGAGTCTTACGAGGAAGCACTAGAGTTAATTCATAAGGAAACTGCTGTTCAACAAGATTTTGTACAGTTTATTATGAAGCGGCTGCAAAATCCATGGCTTGGTGGTATTTTAATTGGTTTTTATAACAGGGCACGAGAATTAAAGATTGATTTCATACTAGATAGAGAAAGTAGCTTACAGCAATTAAGTGCTCACATTGATAGCAGTCATATTGTATCGATATTAGGTAACTTAATTACAAATGCATTTGAATCTGCAGAGAATAGTGATGAAAAAAAAGTAAGGCTATTTGTAACAGATGTAGGAAAAGAAATAGTGATTGAAGTAGAAGACTCAGGACTTGGAATTGAGGATGCTCTTGTAGCTCACATATTTAATAGAGGTTTTTCAACTAAAAAAGGAGAAAAACGTGGCTATGGATTAGCAAAAGTAAAAGAATTGGTTGAAGAATTACAAGGAAGTATTGCGATTGAAAAAGGGGATTTAGGTGGTGCTTTATTTATTGTTGCATTGCCGAAAGAAAGAGGGGAAACGTAATGCCTGAAGTGATTGAAGTATTAATTGTAGAAGATGATGTTCGTATTGCTGAAATTCATCGTAGATTTACTGAGAAAATAGAAGGGTTTAAAGTAATTGGTACAGCTACAACAGGGGAGCAAGCGTTAGAGTGGTTAGAACTTGTAAAACCACAGCTCGTCTTATTAGATGTATATTTACCGGATATGCAAGGAACAGAAATTGTTTCATTCATCCGTCAATATTTACAAGATACAGACATTATTATGATTACCGCTGCATCAGAAGTTGATGTGGTGAGACAAGCATTTCGAGGCGGAGTGGCTGATTATATTGTAAAACCACTCATGTTTGAACGTTTTCAAAAGAGCCTAGAAAGCTACCGAAACAAGGTGAAACAGTTTAAAGAAAATGAACAACTATCACCAGAACAAATTAAAAGTTTATGGTCTCAAGCAAATGAAGAAAAGAATGACAATGAATTATCTCCAAAAGGTATCGATCCTTTAACATTAAGTAAAATCACAAAGTATGTATCACAAATAGGAGACACAGGTGTTACTGCAGAAATGCTAAGTAAAGAAGCAGGTGTGAGCCGATCAACAGCAAGGCGTTATTTAGAGTATTTAATTTCAGAAAAGAAGATTTATGCGGAACTTATATATGGGAATGTTGGAAGACCAGAGAGAAGGTACTTTCAAAGATAAAGAAAAAAGTAGAGGAAATCTCCTCTACTTTTTTCTTTAAAGTGGAACAACGCCGAGAACAAGACAGACAGCAAGCATAACTAATGTTGTACCAGTTGCCCATAGTAATGTATAACGCTGATGTTCTCCAAAATCAACTTTTGCCATACCAACTAATAAATATGTGGAAGCAACAAGTGGGCTTAGTAAGTGAACAGGTTGCCCAAGTAATGAAGCACGCCCCATTTCAGCAGCAGAAATTCCATAAGCCGCAGCCGCTTCTGTTAAAATTGGTAATACACCAAAATAGAAAGCGTCATTAGACATAAAGAATGTGAATGGCATACTTATAATTGCAGTGATAATTGGTAAATGCGGTCCTAATACATCAGGAATTAAAGCGATTAGACCTTCAGCCATTGCATCTACCATCTTTGTTCCAGATAAAATTCCAGTAAAGATACCGGCAGCAAATACTAAAGAAACAACTGCTAATACATTTCCAGCATGCGATGCAATACGTTCTTTTTGCTGTTCTAAGTTTGGATAGTTAATCATGATAGCGATTGCAAAAGCACTCATAAATAAAACTGGAAGCGGTAACACTTCTAAAATTAAGAATGTCATAAGAATAGCAGTTAATAAAAAGTTAACCCATAATAACTTCGGACGTTTATAGCTAGGTGTTTCAACTGTAGCAGCTTGCTCAGCCATGATTGCTTGCTGTTCTTTGTTATATTGTATTTCAAGGATACCTAAACGTTTTCTTTCTTTTACTCCAAATACATAAGCAACAAGGATAACCCATGCTGCGCCTCCAATCATCGCTGGAATAAGCGGTGTAAATACTTCGGAAGCATCAAGGTTTAAGGCGCTCATAACACGCGCTGTTGGTCCGCCCCAAGGTGTAAGGTTTGTAACCCCCGCTCCAAGCATAACAATAGCTGTTAACATAAGTGGATTCATACCGAGACGTTTGTATAGTGGATACATTGCAGAGATTGTAATCATATATGTTGTTGTACCATCGCCGTCTAATGAAACGATAAGTGTAAGAATTGCTGTACCAACTGTGATTCGTAATGGATCACCTTTTACAGTCTTTAAAATTGTAGAAATAACAGGATCAAATAAGCCACTATCAATCATAATACCGAAGTATAAAATAGCGAACATAAGCATAATACCTGTTGGAGCTAAGTTTTTAATTCCTTCTAACATCATTGGCCCTAGTTCTGCGTGAAATCCCCCAATTAACGCAAACACGATAGGAACAAGCATTAACGCAACAAGTGCGGACATACGCTTTGTCATAATTAAAAACATGAATACAAAGACCATACCAAATCCTAACCAAGCTAGCATAAAACCCCTCCTCAACTGTATTGATTGCGCTTTCAAAACGAAACTCAATTTTCTGAAAATAAAATCAATAAGATTATAATAAGGGGTGGAAAGTATATGGTAAATGATTAGAAGAATAACTTTATTAAAAACATAGAGTGTATATTGTTCATTTTGTTCATGAAATGGAAAAAGGTTTCTTTTTTTTTAGGAGAAGGTAAGTTTTTTATTTAAATTTTTTTAATATGATTTAAATTTCATAAGAATGATAGAATAGGTGAAGGAATATGAGTAATTTATGGATAAATGTATGAAGTAAAGAGTTTATGAAATGAAAATTAGAAAAGATATTATCATTCATAGGAGTTGTCATTGTTTTGAATATGAGAAAAAATTTATTTTTGATACTACTAGCCCTTGTTATTTCAATGGTCGCTTGTGATAAGCAAAGTGAAGTGGAATCAGTGAAAGTAAAGGAGAAGAAGGTAGAAGCCGAAAAAGAGATAAAGCCAAAAAAGAAGGATAGTAATTGGATTGATAAACAATTGTTGCTTTCAGCCAAGCTTGGGGATACAGAAACAGTTATGAAACTGGTGCAAGACGGTGCACATATTAATGTGCAGGGAGAAGACGGAGAAACACCGATTATGGCTGCTACATATCATAACCATGTTGAAACGGTCAAGGTATTAATAGAAGCAGGTGCTAATATTAATATACAGGATAAGAATCAAGATACTCCCTTTCTTTATGCTAGCGCGGAAGGTTTTTTAGAAATTGTAAAATTAACAATTGCAGCTGGTGCAGACACGAGTATAACAAATCGTTATGGAGGTACAGCGCTGATTCCTGCTGCTGAGAAAGGTCATGTTGAAGTTGTACAGGAATTATTAACGTCTACTGATATAGATGTGAACCATGTGAATAATGTTGGTTGGACAGCTTTGTTAGAAGCTGTTGTTCTTGGGAATGGAGATGAGAGGCATCAACAAGTTGTACAGCTACTTCTTGAAAACGGGGCAGATGTGCATATTGTTGATAAAGAAGGGAAAGCACCGTTAGTACATGCAACGGAACGAGGATATACAGAAATGGTTGATATGTTGGTAGAAGCTGGAGCAGATGAAACAACAGGAGATATGTAAAGATAGAGCATAAAAATCTGCCATATAATTGTTGATTATATGGCAGATTTTTTTATGTACTTTTAAAGTACTGAATATTTCGTCTTTTAAGTTATAATAGAATATATTCAGCTTAGAAAGAAGGGGAATACATGAAAAGAATATTAGTTATAAGTGATATACATGGGGAGATAGAAAAATTTGAGAAACTATTAATAGAAGTAAACTATAATGCAAAGCACGATCAATTAATTTTACTTGGAGACTACATAGATCGGGGCCCCAATGCAAGGGCAGTTATTGAAAAAGTAATGCAATTAAAGGAAGAGGGGGCTTTCGTATTAAAAGGTAATCATGAAGATATGATGATAAAAGCGTTAACAATGAATGAAGAAAATTCATGGAACCATTGGGTTAAGAGAAATGGCGGAGATAAAACATTGTATAGTTATGGTCTTTCGGAGAAAGAACTCGCTATAGAAAGTGAAGGATTTGAGAAACCGAAGTTAATATCTCGTACATTAGATAAACATTTACATTTTGTAAAAGGATTAGAGCACTATATTGAAACGGATGAATATATCTTTGTCCATGCTGGTGTTGAACCAACGAAGCAAGTTTCTGAAACAGACCCATATAAACTTATGTGGATACGAAATGAGTTTCATAATGAATATCAAGGTGAAAAAATTGTTGTATTTGGGCATACAGAGACAAAATACCTTCATGGAAATCATGAAATTCATGATGTGTATTTTGGAGAAAATCGTATTATTGGAATTGACGGTGGAGCAGTATATGGTGGGCAGTTAAACTGTTTAGAGTTACCAAGTCAAAATGTATATATGGTGAAAAAATAATTTTTTATCCCGCATTAGCGGTCTGTAAGACTCCCACCTCAAAACTTAGAGGATTCAGAGAAGTTTAGGTGGGAGATTAACAGTCCGTAAAAGTCCGATTGGTCGGGCTGACAATCAGTGGGGATGGAGAAAACCCCGGCTGATTGAAGTTTCACTTTATATTTTGAGAGAAGTGAAGAAGTTTAGAGGGGATCTCACAGCTCATGAAAGTACGATTGAAGTTTCATTTTATAAAAATATTATGGCGCAGCTTTTCCTAAACATTATAAGGAAAAGCTGCGTTCTTTCTTATTTTCATAAAAAATTAGGTACGGTTGATAAAATTAAAATAATTAAAATGTAAAAAATAACATGTTAATAATTAACAAATTGTTAACTGTCACTTTACAAAAAGCGGAAATTAAATTAATAAATTATTTTTATAGTGGAGATAGTGAAAAAATAGTAGAAGTTAAATAAAAAGTTTATTGTGGATTGGTCGGGCTAACACTCAGTCTCACTGAGTGGAGTGTCATTTTATACCTTTGATTGATCCATTTGAAAAAGGTACAAAAGAATAATGAAGAGGTGCAAGAGAATGATTGAGCTACGTAGTGTTTCTAAAGTTTATAAAAGTACGGAAGAGCCGGTAGTGAAAGACGTTTCTATTAAAATTGAAAAAGGTGAATTTTTTGTTTTAGTAGGTCCCTCTGGATGTGGAAAGAGTACGTTATTACGAATGATTGCCGGGCTTGAGGAAATTAGTTCTGGAGAGTTACATATTAATCATGAAATTGCGAATGACTTGGAACCAAAAGATCGTAATTTATCTATGGTATTTCAAAATTATGCGCTATACCCACATTTATCGGTAGAAGAAAATATTCTTTTTGGATTAAAGGTAAGAAAGGTTCCGAAAGAAGAGAGAAAAAAACGATTGATGGAAGCGGTAGAGATGGTTGGATTAACAGCATATGTGAAGGAAAAGCCAGGGCAACTATCGGGTGGACAAAGGCAACGTGTAGCACTAGCGAGGGCAATTGTTAGCCAAGCCCCTATCTGTTTAATGGACGAGCCCCTTTCCAATTTAGATGCAAAACTTCGTGCGCAAATGCGCACTGAGATTAGAGAAATTCAACAAAGATTAGGTATTACGATGATTTATGTGACACACGATCAAATTGAAGCGATGACGATGGGTGATCGGATGGTGGTATTAAATAAAGGAAGTATTCAACAAGTAGGAACTCCGCTTGATATATATAATCATCCTGCAAATGAGTTTGTTGCGAGCTTCATTGGTTCACCTTCTATGAATATTAGTGATGGGAATATAAAGAAAGAGACGTGTTTATTGCATATAGACCAGTTGGAAATTCCACTATCCATTGGCCGATTACAGCAATTGCAAGAAGTACATGTCCGTGTAGGGATTCGCCCTGAGCATATTAAGTTAGATGAAGATGGACAAGAAGTAATGTTGCAATCTGTTGAAGTGTTAGGTAATGAATCCATTTTAAATTTCTTAGTAAATGGGGAAATGTGGAGTGCAAAAGTAAATGGTCAGCTTCTATTAAAAAAAGGGGACAAGGTGAAATTAAAGTTTCCTGAAGAAAAGTTATGCTTCTTTTATAGCGGTACAAATAAAAGGATGGAAGTAGTAGAAGAGCCAGGATTACGGATGGTGGTGAAATAATGATTGAGGTAGAAAAGGTATCAACGAAAAAGAGTACGGTAAAGCCTTTGACACTTTGGAAGCGGACAAGAGATTTCCGAACAGGGATGTTTTTTTTAGCGCCATCTATTGTATTGTTTTCTATCTTTCTATTTTATCCATTGTTTCGAACGATTTATTATAGCTTCTATCTAACTGACGTAAATGGCGAAGCAAACTTATTTGTAGGGTTGGAGAATTATCAGTACTTGTTTTCTGATCCGACATTTCATAAAAGTATTAAATCTACGTTGTTATTTGTGTTATATACAGTTCCTCTGAGTATCGTCTTGGCTTTATTTTTAGCGTTATTGGCAAATGAGAAGTTAAAAGGAATTGGGATTTTCCGAGTGCTATTTTCTTCTACGATGGGAATTTCCATAGCTGCAAGTGCGGTTATTTGGTTGTTTTTATTTCACCCAAGCGTTGGATTTTTCAATAATGTGCTCGGGATGATGAACATTGAAGCAATTGAATGGTTAACAAGTTCAGAATGGGCATTGTTTTCTGTATCGATTGCAACGATATGGGGAAATACGGGGTTTGCATTCCTTGTGATACTCGGAGGATTACAGAACATTGATACAACTTTATATGAAAGTTCATCGATTGATGGTGCAAGTTATTTGTATAAATTACGCCGTATTACATTGCCAATGTTATCTCCGACATTATTCTTTATTATAACAGTGACGTTAATTGGGGCATTTCAAAGCTTTGGACAAATTGATATTTTAACGCGTGGTGGTCCGAATGATGCGACAAATTTAATTGTCTATTCTATTTATAAAGAGGCTTTCGTAAATTATCAATTTGGTACAGCAAGTGCACAGGCAGTCATTTTATTTCTTTTTATTTTCTGTGCGACATTACTTCAGTTTAAGTTCGCTGAGAGAAAGGTGCATTATAAATGATTGTGAAAACGTGGAGATATCAGATCCTTTTTTATACGTTACTTGTAATAAGTGCAGCGATGATTTTTTTTCCAGTGTTATATGCTTTCTTATTAAGTTTTATGACACCAGAAGATATTCAAGCTAGAAGATTATTCCCATCAGAGTTTACTTTTACTAATTTTGAGAATGTATTTAAGAAAGTACCTTTATTTTCGTATTTAGCAAATAGTTTTATTGTCTCAACGCTCGTAATGCTAGGTCAACTTGTTGTATCAAGTTTAGCGGCGTACGCATTTGTATTTTTAAAGTTTAAAGGAAGAAATATCATTTTCTTTTTATTTATTTCAACGATGCTTATTCCTTGGGAAGCAACGATGGTACCAAACTTTTTAACAGTGCAGCAATTTGGGTGGATGAATACATTTGCGGGAATGACCATTCCATTTTTTGCAACGGCATTTGGTATTTTCTTGTTACGTCAGCATTTTATGACGCTGCCATATGAGTTAAAGGAAGCAGCATTTATTGAAGGGATTGGGCATTTAAAGTTTTTATTCCGCGTCGTTGTGCCTTACTGTAAAACAAGCTTTATTACACTCGGTGTATACAGCTTTTTAACAACATGGAATATGTACTTATGGCCACTTTTAATTACAAGTGATGAAAGCGTAAGAACGGTACAAATTGGTGTGAAACAACTTCAATCACAAGAAGTTGCAACGGACTGGGGAAGCGTAATGGCAGGTGTTACAGTCATTGTGATTCCTACATTAATTCTACTCTTTTTAGGACAGAAACAATTGCAACAAGGTTTAACAAAAGGTGCAATCAAATAATACATGAAAAGGCGGGATTAAGATGAAGTTTTGGAAAAAAAGTGCAGCTGTTATGATGGCAGCGACAATGGCTCTTTCTGCAACTGCTTGCTCTAGTAGTAAAACAGAAGGGAATGCTCAGAGAGAAAAAGTAGCTCCAGTAGAAAAGAACGGTGATAAAACTGTCGTCCGCTTTTGGCATGCAATGGGTGGTAACATGCAAACTGTTTTAGATGAGATTGTGAGTGACTATAACAATTCTCAAGACAAGTATGAGATTAAACCAGAATTTCAAGGAACATACGAGGAGTCTTTAACAAAATTTAAAAATATGAAAGCTTCTAAAGAGGCACCTGCGCTTGTTCAATCTAGTGAAATTACGACGAAATATATGATTGATAGTAAGAAAATTACACCTATTCATAGTTGGATTGAAAAAGATAACTATGATACATCGAAATTAGAAAAAGCAATTACAAATTACTATTCTGTTGATGGCAAAATGTACTCTATGCCGTTTAACTCATCTACACCTGTATTAATTTACAATAAAGATGCCTTTACAAAGGCAGGTTTAGATCCAGAAAAAGCTCCTAGAACATATGAGGAATTAAAAGAAGCAGCAAAGAAACTAACAATTAAAGAGGGCGATAGCGTAAAACAGTATGGTTTCTCTATGTTAAATTATGGCTGGTTCTTTGAAGAGTTATTAGCAACGCAAGGTGGATTATATGTAGATAAAGAGAATGGACGTAAAGGAGCTGCAACGAAAGCGGTATTTAACGGAGAAGAGGGACAAAAAGTATTTGGCTTATTAGATGAAATGAATAAAGCAGGTACACTTGGGAAGTATGGATCAAATTGGGATGATATTCGCGCTGCATTCCAGTCTCAGCAAGTTGCAATGTATTTAGACTCTTCAGCTGGTGTTCGTGATATTGTTGATTCTTCTCAATTTAATGTCGGTGTTGCTTATCTTCCGCATCCAAAAGGTGTAGATCCAAATGGTGTTGTGGTTGGCGGAGCGTCGTTATGGATGACAAATATGGTGTCGGAAGAAACACAACAAGGTGCTTGGGACTTTATGAAATATTTAACTGAGGCAGATGTGCAAGCGAAATGGCATACAGAAACAGGGTATTTCTCTATTAATCCAGAGGCATATTCTCATGATTTAGTAAAACAGCAATATGAAAAGTATCCACAGCTAAAAGTAACGGTAGAACAGTTACAAGCGACAAAATCTAATGTTGCAACACAAGGTGCACTTATTACTGTTTTCCCTGAATCTCGTGATGCAGTTGTAAAGGCGCTAGAGGCAATGTATGAAGGAAAAGATAGTAAAGAAGCTTTAGATGAAGCAGCAAAAGCGACAGATCGTGCAATTAGTATTTCAAATCGTACAAATGGAAAATAAGAAAAAGCGTATCCTACCTTTAGGATACGCTTTTTCTTACGCTTCATCATGTAAAAATAAGACCATATGTTCCTCGTCCCAATATTGTCCGTTATACTTTAAGGAACGCTCTTGTACACCAAATGTTTTAAAGCCTAGAGATTCGTATAGCTTTTTGGCGCCATCATTGCCGACAACAACATCAAGCATAATTTGTTCTACGTCTAACTTCTTAGCTAGTTCAATACATGCTTTAATAAGAGATTTCCCGGCCCCAAGTCCACGTGCTTTAGGGGATACATATACGGAACCAATTTTTGCTTTATGCTCTTGTTTCACATATGGTTTCGTTTCCAGGGTTGCAACCCCAATCAGTTGGTTATCCTTAAACGCACCTAATGTATAGTTT
This sequence comes from Bacillus manliponensis, assembly GCF_000712595.1. GTDB lineage: Bacteria > Bacillota > Bacilli > Bacillales > Bacillaceae_G > Bacillus_A > Bacillus_A manliponensis. Next base: position 11,636 of record NZ_JOTN01000017.1, read on the forward strand.
TCATCCTGTGCTAATATTTGCGCTTTATATTCAATAGGATCTTCCTTATTAATAATATCTTCATAAGAAGAGCTGAAAGCTTCTGGATTTTGCTTTAATCCTTCCACACGAAGTTCTAAGTAAATTTCAGCGTCTTGTTTTGTTAATACACGGATTTCCAATAATATCACCCTCCAGAACGATAGAAGTCGTAATTTCTATTGTATAGTAAAATAAGAATAAGTTCAAAAAGAGCGTCTTTCTTGTTTATTCTTGAACTTAGATAATATACAAATGTATGTAATAGATGTCAACTGAAACGGTTTATCCCGCTATTTGCGTGCTGTAATACTCCTACCTCAAAACTTGAGGAGTACGAAGAAGCTTAGGTGGAAGATAAACAGCACGAATCTAGCTACGACTTTTGAATGTAAAAGCCCGATTGGTCCGCCTAATAATCATTGGGGGTTCTCCACCCCAAATGATTAAAGTTTCACTTTAGGAGGGGGTATTCACTGAACTGGTAGTGTGATGATAAAGGTGGTACCAGCACCAAAGTGACTTCTTACATGAATTGTTCCTTTATGTAATTCAATAATCTCTTTTACAACAGCAAGCCCAATTCCTTTACCACCTGTAGCTCGTGTTCGGGATTTATCTACACGATAAAAGCGTTCAAAAATATGAGGAAGGTCTTCAGGTGGTATCCCATCTCCTTCATCCTGTATTTCAACGGTGAATGTATGTTCAAGCTTTATCACCTTTATCGTAATGTGCGAGTGAGAGGGGGAATGTTGATATGCATTTTGTATTAAGTTCAGTATTACTTGTTCCATCCGGATTGTGTCAATTGATGTTTGAAAATCTTGTTCGCATTGAAGAGAAAGGGTAATTTGTTTTTGATGAAAAGCAGGTTTTGTTTTTTCGATAATTTTTTCAAGGAATGGGTATAATAATACGCATTCTTTTTTGATTACAAATTGGTGCTGTTCAAGCTGCACGAGATCGAATAAATCTTGGACAAGTTTCGTGATGCTTTCTGTTTCATCTTCAATAATCTGTAAATATTCTTCCCTTTCTTCTCTTGATAAAGTCTCCCTTTTTGCAACTTTTGCGTAACCTTTCATATAAGTAAGGGGTGTAAGTAACTCATGAGCGACACTTGCAAGAAACTCATTTCTTTCTTTTTTCATATAAGTGAGTTCGTTTGACAATCTTTCAATTGTTTTTGCTAAGCTTCCAAGTTCATCGTTTCGTTTAATGTTTAACGTAATAGGTTTATTTCGTTGTAACATTTTTTCCGTCGCTCGCTTCATTTGAACAAGAGGCGTTGTGATGACACGTGATAATACAAAGACCGAAACGGTTGTGAGTGCAATAATTAATACACCAACAATAATAAACTGTTCCGTTAAGCGGGTAATCATCTTCTTTAAAAAGGATGTATCTAAAAACATATGAACATAACCAGTTACTTTACCGTCTATTGTAATGGGGCTAATAGTAGAAATATACTTAGATGTTTGCCAGTGTCGTTCACTGACAATACCTTCTTTTGAAATATTGTCTACTTTATGACTTAAATGTTTTTGCATTTCGCTCGTAATAGGATCTGAATACGCAATTACTTCTCCTAGGGGATTTGTGATTACTAATTTTGTATCTGCAGGGGAATGCGACTCCATTGCCGTAATGTGCTCCATAGCTCTTTTACTAGGACGCCTTTCAAGAAAGTCGCGGTACCAATTCCCTTTTGTAAGCAGTGCTGTTGTTTCTTCTTCAATACGCATTTTGGAAAGTGTCGTATGAATAGACATGAAAGCAACGATTTCAATACATAATGCTAGGAGTAAAAAGCATGTTCCAAGCTTTAATGAAAGTTTATTCATTGTGACTTCACAACCTTTACTATGAATCGGGATCTTTTTTCCATTTATATCCCACTTTATAGACCGTCTCTAAATATTGCTCCACAGGGAAATTATATTTTCGTAATTTATCGCGAATATTTCGAATGTGGGAGTCTATCGTTCGGTACTCAACATCCGTTTGAAAGCCCCAAATCTTTTCGATTAATTCATCGCGGCTGTAGGCTCGGTTCATATTTTGTAGAAACAGTCCTAGTAGTGAAAATTCAATTGGCGTAAGGGGCAGCTTTTCTTCATATGCTGTAACAATATGTTTTGTTCGATCCCATGTAATGCCTTGAAAAATTATAATATCTTCATTTTTTGTGCGGCGTAGTATTGCCTCAATTCGTGCAACTAATACTTGTTCATCAAATGGTTTTGTAATATAATCATCCGCTCCAATTGTAAGTCCTTTCACCATGTCATAATTTTGGTTACGTGCAGTTAGCATAATAATAGGGATGTTACTAAATTCTCGAATTTGCTTGCAAGTATCCCAGCCGTCTATTCCTGGCATCATGACATCTAGTAGGATAATATCGAAATCTTTTTGTTGTATTAGCTCTATAGCGTCATGACCAGAAGTGATTTTTGTACAAAAGTGACCACGTGGGCTAAGAAATAAATCTAATAGACGTAGCATTCTTTCTTCATCATCTACTAATAAAATTTTTGCCATAATATGTGTACACCTCAAATCGTTCAGTAGTTCTTTTTATTTATTTTACACGAGAATATAAAAAAACTCTGTTTTTTGCTCAAGGGTAAGTCAATTTTCTTGTTTCCAAGTATTAAGGCTTTAAGATCGGTGTGCAATAGAGAAAGTGAAACTTCACTCAGTGGGAAAGCTTGTTAATACGGGATAAAAACTTTTTTATAGTGATATGTGTGGAAAATGCACTACTTTTGCACAACTCTTTTTTATAATGGGACATGAAGCAACACAAATACCCTATGTTGCGACATAACGTCAGGTCATTTTAGCGATAAAATGACAATTCCATTCTATTGTGTACGTGAGATAGGAATTGGTTTTCGAATTCACCTCGCATCGGAATCGAAAGCTGTTCTTATCTCACACTTTTTTATACAAAAGGAGGGGCTAAACGTGAATACGAAAGAAGAACGTTTGCAAAAAGAAAAACAAGAGCGCAATGCAGCAGTGATGTGTATTGCATTATCAATGGTCATTTTAGTTGTATGTACAAATAAATTCCTTGCGATTTTATAGATAAAAAAGTCCCGCACATCATATGTACGGGACTTTTTGTTTTGAGGATAAGAGAATGCAATGGCTTATATAATCAACCACGGAAGGATTGCTAAACATGTTGTCACAAGCGCGGTTCCACTAATCAAGTAGAAAGCTTTTTTGTAATCTTGCATGTGACATTCCTCCTAACATTTATTTAATGTTGTTGCTACATGTTTTCCGTCTACAAGTACTTTTACAATTGCTACCGTTACTTTAATGAATTGTTTCATCTCTTATCGCTCCTTCGCGTCATATTGTAGTTTCAGTATAACGAATGATAGAAGAGAGAACGATCGATTCAGGTGACAAGAACATTACACTATTGTAAGGGTTGATATCCTTCAATTCGTTCTGGATGGGTATATATATTGCAAGAATTTCCCCTGATGAATCCGACAACTGTAATTCCTAAATCGTGAGCAAGTTCAAGCGCTAACTTTGTAGGGGCCGATTTAGAAAGGATAATTTCACAGCCGATTTTGGATACTTTTAATAAAATCTCTGATGAAATTCGTCCGCTAAAGGCAATGATTTTTCCTGTTACGGAAATATTGTTTCGCAAACAATAACCGTAAATCTTATCTAAAGCATTGTGACGGCCAATGTCCATTCGTGATACGAGAATGTTATGTTTATCACATAAAGCTGTATTATGAACACCACCTGTTTGTCTAAAAGTAGAAGAAGAGTGTTGCAAGTCGTTCATGAGACGGAAACAATCTGCTGGAGATAGTGTTACTTGTATGTGTTCCATCTTTTTTGCTTTTGCAGCATCGTTTATAAATACAAATCCTTGTCTACTTTTCCCACAACATGATGTGACGTAGCGTTTGTTATAACATGCTTCATATAATTTATTTGTTGCAGAAGTTGTAACATGCACAAATCCTTTATCTGCTTGTATCCATAGTTTTTCAATATGTTCGTAGGAAGGAATAATTCCTTCTGATACGAGAAAACCAACTGTCATATCTTCAATATAATCTGGTGTACAAACAATTGTTGCATGTTCTTCGCCGTTTAACTTGATTGTAACGGGGTACTCTGTTACAACTTCGTCTGTTTGTTCATGAAATCCTCCGCTTTCATAACGAATAACACGTAATGTTTCTTGAATTCCCCCCATGTTTATGTCCCCTTTAGTTATATTCTTTACACTTTGAAAGTAAAAAATCGAATTGTCACATATACATAACAGATTGCTTGGTAATTCTAAAATGGCTACGATATAATATAATGGTAACATTATACAGTTATATAAATACAAATTAAAAGGTAAAAACTTTTCTTTTTTTGGTAAAAGGTAGAATTTGCGTAAGTATAGAAATGATTTATTAGGGGATTAGTTGCTTAAGTTTTGTATTCTTATATTTGTATATAAAGAGTGTTGTTGGCGAATTTGTTATAAAACATCAAGAATCAACTTCTAAGAACCGAATGAAAAAAGAGTGTGTCAGAATACATTATTGAAACCGCATTCAAAAATGTGTTGCACATTGGTTGTAAGGAGAGGGGAACGATGAAAGGTAGCACAGTTCAAGTAACAATTGATGGAGTAGCGTATACTTCATCAGTTGAAAAAACGATATTACAAGTATTAAATGAGAGTCATTTGGAACATCCACAAATTTGTCATGTGCCAGAGGTAGATCCAATTCAGACATGTGATACATGTATCGTGGAAGTGAATGGGAAACTATTACGTGCGTGTTCGACTCAAGTTGAAGAGGGAATGAATATTGAAAGAAAGTCCAAGCGTGCCACAGAAGCGCAGACGGAAGCAATGGACCGTCTATTAGAGAATCATCTATTATATTGTACAGTGTGTGATAATAATAACGGCAATTGTAAAATTCATAATACGGTACATATGATGGGAATAGAAGAGCAGAAATATCCGTATGAACCAAAAGTTAGTCCTTCAGAAGTAGATATGTCACATCCGTTTTATCGCTATGATCCGAATCAGTGTATTGCTTGTGGACAATGTGTGGAAGTGTGTCAAAACTTACAAGTAAATGAAACGATATCAATTGATTGGAGTTTAGATCGTCCTCGAGTCATTTGGGATAACGGTGTATCAATTAATGATTCATCGTGCGTAAGCTGTGGTCAATGTGTAACTGTTTGTCCATGTAATGCATTAATGGAGAAGTCTATGCTTGGGGAAGCAGGTTTTATGACAGGGATGAAAGAAGATCTTATGTCGCCGATGATTGACTTTGTAAAAGATGTAGAACCGGGTTACAGCAGTATTTTAGCTGTTTCAGAAGTAGAAGCGGCGATGCGAAAAACGAAAATCAATAAAACAAAGACTGTTTGTACGTTTTGCGGCGTTGGTTGTTCATTTGAAGTATGGACAAAGGATCGTCACATTTTAAAAGTACAGCCAGTATCAGAAGCACCGGTGAACGGTATCTCAACTTGCGTAAAAGGAAAATTTGGCTGGGACTTTGTAAATAGTGAAGAGCGTATTACGAAACCGCTTATCCGCAAAGGGGATATGTTTGTTGAAGCTTCGTGGGAAGAAGCATTAGAAGTCGTTGCTTCTAATATGAGTCATATTAAAGGGGAGTACGGCAATGATGCATTTGGATTTATTTCGTCATCTAAAATTACAAATGAAGAAAACTATTTAATGCAAAAGTTAGCACGTCAAGTGTACGGGACAAATAACGTTGATAATTGTTCGCGTTATTGCCAATCTCCAGCAACGGATGGTTTATTTAAAACAGTTGGTATGGGTGGTGACGCTGGCACGATTCGGGATATAGCTGAGGCAGGGCTTGTTATTATTGTTGGTGCGAATCCAACAGAAGGACATCCAGTTCTTGCAACGCGTGTGAAAAGGGCCCATAAATTACATGATCAAAAGTTAATTGTCGCTGATTTACGTAAACATGAAATGGCTGAAAGGGCAGATTTATTTGTACATCCTCGTCAAGGTACAGATTATGTTTGGCTTGCGGGGGTAACGAAATATATTATTGATCAAGACTGGCACGATAAAGCTTTCTTAGCTGAGAATGTAACAAACTTTAATGAATATAACAAAATGCTAGAGAAGTATACGTTAGATTACACAGAGAGCATTACTGGTATTTCAAAAGATACATTAATAGAAATGGCGAAGATGGTACGTGATGCAGATGGTACGTGTGTACTGTGGGGAATGGGTGTTACACAAAACACAGGAGGAAGTACGACGTCTGCAGCGATTTCTAATTTATTGCTTGTAACAGGAAATTACCGTCGTCCTGGAGCTGGCGCATACCCACTTCGTGGACATAACAATGTGCAAGGTGCTTGTGATATGGGGACGCTGCCAAACTGGCTTCCAGGATATCAAGCAATTACAGATGATGAAGCGAGAGCGAAATTTGAGCGTGCGTATGGCGTTGCTATTCCAGCTGAACCTGGATTAAATAATATTGCAATGCTTATTGCAGCAGAAGAAGGGAAACTTCGCGGGATGTATGTGATGGGAGAAGATATGGCTCTTGTAGACTCCAATGCGAATCATGTACAGCATATTTTAGCGAATTTGGACTTCCTTGTTGTACAAGATGTGTTCTTATCGAAAACAGCCCGTTTTGCAGATGTCATTTTACCTGCTGCACCAAGCTTAGAAAAAGAAGGTACATTTACAAATACGGAGCGCCGCATTCAGCGTTTATATGAAGTAATGCCACCGCTTGGTGATTCTAAGCCTGACTGGTGGATTTTACAAAAAGTAGCGAGAGCGCTTGGAGCAGATTGGAATTACGAACATCCAAGTGAAATTATGGATGAAATTGCATCACTTGCACCGTTATATTCACAGGCAACATTTGAGCGATTAGAAGGTTGGAATAGTTTATGCTGGGGAAGTCATGACGGTAGTGATACGCCGTTATTATATGTAGATGGATTTAACTTCCCGGATAAAAAAGCGCGTCTTTCCCTTAATGAATGGGTGCCACCAGTAGAAGCACCAGAAGAGTATGATCTACTGTTAAATAATGGACGTGTGCTAGAACATTTCCATGAAGGAAATATGACGAAAAAATCAGCAGGTATCTTATCAAAAATCTCTGAAGTATTTGTTGAGATTTCTCCTGAGCTTGCTCTAGAGCGTGGCGTTAAAGATGGTGGACTTATTGAATTGACCTCACCGTTTGGAAAAATTAAAGTGCCAGCGCTTATTACAGACCGCGTAACAGGAAAAGAGCTATATTTACCGATGCATGCAACTGTAAATGAAGAAGCGATTAATATTTTAACAGGAACAGCGATGGACATTTATACATGTACACCAGCGTATAAGCAAACACGTGTGAAAATGCGTGTACTAAGGGAAAGAGGAAATCGTCCGCTTCCAGACTCCAATCCACGTGATAAAAAGCGTTATCCACAAAACGGCGTTGAAGTGCAGAGAAAGTGGCAACGGAAACAATATGTCTCACTTGTGGATGGGAACTAGGAGGGAAGCACTGTGGCTAAAGAAATAACAATGATTCAAAAAACAGTTATGACAGAAGAAGAGAAGCAGAAGCAATTTTCCGAAGAGTTACTTCAGCAACTAGGAGAAAACCGAGAGGCAATTGGAGAGACCATTCAGCTACTTGGCCAGCTGCAGCAAGCGGGATTGTTAGATGCAGCGGTCAGTTTGTTAGCTGCAAGAGAAGATGTTTCTAAAATTATGATTGGACAGTTAAATCGTGAACCGGTGAAAAATGCATTAAACAATATGATTGGAGCTGGAGAAGGACTCTCTTCAGTGACGCCTGAAATGACGAAGCAAGTGACAGCAAGCCTTGCAACAGGTTTAAAGTATGCAACGGAAGAACTGCAAAAAGGAAAGAAAACAACGGTAATGGATTTCTTTAAAGTACTAAAAGATCCTGATATTAACCGTGCAATTACATTTGGTTTTAACTTTTTAAAAGCGTTCGGGAAAGAGTTAGATGAGAAGAAATAAGGAGTAGAGGGTAGCGGACTGTAATTCGCTGCTCTTTTTTTATGTATGAAGCTTTTTAGTAAGCAAATTTCTTTCATGGTTTAAGTTCTGTATTATAAAATTGTTATTTGTGAGAAAATGATAAAGTATACATTTTGTGACAAGGAATGGGGAGGAGGATCGTTTACTAAAATATATAACGATGCAAAAATGAAATGATAGAGAATAAAGTGAAACTTCACTCAGTGGGAGTCTTACAGCCCGCAAATAGCGGGAAAAATGGAATCCTTATCATAGGCAATACATACGTTGTAAGTTTTAGTATCGTAAAATATGTTATATAGAAAGAAATTATCGATACCAGGGATTATCGGACAGTCGCTACAAACAGTACGATTTGCTTTTTGGAACGTATTATCATTTCAACTTGCTTATAAGTTAATAGCAGCTACCGTATTCATCCCTTTACTTAGCATGATTTTTAATAAGTTGTTATATGCAGGTGGTTATGCATATGCGACAAATGATGAGCTATTATTATTTTTGAAAACACCATATGGGATTGCTGCAGTTCTTATTTTGTCTATGCTTGCGTTATTTCTCATCTTTATTGAATTTGCAGTACTCATTATTATTTCGTATTTTGCTCATAAGCGTCAAAAAGTCAGAATAAGACCGATTTTATACAAAACAGTAACGTATTTACCTTCATTTTTTACGTACTGTTTACCGGGGTTTATTTTATACGTTGTAATACTGTTACCGCTTTTAAGTATAGGATTTAAATCAGCGTTATTACCTGAAATTCATATTCCTAATTTTATTACAGGAGAAATCTTAAAAACGACACTTGGGAAAGTAGGATATTTTACAGCGTTTGCTGGTATAGCTTACTTAAATGTTCGCTGGGTATTTGTTCTTCCCATTATCGTGTTAGAAGGGAAATCATTTCGCGTAGCGGCGAGAAAGAGTGCAACTATTGTAAAGCAAAACTTTTTTAAGATGATTTTATTTTTTGTAGGGTTTTTCAGTGTAGTCGCCCTATTGTTTATATTCTTTTTTGGAATGTATTTATTGCTTTTATTAGGAGTATGGCATGTTACAAATCCGGCGGGTACATTTGCTCTATTGGCAGAGTCAACGCTTAGCGTCTTTTTAACGAGCATTATGTATGTATTTAGCTTTATTGTTACACCATTTTACATTATGGCATTAACTCTGTTATATGTACAAAAAGTTCCGGTTGAAGACATTTTGTTAGAAGAAGGGTTAGATTATTCGAAAACAAAAGTAGATAAATGCTTTTTTAAAAAGCATCGTTACAAGTTTTTAACGGTGTATATAGGTGGTGTTGTAATATTTGGAGTAATTACTGCGTTTTTCGTAACGTTTGTGACAGAGTCTTATAAAGATCCTATTATTATGGCGCACCGTGGCTATATTGCAAAAGGTGTAGAAAATTCGAAAGAAGCAGTGCAAGGAGCGATTGATGCAAAAGCTGATTATGCAGAAATTGATGTTTTGCAAACGAAGGACGGAGAACTTGCTGTTATTCACGATTTGAAGTTAAATCGATTGGCAAACACACATGCAAATGTATCTGACTTAACAATGGACGAATTAAGACAGCTGACACTATCTCAAGATGGCTTTACAGGAGAAATCAGTACGCTTGATGAAATCATTAAGCTTGCAAAAGGAAAAATTCGTTTAAATATTGAATTGAAGTTACACGGTAAAGAAAAGGATTTCACAAAAAAAGTGGTGGAAGTCATTGAGAAAAATAAGTTTGAGAAAGAGTGCGTGATTCAAACGTTACATTATCCACTTATTGCGGAAATTAAGCGGGAAAATCCAAAATTAGAAGTAGGATATGTTATGTATGCGAGTGTAGCGGATTTAAGCCATATTCAAGCAGACTTTTTCGTTGTAGAAGAATATATGTTGAAAGAACAATTAATGGAGTCAGCAGAACAGTTAAATAAACCTGTTTATGTATGGACTGTGAATAATATGGAAAATATAGAGTCTTATTACAAGTTAAACGTTGATGGGATCATTACGGATTACCCTGAAGACGCAAGGCATACATTGGCTATGCTAAAAGAGCAAGATGATCAAACAATTATAGAACAGTTACAGGAAATAACTAAGGAATTGTTCTCACAGTTGTTCATCGTAAAGTTATAAAAAGCTGCTGGATTTGAAATCCAGCAGCTTTTTATATAGAAATAAAGTGAAACTTCACTCAGTGGGGGGGTCTCCATCCCCCACTGAGTGTCAGCCCGACCAATTGGGCTTTTACGGACTGTTAATCTCCCACCTAAACTTCTCTGAATCCTCTAAGTTTTGAGGTGAGAGTCTTACAGCCCGTTAATGCGGGATAATATAAAAACTGGTTAAAATTATTCAGTGTTTTGTATTCTTTTGTCAGAATCAATTATTTTCAAATAATAAAATAATCAAAATATACATTAAGATAGCTTAATAGACAGGAACATGCATAAAAGTTTTGTTAGTATTCATATCCTTATAAAACAACGTTATTTATATTTAAACTATTCTAAAAATAAAAACTTTAATATTTTTGTATGTTAGCGTTTTCATAAATTTTAAGTTATGCTAGAATAAGAGCATAAGTTATTTATTATTACAAATAGAAAAAAGAATTTCTTTTTTCTTTTAATTATAAGGGGGCATTTTAATTATGCGTATTGGGGTACCAGCAGAAATTAAAAACAATGAAAACCGTGTAGCAATGACACCAGCTGGTGTTGTACATTTAGTTCGTAACAACCACGAAGTATTCATTCAAAAAGGTGCAGGTCTAGGATCTGGATTTACAGATGAGCAATATGTAGAAGCAGGTGCAAAGCTTGTTGAAACAGCTGAAGAAGCTTGGTCTATGGAAATGGTTATGAAAGTTAAAGAACCAGTTGAAAGTGAATACAAGCACTTCCACGAAGGCTTAATCTTATTCACATACCTACACTTAGCTCCAGAGCCAGAATTAACAAAGGCTTTAGTAGACAAAAAAGTGGTAGCGATTGCATATGAAACAGTTCAAGCAGAAAACCGTTCTTTACCACTACTTGCTCCTATGAGTGAAGTTGCAGGTCGTATGGCTTCTCAACTTGGTGCACAGTTCCTTGAGAAGAACAAAGGCGGTAAAGGTATCTTACTTGCAGGCGTTCCAGGCGTAAAACGCGGCAAAGTAACAATCATTGGTGGTGGACAAGCAGGTACAAATGCTGCTAAAATTGCAGTTGGTCTAGGTGCAGATGTAACAATCATCGACTTAAGTGCTGATCGTCTTCGTCAATTAGATGACATTTTCGGTAACCAAGTGAAAACATTAATGTCTAACCCATTCAACATCGCTGAAGCTGTAAAAGAATCTGACCTTGTTATCGGTGCTGTATTAATTCCAGGTGCAAAAGCTCCGAAACTTGTAACAGAAGAAATGATTAAAACAATGGAACCAGGTTCTGTAGTAGTAGATATCGCTATTGACCAAGGTGGTATTTTCGAAACAACAGATCGTATTACAACGCATGACAACCCAACTTATGAGAAGCACGGCGTTGTTCACTACGCTGTTGCTAACATGCCAGGTGCTGTTCCACGTACGTCAACACTTGCATTAACGAATGTAACAGTTCCATATGCAGTACAAATTGCAAACCAAGGTTACAAACAAGCTTGCTTAAACAACGCTGCATTATTAAAAGGTATCAACGTATTAGACGGTTATGTAACATTCGAAGCAGTTGCAGAAGCACACGGCTTAGAGTACAGAGATGCAAAAGCGTTATTGGAAGCTGCAGCAGTATCTTGCTAATAGCAGTATGAGATAAAGCAAAATATCAAACAATATTTTATACAACATGATAAGAGCTAAGAGATCTTCTCTTAGCTCTTCTTGGTAAAAAGGGGGCGTACACCATGTCCAACCTATTCAAAAAGAAATCTATTGCGCAATTGTTAGGACAAAGCAACAGTAAAACTTTAACGAAAAGTTTAAATGCTTTTGATTTAACAATGCTAGGTGTTGGGGCAACAATTGGTACGGGGGTTTTAGTATTAACAGGATTAGTAGCAGCACGAGATGCTGGTCCAGCAGTTATCTTTTCATTTATGATTGCAGCGCTTGTTTGTGGTTTTGCAGCACTATGTTACGCGGAAGTTGCTTCAGCAATTCCAGTATCAGGTAGTGTGTATACGTATTCGTATGCAACAATTGGTGAATTTATAGCTCATTTAATGGGATGGACATTGTTATCCGTGTATGTTGTAACAACCGCAGCTGTAGCAAGCGGGTGGACAAGTTACTTCTCTCATTTAGTTTCAGGTCTCGGAATTACAATTCCAGAAGAGTTTCTAACAATTCCAACGCAAGGTGGAATTGCAAACATACCTGCTATTTTTGTTACATTATTATTAACATACCTGTTATCACGTGGTACGAAAGAAAGTAAACGCGTGAATAACTTAATGGTAATTATTAAAATCGGAATTGTCGCATTATTCATTGTAGTAGGAGTATTTTATGTAGAACCAGCAAACTGGGATCCATTTGCACCTTACGGCATTAGTGGAATTTTTGCTGGAGGAGCAGCAGTATTCTTTGCATTCTTAGGGTTTGATGCACTAGCTACTTCTGCAGAAGAAGTAAAAAATCCGCAGCGTGATTTACCGATCGGAATTATTGCATCACTTGCAATTTGTACAGTAATTTATGTTGCAGTATGTCTTGTTATGACAGGAATGGTACCTTACGAAAAGTTAGCTGTAAACGATGCGATGGCATATGCACTAGAATCTGTTGGACAACATAAAGTTGCGGGTATCGTTGCAGTTGGTGCTGTAGTTGGGATTATGGCAGTAATCTTTGCATACATTTATGCAACAACACGTGTATTCTTTGCAATGAGCCGTGATGGTTTATTACCAAAGTCATTTGCAAAACTTAACGAGAAGACAGAAGCTCCAACATTCACAGTTTGGTTGACAGGAATTGGAAGCGCTTTAATCGCAGGTTTTGTTGATTTGAAACAATTGTCAAACTTAGCAAACATTGGAGCGTTACTAACGTTTGCGATGGTTGGTGTAACAGTTCTTATTCTTCGTAAGAAACATCCGAAGTTAAAACGTGGATTTATGGTACCACTTGTACCATTTCTTCCAATCATTTCGATTGTATGTTGTATATTCTTAATGGTGAATTTACCACTTACAACTTGGATTTACTTCGGCGCTTGGTTACTATTAGGTGTTATCGTATACTTTGTGTATTCGAAAAAGCATAGTCATTTGAAACGAGATGAAGGTGCAGAAGAGCAGTTAGAACAAGCAAATTAATAGGCTACAAAAAAAGGTCTTGTACATGAACATGTACGAGGCCTTTTCTTTTGCAGGAAAAAGGAAAAAATTGTAGAAATATATAATTTGGATAATAAAATGAGGTGAAAAAATGATTATTACAGAAAAATTGAAAGTAGTCGTTGGAGCAGAAGGTTATAACAATAATCCTGGTTGGTTACATACAAATGAGGAAGAATTAAATTTATTAAAGCGGGAAGATTGGATGAAACAATTTTCTCTAAATTCGTTACAAGTTGTTTTAGCAGAGCATGTGTGGGAGCATTTAACATATGAAGAGGGCGTAGAAGCAGCAAAGATTTGCTATGAATTTTTACAACGTGGAGGCTATATTCGCTGCGCTGTGCCGGATGCGTTTTTCCCTGATGAAGATTATCAGGAAGTTGTAAAAGTTGGTGGACCAGGACCGTTAGATCATCCAGCGGCGAGCCATAAAATTGTTCATAATTATAAAACGATAATGTCAATGTTTGAAGAAGCAGGTTTCAAAGTAAAGCTTTTAGAACATTGTGATGAAGATGGGAAATTCCATTATAATGAATGGGATGAGAAGGGCGGATTGATTTATCGGTCAAAACGTTTTGACTATCGCAATCAAGGTGAGAATTTAGGTTTTGTCTCATTAATTGTTGATGCAGTTAAAGAATGATTTGTTTAAAAGGAGGTGCTTCGCAGCATCTTCTTTTTTATTTACGGTTTAAAAATGAATTGATTGAAAAATATAATAAAATCCGCGCACATTTCATTGACATATATGAACGACTGCTCATATAATGAAAGTGTAAAACATATGAGTGATTGTTCATATGATAAATGTAACTTAAATATGAATGATTGCGCATGTATTCAAATAATGAGGTGAGCTATAATGGCTGAAAATAAAGTAGAAGTGAAACAAGATGTGTGTTGTCAAAAAATTATTCATGAAGATGTAGTTGAGAAAGTAAAGCGAACGATTCCAGTGGATGACAGTTTAAGTCAAGTTGCAGAGTTATTTAAAGTACTAGGAGACAGAACGCGTACACGTATTTTACATGCACTATTTGAAGCGGAAATGTGTGTATGTGATTTATCATATTTACTTGGAATGACACAATCGTCTGTTTCTCATCAATTACGTGTATTAAAGCAGGCAAAACTTGTGAAAAATCGTAAAGAAGGAAAGGTCGTATATTATTCATTAGCCGATGATCACGTAATCCGTATTTTTGAGCAAGCATTTGAACATGTAAACGAAGACAAGTAAGAGAAGGATATGCACAAGGAGGGAGAAAGATGGAAGAAGGATTAGTGAAAAGAAAGCTTCTGCTTGAAGGCTTAGATTGTGCAAATTGTGCGATGAAAATTGAAAAAGGTGTCGGAGCATTAAATGGTGTATCTTCTTGTTCTGTAAATTTTGCAACAAAAACGATGGTGTTAGAAACAAATAAAGGTGATGAGCAGAAAGTTGTAACGGAAGCGAAGCAACTTGTTAATAAATTAGAGCCTCACGTTCATGCAAAAGAAGAGAAAAGTGGAAGAGGGAAAAAAGAAACGTTCCTATTAGAAGGTTTAGACTGTGCAAACTGTGCAATAAAAATAGAAGCAAAAGTGAATGAAATACCAGAAGTAAAAGAGGCGACAGTCGACTTCGTTTCAAAAAAATTAAGGGTTGAAGTGACAAATAAAAAAGAAATAGATGCGATTTCTTCTAACATAAAAGATGTTGTACAAAAGTTAGAGCCTCATGTGAAAGTCGTAAAAGAGGAAGAGGGTCATGACCATAGTCATGATCATGGCGAAGCAAATGTGAAAAAAATGATTGGACGTTTAGTTATTGGAGCTATCCTTACAGCAATTGCGGTATTTGCTACACTACCGCAAATTGTAACAATTCCGTTATTTGTTATCGCGTATCTGATTATTGGTGGAGATATTGTTTGGCGAGCAATTCGAAATATCGCGCGCGGTCAAATGTTTGATGAAAACTTTTTAATGACGATTGCAACGCTAGGTGCATTTGCTATTAAAGAATATCCAGAAGCAGTTGCCGTTATGTTGTTCTATCAAGTAGGTGAACTATTCCAAAGCATAGCTGTTAATCGCTCTCGTAAATCAATTAGCTCCTTAATGGATATTCGTCCTGATTATGCAAATGTAAAACGTGGAGATGAAACTGTAGAAGTCTCACCAGAAGATGTACAAATTGGCGATATTATCATTGTGAAACCAGGTGAGAAAGTACCGTTAGATGGAAAAGTAATTGATGGAGTGTCTATGGTAGATACATCAGCACTAACAGGTGAATCAGTTCCACGTGAAGTAGAAGCAGGTAGCGAAATTTTAAGTGGATTTGTGAATCAAAATGGTGTATTAACAATTGAAGTAACGAAAGAGTTTGGGGAGTCTACTGTATCAAAGATTTTAGACTTAGTGCAAAACGCAAGTAGTCGTAAAGCACCGACGGAAAACTTTATTACGAAATTTGCACGCTATTATACGCCAGCAGTTGTGTTAACAGCAGCAGTTCTTGCGTTCATTCCGCCTCTTCTTATAGAAGGAGCAACATTTTCAGAGTGGATCTATCGAGCGCTTGTTTTCCTCGTTATCTCTTGTCCATGTGCGCTAGTAGTTTCCATTCCTCTTGGCTTCTTTGGAGGCATTGGTGGTGCTTCGAAAAGTGGGATTTTAGTAAAAGGTAGTAACTATTTAGAAGCGTTAAACGATGTGAAATATGTTGTGTTTGATAAAACGGGTACACTAACAAAAGGTGTCTTTCAAGTAACAGAAATGAAACCAAGTGCATCATTTTCAAAGGATGAGTTACTAGAGTATGCAGCGTTTGCTGAAGTACATTCGAATCATCCAATTGCTCAGTCCATTCGCCGTGCATATGGAAAAGATATTGATGAGCAAAGTATTGAAGCGTATAACGAAATTTCTGGCCATGGTACGGTTGTAAAGGTAAATGGATCAGAAATTCTAGCTGGAAATGCGAAGCTAATGAAGAAAGAAAAGATTGCGTTTGAAAATCCAAATGTTGTTGGGACACTCGTGCATGTGGCGGTAGATGGAGTATATGCAGGGTATATCGTCATTTCAGATGAAATAAAAGAAGATGCAAAAGAAGCAATTCAAAAGTTAAAAGACATTGGAATAAAGAAAACGGTTATGTTAACCGGAGACGCAAGATTGGTTGGCGAGGCAGTTGGAAAACAGTTAGGTTTAGACGAAATACATGCGGAGTTACTACCGCAGCAAAAAGTAGAACAAATTGAAAAGTTAGATGAAAGAAAGCAAAAGAAAGAAAAAATTGCATTTATTGGTGACGGTATTAACGATACACCAGTATTAGCAAGAGCGGATGTCGGAATTGCAATGGGTGGTTTAGGCTCAGACGCGGCAATTGAAGCAGCGGACATTGTCATTATGACAGATGAACCTTCAAAAATCGCATCGGCAATTCAAATTGCGAAACGTACAAGAACGATTGTATGGCAAAATATCATTTTTGCATTAGGTGTAAAAGGGATTGTACTACTACTTGGTGCTTTCGGTATTGCAACAATGTGGGAAGCGGTCTTCTCCGACGTTGGAGTGACGCTATTAGCGGTATTAAATGCAATGCGTGTGTTACGAGTGAAAGATTTATAATAAAGAGAGAGGCATGAGCCTCTCTCTTTATCCCACATTAATGGGCTGTAAGGCTCCCACCTCAAAACTTAAGAAAAAACGAAGAGGTTTAGGTGGGAGCCTTACAGCCCGTAAAAGCCCGATTGGTCGGGCTGACACTCAGTGGGGGATGAAGAAAACCCCCACTGAGTGAAGTTTCACTTTATTTGTCTATGGAATTTGTCACTTGCTCACGCACATTCTGAATGTGAGACATTTTATTATCCCAGCACAATTGACTGAGATCGACAGGATATTCTTCAGGGTTTAGCGTTCGTTTATATTCTTCCCATAATAAAGAAAGACCTTGTTGTGTGTAAGCTTGAATTTGCTGAATACTAGGTAACTCATAAGTACGTTTACCATTTTCAAAAATAGTATGATGAAGCTCACGTGCTTCAAAGTTTGTAACAAATTTACTAATATACGTATGAATAGGGTGGAACATTTTTAGCTTTTCTTCTTCATTTGGATTCTCTGTTTCGAGAGCGATATAATCGCCTTCTGAATGATTGTTCATTTTATTAATAATTCGATAGATACGTTTTAATCCAGGTGTTGTAATTTTAGCAGGATTAGATGAAATTTTAATTGTATCTTTCATTGCTCCAGTTTCATCTTCAATCGAAACGAGCTTATAGACAGCCCCTAATGCAGGTTGTTCAAAAGACGTAATTAGTTTTGTTCCAACACCCCACACATCAATTTTCGCTCCTTGTGATTTTAAATGCATAATGGTGTATTCATCTAAGTCACTAGACGCGATAATTTTTGTATTGGTAAAACCTGCTTCATCTAACATTTTCCTTGCTTCTTTTGATAAGTATGCCATGTCACCACTATCTAAACGAATACCATAAAAATCAATTTGATCTCCAAACTCTTTAGCAACACGAATTGCATTTGGAACACCAGATTTTAATGTGTCGTACGTATCAACAAGAAAAACACATTTTTTGTGTGTTTCAGCGTATTTTTTAAAGGCGACATATTCATCACGATATGCTTGTACAAAAGCGTGTGCATGCGTTCCTGCAACAGGGATACCAAATCGTTTTCCTGCTCGAACATTACTAGTAGATGAGAATCCACCAATAAAGGCAGCTCGCGTTCCCCAAAGAGCGGCGTCAAATTCGTGAGCCCGGCGCGTTCCGAATTCTAGTAGTTCATCATTATTTGCTGCATGTTTCATTCTGGCTGCTTTTGTGGCAATTAACGTTTGGTAGTTCACGATGTTTAATAGAGCTGTTTCGATAATTTGTGCTTCGCCAAGCGGTGCATCAATGCGAAGAAGCGGTTCGTTTTGAAAAACAACTTCACCTTCTAACATGCTGCGAATGGTCCCGGTAAACTTCATGTTTTGTAAATAGTGAAGGAATTCTTCCTCAAATTGAAGTTCACGTAAATAAGCGATATCATCTTCTGTAAAACGAAACTTTTCAATATATTCGACGATTTTCTCAAGACCAGCAAAAATGGCATATCCATTCTCAAATGGTAACTTTCGAAAGTAAAGATCAAATACAGCACGTCGTTTATACATATTATCTTTCCAATACGTATAAGCCATATTGATTTGGTATAAATCCGTATGTAAGGCGTAACTATCATCTTTGTAATATGTCATAAAACAAAAGCACCTCCGTATGTTTTTATTTTACACAGAAAATCAATTTGTATTATGTAATACATTTTTGCTATTTTTAGTCGATTTTCCTGTATAAATTATATTAAAATTTGACAAATTTCTCTTTTGTTTTTAGAATTTTTATATTTATCAATTTATTTTTTTGGGAATTTTATGTATGATTATAAGGAGCAGGCAATGGAATGGAAGAGAGGAGGCGGCTATGCATTTAAACTTAGATAAAGTTGGAAAACAAATCTTTTATCAACGACTCCAACAAAAAATGACACAGGAAGAATTGTGTCAAGGTATTTGTTCTGTTTCATATTTAAGTAAAATTGAAAATGGAAAAATCGAAGCATCGGAAGAAATTTTACAACTGCTTTGTACAAGACTAGAAATTGCCGTTTCAGATTTACGAGATGTGGAAGCTGAAGTGAAAGAAAAATTAAATCAATGGTTAGAAGCATTTATCCATTTGGAAAAAGAGAAAATAGAAATTCTATATAATGAGTTACAATCAGAAATGCAGTATGTACATGATTTTGAGATTATAAATTATTATAAACTTCTCTATACGCGCTATTTAATTATGCATAGAGATATGCCAGCTCTAGAAATAGAATTAGATAAACTGAAAAAAGTATATAAAAAGTGTTCACCATTCCAACAGTTATTATATACGTATAGTAAAGGGATGTTGTATTGTTTACGGCACCGTTGGAAAGAAGGAATAAACTATTTAATAAGAGTGGAAGCAATGGCAAAAGAGCAAGGGTATTATGAGACGGGTATTTATTATAATTTAGCTCTTACATATAGCCATTTAGAAATGCAGCATTTATCACTTCATTTTGCAAATATTGCATTAGAAGGATTTCGAAATGAGCATCAACTCCGTCATGTTATGAACTGCCAAATTCTCATTGCACTTAGTTATGCTGAAAAGGGACAATATGATGAAGCATTAGCAATGTATGAAAGCTTATTGAGAGAGTCTAAGTCTTTCTCAGAGCATCATGTCATTGCCGCGATAGTATTAAGTAATATGGGGAATATTCACCATAAGAAGAAAGAATACGAAGAAGCGAAAAAGTATTATAGACAAAGTTTGGAATATCAACCAGAAGAAAATTTAAATTATATTGATACATTATATGAGCTATCATTACAATACATTTGTTTAGATCAATTACAAGAGGCCAAGGAATATATTGATAAAGGGATTGTAATTGCAAAAAAAGATGAAAAATTTAGACCGAAGTTATATTTGCTTTTAATGCTGCGTTATAAATATTTTGAAGAACCAACTTCATACAAAATATTTTTAGAAACAGAGGCAGTACCTTTCTTTATAAAAGAAGGAAATTCTAATGATTTAAAGGAAGCTTATATAGAGTTGGCGAAGTACTTCGAATATCAAACTAACTTTGAAAGAAGTAGTCATTATTATAAGAAAGCACTTGCAGTTTTAGAAAGTCTGAAAGGAGAAAACTAATGAAAAAGGCAGCGAAAATTGTTATATTAACAGGTTTTGTGTTCGGTTTAGTATTAGCTGGTCAATACTCTAACAAGCCAGACTATTACGGACAGTCTTCTCCTGTATCTGAAAAAGTAAATGTATAATATTCGAAAGAAAACCGCTTTCCCTTACAGGAAAGCGGTTTTCTCATGAATTTAATATAAAAATAACACAAAACTTGAGAAAGAAATTAATGGAATTTTCACTATTTTCATAGTGAAAAGTTAGTGCTACGATAAAGCTACTCTTTTTTAAAAAAATTATTAGGGGGAAGAGAATGATGAAGAAAAAGGGATTAGCTTTTGCCTTGGCAACAGGAGTGGCTTTATCGACATTTGGGGGGACTACGACATTTGCGGATTCTAAAAACGTACTTTCAGAAAAGAAGTACAACGAAGCAATTCAGTCACCTGAATTTGTATCAGGACAATTAACAGAGGCATCGAAGCAAAAACCAGAATCAGTTGTGTTTGACTATTTTAACGATGCGAAGCAAGATTTTAAATTAGGTGAAAAAAGTGCGCAAGAGTCTTTCAAAGTAGAAAAGATTGTAAAAGATCAAGTTGGACAAGCAACAGTACTTCGTCTGCAACAAGTATATGAAGGAGTACCAGTATGGGGCTCTACACAAGTTGCGCACGTTGGAAAAGATGGTGTGTTAAAAGTAGTATCAGGAACAGTTGTGCCTGAGTTAGACAAGCAAGAGAAGTTAAAAAATAAAAACCATATTGAAGGTAAACAAGCAATTGAAATTGCACAAAAAGATTTAGGCTTAAACCCAAAATATGAACAAGAGCCATCAGCAGATCTACATGTATATCAAAACGGTGAGGAAGCGACTTATGCATATGTTGTAAAATTGAATTTCTTAGATCCAGAGCCTGGAAACTACTATTATTTTGTTGAAGCGGATAGTGGTAAAGTGTTAGACAAAATTAATACGATTAATCATGTGACAGGAACAAATGCAGTAGGGACAGGGAAAGGTGTATTAGGAGATACGAAGACATTACAAACAACACTATCAGGTTCTAGTTATTATCTGCAAGATAATACACGTGGAGCAAAAGTTTACACATATGATGCGAAAAACCGTACTTCACTTCCAGGAACATTGTGGAGAGATACTGACAATTTATTTAATGCTGCTTATGATGGTGCAGCTGTAGATGCTCATCATTATGCAGGTGTAACATATGATTATTTTAAAAATACATTTAACCGTAATTCATATGACAATGCAGGTGCGTCTTTAAACTCAACTGTCCATTACGGAAACAAATATAACAACGCATTTTGGAATGGATCACAGATGGTATATGGAGACGGAGATGGAACAACATTTGTACCGCTATCAGGTGCGCTTGATGTTATCGGGCATGAGCTAACGCATGCTGTAACAGAGTACAGCTCAAACTTAATTTATCGAAATGAGTCTGGTGCATTAAACGAAGCAATCTCTGATATTTTTGGTACTTTAGTAGAGTACTATGCAAATAACAACCCAGATTGGGAAATGGGTGAAGATATTTATACGCCAGGTAAAGCAGGGGATGCGTTACGCTCAATGAGTGATCCTGCGAAATACGGCGATCCAGATCATTATTCTAAACGTTATACAGGCACTCAAGATTATGGTGGTGTGCATATTAATAGCGGAATCATTAATAAAGCAGCTTACTTACTTGCAAATGGTGGTACACACTATGGCGTTACAGTGAATGGAATCGGTAAAGATAAAGTTGGTGCAATCTACTACCGTGCAAATACACTATATTTCACGCAATCTACTACGTTCAGTCAAGCACGTGCAGGTTTAGTACAAGCTGCAGCTGACTTATACGGTGCAAATTCTACTGAAGTAGCAGCTGTGAAGCAATCATATGATGCAGTTGGTGTGCAGTAAGTTAAAAAAGGAGCATATGCTCCTTTTTTATTTGTTTCTATTCCGCTATTTGTGGGCTGTAAAACTCCTTCCTCAAGAATTTTTAGAGTGAAGATATGTAGCTAAGACCCCTATGGATGACAGTACACTCGAATCAAATGCTTGATTGGTTAAGTGGAGTGAAGTTTCATTTGTCTGAATTTTTTAATCGATGTATACAAATATTGAGAAAATAATTAATAGAATTTTTAGTGTTTTCATAAAGGAAAGTAGGTGTTACGATGAAGCTACTTTTTTAAATAACCATTTAGGAGGAAGAGAATGATGAAGAAAAAAAGTCTAGCTTTTGCTTTAGCAACAGGGGTAGCACTATCAACATTTGGGGGAACAAATACGTTTGCAGATTCTAAAAATGTACTTTCCGAGAAAAAGTATAATGAGGTCATCCAGTCACCTGAGTTTGTATCAGGACAATTAACAGAAGCATCAAAGCAAAAGCCAGAATCAGTTGTATTTGACTACTTTAATGATGCAAAACAAGATTTTAAACTAGGAGAGAAAAGTGCACAAGAGTCGTTTAAAGTAGAGGAAATCGTGAAAGATCAAGTTGGAGAAGCGACAGTACTTCGCTTACAACAAGTATATGAAGGAGTACCAGTATGGGGTTCTACACAAGTTGCACACGTTGGAAAAGATGGTGTGTTAAAAGTAGTATCTGGAACAGTGGTACCTGATTTAGATAAACAGGAAAAGCTAAAACATAAAAATTTAATTGAAGATCAACAAGCAATTGAAACGGCACAAAAAGACTTAGGTTTCACTCCAAAATATGAACAAGAACCATCTGCAGAGTTAAACGTATATCAAAATGGTGAGGAAGTAACGTACGCATATGTTGTTCAATTAAACTTCTTATCTCCAGAGCCAGGAAACTATTATTATTTCATTGAAGCAGATAGTGGTAAAGTATTACATAAATACAACACGATGAATCATGTAACGGGTACGAATAAAATTGGGGCAGGTAAAGGTGTATTAGGAGATACGAAAACGTTACAAACAACATTATCAGGTTCTAGTTATTACCTACAAGATAATACACGTGGAGCAACGATTTATACGTATGATGGAAAAAAACGTACTACTCTACCAGGAACACTTTGGAGAGATACGGACAATATCTTTAATGCTGTATATGATAGTGCTGCGGTAGATGCTCATTATTATGCAGGTGTAACATATGATTACTATAAAGACACATTTAATCGTAACTCATATGATG
This sequence comes from Bacillus manliponensis, assembly GCF_000712595.1. Lineage (GTDB taxonomy): Bacteria > Bacillota > Bacilli > Bacillales > Bacillaceae_G > Bacillus_A > Bacillus_A manliponensis. The sequence continues at coordinate 35,068 of NZ_JOTN01000017.1, forward strand.
ACGCTGGTGCACCGTTACACTCAACAGTTCATTATGGAAGCAATTATAATAATGCAGGCTGGACTGGATCGCAGATGGTATACGGAGATGGAGACGGAACAACGTTTACTCCACTATCAGGTGCTCTTGATGTAATTGGACATGAATTAACACATGCTGTAACAGAGCATAGCTCAAATTTAATTTATCAAAATGAATCAGGTGCATTAGATGAAGCAATTGCTGATATCTTTGGTACTTTAGTAGAATACTATGATAATCGTAATCCAGATTGGGAAATAGGTGAGGATGTGTATACGCCAGGTAAGTCAGGGGATGCGTTACGTTCAATGAGTGATCCAGCAAAATATGGTGATCCAGATCATTATTCGAAACGTTATACTGGTACTGAAGATGATGGTGGTGTCCATATCAATAGCAGTATCATTAATAAATCTGCGTATTTACTTGCAAATGGTGGTAAACACTATGGAGTTACAGTAAATGGGATTGGTAAAGATAAATTAGGTGCAATTTATTACCGTGCAAATACACTATATTTCACAGAATCTACTACATTTAGTCAAGCACGTGCAGGCTTAGTACAAGCAGCTGCGGATTTATATGGTGCAAATTCTACTGAAGTAGAAGCTGTAAAAAAATCATTAGATGCAGTTGGTGTAAAATAAATAAAAAAGGAGCATATGCTCCTTTTTTATTTATTACTCCATTTCTTCCAAATGTAAAATAAACCAATGCAACCAGCAATTGCGATAATCCATTTGGCCTCATTTGTTCCGTTCATCACATGATAGGTAGAATAAGCTTCAATCAGTAAGGAAGGTACTTTTCCAATCGTACTTGCGACAGCAAATGAAAGTAGCGACATTTTTCCTAAAGAAGCAAGCAGTGTGATTAGACCAGATGGAACAAATGGTAAAAGTCTAAATGACAATACGAGTAAAAATGCTTCTTTTCCTTCTGCATAAAGAAGCCGTTCTGCTTTTGGATATGCTTGCAATTTTTTTTGTGCAAATTTTTGAAAGCCTAGTCGATAAAAATAAAAGGAAATAATTGCCCCAAGCGCTTCTCCAATAATAGAAATGATTGTTCCTTCTACTACCCCAAACAATGCAATATTAATTGCTGTTAAAAAGACGCTCGGAATAAAACCAGCAAGGCTGATTAAAATACTAAACAGAATACTTAATGGAATAGCAATGGTATAATGCTCTGTAAGAAACGATTGAATAAACTCTTGCATGTGTATAAAATCCTTTGCTTTTTTTGCATTACATCACATTTTTAGCTTAAAGGCAAGGTTATTTTGTTAAATCTTAATAAATTGATATTTATTGAAGAGGTGAATAGATGAAAAAGATATGGAGTAGTGTTGTAAGCATTGTAATAGCAACATTAGTTTTGTTAACAGGTTGCTTAGGACAAGAGCAAAATAGAGCAAATGTAAAAGAATTAAATGGAGAAAAAATAAGTGATAATATTTTGGATGAAATGGAAGGACCACCAAAAAACGGACATACAATAGAACGACATGTTGGAAAAACAGAAGAGCAACTGAGAGAGAGGCTACGTACAGATAAAGTTTCAGCTGCAAGTACATATGATAGTAAAGAAGTTGCTACAAAGGCTGTAAAAGATAGCTTACAGCAACATGAAGCGGAAATTCAGAAATGGTTAAAGGATTCGAAAGAAAATCGTCTTGTTTTGAATACAAAACATAATTTCGCTGTAGGGAAAACAGTGTTAAAGCGAGATATGCGTTTATATGATAATCTGCATGACACCGTAACCGTTTTAGCAAGAGATCAAGAAAGTTCGTTAGGATTCAAAATTATTACGTCATATCCAATTCGTAAATAATAAATTTGTTTCGTTACATTGTGACTAATGAAAGAAGGAGAGGGAATATGTATTCAACATTTCAATACTTTTTAAAGGCATATTGTACATTAAGTGTCTATGAAGAAGAAGTGCTAGATGTGATGCAAGAATTTATAGAACAAGAGAATCAGGAAACAATTGAAAAGTTACAGCATGAATTGTTACACATGAAACAAAAAGAGGCATGGGAAGAAGGTTGTCGATTTGCTAATGATGCTGGACGTATGTGGTCACAAGAGGAAGCAAAGTATTATATTTACAAATTTTTAAATATCCTTTCAAAATAAACAGGCGTAATTCCTCACGCCTGTTTATTTTTTTTATATTTACTTGTAGAGATTTGCTTATTAGAGAGTACTTCCCCATTTTGTGTTACTTTTTTATATGTTACAGCTACAATTTGATTTTCTGTTTCACTAACAACTTTAGAAGAAACGGAAACACTTTTTCCAGTTGGCGTACCAAAAATACGAGTAGTAACACCATTTGTACCAGCTACTGCTTGAATGTATATATGTTTCCCTGTATTATTTGTAAATTTTAAATCTGGTCCGTAGTCAGCGACGGCAGCATCTTGACCTAGAGGTAAATAAGTAACTGGCATCGAGTGGTTACTTCGGGCGGTAATCCCTAAGTCAGCACGTAATGCACTTCCGTATAATGTGCTACTTAACTGGCATACACCACCACCAGCAGCTTGTGTTACTTTACCGTTTACATAGACAGCAGCTGATTTATAACCGTTTGCAGCATCGGTTATACCAACACGCCCGTTAAAGCTAAATGTTTCACCAGGTGCAATAATTGCTCCGTTTAAAGCATTCGCCGATTTTTGAATATTAAATGCTTGGTTTCCATTACGACCCGTCATTGGAGTAGAATACTCTGCGATGACTTCTGTGATTCCCATATTTTGTACATCTTCAGTGGAGCGTTCTGGCTTGATGTTTGTAATAGGCATTTGAATCGTTGTTTCTTGAGAGGAAATGGCATTTGTAGTTAATGTTTTCAGAGAGTCTTTATCAACTTTTTGACCATTGCTACTTTCACTAATGTGAACTGTAGTCCCAGAAATAGATAATTCTGCATTTACAGGATTAACTAAGTTATCGTTATATTTTTCTTTTATGAAAGTATCATAAGTTCCGGTATTTAACTTTGACTTTAACACATAATCTCGTTTTAATTTTCCTTGTTCAGCTTTTTTACGCATGTTATAACGTTCAATAATGTTACCATCTTGTTCATCGAATATTTCTTTTACAACATCTTTGCTGTTATATTCTACACCTAAATCTTTCCATGTATATGTGTCTGTCTGGTTTGGTAACGTATAATTTATGGATTTTTGATTGAATTCCTCAGCTTTTTGCTGAATAATTTGCGCGACTTCTTGTTTGTTTTTTCCATCTAATGAAATACCTTCAAATGTTGTATGCTGTAAAACAGACGAGTCTAATTGCTCATTTAACTTAGAGACATACTGATAACCAACAATCCCACTAGCACCTAAAAAAATTCCCCCAGTAATTGTAGAAACAATAATTAATTTGCGTAACTTCATGTATTTCCCTCCACCATGCATTTTTCAGACCGTATGCCTATTGGATTTCACGTACAAATCATGAAAAATATGTATGCTTACTATTATACTATCAACCTTGTAAAAAGTGTAATGTTTTTATAAATAATGTTACATTTTCGTAATATAACTTCCTGTATTTTCAATATATTGTGTGTGAACTATAATAAAAAGTTATAAAAAAAAGAAGCTGTTTGTTTAACAGCTTCTTTTTTTATAACTTTTTATGATCTTCTTTACTTGTAACACCAAGATGCTGGTGTAGTTGTTCAGAAATTTCTTCTACATTGCGTTTATCAGGGATGTAATAATACGTACCATCAATATATTCGTCTGTTCCTTCTATTTGCATGTTTTCAATGTTTAATTTTGTATCCATCATGTTTGTTGCAATGGCCATCATATCATCAAATGTTAAGTTTGTTTTAATATCTTTATCAACAGCTTCTAATAAATCGCCAAGCTTATTAATAGATCCAACAGATAAAGCTTTTTCTGCAATTGCTTCTAATACTAGTTGTTGGCGTTGACCACGCATAAAATCACTATCAATATGACGTGTTCTTGCTAGTGCAAGTGCTTCTTCCCCATTTAATTGTTGAAGACCTTTTTCTAAATGAATAGCGTCAGCTTGGTCTTTACTGTTTTGTTCTGTAATTTCAACTGGCACATCAACTTCAATACCACCAAGTGAATCAACAATTTTTATAAAAGATTCAAAGTTGAATTTCACATAATAATCAACTGGAACGTCTAAGAAATTTTCGACAGTATCAATTGTACTGTCTACACCACCAAAGACGTGAGCATGTGTAATTTTATCTTGTTTATCACGAGATTCTATATAAACGCGAGAATCTCGTGGGATACTCACTAGTTTTACAGATTTATCATCTTTATTAATTGTTGCTAGTAACAATGCATCTGTGCGTACTGCTTCTCCGTAATTTTTCGAGCGTGTTTCACTTTCATCCACCCCCATAATTAGGACAGAAATGTTATCAGTCATTGGCTTTACTGCTTTTTCACGTTTATGAGATTTATCTCCACGGTCTAGACCGGAGTAGGCATCACTAACAACAGCTTTTGCTTTTCCATATAGATGGAAAAAGTAGCCGCCACTCCCTAGGATGATAAGGAGTAATGGGATTAAGGCGAATATGAGTACACGCTTTTTTTTCGAGCGTTTTTTCGAGACTCTATTCATTGGTTCTAATTGAGATTTCATTATATATTTCTCCTTTTAATTCCAATTGAAATGTTTTCTTACAATTTTTAAAAAAGGCACACTTTCTATTTTACATAAATATTAATAGTTTTCACTATAAATCTTTAATTGACATGAAAATGAAATATAGAATAAATAGTTTGATTCACACTGTATAACAGGATTCAGCAGTTAAATGACAAGGGATACGTTGAACTAAGTTGAGAGCAATGTGTATGCTATTGAAAGGGTTTTGAGGAGTAATATTTCATCTTCTTGTATAAAAATAGATGTCCCTATTATGAGACATCTACTAATTAAAACGTATTGTATAAAAAAAGCTTTAAAAAGGGAAGTGTGAAATTTTACCTATTTAAATCATAATACTTACAATAAGTGAAGATAAGATACTCACTAGCGTTGCACCATATAAAAGCCTTAGTCCAAAACGTGCAACTACATTGGCTTGTTCTTCATGAAGTCCTTTCACAGCTCCAGAAATAATTCCAATGGAAGAAAAATTTGCAAAGGAGACAAGGAATACGGAAATAATTCCAACTGTACGAGGTGATAAAGTGCTTGCTAATTTGCTCAAGTCCATCATTGCAACGAATTCATTTGTTACAAGTTTTGTTGCCATAATGCTTCCTGCTTGAACAATTTCATTTGCAGGTACACCGATAATGAAAGCAATAGGTGAAAAGGCATATCCAAGTAACTGTTGAAACGAAATACCGAAGATAATAAGAAACACGTCGTTAATTGCACTAATAAGGGCAACGAAACCAATAAGCATCGCACCTACAAGAACTGCAACGCGAAATCCATCTAAAATATATTCTCCAAGCATTTCAAAAAATGTTTGTTTTTCTGTTTTTACTTCTAAAATATCTTCATCTTCCTTTACGTCGTACGGGTTAATAATGAGCACTATAATAAAACCATTAAATAAATTTAAGACGAGTGCAGTTACAACGTATTTAGGGTCAATCATTGTCATATATGCACCAACGATAGACATCGATACAGTCGACATCGCTGAAGCACACAATGTGTAAAGACGATGTTTTGGTATTTGTCCAAGTTGTTTTTTGACGGTAATAAACACTTCTGATTGTCCAACAATTGCTGAAGCGACGGCGTTATAAGATTCTAATTTACCGAGGCCATTAATTTTACTAAGGAAAAAGCCAATCCAATAAATAATAAAAGGTAAAATCTTCAGGTGTTGTAAAATTCCAATTAAAACAGAAATAAAGACGATTGGAAGCAGCACGTTTAAAAAGAAAGGCATTTCGCCTTCATTGGCAAGACCTCCAAATACGAAATTCACACCAGAGGCCGCGTATTCTAACAGCTTGTTAAATAAATTAGAAATGACAGTAACAAGAATAAGGCCAATGCCTGTATTTAAAAGTAAATATGCTAACAGTAGCTGTATAGCTAGCATGATAAAAATAGGTTTAAATTTAATGTGCTTTCTATTCGTACTTGCAATGAAAGCAAGGAAAAATACAACAATAAGACCGAGCAGAAATGTGAAAAATTTCATGATAATCCTCCTCATAAGAGTTTCTATCCATATGTTTTTCTTTTTGAAGGGAATTTATGCCGTTATTTCTCTTTAAGGAAGTAGAGGAAGAAAAGTAAATTGGTGAAATTTATATAGATTTTCTTATCTAATACTGTGGAAAAATGATTATAATCATTGAACTCATGTATTAGGAGGTGAAACCTTGGCTGGCTATGCTAAGGAAATGATGTGGAAATAGGAAAATTAGTGATGGTGGCTGTCTTAATTGCTTTAACTGGTTTTTTTGTCGCAACAGAATTTGCCATTATAAAAATACGTAGTAGCCGTGTTGATCAGCTCGTAATGGAAGAAAAGCGAGGGGCATTAGCTGTCAAAAAGGTTACCTCTAATTTAGATGAATATTTATCAGCGTGTCAGCTTGGAATTACGATTACTGCACTTGGACTTGGTTGGTTAGGTGAACCAACAGTGAAGCATTTGCTTGAACCGTTGTTTGTTCGGCTTCACTTTTCACCAACAGCTGCTAGTACAGTGTCATTTATCATTGCTTTTTCAGTTATTACTTTTTTACATGTTGTTGTTGGAGAACTAGCGCCAAAAACATTTGCCATTCAAAGAGCAGAGCAAGTGAGCTTGATGTTTGCAAAACCAATCATTTACTTTTATCGCATCATGTTTCCATTTATTTGGGCATTAAATGGCTCGGCACGCTTAATTACCGGTTTATTTGGTTTAAAGCCGGCATCGGAACATGAAGTAGCACACTCAGAAGAAGAGTTAAGACTTATTTTATCTGAGAGCTATGAGAGCGGAGAAATTAATCAGGCTGAATATAAGTATGTAAATAATATTTTTGAATTTGATAATCGATTAGCGAAAGAAATTATGGTTCCGCGGACAGAGGTAGTAGGTTTATATGCTGAAGATTCATTTGATACCCATTTGGAAGTGATTCGACAGGAAAAATATACAAGGTATCCTGTTCTTGGAGAAGATAAAGACGAAATTATCGGTATGGTCAATGTAAAAGATTTCTTTATTCGTTATATGGATAGTGAGGAAAGAGGGGCCCGCTCCATTACAAATTATACAAGGCCTGTTATTGAAGTAATGGAAACCATTCCAATTAATGTGCTATTACTACAAATGCAAAAGCAACGTATTCCCCTTGCTGTTTTATATGATGAGTACGGGGGAACGGCAGGAATTGTTACACTAGAAGATATTTTAGAGGAAATTGTTGGAGAAATTCGTGATGAATATGACGAAGATGAACATCCTCCAATTCAACATATAAGTGATACATGCAAAATTGTTGATGGAAAAGTGTTAGTAAGTGAAATCAATGATTTAATTGGTTTAAATTTACATGCGGGAGATGTGGATACAATTGGTGGCTGGCTTATGATGCAAAATCAAAAGTTAGAAAAAGGTGAAACAATTCCTGTTGCAAATTGGAACTTTACGATTTTAGAAAAAGATTTACATCAAATTAAATGTATTGAAATAAAGAGAATGGGACATGAGGAAAAGACAGCTTCTCATTAAGATGCTGTTTTTTCTTTCATTCAATAGAAATTTGTTTTTGTAAGAAACAAATATGTTTGCGCTTTCATAATTCGTGTTATATAGTGGATGGGGGAAAGGGATATTTTCTCTTGCCAAAAATAGTATTTTAGTAGAAAATATTATTTTTGAGGTCATCAACCAGAATAGAAAAGCATAGGTGATGGAATATGATAGCAATAAAAGATGTTCGTATTGAAAAAGATTTTTTAGGGGAAAAAGAAGTACCGTATGAAGCATATTACGGTGTACAAACGATGAGAGCTGTAGAGAATTTCCCAATTACAGGATATCGTTTGCATACGTCATTAATTACTGCAATGGCAATTGTAAAAAAAGCCGCGGCATTAGCAAATATGGAAACAGGTTATTTACAAGCAGAGATTGGTGAAGAAATTGTAAAGGCTGCTCAAGAAATTATTGATGGACACCTTCATGATCAATTTATTGTGGATCCAATCCAAGGTGGTGCAGGAACTTCAATTAACATGAATGCAAATGAAGTAATTGCAAACCGAGCGTTAGAGCGCATGGGCTATGAAAAAGGTGATTACGCAACAATTAGTCCAAATACCCATGTAAATATGGCACAATCAACAAATGATGCATTTCCAACAGGAATTCATATTGCAACATTAATGATGTTAGAGAAGCTTCTTGTTACGATGGAAGAACTTCATGGTGCTTTTCAAGAGAAAGCTCTGCAATTTGATCATGTTATTAAGATGGGACGTACGCACTTACAAGATGCGGTACCGATTCGTTTAGGACAAGAATTTGAAGCATATAGCCGTGTATTAGCACGTGATATTAAGCGTATTAAACAATCACGTCAGCATTTATATGAAGTAAACATGGGAGCAACTGCAGTTGGAACAGGCTTAAATGCAAATCCAAAGTATATTGAGCTTGTTGTGGAACATTTAGCTGATATTAGTGGATTCCCACTTGTTGGAGCAGAGCATTTAGTAGATGCAACGCAAAATACAGATGCTTATACAGAAGTATCTGCTGCATTAAAAGTATGCATGATGAATATGTCTAAAATTGCGAATGACTTACGAATTATGGCATCTGGTCCACGTGTTGGACTAGCAGAGATTCAACTGCCAGCACGTCAACCAGGCTCATCAATTATGCCAGGAAAAGTAAATCCAGTAATGGCAGAAGTGATTAACCAAGTTGCGTTCCAAGTGATCGGAAATGACCATACAATTTGTTTAGCATCAGAAGCAGGACAACTTGAATTAAATGTTATGGAGCCTGTGTTAGTATTTAACTTAATCCAGTCGATTAGCATTATGGATAATGCATTCCGTGTATTCCGTGAATACTGCATTGAAGGTATTACGGCTAATGAAGAATTATTGAAGCAATATGTTGAGAAAAGTGTTGGAGTAATTACAGCAGTTAATCCTCATATCGGTTATGAAAAAGCATCTCGCATTGCTCGCGAAGCAATTGAAACAGGAAAGTCTGTGAGAGAACTTTGCTTAGAGCATGGGGTATTAACGGCAGAAGAGCTGGATATTATTTTAGATCCACATGAAATGACACATCCAGAAATTGCTGGTGCTTCACTTTTAAAAAATAAATAATTATACAATAGAAAGAGAGGTGCGTGCACCTCTCTTTCTTGTTTTAGAATATATTGAATATCGTGTTAAGCTGTAGCAAGCTAATGATGGCTAAGAAGATTAAACTATATTTCATTGTGATTTTAAATAAGCTTGATTCTTTTCCAACGAGTCCAACTGCTGCGCATGCTACAGCTATCGATTGTGGTGATACCATTTTTGCCATTGTACCGCCCACAACGTTTAAAGCAACAAGAGTAGATGGTACGATATCTAACTGTGCTGCTGTTACTGCTTGAAGTGGTGCGAATAAAGAACCACTTGATACGACAGAACCAGTTAAGAACACGCCAATCCAACCTAAGATTGGTGATAGTACTGGGAACACGTCACCAGTAGATGATAAAGCTAGTCCTAATGTAGAAGACATACCAGAATAGTTTGTTACATATGCTAATGCAATTACGCTACAAATTGTATAGATGGGTGTCTTTAATTCTTTTAATGTTTCAATTGTGAGCTCTTTTATTAACTTGCCGTTTGCACGGAAGAGAAGTAAAGATACGATAATTGCTAATACAATTGCTGTTGTTGTAGATGAGAAAACATCTAATTTAAAAATGGCTGCAAATGGTGTATCTGCACTTACAATTGGTGTTGTTTTTATCACTTGATTATGAAGACCAGGTACTTCTATGTTCCATACAAGTTTACCTAACATACCATCTGGAGCAAATAAATTTTTCACTGCTTGTAAGTTAAAGATTGTAACAAAGGCAGTTAAGAATACAAATGGAGACCATGCATATAAAATTTGTTTAAATGTATAAGAAGTTTGCTTTGCTTGTTTTGTTTCTTTAGAAGCTGAAGATTTTGGTTGCCATACTTTTAGGAATAATGCGAGTGCAACCATACTTACAACAGCTGCGAAAATATCAGTAAGTTCTGCACCAAGGAAATATGTGATAGTGAATTGAGTAAGGGCGAAAGAACCACCACTTACAAGGATACCTTGCCAAGTTTCTTTAATCCCTTTTATACCATCTACCATGGAAACAAGAATGAAAGGTAAAACAAAGCTAATGAATGGTAGTAATGTAACAGTTTGACGACCGACAGTTAAGGCATCTAGTTCCGTAAGCTGGGCTGGTACAGTAACCGGAATACCCATTGCGCCCATTGCGCCACCTGCGATATTGGCAACTAAGCAAATTCCAGCCGCTTTTAATGGATCAAATCCCATACCAACAAGTAAAGCGGCTGTAATGGCAACAGGAACTCCAAAGCCAGCTGCACCTTCTAGAAAAGCGCCGAAAGAATAAGCAATTAATAATACTTGAAGACGAGGGTCGGAAGTAATGCTTGAAATACTATCGCGAATGACATTAAATTGCTCTGTTTTTACAGTTAGTTTATAAAGAAAAATGGCAGCAATGACGATTGTACAAATCGGATAGAATCCAGCAGCTACACCAAAAGCAGCGGAGGATACAGCCATTGTTGCTGGCATTTTATAAACAAATATTGCTAATATGAGTGCTAAAATTACGCTGTAAAGACCAGATAAGTAACTTTTCATTTTAAATACTGTTAAGCATAGTACAAAAAATAAAATGGGAAGAGCGGCAACAAGGGCGGATAGCCAAATGTTGTTTAGTGGATCATAAATGTGTGTCCATGTATTCATGTATGCGACAACTCCTATATATAATTTGTGAAGGATTTCACATTAATTTGTGAAACTTTTCACAATCAACTTACACTGCTAGTATATTCCTCTCTTGTACTATTGTCAACGTAAGGAAGAGTAGTTATTCCAGTAAAATAATAACTGTAAAAAAACCGCTACATTATAGGGAGGAAATGGAAATTAAAGCTATGTGGCCCTTATTATAGTATATAAAATAATTAAGCGTTTCTTTTGTAAGAAATATGAATTTATATACATAATTTGTTATTCAAATGCTTAATGTGTAAATAATTTGTAAGAGATGAAAAATATAGTGAATATGTTGAGAAAGTTCTTTTCTTTCAGTTCAAGTAAACACTTTGACACTTTGCTTTTTCTTTTAATTATGTAGTATAATATTCAAAACAAAAGAGAAAAATTTTTTTATAAGATATAAAAAAATAAGAGGAATTATTTTCCTTTATGAGTTTTGTTACTTATGACAGCGTGTATTGTATACACAACTATACAGAAAGAAAAAATAAATGAAAAATGAGGGGAAATTATGTCGCAAAATCAATTTGATTGTCGTATTTCAGAAGAAGATGTACAAATGTTAAGAGCATTAGCCCATCCGTTACGTCTCCGTTTAGTAATGGAACTGATGCAACGTGGAACTTGCAATGTAACACAATTACAAGAGGTATTAGAAATCCCGCAATCTACAGTATCACAACATTTAACGAAACTAAAACAAAGCAAAGTGGTACGCTTTGATAGACGTGGGTTAGAAGTGTACTATCAAGTTCATAACGAGAAAGTAAGTGAAGTAATAAAGACTTTATTTTCATAAAATATGAATATTCAAAATAACGCGTGTGAAAGCACGCTTTTTTTATAGAATAAAATCGAAAGAAGCATGGAATAGATAAGAAGAGTTGAATATTAAGGAGAGAATAAAATGGACGTGAAACGAGTGAAACAGATCTTATCATCATCTAGTAAAATTGATGTTACCTATTTTGATGTACCGGTTTGGATTGAAAGCTGTAATGAGGTAGAGGGAACTGCAAATGTTCATGATTTACATTCTCCAAATGAGACAATACAAGTGAACATTACAGCATTAGAAGAGAAATAAAAAAAGCGGAGAGTTTTCTCCGCTTTTTCTTATTCCATCATACGTGCAATTTTCTTAGAGAACATAAGAAGGATTAACCCTAGTATGATAACGATAATACCAATACTTGCAAATACTTCTAAATATCCTAAAGACTGTGTGAAAGCTGCTAAATAACCAGCTAATAAGTTAGCACATCCAGTACCAGCTAACCATACGCCCATTAATAAGGAAGCTAACTTTACTGGTGCAATGGCACTTACCATTGATAAACCGATTGGAGATAAGAACAACTCACCGATTGTATGGAATAGGTATGTGACAACAATAAACATTAAGTTTGCTTTTAAAACGATATCACCTTCATCACTACCTGTTTTTAAAACTGCCATTGTTAATACTAAGTAACCAATTCCAAGTAAAATCATACCAAGTGCCATTTTTGTAGGAACTTTTAAATCACCACGTGAAGACTTAGATAATTTTACCCATAACATAGATACAAATGGTGCTAATAATACGATAAACAGTGGGTTTACAGATTGGAACCAAGGTGTTGGAATCTCCCAACCGAAAATAGTACGATCAACAAACTTATCTGTGTAAAGAGTTAAAGAACTACCAGCTTGTTCGAATCCTGCCCAGAAGAAAACAACGAAACAAGTTAAAATTAAAATTGCTACTGTACGCTTTTTCTCTTGTGCTGTTAAAGGTTTCTTTTCAATAACTGCTGCATCTTTATCTTTTGACTTTTTACCAACAACAATTGTTCCTGCTTTTCCAAGGTAGCGATTTGCTAATAAGTTGAAAGCAATTTGGCCGATGATCATACCGATACAAGCTGCTAAGAAGCCATACTTGTAACCCATAACCATAACGCCATCAACAGTTGTTTTAAAGTAGTCTGCAGCTAAATATCCACAAACAAGTGGTGCAATAAGTGCTCCAACGTTAATACCCATATAGAAAATTGTGAAAGCACGGTCACGACGAGAGTCATTCTCTCCGTACAATTCACCTAATAAAGTCGAAATGTTTGGTTTGAAAAATCCATTACCGATAATTAATAGTCCTAATCCTAAGAAAAGACCAGTTTTTGAGTTCATTGCAAATAGAACAAAGTTACCAAGTGCCATTATAATACCACCAACGGTAATCGCATGGCGTTTTGTCATGAAGTGATCCGTTAACCAACCACCGATAATTGGCGTGAAGTATACGAACATTGTAAAGATACCATAAATTTGTACTGCTACTGCTTTATCAAATCCAAGGCCACCACTTACAAGACTTGTCGTTAAATAAAGAACTAAAAGTCCACGCATTCCATAGTAGCTAAATCTTTCCCACATTTCTGTAAAGAACAACAGATATAATCCTGGAGGATGTTTTTTTGGTGGGTGTTGCTCATTGGCGTTATCTAATTTTAAAGCTGCATCCATGATGATTCCTCCTTATACAATCTTGGTGAATAATTATGTAATCACATAATTCGCAAAATATTTAGGAGTTAATAGAATTATATTAGAATTTACAGTTAATTCTAATAGGACTACTCCATTTGTTTTATTTTTTCCGACCAAGCTTAAAAATAAGCGTTTTTTAAGTGGAAAAACATAGATTAAAAAAACCAAAAAGTGATTAATCTGAAAAAATAAAACAAAATAATTTTTCTGATATAAATATTTTGTAAAATGATTACTTTTCTAATATAACACAATCGGAATAAAAATACAAAAAGAATTCTGAAATTATGATGAATATCAAGGGGGGAGAGAATTGCTTTTACTAGATTCACTAGGTTTTGTTTATCCCGCATTAACTGGCTGTAAGACTCTCACCTCACAATTTAGAGGATTCAGAGAAGTTTAGGTGGGAGATTAGCAGCCCGATTGGTTCAACTAACAATCAGTGGGAATGGAGAAAACCCACTGATTGAAGTTTCACTTTATTTGTAAATAATATTTTAGACTAAAAAATTTTGTTAATCTTTTTTTGGAAAGAATTTTGGTATATAGGTTATTACTTTTCTACTAATAATAGATTTATTGTTTTATATCATATATAATCACTTAATGAAAGCGTTTTCTTAGAGTGTTTTTTTCTATAACAATTTTCAGAAACGTGATAAGCTAATAGAGGGATTATTGTGATTGTTAAGATAACTTTTAATTACATGATGGGAGGTTTCACAATGTCTAGTAAAACATTAGCAAACTTTTTAGAAGAAAATTTAGCGGATTTAAAAGCAAAGGGTCTTTATAATGTGATTGATCCGCTTGAAAGTCCAAATGGACCAATCATTACAATTAGTGGAAAAGAATATATTAATTTATCTTCAAATAACTATCTTGGTTTAGCAACTGATGAGCGTTTAAAAGAAGCGGCTGTCACAGCAATTGATAAGTATGGGGTTGGAGCAGGAGCAGTTCGTACAATTAATGGAACACTTGATTTACATGTGAAATTAGAAGAAACAATTGCCAAGTTTAAGCATACAGAAGCAGCGATTGCATATCAATCTGGATTTAATTGTAATATGGCAGCTATTTCTGCTGTAATGGATAAAAATGATGCGATCTTGTCTGATGAATTAAATCACGCATCAATTATTGATGGTTGTCGTTTATCACGAGCGAAAATTATCGTGTATAAACACTCTGATATGGAAGATTTACGAAAAAAAGCAATTGAGGCGAAAGAGTCTGGTCTCTATAACAAATTCATGGTTATTACAGATGGTGTTTTCTCTATGGATGGTGACGTGGCGAAATTACCAGAGATTGTGGAAATCGCAGAAGAGCTAGATTTAATGACGTATGTTGATGATGCGCATGGATCTGGTGTGCTTGGAAACGGTGCTGGTACAGTCAAACATTTCGGACTTTCTGATAAAGTTGATTTCCAAATTGGAACATTATCAAAGGCGATTGGAGTAGTTGGAGGATACGTTGCTGGTAAGCAAAACTTAATTGATTGGTTAAAAGTTCGTTCACGACCATTTTTATTCTCAACGGCAATTACACCAGCAGATGCAGCAGCTTGTATGAGGTCTATTCAAATCTTAATGGAAAGCACAGAACTGCATGACCGCTTATGGGAAAATGGTCGCTACTTAAAGCAAGGCTTAAAAGAACTTGGCTTTAACATCGGAGAAAGTGAGACACCAATTACACCATGTATTATCGGTGATGAAGTATTGACGCAACAATTTAGTAAGCGTTTGAATGAAGAAGGCGTATATGCAAAATCAATTGTGTTCCCAACTGTACAAAAGGGAACTGGTCGTGTTCGTAATATGCCAACAGCTGCCCATACGAAAGAAATGTTAGATGAAGCAATTCGTACGTACGAAAAAGTAGGGAAAGAGATGGGGATAATTTAAAACCTTTCTTTTTTCGATAGAAGAGAGGACCCGGCCGTGTGTAGTAGCGGTCAGTACCTTTTTTCGTCTCGTGCGAAGTTTTAAAACAAAGGGCGAAAGTGTGTGCAAGAGATCTTGTGTTTACGTAACCGTAGTATAGCTGTGAAGAAATCGATGTTTGTATGTAGATGGATGATTGAAAAAGTGAATTTTTCCTTATAATGAAGAGCTTGGTTTAGTTGTTTATCCCGCATTAACGGGCTGTAAGACTCCCATCTTAAAACTTGAGAAAAAGCGAAGAAGTTTAGGTGGAGGAGATTAACAGCCCGTAAAAGCCCGATTGGTTCAACTAACACTCAGTGGAGGGGGAAGATCCCCCACTGAGTGAAGTTTCACTTTATAAAGGCAAAGACATCTTTTGAAAGCTGACAAATGGAGAGTGGGAGAAATGGAGAAAATTTTAGTAACTGGTTCTTTAGGACAAATTGGTTCTGAGCTTGTATTAAAACTTCGTGATGTGTACGGTACCTCAAATGTTATTGCGACAGATATTCGTGAAACAGATAGTGAGGTTGTAACGGGGGGACCGTTTGAGCTATTAGATGTAACAGATGGGCAAAGACTACATGATATCGCAAAACGTCATGAAGTGGACACGATTATTCATTTAGCGGCATTACTTTCAGCTACAGCAGAAAAAAATCCATTGTTTGCATGGAACTTAAATATGGGTGGTCTTGTAAATGCATTAGAAGCAGCGCGAGAATTAGATTGTCAATTTTTCACGCCAAGTTCTATCGGAGCATTTGGTCCATCAACACCAAAAGACAATACACCACAAGACACCATTCAGCGTCCTACTACGATGTATGGGGTAAACAAAGTAGCGGGCGAATTATTATGTGATTATTACTATCAAAAATTTGGTGTAGATACACGCGGTGTACGCTTCCCGGGATTAATTTCATATGTTGCTCCTCCAGGTGGTGGAACGACGGATTATGCGGTAGAAATTTATTATGAAGCAATTAAAAAAGGTACGTATACGTCTTACATTGCAGAGGGAACGTACATGGATATGATGTATATGCCGGATGCGCTGAACGCAATCATTTCATTAATGGAAGCAGATGCAAATAAATTAAAGCACCGCAATGCCTTTAATATTACAGCAATGAGCTTTGAACCAGAAGAAATTGCAGCATCTATTCGCAAACATATCCCAACATTTACGATGGATTATGCAGTAGATCCAGCTCGTCAAACGATTGCAGATAGCTGGCCAAATTCAATTGATGCTACAGCGGCAAAAGAAGAGTGGGGCTTTAAAGCAGAGTATGATTTAGATAAAATGACAGCTGATATGTTGTTAAAGTTAAAAAAAAAGGTAACAGCTGAATTAGTTATGAGCTAAAAGTAAGAGCCGATTGAGAGCATCGGCTCTTTTTTATTTGTAAATGTTAAAAAAATCAGAAAATTATATACTAGATACGTTTGTACAAAGGGGGAGATTGAAAATGAACAAAAAGGAAGAGAAAATTTACGAAATGATGGCTTGCAATTAACTGCGTTATTTACGATGGATGAATTATTAGAAAGTGCGAAATAGGAAGGTTGATTATATATGAAAAGAGTCGATGTCGTTTACGCTTTAATTTATGATGAAGCAGAAAAGAAAATATTGATGGTGCAGAATGCGGGACGTAATACATGGTCATTACCAGGTGGTGCAGTGGAGAAGGAAGAAATATTGGTTGATGCACTTGTAAGAGAAACAAAAGAAGAGACTGGATTGACTGTTAGAGCTGGGAATGTTGTTGCTGTAAATGAAAAGTTCTTCCTACAAAAAGGCCATCACGCTGTTATGTTTACATTTATAGCAACTGTAATAGAGGGTCAAGTAGGTGTACAAGACGAAGAAGAAATTACAGCGATTGAGTGGGTGGATTTACAAACAGCAAATGAACGTTTTCCATTTTACGATGGCGGGATTGAGCGCTTACTACAATCAGCTGCTCCTTATAAATTCCAAGGAACAATGTAAGTTTTTTGATTGCGTAAAACAAAGAGGGATTTTCAACTTTTTCAATAATTAGTATTAAGATGCTGATTGAAAAGGGGAAAAGATATGAGAAACATTTACGCATTTGAGAGTAAAGAAGATTATATGAAATATGAGGGGATTATTAGCAGGTTTAATGAAAAATTAGAAGCATATAAAAAGTTTATGGAAGTAGAGTTTGCGCTCATTGATCCACCAAAAGGAATTGTATGGACAACAGAAGAGTTTGCGACGACAGTTTTTTCAAATGTATCTATTCCAGCTTATACGAACAAAAATATGATTTATATGGCTCCTGATTTACCAAGTTGGCGAAAGTTCTTTTTAAGACAATTAGATGGACGTAAAAATGATAAAGTAGAACAGTTTTATAAAAATATGTCTGAAAATCAATTGTTTACTATATTAGCTCATGAATTAACGCATCACTCAGATTTGTTTTTAGCTGAGTTTGATGATGATAGAGAAGGTGACATGTGGTTTGAAGAAGGAATGTGCGAATATTTATCTAAAAAGATGACGTTAACGGAAACAGAGTTTCAGGAAATAACAGAAGTAGAGTCAGAATTAGTAGAAATGTTTAAAGAAGATTATAAGGAACATTCACTAGATGAATTTGGAGTGGAGTCTTATAAAGGAAATTTAACAAGCATTATGTTTAATTATTGGCGTAGTTATCTTACGGTTAAGTATTTAGTTGAAGTTCGTGCGAATAATGATATAAAACAAGTTTTTAAGGAATATCATAACTGGGATCAAGAAGGAAGAAAAGTTACTCTAACCGAGTATTTTGGGTTGAATCCAGTCTTAAAATAATCTAAAAGAGCTTCGGGATTTAACCGAAGCTCTTTTGTATAAATGAACTTTTCTATCCCGCATTAACAGCCAGTAAAAGCCCGATTGGTTCAACTAACAATCAGTGGGGGATGGAGAAAACCCCCACTGATTGAAGTTTCACTTTATTCAATTGTCTTCAGTAATAACTTCTTCAGAAGGGGCTTAATTTTTAAGCGTAAGTCTTCAGCGTCGTTGGCAACTAAGAAGTGATGATTGTAAATGTTTTTCATTAATTGGTACGTTGCTTCTTTTGCTTCACCTTCTTCAATGAAAATCCCGATTACTTCCATGCCTTTTTTACGAGCAAGTTTGACGGCTTCATGTGTATCTAAAATTCCATCTTGTTGATAATCTAAAGCAGATGGCTCACCGTCTGTAAACACTAATAAAAATTTATGCTTTTCTTGTCGTTTTGCTAGCTTTTCTGAAACGATGCGAATAATGTAACCGTCACGGTTATCTTCTTCTTCACGAAGCTGCATAATTTCTGGACCAACGTTTGGCATTACTGAGTTTTTATATGTTACGACTTCATGAATAACGTTTGGTTTATCTTCTGGTTTTGCGCTTGAAGCATCTTCCCAAAATCCGCTAATCGCGTGCGGAATCTTTAATGATTTTAATGCTTCGTGGAATAAAGCGACGCTCTTTTTCGTTTCTTCCATCTTGTTATACATTGAGCCAGAGCAATCCACTAAAAGCTGAAATGCAACGTCAAGTTCTTGTGATTCTTGCCCTTTTTTATAAAACATACGCGGCTGTTTTTCTGTATAAATGCGAAGAAACTTTTTACGAAGTCTGCCGTAATATTTGTCACTGTTAGCATTTGTTTTATTTTCAATCGTTTTTTCAATCGTTTTCTTTAATTCTTTTACATCTTTATTAATGATGGACTTAATTGCTTGATAGTCTTTCTTTTCATCAGAAGATGGCTTCTTTGCTTCTTTAAATGTATGAGAAGCGCCTACGTTATATTTTCCGTATGCTCCTTCATTTTGACTAGAAGCATGAGAAGCTCTTGCATCCTCTGCATCAGCACCATCAAAGTTAGATTGTGTACTCTTTTGCGATGTACCTTGCACGGAAGACAGTGCTTGGTCACCGCTTTCGGATTCACGAGCAGCATTACCCATTAAGTTCGTTTTTGTACCGCTCTCTAATTCGAAACGTAAAAAGTTTTCGTTGTCATTATTTTTATTTTCACGATGCCATGTCGATAGTCTTTGTTCCATCACATTTTTATCATCATCATCGTCTAATATTTGCGTATCATCGTTTGCTAGTTTTTCAGCACGACAGTTTTTGTCATCACTTGTAACGGATAAGTAAAGTGGTGCATGTCCGAAATAAGTGTTAATCATATCGTGAGAGATTGTTTCTTCTAGACGATAACGAATTTTTTCAACAACATACATCGTATCCTCTGTATTTTGTGCTTGGAATGCTTCATGTAAAATGGACTCGATTTGTTCAAAATGTTCATTATGAAACATTTCATATTTATCACTCGTTAAAGCAAGATAGCAAAGACAAAAGAGTCCGTCGGCATGATAGTTACGTACACGGTTAATTTCATTTTGGGAACTGAAATAACTACGGTACATTTCTTTACGTCTCGTGAAAATTTGTTTTGTACCTGGACGAAGCTTTTTCACAATTTCTTCGACACGTAAATCTTCTAACAGAACAAATAGTTGCGTTAAAAACATTTTTAAAGGTGATTCTTGTAGTTCGGTGGCATAGGAGCGAATTAAGCGCATATCCGAGTAATGCTTATTTCCGAGCGCTTTTAAAAACACCTCACTCTTTAAGCCAATTACTTTGTCTTCTTCTTTTCGGTCATCCCAAAAGTGACTAATGACAACTTTTTGTTCGACCTCATCGTAGTATGCTTTATATCCGTATTCTAAATAGGCATTTTCTTCTTTTAGAAGGGCATACATTAAGTTCTCCATTTGTAGAAACAGCGATGCATCGATTTTTTTGTCACTAAAAATTTGTCTCATCGATTATCCCTCAAGAAAGTAGCTTTCTGCTAATTCACGGACTGTCATTTGTTCTGTTTCATCACCAAGTTTTGCAATAATGCTTCGTTCGATTGCGCGCATAACAGGAATGTATACACTTAAATCACAAGCATCGATAATGCCACGAATACTTGCTGCTTCTTCACTAATGCGACCGTCTTGGGCAAGTGGCATAAGATCGCTTGCAAAAGCAACGAATTTCTCAATTGTTACAACGTCTTGCAGTTTGGATTCAGATAGTAATAACTTTTGAAGTGTGTCACCTTGAATGTAAGGAACTTCAATAATAACAAAACGGTTCTTTAATGCTTCGTTTAATTCGCTTGTTCCAACATATCCTTCATTAATAGCCGCGATTACACGGTACTCTTCATCACCGTACACAACTTGCTGTGTAAATGGATTCGTTACCATTTTACGATAATCTAATGCACCGTGCAGAAGAGGTAATGTTTCTGGCTTTGCCATGTTAATTTCATCAATATATAAGAAATGACCATTCTTCATCGCTTTCATTAGTGGACCGTCAACAAATGTAACTTCAGATGCACCGTCAGTTGTTTTTAGTGTATTGTAGCCTAAGATACCTTCTACATCCAAATCAACAGAGCAGTTAATGCTATGCATCGGTTTTTGGAATAAAGAAGATAGTGTTTCCGCGAGTACTGTTTTCCCGCTTCCAGTTGGCCCTTTTAATAGAACGTTTTTACCAAGTAATAGCGCTGTAATTGCATCTTCAATGATACTATTATCAGATGCTTTGTACATTTTTGTACCGATTAAATGTGCATCGTCACCAGCTGTTTCTTTATTTTTTGCATGAATTGCTTGAAGCTGTTGCTGTAAATCAGCATGTATATGAAATTGATCTAACATGTATGTCCCACCTAACATTATTTTCATAAAGTAAACAATCCTCCTTATGATAACTTGTTTTTAGAGGCGATGCAAAGGAAAGCATTTAAATGCCTTTTAGGCTTGGAGAAGTTATATGTGCCACTAAAATATATAAAAAAGTAATCAACTTTGTCGTTGATTACTTTTTCTTCATTATTATAATAATGGTGAGATTAGCCGCATAAGAGATTCAACCATTCGTTTTCGAATAGGTCGTTTCTGGAATATCTCCCATTTAATTTCTTTAGAGTGTATAAAGTCCTTTTCAAAATCACGTTTTATATCAAGTACAGTACTTGACTCGTATAGCATCGCAGTAATTTCATAATTTAGTTCAAAGCTACGAATATCCATATTTGCAGTTCCGATTGAAGCGATCTCATCATCAATGAGAACAATCTTTGCATGCATAAAACCGTCCTTATAGCGATAAATAGAAGCTCCGGCTTTTAATAGTGGAGTGAAATAAGACTGAGATGCTTGATCACTAATGATACTATCGCTTTTACCTGGATATAAAATACGAACATCAATGCCAGCAATCGCACTTAAACGAAGAAGCGTTAACGTTTCTTGGTCTGGGATGAAATAGGGCGTTGCAATCCAAATCGATTTTTTTGCGGATCCCATGGCAGCTAATAAAGTGTTTCGAATACTTGTGTCATCTGAACTAGGACCGCTTGCAACAATTTGGACAGCGCCTTCTGCATTTTGAAGTCCTTGACTAGGGAAATATTCTTTGTTAATAAATGGTTTCCAAGAGTAACGATCTAATCCACTAGTAGCATAGAGCCAATCCTCTAGAAAAACAGCTTGTAGCTTATATAACGCTTTTCCTTCTATTTTCAAATGGCTATCGCGCCAAATTGGAAATTCTTTCGAACGGCCGAGATATTCATCGCCAACATTCAGTCCACCTGTAAAGCCAATTACTCCATCAACAATGATGATTTTACGATGGTTCCTATAATTAACAGTTTCAAGTAGCCAAGGAGAAAGAATAGAATCGAATTCTATAATTTCAATCCCCACATCTTTCATTGGTTTTAGAAAGGGAGACTTTAGCGTATAGCTTCCGAGATCGTCATATAAAAATCTTACGATAACACCTTCTTTTGCTTTTTTGATAAGAGCGTCTCGAATTTGTGTGCCAACTTCATCTGAGCGATAAATGTAATATTGAATATGAATATGATGTTTTGCTTGTTCGATTGCTTTTAATATTTCTGAAAATGTTTGATCTCCGTTTGTTAATAATGTTGCCTTCGTTTCGTTTGCGACAGGGCCACCACCAAATTTTTGGACAGCTTGCGTAAGATCAAGCGAACGTGTTTGAAATGAGGTAGGAAGCTCCGGATTTATACTGTTATTTGCTAAAATCTCACGGAATAACCTTCTTTGTTCTTCAGCGCGGTGTAAATGCTTTTTTCTTCTCCAGCGGCTTCTTCCAAAAAGCGCATATAAAAAGACCCCAATAACAGGAAAGAGAGCTAATATTAAAAGCCATGCTAATGTACTTTGTGGTGAACGATTTTCAATAAAAATAATAAAAGAAATCCCTAAAATGCTAATGGACCATACTATGCCTAAAAATGTGTAAAAAGGAACTGCTGAACGATTTAAAATCATAAGTACAACGGCTACAAGTGCACCAACTAGCAATAGCTGAACAACACGATTTTTCATATGTAAAAACTCCACCTATTCTTTCTATATAAAATACAATTTCTTTTGTATTATAAAACGTTTTATGTTATCTACACAAATCTAGGTAAAATGCCCACGCTCTCCGCATTTATCCTGCATATGGTGATAAAGAATGATAAAGGCATATAAAGAAGGGATGAACTTTTCATGTACGGTATAAGAAATCATCACCACCACAATGGCCATGGACACCACAATGGCCACGGACACCACAACAGTCATGAGCAACACCACGGCCACGGACATCACCATGGCCACGGACATCACCATGGTCACGGACATCACCATGGTCACGGACATCACCACGGCCACGGACATCAACATGGTCATGGACATCATCACGGCCACGGACATCACCATGGTCATGATCACCATCATGGCGGCGGTTACTATCCAGTTGGAAGTTTTGCAGGAGGATTACTTGGCGGATTGACTGCGGGAGCATTAACGAGTGGTGGGGGATACTATCCTACTCCATATCCAGTGTATTATCCGGCTCAATATCCAACTCAGTACCCAACTCAATATCCATACTATCCATATTCAGATGGAACATACCAATGAAGTGAATCTCCCATCTTATTGTTTTCGGATGGGAGATTTAACTTTGCTAAAAGAGGTGTATATACTTAAATTAGTTGTAGTGAATATTTATTGTACCCCGTATTAATAACCCGAATTTAGCTTGTGATTCGAGTGTTTTTTTGGATATAAAAGTCTGAAGAAACCCCACTGAATGAAGTTTCACTTTATCCCGCATTAACGGGCTGTAAGACTCCCACCTCAAAACTTAAGAAAAAACGAAGGAGTTTAGGCAGGAGATTAACAGTCCGTAAAAGCCCGATTGGTTCAATTAACACTCAGTGGGGATGAAGAAAACACCGACTGAGTGAAGTTTCACTTTATGATAAGTCTTTTTATTTGAAAAATATTATATTAAGATTTTTTGTGTAAAATATAGATTTTTTGATTATAAATGTTTAAAATCAAATAGGTAATAATACCCATTTATTAGGGTTGCTATTGTAAGGAAAAGATTTTTGGATTCTAGTGTCTATCCTTATTTAGTAAAAAGGTACTTAAATACTACAAAAAATAAATGTACAGCTCGTTTAATTTTGTATGCAGTAATAAGGTTTTAATATGTCGTATGAATTGATTAAAGAATTACCGTGTTATATTTTTGTTATTCCGCATATGTTCCTTATAGCTAGTATGGTTTTCATCTAGTGTTTGGGATAAACTCTACTGTCTTGTTAGAGAGATAGAAAGACAAGGAGATGTATATATGGTAACGAAAGAGGGATATGCTGTATACGATGCGTCGTTACAAGATATAAAATATGCATTAGATGTTTCATCTATCGTCGCAATTACAGATCGACGAGGACGTATTATTTATGCAAATGATAAATTTTGTGAAGTTTCGAAATATGAAAGAGATGAGTTAATAGGGAAAGACCATCGTATTTTAAATTCTGGATATCATCCAAAGGCATTTTTTAAAGAGCTTTGGAGAAATATTGTAAAAGGGAAAGTGTGGAAAGGAGAAGTCTGTAACCGAGCAAAAGACGGCTCTTACTATTGGGTAGATACAACGATTGTTCCTTTCTTTGATCAACATGGTGAGATATATCAATTTGTTTCTATTCGTAATGAAATAACGATACGTAAAGAAATAGAACAGGAGTTAGAGATTAGTAAGAGACATTATCGGGAACTAGCTTATCATGATGCTCTAACTGGTCTACCAAACCGTTTGCACTTATCTTCAGTTATAGAAAAACTTATAAAAGATCAGAAAGAATTTGGTCTTATTTATTTTGATTTAGATCGTTTTAAATTAGTGAATGATACGTTTGGACATGCAGCTGGTGATAAGTTGCTTGAAGAAGTAGCATCACGTATTGATTCTGTAATTGAAAAAAAAGATGTACTTGCACGTTTAGGTGGAGATGAGTTTGTATTATTAACTTATAAAGTTGAGCAGGAGGAGTTATATCAAATTGCGAACTCAATGTTATCTTGTTTTCAAGCTCCTTTTATACTGCAAGGTAACGAGGTATATATATCGGCTAGTTTAGGATTTTGCTCATTTCCTAAAGATGGAGAAGATATCGATTCTTTATTAAAACATGGTGATTTAGCAATGTATAGAGCGAAAGAACAAGGACGAAATACAGTCTGTTGTTTTACAGATGATTTACGTGCAAAAATGAAACGAAGAATAGAAGTGGAATTCACGTTACAAAAAGCTATTCGTGACGAAGAATTAAAGGTTGCTTTGCAACCAATTATTGATTTGAAAACAAAAAAATGCATAGGAGTGGAAGCTTTACTGCGTTGCAAGACTGAAAATGGGTCGATTTCTCCTGAGGAATTTATACCAATCGCTGAAGAAAGTGGATTGATTTTAAAGTTAGGAGAATGGGTATTAGAAAAGTCGTGTAGATTATTTAAAACATTGCCTGTGTATATAGAGGATGACTTACGTTTATCTGTTAATGTATCGATTCAACAGTTAATGCAAAAAAGCTTTATTCCAGCTCTTCGAAGCATATTAAAAAGAACCGGATTTTCGGAAAATCGTTTAACTTTAGAAGTAACTGAAAGTGTTACAGCTAAGCATTTTGAATGTGTTATTGCGGCTCTTCAAGAATTACGTAGTATGGGGATTTTAATCGCGCTAGATGATTTCGGTAAAGGTTATTCGTCTTTGTATCATTTAAAGCACTTGCCATTAGATATCGTGAAAATTGACCGGAACTTTATTCAAGAGATTCATTATTCTCATTCCCAACCTGAGCGAACAATTGTGAAATCTGTTATTGAAATCGCACATAGTTTAAATATGAAGGTTGTTGCAGAAGGCGTGGAACTGGCAGAGCAGGGACAGCTGTTACGTACAATGGGGTGTGACTATGTACAAGGGTACCATTATGCTAAACCGTTAACTGTGCCAAAATTAAAAGAAGCGTTATTACACGGTACTTTTTAGTAAGTGATTAAAAAGAAATAGATGTTTCACATATATAGTGGATAAATGTGGCGATATGTTTCTAAGAAAGATGAGACATATTATAAACGAGCAATCTGTATTATTGCTTACTTATACTATGGCTTATGAATAAGGATCGTACACATGAAAAAATATATTGGGATATACTGGTTATTAATTATGCTTGTTATGTTATGTGGAAGTTGCGCGGTTTATCCACAAGAACAAGTAAGAAGTGGGCCACAAGATGATGTAAAGAGTTATGTTCAAGTGCAGCAGTTATCTGAGACTAATAAAGAAAAAGTAGTATTATCTAATGTCCCATTTATTAAGCAATTACCGGAATTAAGACGGGGTTGTGAAGTGACAAGTTTGGCAATGGTGTTGCAGACTGCAGGTGTACAAACTGATAAAATGAAATTAGCAAGTGAGATTCAAAAAGTGCCTTTTATGATTGGGAATAAGCATGGGAATCCTCATAAGGGATTTGTTGGAAATATGTATACGTATGCCAAGCCAGGATACGGAGCATACCATAAACCAATTTATGAATTAGCAAAGCGATATTTGGGTGAACGAGCTGTAGATTTAACAGGTACAAATATGGAAACGCTTTATGCTGCATTACAGAATGGATCACCAGTGCTTGTTATTACAAATTCAACATTTAAATTATTACCAGAACATAAATTTCAAATATGGGAAACGGAGCAAGGACCCGTTCGAATTACGTATCATGAACATAGCGTAGTTATGACAGGATTTGATAGCGAGAATGTGTATATTCATAATCCGCTTCGAAGTACGCCCCATATGGCTGTTCCAAAACGGGATTTTGAAATAGCGTGGGAACAAATGGGGAAACAAGCTATTAGTTATAAAGTAAAATAAAAAGAGAAAATCTTCAGTTTTGAAGATTTTCTCTTTTCTATTTTATACATAGTTTATAGATTGTATAAAGTGAAATTTCAATGCTTAGAGTGCCTCGTTATCCTTCACTGATTGTCAGAACGTTAACATGAGCGAAAGTAACAAAATAAAGAAATTATGAGTATTGTTTTTTTATACAAAAATATGTTTACTCTATTACAATAATATTGTCATAATCGATAAAGTTCCTGTATAATTTTTTATATATTCTGAAAATTAAAGATAAAAAGGAGGGAGTATATGTTTGAGAATTTTGTTAACTGGTTTAATAGTATTGTATGGAGTCCTGCACTTGTTTATTTATGTTTAGGAACTGGTTTATACTTTTCAATTCGAACGAGGTTTTTACAAGTTCGCCATGTAGGAGAGATGGTGAAGCTAACTTTCAAAGGCGAAAAGTCAGATGCTGGTGTTTCCTCTTTCCAAGCGTTGGCGCTATCACTTTCGGGGCGTGTTGGGACAGGGAATATTGCCGGGGTGGCAACAGCGATTGCTTTTGGTGGTCCGGGTGCGGTATTTTGGATGTGGCTTGTAGCTTTCTTAGGAGCAGGATCTGCTTATGTAGAATCAACGTTAGCGCAAATATATAAAACAAAACATAAAGGACAGTTCCGAGGTGGGCCAGCTTACTATATTGAACGAGGATTAGGGATTAAATGGTATGCAGTATTATTCGCCTTTGCAACAATTCTTGCAACAGGGATGTTACTTCCTGGTGTACAGGCAAATAGTATCGCGTCTAGCTTAAATACTGCTTTTGGAATTAATACAGCAGTAACGGGTTTTGTATTAGTAATTGTACTAGCACTTATCATCTTTGGCGGTGTAAAACGTATCGTTGGTGTAGCGCAAATTGTTGTACCGTTTATGGCGATTGGATATGTTTTAGTAGCACTTATCATTGTAGGGATGAACATCGATAAGTTACCAGACGCATTTATGTTAATTATAAAAAGTGCATTTGCGTTAGAATCAGCTTTTGGGGGGATTATTGGTCTAGCGATATCTTGGGGGGTAAAACGAGGTATTTATTCAAATGAAGCGGGACAGGGAACAGGACCGCATGCAGCGGCAGCAGCAGAAGTATCACACCCGGTAAAACAAGGGCTTGTTCAATCGTTTTCTGTTTATATCGATACATTATTCGTTTGTTCAGCGACAGCATTTATGATGATTATTACAGGGATGTATAACGTATTTGATGCAACAGGAAAAGGGTTTATTGTAAATAATATGAATGGCGCTGAGCCAGGACCGGGATATACGCAAGCTGCGGTGGAATCTGTATTTCCTGGTTTTGGGAACGTTTTCGTAGCTATTTCTCTTTTATTCTTTGCTTTCACAACGATTATGGCTTACTACTATATTGCAGAAACCAATATCGCATATTTAAATCGTGATAAAGATCGACCATGGATGCTACATGTATTGAAAGTTCTTTTCTTAGGAGTTGTATTTTATGGTTGTGTAAAGACGGCAGCAACAGCGTGGGCACTTGGTGATATTGGTGTTGGTATTATGGCTTGGGTGAATATCATTGCGATTTTACTCCTTCAAAAACCTGCATTAATTGCACTTAAAGATTATGAAAAACAGAAAAAAGAAGGAAAAGACCCAGTATTTCAGCCGAAAGATATTGGTATCGAGAATGCAGACTTTTGGGAGCATGAATATGGTAAGACAAAGAAGGAAGATGTTTCATAAATAGGATGAAAGAACCCCCTGTCAAAGAATATATTCTTTGACAGGGGGTTCTTTCTGTATGGCATGACTAAGTTATAAAGTAACATTTCTCTCAGCGGAGGATTTTAAAGGGGAAACAGGAGAGGGGGAGTGATGGTTATAATCACTCAAAAAGAAATTCAAATGGAAGTAGTACTTAGAAATTGTAGATTGTCGTGTCGAATGTTAGGAGAATAAGTTTGAAGAGGTAGAAAAAACCAACAATTTATTTTTTCAGAAAAATTTAAACTTTATATAGAAAATGTAAGCGTTTTATTGTATATTTTTATTATCAGAAAATTTAAATGTGCTTATAAATGTATTTAGGGGAGGGGCAAGATGAAAGCAGCAGAGGGGCAATTACATCGTACAATGCAGAGTCGACATCTATTTATGATTGCACTAGGGGGAGTTATTGGAACAGGGTTCTTCCTTGGATCAGGATATACGATTAGTCAAGCCGGACCTGGTGGGACTATTCTTTCTTATTTAGTTGGTGGATTTATCATGTACTTAACGATGCTTTGTTTAGGGGAGCTTACAGTGGCGATGCCTGTTTCAGGGTCGTTTCAAGAGTATGCAACAAAGTTTATCGGACCAGGTACAGGATTTATGATTGGTTGGTTATACTGGATTGGTTGGGCTGTTACAGTTGGACTAGAATTAACATCGATTGGTTTAATGATGAAACGTTGGTTTCCAACGGTTGATGTATGGGTTTGGTGCCTTGTATTTGGTGGCATTTTATTTTTATCAAATGCGATTTCGGCAAGAAGTTACGCTGAATTAGAATTTTGGTTTTCAAGTATTAAAGTAGTTACAATTCTTGTATTTATCGTTCTTGGTGGAAGTGCACTACTTGGATTTTTACCTTATGCAGGAAGAGAAGCGGAACCATTGTTCTCTAACTTTGTAAGTGATGGAGGATTGTTCCCAAATGGTTTAGTAGCAGTACTACTTACAATGATTACAGTTAACTTCTCGTTCCAAGGAACAGAATTAATTGGGATCGCAGCTGGAGAAAGTAAAAATCCTGAAAAAACAATTCCACGTGCAATCCGTAATACAGTATGGCGTATTCTTATATTCTTTATTTTAACAATGACGATTTTAGTTGGTTTAATCTCTTGGAGAGAAGCTGGTGTAGTTGAAAGTCCATTCGTTGTTGTATTTGATAATATCGGAATTCCATATGCTGCGGATATTATGAACTTTGTTATTATTACAGCGTTATTATCAGTAGCAAATTCAGGATTATATGCAGCAACACGTATTTTATGGTCATTAGCAAACAAAGAAATGGCGCCAGCTTCATTTAAAAAAGTGAATGAACGTGGTATTCCAATTACAGCACTTGTTGTAACGATGGTTGTAGCGATGCTATCTTTATTAACAAGTGTATTTGCAGAAAGTACAGTGTACATTTACTTATTATCTGTAGCAGGTTTATCTGCTGTATCAAGTTGGGTTATTATTGCAATTTCACAGCTTCGATTTAGACAACAATATATAAAAAATGGTGGGAAATTAGAGGATTTAAAGTATAAAACACCTTTATATCCAATTGTCCCAATTGTAGCGCTTGTGTTAAATAGTATTGTTATCATCAGTTTGGCGTTCATTCCAGAGCAGCGTATGGCGCTATATTGCGGAATTCCATTTGTTATTTTCTGTTATGTATACTATTATGTATTTCAGAAAAAAAAGAAGAATATGGGGATGAATGAAGGGCATGAAATTAACAAGTAAGCAAAATGACATACAAGTTAACCTTTCGAATGGGGTACTACATATCGGGAAGGAAAAAGGATATACACCTTTAGAACTACTTGTTGCTTCAATTGCAGGATGCAGTACAATCGTATTTCAAACGATTCTAGAAAAAAAGCGTGTTTCATATGACTCACTCACAATTGATACTAGTGTGAGAAAAAGTGAAACATCACCAAATCCTGTTGAGGCAGTTCATTTACATTATAAGATTCAAACAGATTGCATAACGAAGGAACAGTTAGAAAAAGTGTTAGTATTAGCGGTGAAAAATTGCACAATTGCACAGTCTGTAAAGGATAGTATTGAAATTACAGAAACAATTGAACTGATTTAAGAACGAAAAAGCTTGCGCGATGGCGCGAGCTTTTTTTGCTGTTTGTTAAATAATCTTTTGCGTAAAAATAGGATATATTTATTTGAGAATTTCATTAATTTTGTCTAGTGAATAGTAGTTGACAATTTTAGTTTTTAATATTAATGTTTAATTTACTTAACTATTAACTTTTTGAAAGAAAGGGATGATTCCTTTTAGGTATTAAAAATATTTACAAAACTAGCTAAGAATGATTACTGCACTTATTTGTAAAACTAAAAATGGTTGTGTAGCAATCATTTGAAAATAAATAGAGAGTTGAGGGAGAGTTTATGGAACAACAAGTAAATCAAAATCGAACGTTGTTGCTAACTGGTTTAATTATCGCGATGTTGTTTGCTGCATTAGAGGGAACCATCGTTGGTACTGCAATGCCTCGCATTGTTGGTGAGTTAGGCGGCTTAAGCTTAATGACTTGGTTAACAACAGCTTACATGTTAACATCAACAACTATTGTCCCAATTGCCGGTAAATTAGCTGATTTAGTGGGACGACGCAACATGTATATGGCTGGATTAATTATATTTATGGTTGGTTCAGTATTATGTGGTATGGCAGATAACATGACAGAATTAATTCTTTACCGTGGTTTTCAAGGTATTGGCGGCGGGATTATGATGCCTATGGCGATGATTATCATCGGGGATATGTTCACTGGAAAAGAGCGTGCAAAGTGGCAAGGGATCTTTGGAGCATTATATGGCCTGGCATCTGTTATTGGACCACAAGTAGGCGGTTGGATTGTTGATTCTATGGACTGGAGATGGGTATTCTACATCAATTTACCAGTTGGTATTTTAGCGACAATCTTTATTGCAATGGGCTTAAAGGGACATAAGCAAACTGGTCCAATTAAAATTGATATTGCTGGTATTTTTACGATGATTGTTGGGGTTGTAAGTTTATTACTTGCCTTAACATTTGGTGGGAAAGACTATGCTTGGGATTCGTGGCAAATTATCGGCTTATTTGTATTAGCAGCTGTTGGTCTGATTAGCTTTGTCATTGTTGAAACAAAAGCCGAAGAGCCGATTTTACCGATGCATTTCTTTAAAAACCGCACATTTACATTATTAAATGCAATTGGGTTCTTCATGAGTATCGGAATGTTTGGTGCAATTATGTTCGTACCTTTCTTTATGCAAGGAATTGTTGGCGTAAGTGCTGCTGAATCAGGAACAATTATGACACCGATGATGATTACAATGATTGTAACAAGTATCATTGGTGGACAGCTCGTATTAAAAATTGGTGTAAAGCCACAAATCATGACGGGTATGTTAATTATTGCAGCCGGTTTTGGTTTATTAACAACAATGAACATGGACACGAGCAAATTAAACGCAACACTGTACATGATGGTAATTGGGCTTGGTATGGGGCTTGTTATGCCAACACTTACGTTAGCACTGCAAGAAAGTTTCCCAAAGAAAGATCTTGGGGTTGTTACATCTTCGAGTCAGTTCTTTAGGCAAATTGGAGGAACATTTGGGATTACTATTTTAGGTTCGGTTATGAATAATACGTCGGGTACTGTTTTAACAGAGAAGTTAGTGCCTGTATTAAATACGTTCCCAGCAGAAGCAGGAGCGATGGTAACAAAGTGGAAAGAAATGATTCATACAGATCCACAAGGGCTATACTCGATGTTATTCAGTCCTGAAGCGCTTCAGCAAATACCAAAAGAAGTGGCAGATAGTATTGTCCCGATTTTAAAGGTTTCACTAATGGATTCTCTTCATAGTGTATTTATTATCGGTCTTGTATTTATTGTAGTTGGGGCAGTCTTCCCGCTCTTCTTGAAGCGTATTAAATTATCAGATCGTAAAAAAGAGGTAGAAATGAAGGAAGAGGTAGCTTCTTCTTAAATGGAAAGCATCGCTAATTGGTGATGCTTTTTTTCTATAGGTTTTTATTTCATTATGTAAGAACGATAAGATTTCTATACTTAGGAAAAAGCTTATGAGTCTATATCTAGCTATGACTCGAGTATTAATAATCATTTTGAGATGTAGAAATCCAAATGATTGGAGCTTCACTTTATCCCGCATTAACAGCCCGTAAAAGTCCGATTGATCGGGCTAACAATCAGTGGGGGATGGAGAAAACCCTCATTAATTGAAGTTGCACTTTATAATTGACGTCTTTTGTTGAATAGGTTATATTATTTATGTAAACGGTTACATGAAACGAGGAGAAATGATGAGTACAATTAAAGATGTTGCAAACTTGGCGGGTGTATCCGTTGCTACTGTTTCGAGAGTACTAAATAAAAATGGATATGTTCATGAAGATACGTTAAAGAAGGTAGAACGTGCAATTGAAAAATTAAATTATAAACCAAGCACAGTTGCAAGGTCATTATATAATAAAAAATCACGTTTAATCGGTTTGGTTGTACCGAATATTGTAAATCCATTCTTTCCTGAGGTGGCACGTGCTGTAGAAGATGTTGCTTATAAGCAAGGATATACAGTTGTACTGTGTAATTCTGACGAATGTTTGGATAAAGAGAAACAATATATTGATGCACTTATGCAAAATAATGTGGACGGATTTATTGTTGCTACAGATCAACAAAATAGTAGTAACTACATGAATCTACAAGTGCCAATTGTAGCAATTGACAGGGTGTTTAATGAACGTATTCCAACCGTTTATGCAGATAATTATAAAGGCAGTAAGCAAGCGACAGAGCTTCTTATAAGGAAAGGCTCTAAGTATATTGCTCACATTCGAGGGCCTCGTAACATTAGCACAGCGAATGAACGCTTCGAAGGATTTATTGAAGTTGTTACAAATGAACAAATTTCTTATATTATTGCAGAGAGTGCATTTGATCCCATTGAAAGTGAACGTGTGACAAAGGAATTATTGGAAGCTCATCCATACATTGATGGGATTGTAGCTGGAAATGATTTGATTGCACTTGGTGTTGTCAAAGCTGCTATGCAAAAGGGGATACATATCCCAAATGATTTACAAGTAATTGGTTTCGATGGTATTTCTTTAACGGAAATGATGTATCCATCTATTACAACTGTAGCTCAGCCAATTTATGAAATAGGGGAAGTGGCGACGCAATTGTTAATTAAAAAGATGGAAGGAAAAACGTTAGAAGAAAAGCACTATCGTTTACCGGTTGAAATTATAGAACGTAATACAACAAAGTAAGGAGAGAGATATATGCCAAATATTGCAGTAGTAGGAAGTATTGCGATGGATTTAGTGGCGGTTTCAAATAAGCGTCCAAGCGCCGGTGAAACAGTGATTGGAGAAGCGTTTCATACAGTACCGGGTGGAAAAGGAGCGAATCAAGCTGTAGCAGCAGCAAGGCTTGGTTCAAAAGTTGCGATGATTGGAGC
This sequence comes from Bacillus manliponensis, assembly GCF_000712595.1. Classification (GTDB taxonomy): domain Bacteria; phylum Bacillota; class Bacilli; order Bacillales; family Bacillaceae_G; genus Bacillus_A; species Bacillus_A manliponensis. The sequence goes on from NZ_JOTN01000017.1 coordinate 69,259, forward strand.
TGTTGGTGAAGATAGCTATGGTAATCTCGTTCGAAAAAATTTAGAGAACGAAGGGGTTTTTGTTAACCATGTGGAACCGGTTACAGGTTCTACAACAGGTATTGCGCACATTGTATTAGCTGAAGAAGACAATAGTATTATCGTTGTACAAGGGGCGAATCGTCTTGTAGATCAACACATTGTAGATAAGGCTGAAGAGTTATTAATCAAAGCTGATATGGTTGTGATGCAATTAGAAATTCCATTAGAGACAGTGGAATATGTATTGAATATTTGTAATGAGAACAATATTCCAGTTATGTTAAATCCGGCACCGGCGCAAATGTTATCCGAGGAAGTATTAAATAAAGCGACGTACATTACACCAAATGAGCATGAATGCCGCATTGTGTTAAATGATTTTACATCGCCTCTTGAAGAATTGTTAGCGAAATATCCAAATAAACTTCTGATGACAGAAGGAGGAAATGGCGTTCGTTTCCATAACGGAGAAGAGATTGTACATGTACCAAGTATTGCCGTAGAAGTTGTTGATACAACAGGTGCAGGAGATACATTTAATGGTGCATTAGCAGTTGCACTTTCAGAAGGAACACCACTTAAGCAAGCGGTTCGATTTGCAAATATTGCAGCTGGGCTTTCAGTAACGAAACTAGGTGCACAAGGTGGAATGCCAACGCGTGAAAGGGTACGAGAGGTACAGGTGATTGTTGGATGAAAAAGCATGGGGTATTAAATAGTGAGATTGCAGCTGTATTAGCGGCGCTTGGACATACAGATACAATTGTCATCGCAGACTGCGGATTGCCAATTCCCGATGATGTCAAGCGGATTGATTTAGCTATAGAGCTTGGAAAACCAGCATTTCTAGAAGTGTTACAAGTAGTAGCTGCTGATATGCAGGTCGAAAAAGCGGTATTGGCTAAAGAAATTAAGCTTCATAATGAACCGGTTCAGCAAGGAGTACAACATATTGTAACTGAAGCGGATTATGAATATGTTTCACACGAGCAATTTAAGCAGTTAACGAAAGAGGCAAAGGTAGTAATCCGAACAGGAGAGGCAACGCCATATGCCAATATCATTTTGCAGGCAGGGGTTATTTTTTAATAAAGGGATGTGATGGGGATGCGCATTGAAATGAAGGGCATTTCAAAAGCGTTCAACGGTAATCCTGTTTTAAAAAACGCACAGTTTTCAATTGAAACAGGAGAAGTTCATGCATTGATGGGAGAAAACGGTGCAGGGAAATCGACGCTTATGAAAATTTTAACTGGTGTGTATACGAAAGATAGTGGACATATCAAGATTGATGGTCAAGAGCGGACGTTCAAAAGTGCAAAAGAAGCAGAAGAATATGGAATTGCTTTTATTCATCAAGAATTAAACATATTACCGAACTTAACAGTTGCAGAGAATATGTTTCTTGGAAAAGAGCTTACGTATGGAAAAACGGGCATTTTACGAACACGTGAAATGAACAAAATTGCAGAAGAACAGCTAGCAGGTTTAGGACTTCATGTAAAAGGTTCTACCCTTGCAGCAGAGCTATCAGTTGGGCAACAGCAAATTATCGAAATTAGTAAAGCGCTTATGACAAATGCGAGCGTCATTATTATGGATGAGCCTACAGCAGCACTGACAGACCGAGAAATTGAAACCTTATTTACGATCATTAACAAATTGAGAAAAGAAGGAGTATCATTCGTTTATATTTCACATCGTATGGAAGAAATTTTCTCAGTTTGTGACGCTATTACAATTTTACGTGATGGGGAATATGTCGGAACAAGAGCGATTCCTGAAACATCTTTTGATGAAGTTGTAAGCATGATGGTAGGTAGGAGTATTGGGGAGCGTTATCCAGTAAGAAATGCTACTATTGGTGACGTCATTTTTGAAATGCGAAATGGGACGAAAAAAGGAAAGTTTGAAAATGTGTCATTTCAAGTTCGAAAAGGAGAAATACTTGGTGTAGCTGGCTTGATGGGAGCTGGGCGAACTGACATTATGAAAGCCATTTTTGGATATGAGCCGTTAGATTCTGGACAAATTTTTATGAATGGGAAAGAGGTTACGATTACAAGTCCAATTGATGCGATAGACGAGCGCATTGCATTTATTACAGAAGACCGTAAATCAGAAGGGCTTGTATTAGATTTCTCTATCCGTGAAAATTTAGCACTGCCGAATTTCAATCGCCTTTCAAAGGGGACTGTAATTGATAGAAAAATAGAACAGCAGTTTACAGATGATATGATGAAATTATTAAATGTAAAAGCAACAGATGGTGAACAAAAAGTAAAGTCGCTGTCAGGTGGGAACCAACAAAAAGTTGTAATTGCAAAATGGCTAGGGATTCAGCCGCAAATTTTAATATTAGATGAGCCGACAAGAGGTGTTGATGTAGGTGCAAAAAAAGAAATTTATGCGGCAATGAATAAATTGGTGGAGCAAGGTGAAGCAGTTATTATGGTGTCTTCGGAGCTTCCAGAAGTGTTAGGAATGAGTGACCGTGTACTTGTTATTCATGAAGGGAAAGTAGGCGGAGTTTTAGAGAAAAATGAAGCAACACAAGAATCTATTATGGCATTAGCAACAGGGGGAGAATAACAGATGACAAAGAAGGGGAATGTATTTCAACAATTTGGTTCACTTATTGGATTAGTACTCATTATTGTCGTTATGACAGCATTAAATCCAGCATTTATTGAAATACCAAATATATTTAATATTTTACGCCAAGTATCGATTAATGCACTGATTGCGTTCGGAATGACTTTTGTAATTTTAACAGGGGGTATTGACTTATCGGTAGGTTCTATTTTAGCATTATCAAGTGCACTTGTTGCCGGAATGATGGCAAGTGGTGTTGATCCATTCCTAGCAATTGGTGTTGGATTGCTTGCTGGTCTTGTAATGGGAATTGTAAACGGTATCATTATTGCAAAAGGGAAAGTTGCGCCGTTTATTGCAACTTTAGCAACGATGACAATTTTTCGTGGCTTGACGCTTGTTTATATGGACGGACGTCCGATCACAGGTCTTAGTGATGAAATTGGATTTCAAATGATTGGTCGCGGCTATATTTTAGGTATCCCCGCACCAGCTGTAACAATGATGATTGCATTCGCTATTTTGTACTTTATCTTAAAGAAAACAACATTTGGGCGTCGTACATTCGCAATTGGTGGGAATGAAGAGGCAGCGGCATTATCAGGAATTAACGTAACACGCATGAAAATTATGATTTATGGTCTTTCCGGTGTTTTGGCAGCGCTTGCAGGAGTTGTGTTAACATCACGTTTAGATTCTGCACAGCCAACAGCTGGTACTTCGTATGAGTTAGATGCAATTGCTGCAGTTGTATTAGGAGGCACAAGCCTTTCTGGGGGAAGAGGTTGGATTGTCGGGACGTTTATTGGTGTACTAATCATTGGTGTATTAAATAACGGCCTGAACTTATTAGGGGTATCATCTTTCTTCCAACAAGTAGTAAAAGGTGTTGTGATTTTAATTGCAGTATTAATTGATCGCCGAAAAGAAGTGTAATAGGGGGATAAATCATGAAAAAGCTATTAAGTGTTCTCGTTGCATTACTGATGATAGTTGTTTCTGGCTGTTCCATGGAGCCGCCAGAATGGGCAAAGGAGTCTAGCGATAAAGGTCGAAATAGTACTGTGAAAGTGGGAATGTCAATCTCCACGTTAAACAATCCGTTTTTCGTTAATTTGAAAAAGGGTGCGGAAAAGAAAGCGAAAGAAATGGGGATGGAATTAATCGTTGTTGATGCGCAAAATGATGCGGCAAAACAAACAAATGATGTTGAAGATTTAATTCAACAGGGCGTAGATGTTATCGTTATCAATCCAACAGATTCAGACGCAGTTGCTTCAGCAGTAAATGCAGCAAATGTAGCCGATGTTCCTGTTATTACAGTAGACCGCATGGCAAAATCAGGAGAAGTTGTTTCGCATATTGCTTCAGACAATGTAGAAGGCGGTAAAATGGCCGGTGAATATATTCGTGAACTTGTTGGTGAAGGAGCAAATGTTGCGGAACTAGAAGGAATTCCTGGATCATCAGCAGCACGTGAAAGAGGGGAAGGATTCCATAAAGCAGCTGAAGGCACATTGCAAGTAGTGGCGAAGCAAGCTGCGGACTTTGACCGTGCAAAAGGGCTATCTGTTATGGAGAATATTTTGCAAGCAAATAGTGATATACAAGCCGTATTTGCCCATAATGATGAAATGGCACTAGGCGCGATAGAAGCGTTAAAATCAGCTGGGAAAACGGATGTAGTAGTTGTTGGATTCGATGCAACAGAAGATGCAGTAAAGGCTGTTTCTGAAGGTAAATTAGCAGCAACTGTCGCACAAAAGCCAGAACGTATTGGTGAGACAGCGATGGAAACAGCAAAAAAAGTAAGTGAGAATAAAGAAGTGGAAAAGTTTATTCCGATTGAATTAGAGTTGATTAAGAAATAATAAAGTGAAATAAAAAACAATTTAAATATAGCCGTATAAAAGAAAGGAAGAGAAAGATGAAATTTTTTATTGATACAGCAAATGTAAGTGAAATTAAAGAGGCAAATGATCTAGGTGTATTAGCTGGTGTAACAACAAATCCATCCCTTGTTGCGAAAGAAGGCGTAGATTTTCATGAGCGTATTCGTGAAATTTGCAGCGTTGTAGAAGGACCTGTTAGTGCAGAAGTAATCAGCTTAGAAGCAGATAAGATGATCGAAGAAGGAAAAGAATTAGCGAAGATTGCACCAAATGTTGTTGTAAAAGTTCCGATGACAACAGATGGTTTAAAAGCAGTAAAAGCATTTTCTGATTTAGGAATTCGTACGAACGTAACATTAGTATTCTCAGCTGTACAAGCTTTACTTGCAGCACGCGCAGGTGCAACTTACGTTTCTCCTTTCTTAGGTCGTTTAGATGATATTGGTCATAACGGAATGGATTTAATTCGCCAAATTGCTGAAATGTTTGCAATCCATGGCATCGAAACAGAAATTATCGCAGCGTCTGTTCGTCATAGTGTACACGTAACAGAAGCAGCATTAAATGGTTCGCATATCGCAACAATCCCAGCAAGTGTAATCCATCAATTAGTGAAACACCCATTAACAGATCAAGGAATTGAGAAATTCTTAGCAGACTGGGAAAACATGAAGTAATATGTAATAAGAAAGCGAGTGTTACCTTTGTGTAGCACTCGCTTTTTTTGTCGGAAATGAAATAAGGATGTCATTTAGGTAAGAAATATTTCCTAGGGAATTGTCGAAGTTAAGAAGTTTTGAGGGGACACAGACAGAATGATGTCACGGCCAAATTTGTTTTGTGATTGTCAGGTTGGAAGCTTCTATTAAAGAATACATGTGAAAGATGAATGATTTTTAATTTAAAGTTACAACATATATACAAAATAAAAAGAACAATAACGGAATTACCCCGCTATTGTTCCTTTTACTTTTTCTCTTACATAAATGAAAGATGCAAATATAAGTAAGAAAGCTGTTCCAATTACGAAACTGATGCTAGGTGATGCACCGATTGCACCGATTGTAAATGATCCCGCTACAACACCGAGTGAGAAGAAGGCATAAAATAATCCAAATGCTTTTCCGCGATTTTCTTCGGTCGTATTTTCAACAAGTATAGCATTGATAGATGGGAATAAAAGAGCGAATCCAATTCCGTAAATCATCATAACAACGAAAAGCATTTCTTTTGTTGTAAAGATACCAAGTAATGATAGAGCAAGTGCCATGATAGCAATACCACTTAGCATTAACTTCGAACGATTAAAGCGATCATATATACGGTTGGTTGGTAATAAGAAGAACAGAATTGCAGTGATACCAAACATACTTAACATCATCCCAGTTGTAGATGATTTAAGAGATAAAGCTTCCACTTTCATTGGCAGCATATACGTAACAATTCCTTGTGAAAACATAAGTGTGAAAGCACCGATATATGTTTTTAATAGTGGCTCAGACTTAATTAATCCAAGCATATCTTCTTTGCTTAATAATTGTGTACGAGATTTGTCCGTTCTTGTTACATAGTTTGGTAGAAGGAAAAGAGCAATCATAGTACTAATAACCATTAAAATAGAGATGGTTATAAATACCCATTCAATTCCTGCTGTTGCTTTCATAATTCCGCTAAAAGCTGGGCCGACAATAGCCGCTGTTCCAACAGCCGCCCCAGATAAAGCCATTGCTTTTCCTTGTTTTTTAATTTTTGTATGATTTGATAAAAACGTAAATGCGGCTGGTATTAAAAATCCGTCACTAAATCCGTGTAGTAAGCGGACAATAAGAAGTTGTTCACTCGTTTGGATAACGGTATATAATAGTACAATTATACTTGTTGTTCCTAAACTTGTATAAAGAACTTTCTTCGCCCCGTATTTATCAATAGATGCACCAGCGATAATATTACCAATCATATTTGAAAATGAGTACATTCCAACGACAAGACCGATAATAAGTGGAGTTCCACCAAGGCTTTGTGCGTAAGTACTCATAATGGGTAATTGCGCAAATGTATCAAAAAATGCCACAATGACAATAAAATAAATAAAATATTTCAATCTACGTTCACCTCTCCAATTGTTATTATGGCATAATGTGAATTTTGTCTGCAATGAAATTGAATTAACAGATGTGGAAAAAAGTACATTTGTAAAATTAATTGTTCACATTTACGTAACTTTTTCAATTCCTTCTTATTCTATTAACATTTCAAACTTATAATTATTGTTGAGAAATATATTTTTACATACAGAAATATAGATGTAATTAATAGAATACTATATGATGAAGTTAGATTTAACAACAGCCATCAAAATATTTATTTTTATGTTCTTATTTGAAATTATTGTCCATGATGGCGAGTTAAATGTGCTCTGTGACAAGGACTTTGTATATGTTCGAAATTACTAGAGTAAATAGATAAAGTGGGAGGAATTGAATATGAAAAAGAAAGTATTGGCTTTAGCGGCTGTTATCGCATTAACAGCACCAGTGCAAGGAGCAGCATATGCGCATGGAAACCATGATGCAAGCAATGATAGTGGTATTAGTATTAGTCCACGTTGGTCTGCAGAGGAAATGCACGCGGAAGGAAAGAACTCACATTTATGGATTGTAAATCGTGCAATTGATATTATGGCGCGTGATACAACTGTTGTAAAAGAAAATGAAGTAGCGTTATTAAATGAATGGCGTACAGATTTAGAAGATGGTATTTACACTGCTGACTATGAAAATCCTTATTATGATAATAGTACATTTGCTTCTCACTTTTATGATCCGGATACAGATGATACGTATATTCCATTTGCGAAAAATGCAAAAGTAACAGGTGCAAAGTATTTCAAACTTGCTGGTGAAGCATATGAGCAGCAAGATATGCAGCAAGCATTCTTCTATTTAGGTTTATCTCTTCACTATTTTGGTGATATTAATCAACCGATGCATGCAAGTAACTTTACAAATATTTCACATCCATTTGGGTTCCATTCCAAATATGAAAACTTTGTAGATACAATTAAAGCTCCATATGCGGTTACAGATAGTAAAGGATATTGGAATTTTGCTGGGGGAACACCAGAAGAGTGGCTTCATACGGCAGCTGTAGCTGCAAAAAAAGATGCACCTGGTATTGTGAATGAAACAACGAAAAGCTGGTTCTTAAAAGCATCTGTTTCACAAGAGTATGCAAATATGTGGCGTGCAGAAGTAACACCAGAAACAGGAGCACGTTTAATGGAAGCGCAGCGTGCAATGGCAGGCTATATTCACCTTTGGTTTGATACATACGTAAATCGTTAATTGGCAACTGAGAAGGCTAAATTTCTATTAATGAAATTTAGCCTTTTTTAAACTATAAAGGTAGGGGGAATTTCGTATGATCAAACAAAGCTGGTTACGAGCTGTATGCAGTCTCGGGATAAGTGCTACTACTTTATTTGGAGCATCGTCTGCTTTGGCTGAAACAACAAACCATCAAGAAGACGCGTTAAAGGTGATGACGCATAATGTATATATGTTATCAACAAATTTGTATCCGAACTGGGGACAACAAAAAAGAGCTGATTTAATTGGAGAGGCGCAGTATATAAAAAATCAAGATGTTGTAATTTTAAATGAAGTATTTGATAATAGTGCTTCTACTTACTTGTTAAATAATTTGGTAGATGACTATCCACATCAAACACCAGTACTTGGTCGTAGTAATGGCAGTGAGTGGGATCAAACGTTAGGTTCTTATTCTAAGGTTGCTATAGAAGATGGTGGGGTCGCTGTCGTGAGTAAATGGCCAATTGTAGAAAAAATGCAATATGTTTTTCAAACAGGCTGTGGTCCAGATGCACAGTCGAATAAAGGGTTTGTATATACAAAGATTAAAAAAGGAAACGAATTTATACATGTCATTGGCACACATTTACAAGCAGAAGATAATATGTGCTTATCTACGTCACCAGAAGCGGTTCGCGCCTTACAAATGAAAGAAATCCAAACATTTATTCATAATAAACAAATTCCAGCTAATGAATATGTGTTAATTGGCGGAGATATTAATGTGGATAAAGGAAATAGTAGTGAATATGCATCGATGTTAAGCACATTACATGCAGTAGAACCAAATTATACAGGGCATACTGCAACTTGGGATACAGCTACAAATAGTATTGCAAAATATAACTATCCAACAGCACAAGCTGAACATTTAGATTATATTGTAGCAAGCAAAAATCATAAACAACCTATTTACATGAATAACGAAGTATTACCCGTAAAATCACCGCAGTGGTCTGTAACAGCTTACTTTAAAACATATACGTATGATGATTACTCAGATCATTATCCAGTGCAGGCAATAATTATTGAAAATTAAAGTGAAACTTTAATGAGTGGCATTTCATTCTTCATTAATTGATAACAGATTCGCTATAAAATATTTGAAATGAAAAGTTTCTTCTTCAGGAAGAAACTTTTTTTATTTCAAACAGGAAAAGTAAACTTTCTTTCCAATATGTATAAGAAGGTTATGTAGAAAGGAGGATTAGAAATGAACAAGGATATATTTAGGAAAGTTTCATTACCATGTGCATTTTTAAATGAAGATGCGTTAGAGAAAAATATTCAAACTGTTATTCGTCTTCATAAAGGAAAGCGTGTGCGAATTGCAAGTAAGTCTTTACGCTCTGTAGCGGTGATGAAGAAAATTTTGCGATCGCATACATGTTTCCAAGGGATTATGTGTTATTCACCAGCAGAAGTACTATTTTTAATTGAACAAGGGTTTGATGATTTATTGCTGGGATACCCTTCTTGGGATGACGAAGCATTAAAGAAAATGAGTAGTTTAACGAAAGAAGGACACGTCATTACATGCATGGTAGATTGTGAAGAACATCTTGTATATTTAGAAAAAATCGCAAGAGAAGTAGAAGGGAAGTTTCGAGTTTGTTTTGATGTGGATATGAGTACGAATTTTTTCGGTTTTCATTTTGGAGTAAGACGCTCTCCTCTTCGGACAGTGGCGCAAGTAGTTGAGCTAGCCGAGAGAACTTTACAATCCTCATTTCTTATACTAGATGGTGTAATGGGGTATGAGGCGCAAATTGCAGGAGTAGGGGATCATGTACCAAAGCAAAATGTACGGAATATGATGATTTCTTACTTGAAAAGAAAATCCGTAAAAGAAGTTACAAAGAGAAGAAGTGAGGTTGTACGGGCATTACAACAACAGGGGATCTCGTTACGATTTGTGAATGGTGGCGGAACAGGCAGTATCATAACGACGGCTGAAGAAGAGATGGTAACAGAGATTACAGTCGGTTCAGCTTTTTATTCGCCAACACTTTTTGACTATTATAAAGACGTTACATTTGAACCTGCAGTTGGTTTTGTACTACCAATTGTGCGTAAACCGAAACCGAATATTTACACGTGCTTAGGTGGGGGCTATATTGCCTCTGGTATGACTGGACAAGATAAGCAGCCACAACCTTATATGCCAGCTGGAGCAAAGCTACTTTCGTTAGAAGGAGCCGGTGAGGTGCAAACACCTGTTTATTATGATGGAACAGAAGAGCTACAAATTGGGGAAGGAATTTTGTTTCGGCACAGTAAAGCAGGTGAGTTATGTGAGCGGTTTTTGAAGCTACATCGCGTTGTAGATAATAAAATTATAGGTACATATGAAACGTATCGGGGGGATGGAGAATGCTTTCTGTGACAGGTCAAAAGTGGAAAAACTGGACAGGAAATGTGCAAGGTGAACCTCAGTATATTATATATCCTAAAAGTATTGATGATGTTGTCGAAGTTGTACGGTTTGCAACAAGTATTGGAAGACGTATTCGGGTAGTTGGTTCGGGTCATTCTTTTACCGCTCTTGTACAAACAGAAGAAATACTCGTTTCTTTAGATGAGTTACAAGGAATTGTAGGTGTTGATTCGAGTGCACCAGTAGTAGAAGTTTGGGCAGGGACAAAGTTACATCAACTAGGTAAGATATTAGCAGCTAACGGATATGCACAAGAGAATTTAGGTGATATTGATGCGCAGTCTATTGCCGGAGCCATTAGTACAGGTACACATGGAACAGGGGTATTGTTTGGGAATTTAGCAACGCAAGTAGTTGAGATGACAGTAGTGCTTGCATCTGGAGAAGTGATAACATGCTCAGAAACTAAACATACACAATATTGGAAAGCTGTTCAGCTCTCACTTGGTATGCTCGGTATTATTGTGAAGGTAAGATTAAGAGTGATTCCAGCGTATTCTCTCGTTTATGAAAGTAAAAAGGAACACCTTTTTACTGTATTGGAGCGTTTAGAAGAGTATAAGAAAAATCGTCACTTTGAATTCTTCCTGTTCCCATATTCTGATGATGTACAAGTGAAAATTACAAATCAAACAGAAGAGATAGGAAGTACAATGAGATGGCATAAGTTACAAACAGAAGTGATTGAGAATATGGCATTCTCTTTGCTTTCAGAGAGCTGTCGATTGTTTCCTTCCTTAAGTGAGAGAGTAAGTCAATTTTCTGCAAAAGTAGTACCAAATACAAAGATAGTTGGTCCAAGCCATAAAGTATTTGCTACAGCACGTAATGTGCGTTTTTATGAGATGGAATATAGTGTTCCGCAAGAGCACATGCGCGTAGTTGTGGAAGAAATTTATCGTGTAATTCACCAAAAAAATTTTCATGTGCATTTTCCAATTGAATGCCGTTACGTGAAAGGGGATGATTTATGGCTCAGTCCTTCATATGAAAGAGATTCAGCTTACATTGCTGTTCATATGTATAAAGGAATGAAATATGCTGCTTATTTCCAAGAGATAGAACGTATTTTTCAAAAGTATGACGGGCGTCCGCATTGGGGAAAGATGCATACGATGAAATACGAACAGTTAGAACAGGTTTATCCTATGTTATATAGCTTCTTACAGGTAAGAGAAACTTTAGATCCAACAGGATTATTTCTCAATCCTTATTTAGCTACCATATTTTCACTAAAGTAAAGCTGACAATCGAATATGTCAGCTTTACTTTAATGGGGACATACGTTAATTTGATGAGTTATAATCTAATTATAATGATTTTATAATATAAGAAAGGAGCAATCTTCATGAACTATGAGTTGTTTTTAGTAGGAGGAGAATATATTACATCTTTCACAAGTCAATGGCAATTTCAACAGGGCGAGCAAATCTTTTTTAACGAGAAGGCAGAAAAGCGTAACTTAATCATTATTCGTGTTACACATGATGTGACAGAAGAAAGAGGACACAGCATACGGTTATACTGTCAGGAAAAGAAAGTTTATAAATAAAAAGAAAGCTTGCACATAGGCATTTGTGCAAGCTTTCTTTTTATCATTATTATGATAAGAATAAAATCGTTAACGTACCTGCAATAAAACAGTAAATTGAGAAGTATTTCAAGTTACCTTTTGCCATGATGTTCATAAACCATTTTAGTGAGATGTAAGTCATAATAAAGGTTGCGATACAGGCGATGATATATGGCACCATCAGTGTATCTAAATTTGGATCGTTTGCAAGGTCAGTAATGCTTAATAAGAAGCCACCGAAGCTAACTGGAATATATAATAGGAAAGAAAAGCGTAATGCAGTTTCTTGTTTCATGCCAAGTAACATTGCAGCAACAATTGTTGCACCTGAGCGACTAATACCAGGAATTAATGCACATGCTTGAGCAAGTCCAATTATAATTGCATCTTTTAACGTTAATTCACCATCATTTTTACGACCGCGTAAGTTGCGAATGATCCATAGACCAACACCAGTAATCAATAATGAAACACCGATGATTTTTACACCTTTAAAATAGGCCGAGATTTGATCTTCAAATAAAACCCCAATAACCCCAGCAGGAATTGTTGCAATTACAAGATAAACGATAAAGAAGAAATCAGATTTTGCTTCTTTATCCTTTGTAAAGATGTAGGAGATTCCGTTTTTCGTAAGTCTAATTAAGTCTTTTCGGTAAATTACAAGTACAGCAAATAATGAAGCTGTATTAACAAGCAATTCAAAACTGAAACCTTCTATTTCTAAATTTAATATATGTTGTGCAAGTACGATATGACCGCTTGAAGAAATCGGAATCGGTTCTGTGAATCCTTGGAATAGACCGAGGAATAAGTATTTTAAAATGTAATAAAGTTGTTCCTGTTCCATGATGTCCTCCTCTTTATACTGGTTACTTCAAAGTACAACGTTCCTATTATAGCAAAAGAATGAAGTAATAGAATGAAAAAAGGAGAAGAAATAAAATTTCACATTAAAATGTAAGAAATGCCCACCTTATGTGAAAAGGATGGACATTTCTTGTGCGATATTATTTATTGTTTACAAGATTCTCGATATTGTGTGAAAAACGTTCTTTTAAGGAATTAGTGTCTGAAATGTGCTGACTTAAAGTACTATCTACTTTTCGGAACATTTCAGATGTCTTTGAGAACTCTGTTAACACATTTTCATTACAATGTTTTTGTTGTTGGATGGCTTCAATAACACTAGCAGCATCTCCTTGCAGCTCTTGAATCATCGTTAAAATTTTCTCAATACGTGCATTTGTATCTGCACTGCCTTCTATTCCTTCATCAACAAGATGAAGGTTATTTTTCGTATTTTCATATGCTTTTTCAATTTCTTCTTGAATTTTCTTTGTTAAATCCCCAATATTCTTTGTACTTTCAGCAGTACTTTCAGCAAGCTTACGAACCTCATTTGCAACGACAGCAAATCCTTTTCCATGTTCCCCTGCACGGGCAGCTTCAATACTTGCATTTAAAGCAAGTAAATTTGTTTGTGCAGCAATATTTTGAATCACTTCAACAATTTGCTCAATTTCTTTTGAGCGCTCACTTAAATGATTCATACTGCTAGATGTTTTTTGGGATTGCTCACCGAGTCTGCTAATAACAGTTAATAGCTGTTGAACAGAATCTTGACCTTCTTTTGAAAACACAACAATACCTTCAATTGTGTGCATTAGCTCTTGTTCTTTTTGAAGCATTTCGTTGTTTAATTGATTGGAACGATTTGTACTTGTTGTGACTTTGTCGAAGCATTCATGTAATTGTTGTGTTAAATTTTGAAGGGTGTAATGTTGTTTGTTTACATTTTCATATTCATTCACAATTGTAAAAATATCTTCACGTAAACTAAGCATAACTTTTTTTTGTTCAGCATCTTTTTCGGCAAGTTGTTCTTCTAAGTATGCAATCTGACTTTGTAAATCATAGATTTCTTTTTCTAATGTTTTTGTTTTTGTAAACATTGGCGTCTCTCCAACTAATTATATTTTATTATTTATCTATACAGAAATTTTATCATTATAATTAAATATATTCATTATATAAATGTTAAAATTTTTGTAAAAAATACATTTTTAATTAAAAAGAGTAGAAATATAGTGAAACTTCATGAATTCCGTTAATCTGAGCTGAATAGAAATTGAAATTATTTTTGAAAAAATGATTGGAAATAAGTTTGAGATGTATAGAACATCAATCAATTTTTCTTAAAATGAGCATAGTTCCATTTAATTATTACCATTATTTGGAGGTAAAAATAAACTGTATTTAATGATTCTGTAAACGAAATGTAAAATAAATCATGTATAACTGTAAGGGAGAGGAGTCGGATTATGAACTATTTTAAGCGTATCAGCACTATAGTATTAGCAGGAATGATGTTTCTGTCTAGTACAGCAGCTGTAAAAGCTGAGTCAAACGACGAGAAATTAAACAACATGCAGCAGCAGTTGCAGCAGAATGATGAAAACATTCAGCAGCAAGAAGAAGAAAAGCAAGCTGTAATGAAAGAGATTCAAGGTATCGAGAAAGAATTACATAACTTAAATAATACGATTGCAAAGAATAAAGAAGAACAAAGTGTGATTCAAGGGAAAATCGACGAAACGAACAAACAGATTGAGCAAAAGAAACAAGAGATTATCGACTTACAAGATAAAGTACTTATGCGTAAAGATATTATGAAGAAGCGTATGATCTCTGTTCAAAACCACTCAAATGTGAATTTCGTAGTTGATGTTCTTGTAGATTCTACAAGTATTGGAGATTTACTGCAGCGAATGAATGCTGTTTCTACGATTATGGAAGCCGATAAGGAGATTTTAAGTTTACAAGAGCAAGACTTAATGCAAATTGAGACAGATAAAAAAGTAATCGATGAAAAAGAAAAAGCTTTAGAAGTTGAAAAGCAAAAATTAGCTACGGCAGAGGCAGCTTTGCAACAAGATTTAAATAAACGTCAAGAGCATTTAGATACTGTACAAACGAAATATAACGCAATTGCAGCGCAGCTTACAATGGCGGAGCAAGAAAAAGCGAAGATTGAAGCAAATATGAAGAGCGTTCAAGAAACAATTGCACGTGAAAAAGCAGAGGCAGAAGCGAGAGCAAAAGCAGAAGCTGAAGCGAAAGCTGCAAGAGAAGCAAATAATAAAGAACGAACTGAGGCTGTAAATAGTAATACACCTGTAGAAGGTAAGCCGGCAGGTGGACGTGAATTTTATGTAACAGCGACAGCATACTCAAATGATCCGTTAGAGAATGGGAAAAAACCTGGAGAACAAGTATATACAAGATATGGTGGATATAATTTAACAGCAAATCCACATTTAAAAATTATTGCGGTTGACCCATCAGTAATTCCACCACTTTCTCGTGTATGGGTAGAAGGATATGGTGTGGCAATTGCGGCAGATACAGGTGGAGCAATTAAAGGCCATAAGATTGATGTATTCATTGCTGACAAAACCGCTGTTTACAATTGGGGCAGAAGAACTGTAAAAGTTGCTATTTTATAAATGAAAAATTCTACTTTGCATGGAGCAAAGTAGAATTTTTTTATGTGTTCATGTTACGCTTAACATATAACAAGTTGTAGCGAATAGAAGTTTCACTTTATACATATTGAAAATTAGAAAGAGTGAAAGACATGAACAAAAGAAAAATCTATCAAATTTTAGCGCTTATATTGTGCATAGGTGGCTTGTTTTTAATTGCTAAGCCATATTATGATGGTTATCAAGCTAAAAAGAAGCAGCAAGCAAATATAGAAGTAGTGAACAAGATGAAATACTCTAAGCAAGAAACAAAATTTGTTGATGCTTCTGAAATTGTACAGCCTAATTTAGCGGATATATCAAATGCGAAGCTCGACAAAAAAAGTGTGATAGGGCGAATGGTAATTCCGAGTATTTCATTAGAACTTCCCATTTTAAATGCTGCAACAGAGAAGAACCTTTTGTCTGGTGCAGGAGCGATAAAGGAAAAGCAGGAAATGGGAAAAGGAAATTATGCGCTAGCGGGTCATAATATGTCTAAAAAAGGTATTTTATTTAGTGATATTTCAACATTAAATAAGAGCGACAAGATTTATTTGTATGATGGTGAATATGAATACGAATATGCTGTGCAGCAGGTGAAAGAAGTAATACCAAGCGAATGGGAAGTTGTAGAGGATCATGGTAAAGAGGAGATTACACTGATTACATGCATAACTATAAAGAATAATGCAAAGAGATATGTTGTATCAGGAGATTTCGTACAAAAGAAAAAGATGGAGAAATAATAAAAGTCCTGTTAGAGAACAACAGGACTTTTATTTAATAATTCCAACTATTCTCAGATATATTGACGCTACTTTTTACAAATTGGTAAGATTAAGTAATATATTTTTATCTACTATGTGGGAAGGAAAAAAAGACTATGTTTCAATTGCAAAAATACAATACTTCTGTGAAGCAAGAGATTTTAGCTGGTATTACAACATTTTTCACATTTGCGTACATTCTTGTTATTAATCCAAAGATTTTATCTGATGCAGGAGTACCATTTGAGCAAGCGTTTACAGCAACAATTATCGCTACTGTAATTGGTACATTATGTATGGCCTTTTTAGCAAATTATCCTATCGTTATTGCACCGGCAATGGGGATGAATGCGTATTTTGCTTATTCTGTCGTACAAGAGGCAGAAGGGATTACATATGCTATCGCATTTTCTGCTGTATTTGTAACGGGTATTATTTTCCTTTTACTTTCTTTTACTTCATTTCGTCAAAAGCTTATCACTGCAATTCCCGATAGCTTAAAGCATGCAATTGCCGCTGGAATCGGTTTGTTTATTGCTTTTATCGGTTTACGCTTATCCGGCATTATTGTCGATCATCCAACAAATTTAGTGACGATTGGTGATTTTCATTCACCTGCTGTTGTACTAACGATTATCGGTTTAGTGTTAGCAGCTGTGCTGATGGCGTTAAATGTAAGCGGCGCCTTGTTTATTAGCATGATTGTTACTGGAATTATTGCCTTTTTCACAGGTCAACTCAAATTTGAAGATCAACTTATGGCAATGCCCCACTTACCAGAAGGCATTATTGTAGCCAATCCTGTTCAAGCTGTATCAGATGTGATTCAATATGGCTTATCCGGCGTTGTCTTCTCATTCTTACTTGTTTTATTATTTGATACGACAGGTGCTTTGCTTGGGCTCATTAAACAAGCGGGATTAAGTGCGGATAATGCAGAAAAGCGCTTTGGGAAAGCTTTTATTTCAGATGCAATTGGTGGCACGGCTGGAGCAATGTTTGGCACGAGTCCTACAGCGGCAACTATTGAGTCTTCAGCAGGTATTGCTGCAGGCGGGAAAACAGGACTTACAGGAATTGTTGCCATTGTATTAACAATTATTACAGCTTTCTTTAGTCCAGTTATTGCTTCGTTATCTAGCGTAGCTGCAATTACTGCACCATCGTTAATTATTGTTGGTAGCTTAATGGCACAAAGTATTCGTGAAGTAAATTGGGGCAAGTTTGAAGATGCGTTTCCAGCGTTCTTTATTTTCATTGGTATCCCACTTACGTCAAGTATTGCAAATGGTATTGCCCTTGGATTTTTAATCTATCCGATTTTAAAGATTGTGAAAGGACAAGCGAAAGAAGTACACCCACTTCTTTACGTATTTGCCATTTTATTTGGATGTCATTTACTTTTATAAAGTGAAACTTCACTCAGTGGGGGGGTTCATTCCCTACTGAGTGTTAGCCCGACCAATCGGGCTTTTACGGGCTGTTTATCTCCCACCTAAACTTCTCTGAATCCCTTAGTTTTTGAGGTGGGAGTCTTACAGCCCACAAATAGCGGGATAAATAGTAAAAAAGAGTGCTTCTTATGAGAAGCGCTCTTTTTTTAGAGTGTTGTATACATAAGCTTATGCGGACCAATGGGAGGAATATCAAAAACACTGCCATGCACTTTAAACCCGATTCGTTTATAGTAGTTTTCAACGTCAGTCCTTGCATTACACCAAAGAAGCTGTGCGGAGCGTTCTATTAAAATGAGTTTGGCATGATGAATTAATGAGCTTCCAGCCTGTTGTTTACGAAAGTTTGGATGCGTAGCCATCCCGCGTAATCGATACTGATTGTCTCCTAGAAAAGAAGGGTGTTGTTCCATGGATAAAGAAGCGATACCAACAAGATTATTTTGTATAAATGCTCCGAGATGGAAACTGCTTTGTTCCTTATCAGAAGGGTATTTGCAGTCTTCTAAGCTTTGATGTGGCCGTAAAATTTCATGTCTTAATTTGTACGTTTCATCAGCATGAATTTGCTTTACTTCTATCATCTACCAAACCTCTTTTCCATTCGTATATAGTTTCATTATACTTTTTCTATGAGTTGAATAAAGAAATAAGCAGGCGCGACGAAAAGTCCCAGTATACTGCTAATACCAATAATGAGGGAGAAGAAGATGCAAGTGTATTTCACTGCGTTTGATTTTTTCCATCCGTAACTCCAAAGTTCTATACTTAAACCGACACATATAATGGCAATAAGTACTTCCCCTAATAATAAAAGTGCTAATGTAGAGATAGACATTGTATCGTTCCTCGCTTTATCTGTCTTATAAGTAATATTTTACCATGGATAAAGAAAAAAAGTCCCTTCCAAATGCGGAAGGGACTCTTTTATTCAACCATGCTCTTCATCGTATCAATATGTTCTTTAGAACCTGTTACAAGAAGTGTGTCACCGTGTTGTAGCTTTGTGTCACCATGAGGTACTAATGCTTGATTACCACGGTAAATTTGAATAATAAGCGCATCACCTAAGAAAGGTAGGCGACGTAGTGCTAAGCCATTATATTTACTGTTATGAAGCTTTATTTCACGTACTGTTTCATTGGCCGTTGTAATTAAGCGAACGAGACTTGGGCGGTCAACAAGAGCTCGTAGTAAAATACGTGTTGAATTAATTGTTGAGAATACAGCAATATGCTCTTGCGTTGCTTTTTCTTGTAGTAGTGGGTCTTCTACACTTGCAATGACATGTTCAACGCCAAGTTCTTTTGCGTGTTCTGCTAATAATAAGTTTTGTTCGTCGTCACTTGTTGCTACAACAATACGATCAGCAGTAAATGCTTCATGTGCATCTAATGCCTCAATTGAAAGAGTGTCTAATTTTACAATAGGGAAGTCATGGGCTGTAGCTTCCTCTGTGTTTAATTTATTTTGTTTTACCATGTAAAGTGTAACGTCATACTCTTCTCGTTTTAAGTCAAGCGATAGTGGTAATGTAATACGACTTGCTCCAATAATTGAGATTTTTGGTTTTGGTACCTCAACTTTTGGGAACATCTTTTTAAATATAATTGGAGCAAAAATACATGTAATAACTGCACTTAAAATAAGTGAAGCGGATAAACTTGGTGTAATGATACCTAACTTCTCACCAATTTGCGCTGCTGCAACGACTAAAGATAACGTAGACGTTAGTAAAATGGCACTTCCTAACACGATGTTACGAGGATACCATTTTTTAAGTAAAAGTACTGGCAACAGTTTTGAGATAAACAGTCCAATAATTAAAAATGGAATCATAAGCATACTAGTAGGATCTTTAAAAATAGACCATACTTCTAAATCTACACCAACCATAACAAAGAAGATTGGAATAAAGAAACCATACCCGATAGAATCAAGCTTTTCGACCATTTCTTTATTCGGAGATAGTAGAGACACAAGTACACCTGCTAAAAAGGCTCCTAAAATATTTTCAGCGCCTACTGTTTCCGATAAACCAACAAGAATTAAAATAAGTGCGAAGACAGCACGTGTGTCGATTTGTACGCTACCTGCTTTTAAATTATCAAGGTAGGGAATGTTTTGGAAACGTCTTGCGATAAAGTAGATAGCAACACCCGCTCCAAACAAGACGAGAAGGAGCCACATGCTTTTACCATCTGGTGAGTTTAATCCAACAAATACAGCTAATAATACCATTGTTACTAAGTCAGCAATAACGGCCACAAGTAAAATGATTTGTCCAATCGCTGTTTTGTTTAAGTTTTTCTCCTTTAATGTCGGTACAACGACACCTAACGAGATGGTCGAAATAATAAGTGTCATAAAGAATGCACTATCTACAAATCCAAGCCATACAAACAGAAGTGATAAGGCATAGGATAAAACAAAAATGAAGAAGAAAATAATAGTTGCGATTTTGAACGTATTTGGTTCATCACTATTTGTTTTAGTACCTTTTTGTTTGAAAATAGAAAAGTCAATCTCTAAACCGCTTAAGAACATTACGAAAATAAATCCGAGTGTTGATAATACTGCAAGCCACATATCTGGTTCAATAATATTAAATCCACTTTTACCCACAATAATACCGGCAATAATCTCTGCTACAACAACAGGAATTGCGTTTAATTTAAAACGTTGTAGTAAAAGGGGAATGAAAAATGCGATTGCAACAACAATCATAAGTGAAGTGACTGAGGAATGATGCTCCATAGGGTTTCTCTCCCTTCAAATAATATAGTACTTATTTAGACATATTATAAATAGAAATGCAATGCATATGAATTCGATTCCATAAAGAAAGACTTTTCATAACATTATTTATAAAAAAATATTGAAAGTCTAGGGTAAGGATTTTTGATAGGGAAGGGGAGTATAAAAGAAAAAGCCTGCTGATCGTAACCAGCAGGCCTTCGCATTACATGGAGAAGAAGATCCATACAGAACCAACAATGATTGTTGCAGCGATAAAGAAACTGTAAACCATTGTTAAAATTTGAATTGCACCTTCACCTTCATTTAAATGCATGAACATAATTAATTGTAGTAACGCTTGTGCAATTGCCATTACGATAATCACTGTGAAAATCGTTGAGAATGGCAAAGTTGTTTCTAGTGCAATAAATACGGCACCAAACGTTAATGCTAGCGATAAAACAAACCCGAAAACGTGAGACCAAGGAAAACCTTTATGAGCGTTATGATTTGCTTGTGTATTGTTTTGTTCCATGTTACGCCACCATCCCGTTCAAGTAAACTAGTGTGTAAATGAAGATCCAAACAACGTCAAGGAAATGCCAGTATAAGCTAATAATGAATACTTTACGAGCTGTAACTGGTGTTAAACCTCGTTTTAAAATTTGAACAATTACACAAATTGCCCAGATGATACCACCTGTTACGTGGGCACCGTGTGTTCCAAGGAGAACGAAGAATGCAGATAAGAATCCGCTTGTTTGCATCGTTGCACCTTGTGAAACGTAAAGGATAAACTCTTCAATTTCAAAGAAAAGGAATCCTGCACCTAAAAGCAATGTTAAAATGAACCAAATTAACATCCCTTTTTGATTTTCTTTGCGCATTTCATGAATTGCAATGCCACAAGTAAAACTACTTGTTAAAAGTAGTACTGTTTGAATGAGTAGAATGTCTAGTTCAAACAGCTGTGCTGGTGTCGGACCATCTGCCGTACGACCAGCTAATAATAGATACGAGGCAAAAAGCGTTGAAAACAGCGCGATTTCAGCCCCAAGGAAAATCCAGAACCCTAAAATATTCAACCGACCTTGTTCGGATTGATATTCTAGCGGTAAGCTTTTATCTAAAGCCGCCATTTCGTTTCACCTCTCATGCTACATGTTCTGTCTTTTTAATTTCATCTACACTAACGTAATATCCGTCATCATAATCGAATGAACGCCAGATCATACAACCTACGATACCGACTAAAGATACAGTTGCAATCCAGAACCAACTGAATACTAATGCAAAACCACCTATACCGAAGAACAGAGACATAATGATTGGAACGCCTGAGTTACTTGGCATATGAATTGGTTTTAATTCATCCGCTTTTGGTACTACTGATTCTCCGCGTTTCTTCATGAACCAGTAAGCATCACTTTCCTTAATCTCAGGAAGCTTTGCAAAGTTGTAATGTTGAACAGGCGAGTGCGTTGCCCACTCAAGTGTACGACCATTCCATGGATCACCTGTTGTATCGCGCTCACCATGACGAGCACTCCAAACTACGTTGTAGCATAATAGGATGAATCCAACAGCCATCATTAATGCACCAACAGATGCGATTTGGTTTAACCAGCCCCAACCAAGATCTGCAGAATACGTGTACATACGACGAGTCATACCGTCTAAACCTAAGAAGTACATTGGGAAGAAACATACGTTAAATCCGATCATGAAGATCCAGAATGTCCACTTACCGATGCGCTCGTTTAGCATATGACCAGTCATCTTTGGATACCAGAATGTAAGACCAGCAAGCATCGCAAATACTGTACCTGCAATTAATACGTAGTGGAAGTGAGCAACTAAGAAGTAACTGTTATGGTACTGATAATCAGCTGCTGCCATTGCAAGCATAACCCCTGTAACTCCACCAACTACGAAGTTTGGAATAAACGCTAATGACCAAAGCATTGGTACTGTAAAGCGAATTCGTCCTTTATACAGTGTAAATAACCAGTTAAAGATTTTTACACCTGTTGGAATCGAAATTGCCATCGTTGAGATCGAGAAGAATGAGTTAACCGCTGGACCAGAGCCCATTGTAAAGAAGTGGTGAACCCATACTAAGAAACTTAGTAACGAAATGGCAATCATTGAGTAAACCATTGCGCTGTATCCGAATAGACGTTTACGAGCGAATGTACTAATGATTTCAGAGAAAATACCGAATGCCGGTAAAATAACGATATACACTTCAGGATGACCCCAAATCCAGAATAAGTTTGCCCAAAGCATTGGCATACCATCTGCTGCAATTGTAAAGAAGTGAGCGCCGAATAGACGGTCAAATGTCATTAAAGCAAGTGCTACTGTTAATACTGGGAATGCAAAAACAATGATGACACATGTGATTAAAACAGACCATGTGAACATTGGCATTTTCATTAATGACATACCTGGTGTACGCATTTTTAAAATCGTAACAATAAAGTTAATACCGGTCATGAGCGTACCGAGACCGGAAATTTGGAGTGCAATTGCATAGTAGTTATTTCCTACGCCTGGACTAAATTCTGTACCTGCCATTGGGAAGTACATCGTCCAACCAGCGTCTGGAGAACCACCAATAACGAACGCGATGTTAAATAACATAGCGCCGACAAAGAATAACCAAAAACTTAATGCGTTTAAGAATGGATAAGCAACGTCACGAGCTCCAATTTGTAGAGGCACAACAACGTTCATTAATCCCATAATAAATGGCATGGCCATGAAGATAATCATAACGACACCATGCGTTGTAAATACACCATTATAGTGTGTTGCGTCTAAATACGTTGTTTCTGGGAATGTTAACTGGGCACGCATCATTAAGCCGTCCATACCACCGCGGAACAACATAACAATAGCCGAGATAATATACATGATCCCGATTTTCTTATGGTCTACAGTTGTTAACCACTCATCCCAAAGCCAGCGCCATTTTTTGTACTTTGTTAGTACGTAAAGGATTGCTAATGTCACAAGAACAATCGATGCATCCGCTGCATAAATAAGAGGATCACCTGTGACAAAAAATTCATCAAGCTTCACTGTGTTCACTCCAATCTGTTGGAATTATAAATGTTACTTACGGTTTTTGTAGTAGTTGTAATCACAATACTCAAGTGTTTCTGGATCTACGTACTCTAAGTGATTCGTTGAGTACGTCATACGCCCTACTACACCTGGTTGAATGATTTCGTTATACTTTTCTTCTGTTAATTTAGGAGCAGTTTCTTTTACTTCTTTTACCCACTCGTCATACTCTTCTTGTGTTTTAGATTCAACTTCAAACTCCATGTGAGTGAATCCTTCACCAGAGAAGTTTGCACTACGTCCTAAATACGTACCAGGCTTATCAGCTTGTAGATAATGATCCATGATCATACCGTCCATTGTATACTTCATACCGCCAAGCTCTGGAATCCAGAACGCGTTCATTGGACCAACAGAAGTTAGTTTAAATTGAATTGGTACACCTGCAGGAATGTTTAAATAGTTAACGGTTTCAATGCCTTCTTCTTCATAACTGAATAACCATTTCCAGTTTGCAGATGTTACATAAATTTCAACTGGTTCTAAATGTGCTGATTCCTTTGGTGGCTTTTCCGCAGCGTAAGTTGCTTTTACCGTTGGAATCGATAATGCGATAACGATAAGTACTGGGATAATTGTCCAAATAATTTCCAGTAATGTGTTACCGTGTTGATCAGGTGGCTCATAGTCCATGTTCTCTGGCTTTTCACGATAACGAATTAAAACAATTGTAAACAATGCAAATACGACAACAATGATTGACGATAATAAGAGTATTGACCAAATAATTAAGTCAGCTTGCTCTTTCGCAACAGGTCCTTTTGGATCTAATACGGCAAGTTGTTCACATCCACCGAGGAACAAAATTAATGATAGTGGAAGAAGTGAAGCCAACCTCCAAAACGTTTTTTTCAGTTGCACGGTTAAAATCTCCTTTCTGCTTGAATTGAAACTATGCCAATAAAACAATATAAACCTATTAATTTATAGATGGCAATAGTTTTTAAGATATTGTTAAAAAATAGACACAAATGCACACTTTTTACGCTGAAAAACATTTGTAACTTGATAATATTGTAAACCATTTTTACCTATCTTGTTTAAATGTTAGAATTTTAAGATAAATAAAGTTATACCAACATATCCAATATATAGGAGTAAATTATTTTGTAATAAGAAGTTATATTTGGATTTTTTTGTTTATTTTATTTTGAAATGTTAAGGAAATTGCTCTGGAAATGTGACAAATTTAGCAAAATTATGTCTTAGACTCGGTTATAATTTTTATAATTTAATATTTGAATGTGAATCTCTGTGTTCTTGTAGTAAGTAAAAAGAACGTCACGTATGTTATAGTGTGTTTGGAAGTTTTGATAGGATAATATTTACATAATCATCCTAGTAAACTTATAAAAACCAAGGTACAATGAGAATGATATGCGTTGAAAATAATTAAGTAATGGAGTTAAGTTTATGTTAAGGAAATTAAAATATATATGTATTTTAGGATTTGGAATCACGATTGGTGTTGCGTGTAGTAACGATGTAATGGATGTAATCGAAAAAGGGAAAAATAAATTTTTTCAAACAACACAGGAATTACGGGTAGATCTTACTTATGAGATGAAAGGGAATGCGATGATAGAGAATGTCCCTTTTATTCAGCAATATCCTGAATTGCCTCGAGGTTGTGAAGTAACAAGCTTAGCGATGATGCTTCAATATGAAGGGGCACAAGTTGATAAGATGCAGCTTGCAAATGAGATTGCACGTGTCCCGTTTTATGAAAATGGCTTACATGGAAACCCTCACGAAGGCTTTGTTGGGAACATGTATGAAAAAGCAGAGCGTGGATACGGTGTGTATAATGAACCGATCTTTCAGTTAGCGGAGAAATATGCTCCTGGCCAAGCTGTTAATCTAACGGGACGGGATATTGAAGATGTATATAAAGTAGTTAGTTCGGGGTCCCCAGTGTGGATTATTTCGAATACAACATTTCAACCTTTAGGGGAAGAAAGTTTTCAAACGTGGCAGACGAATGCAGGAGAACTGCGAATTACATATTATGAGCATAGTGCAGTCGTAATTGGCTATGATGAAAACTTTGTATATGTAAATGATCCACTTGCAGCTAATCCGCGTAAAGGTATTCAAAGAGATAAATTCGAAGCTGCTTGGGAACAAATGGGGAGTCAGGCGATTGCTATTTTAGACTAACAAATTGATAGGTGTAATATACCCTCTGTCATAAAATCGTATACTCTATAGATAGAGGGTATAATTTTTTGAAATAATTATTTGTAAAACTCCCCTCACAAAAGTCAGAATATTATTTATTTTCCGTTTAAATAGATATATAATATTATTTAACTTTGTGAAGAAAGGGTGTTGAATAATGAGTGTTGTCGAAAATGTTGCTGTTTTAAAAGAACAATTAGTTAAGTGGAGAAGACACTTTCATATGTATCCGGAACTTTCATTTCATGAGGAGAAAACATCGCAATTTGTCTATGATACCCTTTGTTCATTCCCTCATTTAGAAGTTTCACGTCCCACAAAATATAGTGTGATGGCAAGGCTAGTTGGAAAGTTACCAGGGAAAACAATTGCTCTTCGTGCTGATATGGATGCATTGCCGATTCAGGAAGAGAATGAATTTGATTTTATTTCGAAGCACCCTGGTGTTATGCATGCTTGTGGTCATGATGGACATACTGCTATGTTACTTGGTACAGCACATGCACTTGCAAGTCAGCAAGAAAAGATTTGCGGAGAAATTCGTTTTTTATTCCAACATGCGGAGGAGAACTTTCCAGGAGGTGCGGAAGAGATGGTTCGTGCTGGTGTAATGGAAGGTGTTGATTATATTATTGGTGCACATCTTTGGGCACAATTAGAGGTTGGAAAAATGGGCGTTATATATGGTCCGGCGATGGCTTCACCGGATGTATTTCAAATTCAGGTGATTGGGAAAGGTGGACATGCAGGGATTCCGCATGAAACAGTTGATAGCATTATGATTGGAACGCAAATTGTATCGCAACTTCAGCAAATCGTATCGCGGCTTACTAACCCTTTAGATTCTCTCGTTTTGTCTGTAACACAATTTCATGCAGGGACGACTCATAACGTAATTCCAGACTCTGCAGAGATTGTGGGTACAGTAAGAAGTTTATCACATGAATTACGAGAGCAAACGGCGGTACGCATTGAAAAGATTGTAAAAAATATAACAGATGTATATGGTGCAGATTATACCTTTACATATGAATATGGTTATAGACCGGTTATAAATGATGAATATGTTACAGAACACATAGAGAAAACAGCGTTACAACTGTTCGGAAGAGAGCGAGTAATTCGAATGCAACCAACGATGGCAGGAGAAGATTTTTCTGCTTTTTTACAAAAAGCACCGGGTACGTTTTTCTTTATTGGAGCTGGAAATCAAGAAAAAGGGATTGTTTATCCTCATCATCACCCGCGCTTTACGATTGATGAAGATGCTTTGCCGATTGGTGTAGAACTTTTTGTTGCAGCTGTTCAGAACTTTATGAAGGAAGGAGAATGATATGAAGAAAATACACATATTGGCACTCATTCCGGTTCTTTGTTTAGTAATTGGTCCGATTTTTACAAATCGAGTTACTCCGTACATACTTGGTATGCCTTTTTTATTATTTTGGATTTTGTTATCTGTTTGTATTACATCTGTATGTATAGGGATTTTATATTGGCTTGATCCAATGAATAAGGGGGGCGAGTAATGGAAGCGCTTCTTATCATTATTTTATTTTTAGGTATTTCTTTATTTTTAGGTATTCGAGCTCAGCGAGGGAAAGATATGAACTTAGAGCAATGGTCTGTAGGAGGAAGAGGATTTGGGACTATCTTTATTTTCCTACTCATGGCAGGTGAGATTTATACAACGTTTACTTTTCTAGGTGGAAGTGGATGGGCGTATAGTAAGGGGGCTCCGACCTTTTACATTTTAGGATACGGTGCTTTAGCGTATGTACTTTCTTACTTCTTGCTTCCTCCTGTTTGGAAATATGCGAAAGAACATAAGCTTGTCTCACAGCCGGATTTTTTTGCGAAAAAGTATGATAGTAAGACGTTAGGTATTATTGTTTCGGTTATTGGAGTTATTTCTATTATTCCGTATTTAGTTTTACAGCTAAAAGGATTGGGGATTATCGTATCTGAAGCATCGTACGGGAGGGTTTCACCTGGTGTGGCAGTTTGGCTCGGAGCTATTACAATTACGATATATGTCATGATTTCTGGGATACATGGATCGGCGTGGACGGCAGCTTTAAAAGATATCATGATTTTAGTAATTGTTGTGTTTCTTGGAGTGTATTTGCCATTCCATTACTATGGGGGCTTTCAACCAATGTTTGAAGCGGTTGAAGCTGCTAATCCAGGATTTCTTTCTTTGCCAGATGAAGGGATGAGTATTTCTTGGTTTGTTTCTACTATTGTATTAACCGCATTAGGTTTTTATATGTGGCCGCATACATTTGCATCTGCTTTTTCAGCGAAAAGTGAAAAAGTGTTTCGGAAAAATGCTGCGATTATGCCGCTATATTCTTTAGTTCTGTTGTTTGTCTTTTTTGCGGGATTTGCAGCAATTTTACAAGTTCCTGGGTTACAAGGGGCTGATGTAGATCTTTCGTTATTCCGTTTAGCGATTCAGACGTTTGACCCGTGGTTTATTGGGATTATTGGAAGTGCAGGGTTACTAACGGCACTTGTACCAGGGTCTATGTTAGTGATGGCTGCGTCGACGTTACTTGCTAAAAATATTTATCAAGCATTGGCACCTTCTGTTTCAGATGAGCAAGTGACACGGGCAGCTAAGTTGTTCGTTCCTATTGTTGCGCTTGTGGCGGTGTTCTTTACTTTTACAGGGGGAGAGACAATTGGTGCACTCCTTTTAATGGGATATAGTATCGTTACACAGCTGTTCCCACCTCTTGTGTTTAGTTTGTTCAAAAAGCAGTTTGTTACAAAACAAGGGGCAATAGCTGGTATGGGGGTAGGGCTAATTGTTGTTGCGTACATTACTTTAACAGGTTCTACAATTGCTAGCTTGTTTCCGATGTTCCCTCAATTTATTAAAGATTTAAATGTTGGGATTATAGCATTATTTTTAAATGTTACAGTTATGGTAGTCGTTAGTATTGTAACGAGAGGAATGGCAGTTAAATCAGATTATGTAGCAGCAGATAAATAATGTCTATTTATACAAGTGAAAGAGGTTATCCGAAAAAAGGTTTGTTTTCGGGCAACCTCTTTTTGTATATATTTCTCTTTCATGGCGAAATATAACATTAACTTATGGAAGAGAAAGTTAGGTGTAAAAATTGTTAGGATCCAATGCTAGCTTATCTAAAGTATTACAAGAGATTCAAGAGAAGTTAGGTTCACCTAAGGACCTAACGATTAAAGAGTTCACACTTGCTGGTTGTCAAACACGTTGTGCGGTAGTCTTTTTATGTGGATTGGCGCATAAAGAGTTAATTTATCAGTTTGTTATTTACCCATTGCAGTATGAGGGTTTACCAGAAGGGAATGTGAACGTTCAAACATTATTGAATTCGCGTTTCTCCATTGCTGATGTAACTACTGAAGAGAAACTTCCTCAAATTATTAATGCAATTTTAGCGGGGGATACAGCAGTCTTTATTGAGACTATACCCTCGGTTCTTATAGTTAATAGCCGGGATTGGGAGATGAGAAGTCTAGAGGCTCCAGCGACAGAAGCGCTAATTCGTGGTCCCCAAATTGGTTTTATTGAAGATATTAATACAAATAAAATGTTGATTCGGCGTCATATACGAGACCCACAACTTCGATTTAAGTCATATATTATGGGGAAACGATCACAAAAAGAAGTAACACTAGTATACATAGAGGATATTATTAATCCTTATATAGTTGAAGAATTAGAGCGGAGACTTCAATCGATTGATACAGATGTTGTATTTGAAACAGGGACAATCGAACAATTGATACAAGATAATATTTTATCGCCATTTCCACAATTTTTAAATACAGAAAGACCAGACAATGTAGTTGGTTCATTAATGAAAGGAAAAGCTGCGATTTTAGTAGATGGAACAGCTTTTGCATTAGTAGCACCAATGGTTTTTATTGATGTGCTCCAATCTACAGAAGATTACTATGAACGGTGGGTTATTGGGACGTTACTTCGCTTTTTACGAATGATGTCTGCAACGATTGCAGTTTTATTACCAGCTGTGTACGTGGCACTCGTTTCTTACCATCAAGGTCTTATTCCATCAAAATTAGCTTATTCAATTGCAGGAGCGCGAGAGGGTGTGCCGTTTCCGGCATACATTGAAACGCTTATTATGGCTGTTACGATGGAGTTAATAAGAGAAGCTGGTATTCGACTGCCGAAACCGATGGGGCAAACAATTGGTATTGTTGGGGGACTTGTAATTGGAGAAGCAGCAGTAAGTGCTGGGGTTGTGAATCCGTTTTTAGTAATTGTTATTGCGGTAACAGCTGTAGCGACTTTTACACTTCCGGTATACAGCATCACAATTACGTTTCGTATTTTACTGTTTTTATTTGTTTTAGCGGCTACCGTTTTTGGGTTATATGGGATTATTCTTGCGCTAATAGCATTGGCAGTTCATCTTATGAACTTAACGAGTGTTGGTGTTCCGTATTTGACGCCGATTGTGCCGGCATTTTATCCGGATTGGAAAGATGAAATTCTTAGGTTGCCAAAATCGATGATTGCGAAACGTCCAGAATATTTACAAACGAAAGATGATACATTGCGTCCAAAGGAGGGGGAATGAATTGAAACCCTTTGAATATGGAGACCAAGAAATTAGACCTAGAGAGCTTGCTTTTGCAGTATCTTCAACAATTATTGGTACAGGTGCTTTATCTATGCCAAGATTTGTTGCGACAAAGACTTTGTTTTCCGATGGATGGATTATTTTGTTAGGGGGTGGAATCATATGTGCTTTTCTAGCTTGGTTTGTAACAAAAGTTGCGATTTTGTTCCCAAAGCAAAATTTCTTTCAATATACAAGTGCGTATTTAACAAAGCCAGTAGCATATGTAGTGAGTGGTATTTTAATATTAACATTTGCAGCATTAACATCGTATGAGACAAGAACAATTTCGATTATTTCACAAACATATTTGTTTGGTGACACGTCCATTCAATGGTTAGCGTTGTTCTTTTTACTTGTTGTCATATATGGGGTATGTGGATCTAGAGTGGCATTGTTGCGGCTTAATATGATGTTTTTACCAATTGTAATTAGTGCAATTTTATTATTGTCATTACTGAATATAAATTTAATGAAGGTAGACAACCTTTTACCTGTTTTTCAAACGGACTGGAAAAATTACACTAACGGTGTTAAAGATTCTATTTTTACATTTATTGGATTTGAAGTGGCGCTCTTTTATACGGTTATGTTGAATGGGAATATAAAAAAAGCTCCTTTTGCAGTAGCGAAAGGGGTTATGGTGACGGTTACATCATATATCTTAATTTACATAACCTGTATTAGTGTATTTACGTATATAACGACAAAAGGTTTAACATATCCAACAATTGAGTTAGGGAAGGAGATTGAAGTTGGTGGTGGCTTTTTAGAAAGATTTGATGCTATTTTTTTTACGACTTGGATTATTACAATTTATAATACGACAGTTATGTATTTTGACCTCGCGGTGCTACTGTTTTGTTCCATGTTCCCGAAAGTGCCAAAGCATAGGTTCATCTTTATTAGTGCACCAATTATTTTTTTCGTAAACATGGTTCCAGGCGAAGTAGAAACTTTAATAGGGTATGGAACATACTTAGCTTGGGTGGATTTAGGGTTTGTAGTTATTTCAACATTATTTGTTTTTATTATTTATACATTAAAGAAGAGAAGGGATAAGAGAAATGAAGCACCTTCTTAAGATAGTTTGTTGTGTTGTTTGTTTCGTCTATGTGAGTGGGTGTGCTGAGCAAGTTGAGATTGAAGAGCGTGGTTTTGTTGTAGGAGTTGCTTTTGACCTTGCGAAAGAAAAGGACAGTAATCCCGTCATGAAGGGAACATATCAAATGGTGTTACCTCGGAAGTTAACACCAGAAGGAGCGCAAGCAGGAGGAGAAAACTATATTAATGTTAGTGCTAAAGCTGATGGTGTATTTGCGCAGCTTCGAATTATTGCAAAAAAAGTAAGTCGTATCCTCTTTTTTCCTCATATACAAGTGCTAATGTTTTCAGAAGACTTGTTACGAAAGCCGTATGTTCTAGAAAATACGCTAGATGTCTTTTTCCGGGATCATGAAATGCGAAGGAATATCCTTATTTTTGTCACGAAAGATAAAGCGGAGAAAGTTTTGGGGCAAAATGCAGAGCCTGAAAATTTACCGTCAAAGTATATTGATATGATTGCTGAACATGCTAAAAAAAATGCGCAAATGATAGAAGCTATAAGGATTGGAGAATTGCAAGAGAAAATTAATGCCCGTAGAAGTTTTGTTTTACCTATACTAAGTTTAACGAAGCAAAGCATAAACATGGAAGGTGCGGCATTGTTTCGGGGGAAGGACGGCAAAATGGTTGGGAAGTTAAGTGGAGATAAGACCTTAGGATTAAACTATATAATAGGAGAAGAAATCGGTGGCTTTTTCACGATTCGAAAAGATAATAAGCTTGTTACATATGAAGTGCAAAAAATACGAAGAAAAATAGATGTAGTTGTTGAAGAGCCGAAAAAGCCTAAGTTCATTGTTGATATTACATTAGACGGGACATTAGCAGAGCTTCATTTCAGTGGTCACGGTAAAGTAATGGAAGGGGAGGCCTTAAAGAAATATATTGCAAATGAAATGGAAAAGAAAATAAAGAGTACAATTAAAATTGTACAGAAAAAGTATAAAGTAGATGTGTTAGAGTTAGGGCGAGAGTACACGAGGAAAGACTATAAGAAATGGAAGAAAGTTGAGAAAGACTGGGATCAAGGTGCAAATTACTTTAGTCAATGTGATATTGATGTTCATGTGCATCCTAATATTGAACATTCTGGTTCATCGTTATCAGAAAGAGTAAGATAGGAGGGAGTGCATTGCTGACAAAGTTAAATATTATATGTACGATATTAATGGCCGTTCTTCCATATTCTATATACCGTATTCATAAAAAAATTATAGAGTATGGAATGCAGCCTTGGAAACGGAATACTCCAAAAGGGAACCAAAATGAGTGATTTGGTTCTTTTTTTATGGAAAAAAAGACGTGTAGAGTTTACCCCGCTATTTGCGAGCTGTAAGACTCCCACCTCAAAATTTGAGAAAAAACGAAGAAGTTTAGGTGGAAGATTAACAGCCCAAATCTAGCTACGACTCCTAAGCACTCGAGCCACAAGCTAATCCTTTCTGTCCAAGGCTGATCTTGTGCTTTTCATGCTTGAACAGTCGTCTTCGTTTTTGAATGTAAAAGCCCGATTAGTCGGTCTAACAATCAGTGGGGAATGGAGAAAACCCCCACTGATTGAAGTTTCACTTTATTGAAATGATGGTTTGTGTATTTACAAAGAATTTACATTATTAAAATAAGCTTAACATTTCAATAGGCTTTCTATATGTTTTATATGACGTTTCACTCGAAAAAGCAGTTAAATATAGGGTTTCTGTGGAATTTTTCGTATTTACTTAAAATTAAAAATCGCTTAACACTAGCACAATATTCATGTTTTACAATGAATTTGTGTTAAGACAAGCGCTTTGAAAAGCGATAACAAAACTGGGGGTACAAGGATATGGTTATGAAGAAAGGGTTTAAATTTTCATTAGCGGCATTATTACTTGCAGGTTCTTTAGTTGGTTGTGGGAAGTCAGAAAGTACAGGTAGTGAAGAATCTGCTAAAGGTGGCGGAGATGCAAAACAAGAATTATCCGGTACGATTACAGCGGCGGGTTCGACAGCGCTTCAACCACTTGCAGAAGAAGCGGCTAAAGAATTCATGGGCGAAAATGCAAATGTATCTATTACAGTTCAAGGTGGAGGTAGTGGAACTGGTATTAACCAAGTAGCTTCTGGAGCTGTTCAAATTGGTAATTCAGATGTTCCTTCTGCTGATAAAATAGAAGATGAAAAACAAGCGAAAGAATTAGTTGATAATAAAGTAGCGGGTATTGCATTCGCTTTAGTTGTAAATAAAGACGTAGGAGTAGAAGATTTAAAATTAGCAGACGTACAAAAAATCTTCTCTGGTGAAATTACAAACTGGAAAGATGTTGGTGGAAAAGACGAAAAAATTAACGTAATTAATCGTCCAGCATCTTCTGGTACGCGTGCTACATTTGAAAAAACAGTCATGAAAGATGTGAAAATTAACGATGCAACAGGTACAACACAAGATTCTAACGGTGCGGTAGAGCAAGCAATTAACTCGACACCAGGTTCTGTTAGTTACCTTGCAATGTCTTATATGGTAGGCGATAAAAAAGATTCTTTAAAAACATTGAAAATTGATGGTGTAGAACCAACAATTGAAAATATTTCTGCTGAAAAGTATCCGTTCTGGTCTTATGAATATATGGTAACAAAAGGTGAAGCGAAAGATGCAACAAAAGGTTTCATCGATTATGTAAAAGGTAAAGAGTTCGAAAAGCAAGTAGAAGAAATGGGTTATATCCCAATGTCTAAATTGGAGCAATAATATAAAACAGGCTGGCTACATAAGCCAGTCTTGTTCAATTCAATCTAGAAAGAGTAAGGTGTGATCTTGTGATGAAGGGGAAAAAACAAATTAATTATGTGAAAAGCGAGTATATTGGAAGAACGCTTGTTACATTTTGTGGGATTTTCATTGTTGCTATTACATTAGCAATCATTGCATTTATTTGCGGGAAGGGCATTCAATCATTCACACAAAGCGGAATTTCTATTACTGAGGTGTTAACGTCAACGAAATGGAATCCAAACGGTGAAGAAGGAACGTATGGTGCGGTTATCTTTATTTTAGGTTCTACACTTGTTTCCCTTGGAGCCGTTATAATTAGTGCGCCACTGGCACTTGCATTAGCAGTGTTTATGAATTTAATTTCACCGAAGTTTGGTAAAAAAGTACTACAGCCAGTTTTAGAATTATTAGTAGGTATCCCTTCTGTTGTATACGGACTATTAGGGGTAACAATTTTAGTTCCATTTTTACGTGATTCGTTTGGTGGAGTAGGTTTTAGTTTAGTTGCAGGTATCATTGTATTAAGTATTATGATTTTACCAACAATCGCAAGTATTGCTTCAGATGCAATTCGCTCTGTTCCTTTTGAATATTTAGAAGCCTCTTATGGTTTAGGGTCAACGAAATGGCAAGCGATTAGTCGTGTTATTGTTCCGGCAGCGAAGAAGGGAATTTTAACTGGTGTTGTTCTTGGATTAGCACGTGCTTTCGGAGAAGCATTAGCTGTTCAAATGGTAATTGGTAATACAATCAAACTACCAGAGAGTTTATATAGCCCAACTGCAACGTTAACAGGTATTTTGACGATGGATATGACAAATACGTTAAACGGAACAGCTTGGAACAATGCACTATGGACATTAGCGATGATATTGCTTCTTATTTCATTCTTATTTATTTTAGTAATTCGAGCGATCGGCCAAAGAGGTGAAAGATAAACATGAACGCAAGAACGGTTAATAATATTTGGACAGGTGTTTTATATGCAGCAGCAACTTTTGTTGTAGCTTTACTTCTGTTTTTGGTGTATGAAATTCTTCAAAAAGGATGGGGTTTTTGGGATCCTGCTTTTTTATTTGGAGAGCCAAGTAATACAACAGCAGGAGGAGGGATTGGTCCGCAGTTATTTAATTCCTTCTATATGTTAGTGCTTACGTTAATTATTTCAGTTCCTCTCGGATTAGGAGCAGGGATTTATCTTGCGGAGTATGCCAAACAAGGCCGGTTTTTAAATTTTGTACGTCTTTGTATTGAAACGATGGCATCACTTCCTTCTATTGTTGTAGGTTTATTTGGTTTATTAGTATTCGTTACAATGACAGGATGGGGCTATACTGTCATGGGTGGTGCACTTGCGTTAACGATTTTAAATTTACCAGGTTTAACACGTGTTTGTGAAACTGCGATTACAGAAATTCCTTCTAATGTAAAAGAAGCAAGTCTTGGGCTTGGAGCGACGAAGTGGCAAACAATCGTTAGAATTATGCTTCCGTCTGCATTGCCTCAAATTATTACAGGTGTTATTTTAGCAGCTGGCCGTATTTTTGGTGAAGCAGCAGCGTTAATTTATACTGCAGGACTAGTGTCACCAATTTTAAACCCAGCAGCTGACTTTTCGAGCCCTGCTCATCCATTAAATCCGTTTAGACCGGCTGAAACTTTAGCGGTACACATATGGAAGTTAAATTCAGAAGGCATTGTTCCTGATGCACAACTAATTGCAACAAAATCAGCTGCTGTATTAATAATTATGGTATTACTATTCAATGTGATTGCGCGCTTTATGGCATCTGTACTTCATAAACGCTTTACAGGAGCGAAAAGATCTCGTAAGTCTAAAAATATAAAAGCGGCATAATCTCTATGCTGAGATGAAAAATAGTGAAGCCCTCTACTTC
Organism: Bacillus manliponensis; assembly: GCF_000712595.1. Classification (GTDB taxonomy): domain Bacteria; phylum Bacillota; class Bacilli; order Bacillales; family Bacillaceae_G; genus Bacillus_A; species Bacillus_A manliponensis. The sequence continues at coordinate 105,351 of NZ_JOTN01000017.1, forward strand.
AAAAAGTAGAGGGCTTTTTAGTTATGGTCATGTGATAGCTAATAAAATAGTATGAAAGATTACTTGTCGTTTAATCCCGCTATTTGCAGGCTGTAAGACTCTCACCTCAAAGCTTGAGAGAAGCGAAGAAGTTTAGGTGGGAGATTAACAGCCCGTAAAAGCCCGATTGGTCGTGCTGACATTCAGTGGGGGATGGAGAAAACCCTACTGAGTGAAGTTTCACTTTATGTAGATTTTTTGTGATATGAAAAAAATATAAAAAAGTACTTGCAGTTTAAAAAAGCAAATGATATATTAATAAACGTCGCTGATGCACAACAGCAGAAACGACAAAAAAGAAATTAAAAAACATTGTTGACATCGAAACAACGAGGTGTTAACATGAAAAAGTCGCCAAATGAGGCGGCGGACAAGTTCT
>NZ_JOTN01000018.1 GCF_000712595.1 Bacillus manliponensis
AATATTATTCCGCAGTAGCTCAGTGGTAGAGCTATCGGCTGTTAACCGATCGGTCGTAGGTTCGAGTCCTACCTGCGGAGCCATGCTTCCATAGCTCAGCTGGTAGAGCACTTCCATGGTAAGGAAGAGGTCACCGGTTCAAGCCCGGTTGGAAGCTTGCGAAAGGTATTGAAACTTTTTGGCCCGTTGGTCAAGTGGTTAAGACACCGCCCTTTCACGGCGGTAACACGGGTTCGAATCCCGTACGGGTCACCACTTTTGGAGGATTAGCTCAGCTGGGAGAGCACCTGCCTTACAAGCAGGGGGTCGGCGGTTCGATCCCGTCATCCTCCACCATATATATTTTAAGTCGGAGGGGTAGCGAAGTGGCTAAACGCGGCGGACTGTAAATCCGCTCCTTCGGGTTCGGCAGTTCGAATCTGCCCCCCTCCACCATTTGTATAAAATACAAATAAGTTGTAAAAAATAACCTTAAGAAGGTTTATTTTTTTGGTGAGACAAGCTAAATCAATGGGCTATAGCCAAGCGGTAAGGCAACGGACTTTGACTCCGTCATGCGCTGGTTCGAATCCAGCTAGCCCAGCCATTTAAGAGCCATTAGCTCAGTTGGTAGAGCATCTGACTTTTAATCAGAGGGTCGAAGGTTCGAGTCCTTCATGGCTCACCATTTTTTGCGGAAGTAGTTCAGTGGTAGAATACAACCTTGCCAAGGTTGGGGTCGCGGGTTCGAATCCCGTCTTCCGCTCCAACTTGGGGCCTTAGCTCAGCTGGGAGAGCGCCTGCCTTGCACGCAGGAGGTCAGCGGTTCGATCCCGCTAGGCTCCATACGATGTAAAAACCGTAAGTCTTTTGAAGACTTACGGTTTTTTTGTGTTTACAATAGAAATAAGTAAGTCATGATTATATGGAAAAGATGTGTACGAATTCGCGTCTGTATAAAAGGAGGGAATAGTGAATGAAAGTTGTGATTGCTTCAGACTCGTATAAAGAAAGCTTACGGGCAATAGAGGTATGTGAAGCGATTCAAAGAGGCTTTACACATATCTATCCAAAAGCTGAATATGTAAAGATTCCAATTGGTGATGGGGGTGAAGGAACCGTTCAATCGCTTGTTAATGCTTCTGATGGGGAAATGGTTATGGTATATGTGACAGGTCCATTAGGAAGGGAGATAGAGTCCTTTTATGGTCTTTCTGGAGATAGGGAAACAGCCTTTATCGAAATGGCAGCAGCCTCTGGTTTACAGCATGTTTCAGTAGAAGAGAGAAATCCACTTATTACAACGACTAAAGGCACTGGAGAGCTCATTTTACATGCACTAGAACAAGGCGTAAAGCGAATTATTTTGGGGCTCGGAGGAAGTGCAACAAACGATGGGGGAGCTGGTATGCTATCTGCACTAGGAATTCAGTTTTTAGAGCAAGATGGGAGCAAACTAGAACCCGTTGGTGGTAACTTACATAAAATTGCTACAATCGATACAACAAATTTTGATAAGCGTCTCGCATGTATTCAAATAGAGGCTGCATGTGATGTAAATAACCCTCTTATAGGAAACACAGGAGCAACATATGTATTTGGTCCCCAAAAAGGGGCTACAGCTGAAATGCTGGATATATTAGAGCGGAATTTACAGCATTATGCTATCGTTATTCAACAAGCTTTACAAGTTAATGTATCTTATATTTCTGGAGCTGGAGCAGCTGGCGGTTTAGGAGCAGCTGTTGTTGCCTTCTTGGATGGCACATTACGAAAAGGCATTGATATTGTCTTGGATTATACAGAATTTGATAAGCATGTACAAAATGCAGATATAGTGGTTACAGGAGAAGGTAGAATAGATGAACAAACAGCATATGGAAAAGCGCCAGTTGGTGTAGCAAAACGGGCTAAAAAATATGAAGTACCTGTTATTGCAATTGCAGGCTCTGTTTCTCATAATTGTATACCAGTGTATAAAGAGGGCATCGATGCTGTTTTTAGTGTGGTTACGAGCGCAATGACATTGGAAGAAGCGTATGGTACAAGTAAAGAGAATATAGAACTTACAGCACGAAATATAGCGGCTGTATGGAATATTTGTGAGCGGAATTGTTTATATTCAAATTAATATAGTTAATAGGGGGAAAATATAATTTAACCGGTTCTTCGATATGAAGAACCGGTTATTTATTCTACCATTTGTGGATTGTGTGAGAAAGTTAGTACATAACAGATAATATGAACATCATATAAGAAATAAAAAGAGTGATAAGAAGAAAACATATAAATATAGTATCTTTCACGTTCATTTTGTTATTTCTTTAAGGGCGTTCAGTATGAAGTGGAATTTGGCCTTGCCAAGAGCCAGAAACTTTACCAATTTTATTTATTTCTACATCTAATGTAAGTGGTTGTTCAAAAGAACCTTTTTTATCAAGATCTTCAATAAATGTAACAACACCTTCTGGTCGATCTTTATCACGAATTGCAATCCGTTCTGATTTTTCCCCTGCTACTTGGAGTTCAAAAGGAAGGTTATCTGATGCTTGAATAAAAGATACTACACCATCCTTACTTTCTGGATGTTCACTTTGGCTTCCATTCACGACGCCATCGTTTATTAAATCTAGTCCAGCCGTATCAAATTCAAATGGAACGAGACTCCCATCTTCTTTTTCAATCCTATAATGGATAGATATACGTGAATCTGCTACATACAATTCTTTGAAGTGTACTGTAATTCCTTGATCTGTTATTTTTTCATCTAAGGGAAGAAAATGACCATTTTTCGTCATGTCTAGTGTGACGCCATTTTCATCTGTTATCCCTTCATTGACCACTTTATCATTGGCAACTTCATTCATAAAATAAGAAGCGAGATTAGTAGCTGCAACTTGTACTTGTGGAATCATTGCTGTCGCAAAAAGTCCTACAGCAGCTACCGCTGTATACATTAAACGTTTTGATTTTGAATTCATATTAGTAAACCAGCCTTTCTTTTTCTCTGTTTTAAAGTGTATATGAGACACATTTTCTTTTTTAGAACGATCTTCAAATGTTTTCCATGCTTGTTCTACATCAACGTGAATTTCCTTTGAGGCGTGTGTATACTCATCTTGAAATATCGAACTTTCCCATTCCTTTAGCTCATTAGCCTCTGTTAATAAACTTTGGCAATCTTTACATGTATTAAGGTGTTTTAAAAATTTCTTTTTTGAATCACTAGAAAGTTCACCATCTATATAAGCTTGAATAAACCCAATATCATTACAATTCATTTGTTATACATCCTCCGTCTCATTATAAATTTTACGAAATTTTACTTTAGCTCTTACTAATAATGTTCCAATAGAAGATAAGTCAATTTGGAGCACTTGTGCGATTTCCTTATATTGAAATCCCGAAAATTTCATTAATAACATTGTTCGCTCTTGATCATTCATCTTTTTTAATATTGTTTGTACTTTTGTAATTTCTTCTTTTCGTATCCACTGATCATCTAATGATGAGCTGCTTTGTGTCCCGTGGTATTGTATTTCTTTATCGACTCTTGCTTGATGTCTCTTTTCTGAACGTAAGTGATTATAAGCGACATAAGTAGAGGATTTAATTAGCCAGCCAGGTAAATTTTCGATTTGTTTCCAATCAGTTCGATATAATTGTAAAAATACTTCTTGTGCTAGTTCTTCAGCGATAGTTTGTTTTTTGACAATCCATAATATTTGTTTCACAACGTAAACATAGTATCGTTTGAATATGTCTTCAAATGTCACATCTGAAATATGCCTCTCTTCATTTTTTATAGTTAACATGTAAGTTAAAACCTCACTCTCATTTAATGCCTGCATTATAGAGAAACCAGAAAATCAAGTTTTGTGACAAAAAAATTATTATCTACAAAAAAAAGCCATCTAATTTAAAAAATAACTGACAGTATTGACTTTAGATGGTAGCAAATTCATTGTAATCAATAACTATTACTATGAGGAAGGGATTGTAACCCTTAGTAAAATATAGTCTCTAGTTGACTGAAAATAATGTATATTAATGCAAAAAAATGTCGAGTTGAGTCAGATTATAGAAAAGATTTAAAATATTTAGTGAAGGCATAAAAGGGGGAGACTATCTATGAAAAAACAAATTTCAATTATTGGGGTTCCGATGGACTTAGGACAAATGCGCCGTGGCGTGGATATGGGACCAAGCGCAATGCGTTATGCAGGTTTAATCGAAAGAATTAAAGAAATCGGTTATGACGTAGAAGACATCGGTGATATTTGTATTGAAAGAGAAGAAGAAAAAGAGGCAAATACGAAATTACGTAATCTTACACAAGTTGCAAAGGTTTGTGAAGAACTAGCAACAAAGGTTGATAATATTATAGAGAAAGATCATTTTCCACTTGTTTTAGGTGGCGATCACAGTATTGCAATTGGAACGCTTGCAGGAGTAGCAAAGCATCATGAAAACTTAGGGGTTATTTGGTATGATGCACATGGTGATTTAAATACAGAAGAAACTTCACCATCAGGTAATATCCACGGTATGTCGTTAGCAGCAAGTTTAGGATATGGTCATTCATTATTAGTAAACTTATTTGGAAAGTATCCAAAAGTAAAAAAAGAAAACGTTGTCATTATTGGAGCACGCTCTTTAGATGAAGGAGAGAAAGACTTCATTCGTGAACAAGGAATTAAAGTGTATACGATGCATGAGATTGATCGTATGGGCATGACTGCTGTGATGGAAGAAATAATTGCATACTTATCACATACAGATGGTGTACATTTATCATTAGATTTAGATGGATTAGATCCTCATGATGCTCCGGGTGTTGGGACACCTGTTATCGGTGGTTTATCATACAGAGAAAGCCATTTAGCAATGGAAATGCTTGCAGAGTCAGGCGTCGTTACATCTGCTGAATTTGTAGAGATTAACCCTATTTTAGACGAGAAGAATAAAACAGCAGTTACAGCTGTTGCATTAATTGGTTCTTTATTTGGTGAGAAGTTAAAATAAGTGAGAAAAAGCAGCTGAAAAGCTGCTTTTTTTGGTTACAATAAAGCTAATCGCCCTCTTATGGATTGCCTGTCTCCTGCCTAAACTTCTTTACTCTTCTTAAGTTATAAGCTCGAACTTTTACAGCCTGCAGATAGTGGGGGAAAATCAGACATTTAGTAATATTATATGAAAGAACGTATAGAGGTTTGTAATTATAGTGTGCGTGATGTATGTTATAATTATTAAGTTGTTGTAAATTCATACAAATGGAGGAAGGGTTAGGATGCCTTTTGGAGATATGAACTTTTTGAAATATCTCAGTACCATATTAGATATCGCCATTGTGTGGTTTGTTATATATAAATTAATTCTCGTGATTCGAGGCACAAAAGCCGTTCAACTTTTAAAAGGAATTACAGTTATTATCGTTGTTCGTATTTTAAGTTATTTATTCGAACTTCGTACACTGCAGTGGTTGATGGATCAAGCGTTAACATGGGGATTCTTAGCAATCATTATTATTTTCCAGCCAGAGTTGAGACGTGCGCTAGAACAATTAGGACGTGGAAGTCTATTCTCACGTGGTAATTATCAAGAAGAAGATGAACATGAGATTGTTGTGAGCGAAGTTGTAAAAGCAACAGAATATATGGGGAAACGACGTATTGGCGCGCTAATTACGATGGGAAGGGAAACTGGAGTAGGAGATTATATTGAGACAGGAATTGCTTTAAATGCCAACGTCTCGTCAGAGCTTTTAATTAATATCTTCATTCCAAATACACCTCTCCATGATGGTGCTGTCATTATGCAAGGAAATATTATTCGTGCAGCAGCTTGTTATTTACCTCTATCAGAAAGCCCATTCATTTCTAAAGAGCTTGGGACACGTCACCGAGCAGCTATGGGAGTGAGTGAAGTAACAGATAGTATAACAATTGTTGTATCAGAAGAAACAGGTCAAATTTCATTAACAAAAAACGGTGAGTTACATCGTGATTTAAAGATAGAACAACTAAAAGAAATGCTTTTAAAAGAGTTAAATGGAAATGAGAAGACATCTTCTTCGTCTTTATGGAATTGGAGGAGAAAGCGCGATGGATAAGTTAATGGATAACCACTGGTTTTTAAAAGGGATTTCGTTATTGCTAGCGCTCATGCTCTATATGTCAACAGGACTAGAAAAGAACGCAGCAGGAGATTTGAAAGATTCTTTTTTCCCGCTAGGAGATACAACGGAATCGATATCTGATGTGAATTTATCAGCATACTATGATCAAGAAAAGTACATAGTGAGTGGTATTCCTTCTACAGTAGATGTTACAGTACAAGGGCCAAATACTGATTTAGCTCAAGTGAAAGTAAAAAAGCAGTTTGAAGTATTTGTTAACTTACGTGGTTACTCCACAGGGACGCATACAGTTCCTGTACAATATAGTGGGATTCCGAGTAATTTAAAAGTCAAAATAAAACCAGAAAAGATACAAGTTACTATCCAGAAGAAGGCTACAAAATCATTCCCAGTAGAAGTGAAATATTTAAATGAAAATCAAGCGGCGGCAGGAGTCACGTTTGAAAAGCCAGTCGTAAAACCAAATGTAGTAGAAGTAATCGGGACAGAAGAGGAATTAGCTCAAATTGCTCTTGTGCGAGCATATGTTGATTTAAAAGGTGTTAATAAATCTGTGACCCGAGAAGCTGAAGTTGTATTGTACGATAAAAATGGAAAACGTTTAGAATTAAAAACAAATCCATCTAAAATAAATATTACAGTCCCTGTATCTGCAGCAAGTGCAGAAAAAACGGTTCCTATAAAAGTTGTTCAAAAAGGTAGCTTACAAGAAGGTCTTACGGTTACAAATATAAAAGTGGAACCAGCAGAAGTGAAAATTACAGGGCCACAAGAAGTGTTAAATACTATAGAGTTTTTAGAGGGCGTCGAGGTAGACTTGAGTAAAATTACTGAGTCTACAACCTTCGATGCCTCTGTTTTATTACCGAAGGATGTAAGAAATGTAACGCCTAGTAAGGTAAAGGTAACTGTTAATGTGCAAAAACAGGCTGAAAAACAAACAAGCAAGACATTTGATGACATTGCACTACAAGTAAATGGTTTGTCAGAAAAACTGAATATAAAACTTTTAAGCCCTGAAACGGGTAAAATAAGTGTTGATATTATCGGAGAAGCTAGCATTATAGAAAAGGTGACTGCAGAACAAATTAAAGTCTCTATTTCGCTACAAAATTTAAGCGCAGGAACACATAATGTTAAGATTGAAGCTAGTGGTCCAGAAGGTGTCACAATAAAATTAAAACAAGAAAATGCCAAAGTCGAACTTGTGGAGAAAGAAAATCCAGATCAAGAAACGCAAGGGCAAACGAACCCAGAAGAAGGAACCGAACAACAACCTGATAAAGAGAATCAGGAACAATAAAGGAGCGAATAGCAATGGGAAAATATTTTGGTACTGATGGTGTGCGCGGTGTTGCAAACGAAGAGTTAACACCAGAATTAGCATTTAAGATTGGTCGTTTTGGAGGATATGTATTAACAAAAAATACAGAGCGTCCAAAAGTTATTATTGGCCGTGATACACGCATATCTGGTCATATGCTTGAAGGGGCTTTAGTAGCTGGTCTACTATCCATTGGCGCAGAAGTTATGCGCCTTGGTGTTATTTCTACGCCAGGTGTTGCATATTTAACAAAAGCGCTAGATGCACAAGCTGGTGTGATGATTTCTGCATCTCACAACCCGGTTCAAGATAATGGAATTAAATTCTTTGGTCCAGATGGTTTCAAACTAACTGATGAACAAGAAGCAGAGATTGAAGCATTATTAGATAAAGAAGTGGATGAATTACCACGTCCAACGGGAACAGCTCTTGGACAGGTAAATGATTACTTCGAAGGTGGACAAAAGTACTTACAATACATCAAACAAACAGTAGAAGAAGACTTCTCTGGCTTACATATTGCACTAGATTGTGCACATGGTGCGACATCTTCTTTAGCACCGTATTTATTTGCGGATTTAGAAGCTGATATTTCTACAATGGGGACTGCACCAAACGGTATGAATATTAACGATGGTGTTGGTTCTACGCACCCAGAAGTATTAGCTGAATTTGTAAAAGAAAAAGGTGCTAATATTGGTTTAGCATTTGACGGTGATGGCGATCGTTTAATCGCTGTTGATGAAAAAGGAAATGTTGTAGATGGCGATCAAATTATGTACATTTGTGCAAAATATATGAACGAAACAGGTGCTTTAAAACATAATACAGTTGTTTCAACTGTTATGAGTAACTTAGGTTTCTATAAAGCAGTAGAAGCACAAGGTATTACAAGTAATCAAACAGCCGTTGGTGACCGTTACGTAATGGAAGAAATGAAACGCGGTGGCTTCAACTTAGGCGGCGAGCAATCTGGCCACATCATTTTCTTAGATTACATTACAACTGGTGATGGTATGTTAAGTGCACTTCAGCTTGTAAACATTATGAAAATGACGAAAAAATCATTGTCTGAACTTGCAAATGAAATGACGAAGTTCCCACAGTTGCTTGTAAATGTACGTGTAACAGATAAAAAGCAAGCATTAGAAAACGAAAAAATTAAAGAGGTTATTGCCGTTGTAGAAGAAGAAATGAACGGTGATGGACGTATTCTTGTTCGTCCTTCTGGTACAGAACCATTAATTCGTGTTATGGCAGAAGCACCAACACAAGAGCTTTGTGATCAGTATGTAAACCGTATTGTTGAAGTTGTAAAAGCAGAAGTTGGGGCAGAATAATCCACTTTTATATGAACTAAAAGGAGCACATTTCGTGCTCCTTTTTCATATATTTTATATGAAAAAGGAAAAAATTTAATTGACGGTTTTGTATGTTTGTTATAAGATGGTGTTGTTCTTTTTCTCAAAGTAAATATCTAGAAATACAAAGCGCCAGAACTACATGATGTGTAGTTGACGAGGAGGAGTTTTATCGAAGTTTCGGCGGATGACTCCCGGTTGTTCATCACAACCGAAAACTTTTGCTTAAAGCGTTAAGGTGACTTAATGGACAAAGGTAAAAGTGTGATGAGAGAAAAGGAACGGATTATAACTAGCTGTATAACGTATACGGACTGAAACCAAAGTGAGAGGAAGGTGAATGCCGTTACAAGCTTACAAGGCTAGCAATATGTAAATCCGTTTTGAAATGAATAATGAGATCGGAATATGTCGTTACATGGTTGTGAGGCAGTGTAAGCAATTGTAACGGCGACTAAACATGTGTGGAATCGTAGGATTTATTGGTGAGCAAGATGCAAAGGAAATTTTATTAAAAGGGTTAGAGAAATTAGAATACCGCGGATATGATTCAGCGGGTATTGCAGTACAGGCTGAGAATGGTGTTGTTGTATTTAAAGAAAAAGGCCGCATTGCAAAACTTCGTGAAATTGTAGACGAAAATGTAGCAGCTAGCGTGGGAATCGGACATACGCGCTGGGCGACGCATGGTGTTCCAAGTAAAGTGAACGCACACCCGCATCAAAGTGCATCAACGCGTTTTACATTAGTTCATAATGGTGTAATTGAGAACTATGAACTAGTGAAAAAAGAATATCTACAAGATGTAACGTTCTTAAGTGAGACGGATACAGAAATTATCGTTCAGCTTGTAGAAAAGCAAGTAGCGGCAGGATTAGAAGTAGAAGAAGCGTTCCGCAAAACGTTAACAATTCTACACGGATCTTATGCATTAGCACTACTTGATGCTGAAAACCCAGACATGATTTACGTTGCTAAAAACAAGAGCCCACTATTAGTAGGTGTTGGTGACAACTTTAACGTTGTTGCAAGTGATGCAATGGCAATGTTACAAGTAACAGACCAGTTTATCGAGTTAATGGATAAAGAAATGGTTATTGTAACAAAAGAGAATATTACAATTAAGAATTTACAAGGTGAAACGATTGAACGTGCACCATTTACAGCAGAAATTGATGCAAGTGATATTGAAAAGGGAACATACCCTCATTTCATGCTAAAAGAAATTGATGAGCAACCACTTGTAATTCGCAATATCATTCAAAAATATCAAAATGAAAATGGCGAAATTGAACTAGCAGAAGAAATTCGCAGTGCAATTTTAGAGAGCGACCGCATTTACATCGTAGCATGTGGAACGAGCTATCATGCTGGTCTTGTTGGAAAGCAGTTCATTGAGAACTTTGCAAAAGTACCAGTAGAAGTACACGTAGCAAGTGAGTTCTCTTACAACATGCCATTATTAACAGAAAAACCATTCTTCATTTACATTTCACAAAGTGGTGAAACAGCAGATAGCCGTGCTGTACTTGTGCAAACAAATGAAATGGGTCATAAAGCATTAACGATTACAAACGTACCAGGCTCTACGCTTTCTCGTGAAGCTGATTACACATTACCACTTCATGCAGGTCCAGAAATTGCAGTAGCTTCTACGAAAGCATACACAGCACAGCTTGCTGTTCTTGCAATCTTAGCAGCTGATATTGCAAAAGTGAAAGGTGTAGCAGCAGAGTTTGATTTAACAAAAGAGCTTGGCCTTGTTGCAAATGCAATGGAAGTACTATGTAACGAAAAAGAAGAAATGGACGCAATCGCGAAAGAATACTTAGCGACAACGCGTAACTGCTTCTTCATCGGCCGTAGTGTAGACTTCTACGTAGGTCTAGAAGGTGCATTAAAGTTAAAAGAAATCTCTTACATCCAAGCAGAAGGATTTGCTGGTGGAGAGTTAAAACACGGTACAATTGCCCTAATCGAAAAAGGTACACCAGTTATCGCATTAGCAACGCAAGCACATGTAAACTTAGGTATTCGCGGTAACGTAAAAGAAGTAGCAGCGCGCGGGGCAAACCCATGCATCATTGCTATGAAAGGCCTTGAAATGGAAGGTGACCGTTTCGTATTACCAGCTGTACACGAAGCACTTGCACCGCTTGTAGCAGTTATCCCATTACAATTAATTTCTTACTACGCAGCACTTCACCGTGAGTGTGACGTTGATAAGCCACGTAACTTAGCGAAGTCTGTTACGGTTGAGTAAGGTGTAGATTTGAAATAAGGCTTCACCCCTTTAGATAATTTTGTCTAAAGGGGTGTTTTTATGTTGAAAAGAAAAAGTGTTAAGTGACAAGAAAGTTGTTTAGTTTACAATAAAGTCGTTTGAAAAATAATAAAGTTGTTTGGGGAAATTGATTTATTTCTCTTACTAGATGCGAGGCACTCCATTCAATTAGAAAGAGGACACTGCACATTAAATTAAATATAAAACAATAGAAAAACCTGTCAATTTCGACAGGTTTTTTATTGTTAAAGAAGGAATATTATGGTAAATGTCGAATACTCTTGTTTAATAGACTATATAGAGAAAGTTTTAAAAAATATAGTGAATAAAATAATCATACTGCTTACTGTTCGGAGAGGAAATCATGGGAAATACGATTACTCCTTTTAGTTATGGGAATCATTCCGATAATAAAGGTCAAGATATTCGCAAGTTTTATATTGGGATAGATATTGGCAAAAAGAAAATGATGATCAAAATGAAATCTTCTCGGATCGCCAATCAAAGAGTAATTATTATAAAGGGTTGATGGGTTATTCATTTGGGTTAGGTATACTGTGTTTGTTTTTTTCTTATATGCTTTACAAGGATTCAGGTTTATATTTAGCGGAAGGTCTTTGGAGTATGAAAGGTGCATTATTTTGGAAAGCATTTTTATTTGAAACTTTATTTTCCCTTTTGAGGTCGCTTCCCGCCCTTATGGTTGTCTTCTTTGGTAGCAGTTTCTATAGAGCTTATCGAAAGCATTCAATGTTAAAAGAAAAATAGTAAACGGAGGGATTTAAAGATGCACTTTTCTAAAAAGAAACCTTTCTTATTGATTGTTATTTGTCTCATGATTATTTTATCAGGGTGCAGTAATAATGATAAAGTGTTTGTTGAAGCAGAAAAATATATTTCGTCTGTTAAAAAAATTAATATTCCTGATGATGTAAGAATAATTAGCTTGGGAGAGGCAACACATGGGAATTTAGAACTTCAGAAGTTGAAAAAAGATGTATTTGAAGCATTAATTAAAAATGAAAATGTCCGTGTGTTTGTAATTGAAGGGGATTTTGGAGGCGGACAGGAAATTAATCAGTTCATTTTAGATGGAAAAGGTACTGCAGAAGAATCCGTGAACGCACTTGATTACGGCATCTATAAAACGGAACAAATGATCGATTTTGTTCAATGGATGCATGATTATAACGCTACGGCTAGTAGCGATGAGAAAATATATTTTTACGGAAATGATATGCAGCGATATGATTACAGTAAAAAAAGGTCTGCTTGACTATTATGAAGTTGTTAACAAGGATGTGAAACAACGATATGCAGAACAACTGGAACATGCTTCAAATAATAAAATGAGGTCGTTATCGGCGAAGCAACTGAAGGAAATTGATGATGTGCTCGACAATATCCTTTTGGATTTGCAATCTAATAAAGATGCGTATGTGGAACAGTCATCTTCGGATACTTTTGCTTTTGCTTTAAAATACGCACAACTTATGAAACAACGAACAGAGCTATTTTTAAATGAGGGGGATTACCAAAAACTTCGCGATCGGTATTTAGCTGACAACTTGCAATGGATTAGTGAATTTGAAGCAGCTCGTGGTCATGATAAGGTATTCTTCTCCGGACATAACGGGCATATCGAAAAAACATCAGCTTCATTAACTGGTTATAAATCGATGGGAAGTTATTTAGATGAGTTATACGGGCCCAAATATTTTGCAATTGGTACCGACTTAATGAACAGTGAATTTCAGGCCTTAAACCACGGATCTGATAAAAGAGAGAATTATAAGATAAAGAATCATAATGGTTTAGTTGATGCATTTAGTGAGGTAGAGCCAAATATCTTTTACGTCGATTTTGAAAAAGCTAGTGAGTCAAAGGAATTATTGGACATTATAAAAAGTGAACAAAAAATGGTAAACGTGGGTGACGATTTTCGTTCTTGGCAAAAGCTATTGAAAATGTTTTACACAATTGAAATGATACCCAATAAGGCCTATGACGGCATAATTATTTTAAAAGAAGCAACACCAACAGATGTAATTGATTAAAACAAGTTGTTTTTAAAGAAACTCCATTTTGATTAATCTTTTTTCAAAATGGAGTTTTTGTATTTTCACTTGTTATTATAAAGATCTACGATTAGTCGTTTTGAAAAAATTAGTATGAAAAGCTATAACTATAATCTTCTTTTTAGATTAGTAACTACTTGTAATAAAAGGAAGAAAATGAAATTCATATATGTTATGATATGTAATGGATTCTGAAAAGAATGACTATTTCGGTTGTTCTTTTTTTCTTTTACAAAGGGGGACCAATTAAGTTATGAAGGTGAAAAAGTTAATAACCGCAGCTGTGCCTATGATGCTATTGTTCGGTTGTGGGGTAGAAAAGACAGATTCAACTAATAAAGAGAAAGCGGCACAATCGCAAACTGTAGTAAAGAAAGAGAAAGTTTCAAAAGAGGATTATCCAAACAAGATTAACGATTTATGTGTGGAATTTGATGAAGTATTTGCAGAGTATAATGCAGTGACAGAGGATTTTTTACAAGGTAAAAAAGAGAAAGAAGATGTAATCGCAAAGTTAAAAGAGTTGAATGGAGTGGTTGATAAATTTCTAGCAATTGATCCACCTAGTGAGTATAAAGACACACAAAAAGACGTAGAGAAAGCAATGAATCATTATATAAAATCGTTCAAATTTGCTGAGGATAGCTTTAATGCTAAAAAAAATGCAAAGCCTAGCGCTAAAGACTTCATGGATAAAGCTACTGTAGAGCTTGAAGAAGGTGACAAGTACTGGAAGAAGTTTAATAAGGCTCTTGAAGATAAGGTGACGTTTGGTGATGGAACAATCACAATTAAAGATTTAAAAGAGTTAGATAAGAAAGCTGGTATTGATGTAGATGCAATAGAGAAACACTTATCAAAAGATGGTAAGGAATTAATAGGCGTATGGGGATTTAATGACCCTAGTGGTTTTATGGTTTCATTAATTTTAAAAGAAGATAAAACGTTTGAAACATACGGTAAAGGTGAGTATCCAGATAAAAAAAATCTTTTAACAGGGAAGTGGGAGTATATCCCTAATACGCACACGTTTGTACTTCATATTGAAAAGATGTTTGAAGAGAGTGTAGAAGTACAAGATGCACAGCGAAGTGTGCGTTATCAAATTCAAAATTTCGATGGTGAAAACATCCAACTATTTAATGCAGGCACATTTAATACGATTAAATATGTTAAGCAAAAGTGAAGGGGCTAGCTGTAATCTACTTAGTCCCTTATATACGTTTTAAATTTAAATAGTTTCAAATTTTGTAGAGCATTTCTTATTACAAAGAAATGCTTTTTATTTTTCTGAAAACATTTGTATTATAATAAAAATATAATTATAATTAATAAAAATTTATTGTTTAACAATAAATTTTATGTTAAGTTCAAGTTGGAACTAAATAAGTGAGGTGTTTTTTATGAAACAAGGTTCAACACTCTTTTTAAAGATAGCTATTTTTATTATTGGAACTCCAGTTCTTGCTTTATGTATATTTGGATTGCCTGAGATGGCCGCTAGAGATGCAGCAGCGCACCCAGAGACTACTTACTTGCAGTATCCCTTTTTGATAGGTTCTTATATAACGGTAACACCGTTTTTCATTGCCTTGTATCAGGCTTTAAAACTTTTACGCTATATTGATCAGAACAAGGCCTTCTCGGAATTATCTGTTACAGCTTTGAAGTATATAAAATACTGTGCAATCACCATCAGTACCTTGATTGTAGTAGGAATAGTATGTGGAGTGATATTGATTGCAGGTAAAGATGAAGACATAACAGGTTTTATAAGCTTAGGATTCATACTCACTTTTGCTTCAATGGTAATTGCAGTATTTGCTGCTGTGCTTCAGAAACTGTTAAAAGAAGCAATTGATATAAAATCAGAAAATGACTTAACAGTCTGAGGTGATGAATATGGCGATCTTAATTCATATTGATGTGATGCTGGCTAAAAGGAAAATGAGCGTAACAGAACTTTCGGAGAAGGTTGGCATAACAATGGCTAACCTTTCCATAATGAAAAACGGAAAGGCAAAAGCAATTAGACTTTCCACTTTAGAAGCAATTTGTAAAGCATTAGAATGTCAACCTGGAGACATTTTAGAGTTCAAAATTGACGGAGACAATCAAGATTGAAAAAGTAGGAGTATTTAACATGAAAAGAAAGTTATTGGGCGGTGAACTTATGTGCATAGCCATAAATCTATTTACTGAAAATCTTTGGAGTTACAAATTATGAGAGCACTAAAACAACTTGTTCGTTTTGGGTGGATACAGGCTCTATCATGTTTGTTTCCTGTTGTTATCTTTGTCTCTTTGGCTGTTACAGAAATTATATCCCTTCCTTTTCTGCCACGGTATGACTGGCTACTTATCATCTGTCTCCTAATGCAGTGGTGGATGGTGCGTTCTGGGCTTGAAACGCGGGATGAACTAAAGGTTATCACATTGTTTCACATTATTGGACTTGCTCTTGAACTTTTTAAGGTACATATGGGCTCTTGGTCTTATCCAGAGGAAGGGTATTTCAAAATTTTTGGAGTGCCTTTGTATAGCGGATTCATGTATGCAAGTGTAGCGAGTTACCTTTGTCAGGCGTGGAGGATGCTGAAGGTTGAACTGGTTAATTGGCCACCGTTTTTAGTAGTTGTAACGCTTGCAGCTGCAATTTATTTGAACTTTTTCACCCACCATTATTGGATTGACATTCGTTGGTGGCTATCTGGACTTGTTATTATCGTCTTTTGGCAATCATGGGTTACATATGAAGTGGGTGGAACTCGTTATCGTATGCCACTCACACTTTCTTTTGTACTCATCGGATTTTTTATATGGATAGCTGAAAATATCGCAACGTTCTTTGGGGCCTGGGAATATCCAAACCAAACTGATGCGTGGAGTCTTGTTCATCTTGGAAAGGTGAGCTCATGGCTCTTATTAGTGATTGTTAGCTTTCTTATAGTTACGACGTTAAAGCAGGTTAAGGGGAAACACTCTACTGGGGTAGATACTGCTAATAATCATTTTTGAGATTCTGCTGTATAAATGATTTTAAAATTCATATTTATTAAATCGTCTGTTAGAGGAATATATAATTCCAATAGGCGATTTTTTATATGTCAAATAAACATGTTTTTATTTGACTGAAAAGTCAGATTATTATATATTGTGTTAAATGATTATAACTACCAATAATTGTGAAAAGGAGGTGTTTATTACATGTTTTGAGTTTTGTAAATTATTTGTGTGGATTGAGTTGTGAAGACTATTGAAAATGAGGTGACGGAATGGAAACGGAAAAGAATACTGTACCTGTTGAGAAAAAGGCATGGATAAAAGTACCGCATACATATACGCTCATCATGATCATTATTATAATCGCCGGGCTTGCATCATATGTCATTCCTGCCGGGGAATTTGAACGTGTAGAGGATAAAGAATCTGGGAGAATACTTGTTGTAGACGGTAGTTATCATACAATTGAGAGCGATCCAGTAAGTTTGTTTGATATATTTCGTTCCATTCCACTAGGATTAGAAAAGGGAGCCCCTATTATTTTTTATATTTTTCTTGTAAGTGGCGTATTTGGAATTATTCAAGCTACAGGGGCGATTGAAGCTGGTATACATAAAGGGGTACGCTCGCTTGAAGGAAAAGAGAAATTATTAATCCCGGCTAGCATGATGCTGTTTTCCATTGGAGGTTTTACGATGGGGATGGCAGAAGAAACTATTATTTTCGTACCAATTGGTATTGCAATAGCTAGGGCAATGGGATTTGATGCAGTTACTGGAACAGCAATGATTACGCTCGGTACGGCTAGTGGTTTCTTTGGTGGTATGATGAATCCATTTACAGTAGGAGTTGCACAATCGTTAGCGGAAGTACCTTTATTTTCAGGTATTGGTTTTCGCTTTGTAGTGTATTTTTTCGTACTAGGTTTTGCGATTTGGTATGTGAATCGTTATGCATGGAAAGTAAAGCGAAATCCTGAAAAGAGTGTCATTTATGATATTGAGCAGCAAAAGAAAAATATAACACCTTTAACTGAATTTCCACATTTAACTGTTCGGCATAAATTTGTTTTTTGCGTGATGGTCTGTGGTTTATCTTTTAATATTTATGGCGTTTTTAAGTGGGGATGGTTTTTAACAGAACTAACAGCATCTTTTTTAATTATGGGTATCCTTTGTGGGTTAGTTGGTGGTTTGAAGCTAGGAAAAGTATTTGATTCGTTTATTGATGGCGCGAAGGCTGTTACATTTGGAGCACTAATTGTAGGATTTGCAAGGGCAATTACAGTTGTTTTAGAAGAAGGAAAAATTATAGATTCATTAGTTTATATTATGACTTCCGGAATTAGCCATTTGCCGGAATCATTAAATGTCGTCGGGATGTTTTTCATTCAAGCACTTTTAAATTTATTTATTTCATCGGGAAGTGGACAAGCTGCGGCGACAATGCCAATTATGGTGCCAATTACTGATATTTTAGGATTAGAAAGACAAATCGCTGTACTGGCTTTCCAATACGGAGACTCTGTTACAAACTCTATTATTCCAACATCCTCTGCTTTAATGGGATACCTTGCTGTTGCTGGAATTCCATATGAACGATGGGTGAAATTTATTTGGAAATTAATTGTTGGCTGGGCAGTTGTTGCTTGTATTGCATTAGTTGTTGCTGTGGCTATTGGTGTTTCTTAAATAAGAAAACTTGGATTTCAAACGATATACTCATTAAAAGGTGCAATGCATGTTGCGGTAGAGTACCTTGTGAATCGAATGAAATAGTCAAGCATGCTAGAAAATAACAAGAATTGAAGTTGGATGCAATCACCTCCCAAGGGGGGTGTTTTTTTATAGGTACTTCACAAATCATTTCTACAACTGTCACAAAAAAGTACTATCATTTTACTGGCGTATGACATAGTAAAAATGACACAATATACATATAAGGTGAAAGTCCACTGCAAATAGAAGGTAGAAAATCCAACGAACAAGGAGACTTGAAATGGAATTTTATCAGAGTAGGACAGAAGACGTACTAGAAGCAATTCATACGACAGAAAATGGTTTATCGAATGAGGAAGTGAAATCTCGCCTTGGGCGAGATGGTTATAATGAGATTACGGATAAAGAAAAAGTGCCAACATGGAAGTTGTTTTTAGAAACATTTAAAGATCCAATGGTAATTGTTCTTCTTGCTGCGGCGGGGGTACAAATTTTAATTGGTGAAGTTGTGGAGTCCGTCATTATCTTTCTTGTATTACTTCTTAATTCAGTGATTAGTGTAGTGCAAACAAGGAAGGCCGAAAGCTCTTTAGAAGCATTAAGAGACATGTCTGCTCCAGAAGCAAAAGTCATTCGAGATGGGGTGAAACAAACAATCCCAGCAAAAGAGCTTGTACAAGGCGATATTGTTTTTTTAGAAGCAGGAGATTATGTTCCTGCTGATGGACGTGTCACTGAGAGTGGCTCTTTGAAAGCAAATGAAGGGATGTTAACGGGTGAATCTGAAGCAGTTGAAAAGAATACAGATGCAATTGAAGGAGAAGCTGCACTCGGAGACCGCCGCAATATGGTCTTTAGTAGTTCGTTAGTTGTTTACGGCCGTGGTACATTTGTTGTGACAGGTACTGGTGAGAAAACTGAAGTTGGTAAAATTGCTCATATGCTCTCAACAGCAGAGCAAAAAGATACACCGCTTCAGCGAAAGTTAAGCGATTTTAGTAAGAAGCTTGGTATCGGTATTTTATTACTTTGTATTGCTATTTTTGCGGTGCAAGCGGCGCGCATATGGTTTGGTGGTACAGATGCAGATATGACAACTGCTTTAGTGAATGCATTAATGTTTTCTGTAGCAGTAGCGGTTGCCGCAATACCAGAAGCATTGCAGTCAATTGTAACCATTGTATTGTCTGTTGGGACAAATAAAATGGCGAAGCAACATGCGATTATTCGTAAGTTACCTGCTGTTGAAACGTTAGGGTCAACAAGCATTATTTGTACAGATAAAACGGGTACATTGACGCAAAATAAAATGACTGTTACTGATCATTTTTTGCCGGTTCATAAAGCGGAGAGGTTGCCTAATAACTTAGAAGAGTGGGATGAATCAGAGCGTTTGCTTGTTCGAATTGCTGCGCTTTGTAACGATTCCTATATAAATGAAGATGGAAAAGAAGTTGGAGATCCAACAGAAGTAGCGTTAATTAACTTTGCAAATAAGCATGCTCACGAATACGAAGAACTACGTGCAACGTATAAACGGGAAGCGGAGTTACCATTTGATTCTGATCGTAAGCTCATGTCTACGGTACATACGATAGATGGACAGAAAATGATGTTAACAAAAGGTGGACCGGATGTCATGTTTAGCCGTGCTAGCTACGTGTTAGTAAACGGTGAGGAACAACTAATGACTGACGACTTGCTCGAACGATTTGAGGGAGCAAATGAAGAGTTTTCAAATCAAGCTTTACGCGTGTTGGCCTATGGGTATAAGAGGGTATCAGGGAACGCACATATTACGCATGACGATGAGCATGACCTTGTGCTAGTTGGCTTAACAGCAATGATGGATCCACCAAGAGAAGCAGTGTACAGTGCAATAGAGGAATCGAAAAAGGCTGGTATACGTACGATTATGATTACTGGTGATCATAAAACGACTGCGCAGGCTATTGGCCGGGACATCGGACTTATGGACGAAGATGATATTGCGGTTACTGGTAAAGAGTTAGATGCGATGTCTGAAGAAGAGTTAGAGAAAGTGTTAGATAAAATTTCTGTATATGCTCGTGTATCACCTGAAAATAAAATTCGAATTGTACGAGCTTGGCAAAAACGAGATGCTGTCACAGCGATGACTGGAGACGGTGTGAACGATGCCCCAGCGTTAAAACAAGCGGATATCGGTATTGCGATGGGAAGTGGTACCGACGTTGCGAAAGACTCTGCTGCTATGATTTTAACAGATGATAACTTCGTTTCGATTGTAAATGCTGTTCAAGTTGGTAGAACAGTATTTGATAACATTAAGAAAGCGATTAGTTATTTATTTGCTGGAAATTTAGGGGCGATTATTGCCATACTGTATGCAGTTATGTTTAATTTACCGAACCCGTTCACGGCGTTGCAACTGTTATTTATTAATCTTGTCAACGATTCGCTACCTGCGATTGCGTTAGGTGTCGAGAAACCAGAACCGGATGTTATGAAACGAAAACCACGTTCGGTTGATGAAGGTATTTTTGCAGGCGGAACGATGAGAACAGTGTTAACACGTGGTATTTTAATTGGAATTGCTGTAATCATTTCCTTTTATATTGGTCTATCCCAATCAGATGAAATGGGCGTAGCAATGGCATTTACGACATTAATATTATCACGAACACTACAAACTTTTGCTGCTCGTTCTAATACGCAAACTGTGTTTGGATTAGGATTCTTTAGCAACAAATATGTTGTCGGTGCGGTTGCACTTGGTTTTGTATTGTATGGTATTACCGTTTTACCATTTGCCCGTGATGTGTTTAACATTCCGGCAGCATTTGGCTTAGCGGATTGGTTCATTGCAGCAGCGCTGGCATTAGGGGCTGTTATTGTAATGGAGATTGTAAAAGTGATACAAAATCCGAAGCGTTAACTTCAAAAGGTGTTTTCCATGAGGAAAACACCTTTTTGTATGTGAGAGTAGCTTCGTTCATCTTCGTGTAATAAATTTAATTAGCGCATCTATAATCATCGCTAAAAGCGTTCCGCAAAAAGCAAAAGCAGCGATAAACCCAACGCCCATACCTGTCCAGCCACCTATGAGAAAAAAACTGGCCAATACTGTGAGGATGCTTAATAGAAGAAGTGAGACTCCAACTACGTGTTCATAATTTTTGCCAGGGAAAAAGGTTCTTATCATTGCAAAGATGAACAGGATAAAAAGTGTAGTGACTATGAATATGATTATCATGCTTGCAGATTCACTCATACATTCTCCTCCTTTTTTACTCTATAAATATTTTAAGGGAAGCGCTCTTATTCTTCTAATATAAATATCCCATAAGATCGAGCTCTCCGCCTTGCCAATCCATATTTCCAACCTTCTTAATCATGAGTTCGTCTATTTGTTCGGTTCCAATAGCAAAAGATGTTAACTGCTCGTCATCTACTTTTAGCCATTTGCATGTGTTGCGAGGTGACCAAAAACCATGTTTCTCATAAAGTCTCTTATTGTCGGCAAACAGAAGTGAAAAGTCAATGTTGCGTTCAATTGCAAATTGCTCTATTTCTTTGAGTAAAGCTGAACCTATATGATTTGAGCGATACTCTTGCTTTACGCATAAATCAATAATTCCAAGAACTTTCACGGGCGTTGTACCATTTAAGTTCATTATGCGATAGTCTAAGCCGACTTGTCCGATTATGTTGTTCACTTCGTCAAGGGCAATAAAACGGAAGTGAGGGATTTGTTTAAAAAAGCTTCTATTTTTAGGGTAGTCTGGTGAAAAGCAGTCTGCTAGTAGTGTACATAACTCATGATGTCTGCTTGCCTTTATATCATAATCAAAAATTTTTTTAATTTTTAAGTGCAAATTTTGTTACCTCCTTTTCTGCTTACTCGATATATTCGTCTTTTGTAAGTAACAACCCTTGGTCAGATGGAAAAGGACAAAATAAAAAGCTCAAGCAACATTACTTGAACTCCTCATTCTCTAATATAACTAATTGTGCATCTGTCGATTTTCCCTTTTCTTTTGTATGTTGTACAAGCCTCATAATGTTGTTGCAGCATTGTTTAGCACCTAACACGAGTAGCGGTACACCGATAAAATCAATCTTTAATCGTCTAGAAAATAATCCGCCGATTGTCATTGCAAATGGGACGGTTGGAGATGTGTTGGAGAATACAACCTTTTCATGAAAGTGATGTTGATTTTGTAATAGAGCGATTAAGTTTTGCATCACCTTTCTAGCATTTTTTGAAGCGCCACAACCTACTGTATAAACGTGGTTTCCATCTTCATCAATACCACGAAAAATTAAGTTCCCCATATCAGCAGTTGTTAATTGATTGAAATATGGTACAGCTAATATTTCTTCTTTTGTCAGCGTACGATTTGTAGGCAGTTGATTAAAATGATATGCAGCGGCAAGAGAAGTTGTATGTGTTCCACCGAAATCGTTGTATATGTAAATCACGGTATCATCCTTTACTGTATTTGTGTTTATCCCGTATTAAAGGCCTGATTGATCAGGCTAACACTCAATGGGAGATGAAGAAAAGCCCCGCTGAGTGAAGTTTCACTTTATTATCACCGTTCATTTGTATGTTCAGTCCAAGCATATAGAATCTTTTTGGATTATTTCTCACTTTTTTGGAGTTGTTCATTCCTCTTCATATTTATTTAAATGAAAGAGTAAAGTGATGATGGAAATGATGTTCATGAACTACATAAAGAATCTATGAAGGAGGAAGAAACGTGGATCCAAAGCGAGTGATTTTCTATTCAATGATTATTTGTTATAGCGGATTTGGTGTGATCAATCCATTACTTGCACCACTCATTCGTGAAGTTGGTCTAGATGAAAGGCATGCGGGGTGGATGGTTTCAATTGCGGCACTTGTTTTGTTAGTAGCTGCGCCAGTATGGGGAAGATTAAGCGATCGACATGGCCGGAAAAATATTATATTAATTGGCTTTTTAGGGTTTTCGTTTAGTTTAGCGTTATTTGCTTCTATATCGTGGATTGGGATGGAACAACGTATCAATGTAACAATAATTTTCTTGTTACTTATGCTTTCGCGTATTTTATTTGGATTCTTTTTCCCGGCTATGATTTCTTCTTCACAAGCATTAATGGCGGATTTAACGGATATACAGGAACGTTCTGCTGGAATGGGAATGATTGGGGCGGCAACAGGAATTGGTTTTATTATGGGACCAGCAATGGGAGCGATATTGTCAGGAGTTCATCTTGTGTTTCCGATTTTTATCTCTTCTGTACTTGCGTTACTTGCAATGTTTTTTGTCTATAAAAAAATTCCGAAATTGAAACCAAACATACGTGATAAAAAGACAAAAATTGATTTTCGCAGAGCAGGCCTTAGGCCATATTTAATCGTATGCATCAGTGTAATGAGTATTTTTATGACGCTTCAAATTGTAGGTGGATTTTATGTGCAAGATACATTTGGATTAAGTACAACAGAAACAGCGATTTGGCTTGGCGTTTGTTTGTTTATTGTTGGGTTTATGATGGCGCTTGTACAAATGACGTTTGTGCAAAAGCGTCAATTTATGCCACTTACATTATTAAGAATTGGACTACCGTTATTTATTATTGGTCTTCTCTCTCTCATTTTTATTAACCATTTAGCAGGATTTGCATTTGCTTATATGGCTATTGGAGCGGGGAGTGGTTTTGTGATACCTGGTTATACGGCAGGTATTTCAATTGCGGCAGGAAAAGAAGCACAAGGTGAAGCGGGTGGATTAACTGCAGCAGCTTCTGGAATCGCATCACTTATCGTTCCAATTGCAAGTACGTCGCTATATAGAATGGAGGCATTGTTACCTTTTTATATCGGTGCAGTCATTATTGTATTGCTTCTCCTATACGTGTGGAGTGGGCATAAAGGATTGATTTTAGAAGAAATAGAGCTACAAGCAGTAAAATAAACAAAATGAAAGAGCACTGCGTTATGTGGTGCTCTTTTTGTAAAGAAATAGGTTATGTCAAATGAATGTAACAAAAAAGGAGTATGCTAATAAGTAGCAAAGAGTGATGGAGGAGCGGTATGAAAGTATTAATTGCAGATGATGAACTAGATATGTTGAAAATTTTAAAGGCATACTTTGAGAAGGAAGGCTTTCAAGTATATATTGCAAAAGATGGTGCAGAAGCACTAGAGGTGTTCTACCGAGAACGAATCGATTTGGCTGTTTTAGATTGGATGATGCCAAAAGTAAATGGAATTCGCGTTTGTCAGGAGATGAAACAACAAGCAGATATAAAAGTGTTAATGTTAACAGCGAAAAGTGAACATGAGGATGAATTGGCTGCACTACAAAGCGGGGCGGATGAATATATAAAAAAGCCATTTCATCCAGGGATTTTATTAACGAGAGCGAAAAAGCTTCTTCATCAAGAAGATGTGATTGAAGTACAAGACTTGAAAATAAAGATGGTAAAAAACAAAGTATATAAAGGTGAACGAGAGTTAGATATGACAAAGACGGAACTAGATCTTCTAAAATGTTTCTTACATCATAAGGGAACGATTTTGACACGGGAGAAGCTATTAAATATGGTGTGGGGATTTGATTATTTTGGAGATGAGCGTACAGTGGATACGCATATTAGAAGGTTAAGAAGAAAAATAGGTGAAGATATTATTAAAACACATCGAGGATTAGGATATAGCTTGGAGGATAGACGTGAATAAACTTGGTAAAAAATTATTTATTAGTATTTCTATTACAATTGTTTTTATTTTTACGATTTCGTTGTTAGGAACAAATTATTTTTTACCGAAGTATATGATTTATAAAACCCGGGAGAAGGTACAAAGTGTTACAGAGCAGCTCCAGGTGATATCGATAGAAGAACTGGACGACTTTATTGATGAAGTGGAAAAAGAAGAGCATGTCACGATTGTATATACGTCGATTAAAAGTACAGAAGAAGCAATTAACGAATCATTACGGTCACAACTTACTAAAAAAAGAGTTACATTAAATCGCCTATGGATTACAGAAGACGAGATAATGAAGGTGAGAGATAAAGGAAAGACGAATAAGTTGTACGATCAAGAAAAATTAAAAGCGAGCTTTTTTGCGAATTATACTGTAAAAGGTGATTTATTAATTTTAACAGGTATTTCTATTGCACAATCTCATGAGATTATTGAGATGTTAAATACGTTTAATGCATATATATTTGGACTCTCTATGTTGCTCGTTATCATCATTGTTTGGATATTATCAAAGGCGATTACTACACCTTTAAAGGAATTAAGCGAGGTTGCTGAAGATATTTCGAACTTGCATTTCAAAAGGACAGATGTGAAAACAAATGATGAGATTGGTGATTTGGCACAAAGTATTAATCGTATGAGTGCCACTTTACATGATGTACATCAAGACTTAATAGATCGAAATGCTCATTTAAAACGATTTATGGGCGATATTACTCACGAACTTAAGACACCTATTGCACTTGTGAAAGCTTATGCGATGGGAATACAAGATGGATTAGATGATGGAACGTATGTAGATACAATTATTAAGCAAACAGACCAACTTTCAAATTTAATCGAAGAGTTACTGTGTTTCTCAAAGATGGAAAGAGATCGTTTACAGAAAGAAGAGTTTGAACTGGTTCCGCTTATTCAGCGAGTAATAGGTAAATATAAAATTGAGCTGCACTCTAAAGGGATCATGCTGAAAGAGCAGTATCCTAAACATCCAGTTCTTATCACTGCTGACGCAGCGAAAATGGAAATGGTGTTTAACAACTTAATTTCTAATGCGATGAAGTATACAAATAATAATCAGATTGAAGTGTGGATTGAAGATTGTGGGGGTGAAGTACGATTTACTATTCAAAATGGTATAAATGAAGTATCAGAAGAAGACATCATGAAGTTATGGGAGCCGTTTTTTGTATTAGAGTCCTCTCGTAGTAAAGAAGTATCTGGAACAGGATTGGGATTAGCGATTGTGAAAAGTATTTTAGAGAGGCATAGCTTTCAGTATGGTGTTTCTAAAGTGGAAAATGATATTCGTTTTTATGTGTATATGAAAAAGAGTTTGTAATTCCTTTTTAGCATCTAAAAAGGAATTTTTTACGTATTGTAGGAAATGAGTGAAAAGCACGGAAGAATTATAATATAATTGATAATAATTATCAATTAAGGGGTGACTGAGGTGTACGATAGTCTTTTAAAGAGTCACTATGAAGGATTAAAGAAACAATATATGCACAAAGTTGGGGATACTTGGCTTGGAGAAAGGTATGAGGTTTGTCCGAATTATGGAAGTGGATCTGTCCTGCATATTATAATTGAGCCAGGTGTTGAACTTGTTATTTTTCAAGACTGTACATCAAAGAGAATGCAATCGGATACGTTTAGTTATGAGCAAAACATGATTGAAATTACATGTATTACAGCAGGATGGGCGAAAATGAGGTTTTCCACTGAAGAAGATTTTGTAACGGTTCATAAAGGAACATTATTGTATTTTGATTGGTCAAACCCTTGGGCTTATTATGAAGGAGAAAGTGAAGGGTTTTCGGGTATTTCTGTTTATTTCAATATAGATGTACTGAAAGAAAATTTAAATGTTCAAAGCTCTTTTGTTATTGAAGAGAAATGGTCGCAGCTTTCAACATTGATGTTTAAGAAAGACGATCCTCTTTATATTGTCCGGAGTTCGCCGATACATGGAATCATTGCACGCCAATTGATGAATGGCTTACATGAAGAAATGACAGATTATTTATCTCTCAAATCAAAAGTGCTTGAATTTTTATCGTACTGTATGAAGGAAGAGCTCGGAGGAGTAAATATACAAGGTAAACAATTTGAGAAACTCATAGAAATAAAAGAGAAAATTGATTGTGATATTACAGAGCCACTTCAAGTGAAGCAGTTAGTACATATATATGACATTCCTATTTTAGAGTTACAAGAAGGATTTAAACAGTTGGTAGGCTGTACCGTTTATCAATACATTAAGAAGAAAAGGCTAAAGAAGGCAGCGCAATTATTGCAAACAACAGATGATTCCATTACGAAAATTGCAAATGAAGTTGGTTATAGCAATCCGAGTAAGTTTACGAGTGCTTTTAAAGCGATGATGTTTGAAACACCTTTGCAGTATAGGAAGAAATATAAGAATTGAAAAATATCTAGTTCTCTATAAAGGGGACTGGATATTTTTTGGATTGATTTCTATTTTTTTAGAGTGGTAAATGATGTCTGTTATCAATTACATTAATTGATAACAGAAGGAATACAAGGGGGGATACGTTCTGTGAAGGAGGAAACGAACATATCGTTTTTATGGAAAGAAACGAAGGGAGAGCGAGGTAAACTATTATTCGCAGTTCTTTTTAGTGTGTGTAGTACCATCCTTACTTTTGCGCCATTTCTATTTGCTTATCAAATTTTAAATGAATTACTGCTTGAAAATCCTAATTATACTCAAATAAAAGGATGGGCCATTTGGACAGCAGTATTTGTACTCTTAAAGTTTTTGTTACTTACCATTTCGGGTGTTTTCTCTCATATCGCGGCTTTTAACATATTATACAAACTAAGAGTAAAGACGATTGATCATTTAGCAAAATTACCACTTGGTTATTTCACAAAAAAAGCTTCTGGTGAACTAAAAAAATCAATTAATGAAGATATTGAAAAGATAGAAGGTTCATTAGCACATCAACTTCCGGACTTATCAGCAGCAATTGCAGCGCCATTTGTCATATATAGTTATTTATTATTTGTTGATTGGAAATTATCACTTGTGTTACTCGTTCCATTGCTTCTGAGTTACATTTTACAAGCGCTTATGTTCAAGAACTTTAATCAAAACATGAACAGTTACCATACGCATTTAGAACGGATGAATGCAGCTTTTGTTGAATATATTCGCGGTATGTTTGTGTTTAAAGCCTTTAATATAACAGGAGCATCTTTTGAAAAATTACGAGTAGCCATTGAAGGATACCAAAAGATGTGGGTTGAAATCAGTCGGAAACAATCGCCGTATTATGCGCTCTTTTCATTAGTAACGGAGTCGTCATTATTATTTGTTATTCCAATTGGTGGTTTGATGATGGTAAACGGAGCGATTGAGGCAAGTGCCTTTTTATTATTTTTAGTACTAAGTATTACATTTTTGTCTTCCTTGAAACAGCTACTAGACTTTGGTGGAAATGTGGCGGTCATTTTAGAAGGAGTGTCACGTTTAAAACATATATGGGCTGAAACACCACAGCGTGTTGGTAAGATTGAAATTGAAAAAGATAAGGTGGAATCCTTATCTTTTCGTAACGTTTCTTTTAAGTATGAAAACCATTATGTGTTGCGAAATGTTTCGTTATATGTGGCAAAAGGTGAGACGATTGCTTTTGTTGGTCCTTCTGGTGCGGGGAAAACAACAGCCGGTGAGTTAGCAGCTCGTTTTTTTGACTTGGAAGAAGGGTGTATTCAAATTAATAACGCTAGTATTCAAGATATTAGGCAGGAAAACGTAATGGATCTTATCTCCTTTGTTTTTCAAGATACATTTTTAGCAGAGGATACGATTTGGAATAATATTGTGATGGGAAGAACATATACGAAAGAGCAAGTAGAACAAGTGTGTAAAGATGCTGAAATTCATGAGTTTATTACATCATTGCCAAATGGATATGAAACTCGCCTCGGTGAGAATGGTGTGAAAGTGAGCGGTGGACAAAAGCAAAGAATTGCGATTGCAAGGGCAATGCTAAAGGATTCACCAATTGTCATTTTAGATGAAGCAACGTCACACTCTGATATTGAAAATGAAAGGAAAATTCAGCGAGCTTTAAACCGCTTGTTAGTAAACAAAATGACAATTATTATTGCGCACAGGTTGCATACAATTGCTGAGGCAGATCGGATATATGCTTTTAAAGAAGGTTATATTGTTGAAGAGGGCGATCATCTCTCTTTAATGAAGCGAAAAGGATTGTATGAAAACATGTGGAGAAGTTATAAGAAGTTCGAAGAGGAGGTGGTTTGAAATGATGCTGAAATTGCAAACGATTTTAGGTGGGAATTTGAAACGTCTCTACTTTCCGATTTTTTTAACGGTGCTTGATACAATTGGTGCAGGGACCATTTATGGTGTGCTCTATTATGTGTTATTGCATATAGTGGGAGGTACTTTCACACTTGATACGGTCAAAACGTCTCTCGTTATTTTAATTGTAGCCTATGTATTTCGTTTACTTGTTATTACTTCTTCACAATATATGTTACAAGTGAGAGGGTCTGAATTGATTCGTGATGCACGTCTAAACTTATCAAACCATCTCCAACAGTTACCGCTTGGTTATTTTTCAAAACAAAGTGTCGGTACATTAATAAATTCCTGTACAGCTGATATGGTTAGTATTGAACGTGTTATTACCCACCTTATAGGAGAAATGATAAAAGTTGTGATGATTACAACGTATATTCTTGTTGTATCATTTTTTATAAATCCGAAGCTTGCATTTGCTCAGATAATAATGGTTTTATTATCAATACCATTATTAGTGATTGCTGGTCGTTTAGGTAAAAAGGGTGGGAAAATAAAACAGGATATTGTTGCCGAAGTCTTGTCTCGTGTAATGGAATACATTGATGGAATGAAAGTATTTCGTGCTCATAATCAAGCTGGCATAGCATTTGGACGTTTGCGGTCTTCATTTCAAAAATATCGAGATATAAGTATAAAGTTAGAATTATCGTTAGCACCAGTCAATTTACTATTTTTTATTTTAATTGATTTTATTGTACCGCTCCTATTTCTACTTGGTTCTTTTTCTTTAATAGACGGTACGATTACACCGGAAGTTATGGTGACATTTATTATTATTTCACTTGGTATTTCCACATTGTTTAAGCCGTTTAGCGTGTTATATTCAGAATATTTCGTTTTATCGGCTGCTGTTGATCATGTAAATAGTATTTACGAACAAAAATTACAACCATATGAACAAGAAGAGGTGGAATTTCCGAATTATAACATTCAATTCTCCAATGTTTCATTTTCATATGAAGCAAATCAACCGGTGTTAAAACATATGAATTTTACAGCAAAAGAGCATGCAATGACAGCATTAATTGGCCCTTCAGGATCAGGGAAAAGCACAGTGTTTAATTTGCTGACACGTTTTTGGGATACAGATGAAGGAGATATAACAATTGGTGGTATTTCAATTCAACAAATACATCCTGATTGTTTGTTAAAGCATATAAGCATGGTGTTCCAAAGTGTATTTCTTCTAAATGATACAGTATACAAGAACGTATTGATGGGGAAACCATCAGCGACAAAAGAGGAAGTCATTGAAGCTTGTAAAAAGGCAAACTGCCATGAGTTTATTGAGAAGTTAGCAGAAGGATATGACACAATGATTGGAGAAGGTGGTTCGACATTATCAGGTGGAGAAAAACAACGGATATCTCTTGCTAGAGCATTTTTAAAAGGTGCGCCAATTATTTTGTTAGATGAAGCAACGGCTTCGCTAGACCCTGATAATGAAATGGAAATAAAAGAAGTTATCGATACATTAATTGAAGGGAAAACAGTCATTGTTATTGCTCATAAGTTAAATACGACGCAAAATGCAGATCAAATTGTGTTATTACATGAGGGATGCATTGATGAGCTAGGGACACATGAAGAGCTAATGGAACAGAGAGGTTACTATGCAAAGTTATACAGTGAGCAGCTTGCAGCAAAGGATTGGAGAGTATTGAGTGAATAAAGTAAAGCTTCTACTGATGGTTAGTTAAACGAACTCCGCATTTCCGAACTGAACTGTTAATCTTCTAGCTTAAACTAAGTTTTAAGGTGGAGTTTTTGGCTTGTAAATAGAAGAAAAAACCTCTTTCATCATAAAAGAGGTTTTTTTAATGGAAGTTTAAAATATTGCTGTAAATAAATAATTGACTTTATTTACCTCTAGTGATAATTTAATACCTATAGGAAAACTCGGCATTAAATCATAGTTTTCTTATAGGTATTAAATGTTTATTAGGGGGACATAAGATGAAAAGAAAGTTAGCAACGGTATCATTTATTTTATTTTTATTGATTGGTTTAGTTGCTTGCTCAGGAGGAAAAGAGAAAGCAAAACAAGCTAGTTCAAATAGTACAAGTGAAACAGGGAGTCCAAAAGATGGGGGCACATTAACAATTGGTGTGAGTGATAACCCGGATGCCATGAATCCACTTTATGCAAATGATCGTGTATCATTAACAATTCAGCAAGCGTTATATGCACCGTTATATCACATGCATAATGGAGAAAAGAAATTTGTTCTTGCTGAAAGTTTTACGCCTTCGGAAGATCAATTAACGTGGACATTAAAGTTAAAAGATAATTTAAAGTGGCATGATGGTCAAAAAATTACAGCGGACGATATTGTTTTTACAGTTGAATCGATTTTAGATGAAAAGCAAAGTAGTTCAAGACGTGAAAACTTTATTTTTAAAGGGCAACCAGTTCAGGTGGAGAAGGTCGATGAACTCACGGCTCAGTTTGTATTGCCACAAGTTAGTGCTTCATTCGAAGGAGTATTAAATGACTTCTTCCCGATTCCAAAACATGTATTTGAAAATGAAACGGATTTAATGAAGAGTGAAAAAAATAATCATCCTATCGGTTCAGGACCGTTTAAGTTTAAAGAATTTAAAACAGACGAGTATGTTGTGTTAGAGCGCTTTGATGATTATTTTGCAGGAAAGCCAAAGTTAGATTCCGTTGTATATCGTGTTGTAAAAGACCGTAACACAGCAAATGTATCGCTGCAAAATGGTCAAATTAATATGAAGATGATTGAACCGCAAGACTATAAGAAACTAAATGAGACAGACAAATTTTCTATGGTGCTATTCCCGGAGGAAAGATTATTCTACATGTCTTATAACTTAAATAATGAGTTAATGCAGAAGAAAGAAGTGCGCCAAGCGATTGCGCATGCTTTAGATAAGAAAGAGATGATTCAATCTGCGTTTGTCTCTGATCAGTTTGCAGAACCAGCGCATTCGATTTTAACGCCAGGTACACTTCACTATTCTTCGGATGTGAAAAAATACAAACATGATCAAAAGAAAGCAAAAGCATTATTAAAAGAAGCTGGTGTGAAAGAAAACGAAACGGTTCGTGTCATGTATGTGACGAACAATAAAGTAATGGAAAGCTTAGCGCTGTACACGCAACAAAAGTTAAAAGAAGTGGGCTTAGAAGTTGAGTTGTTAGCATTGGATGCGAGTGCAGCAAGTGAGAAGAGTTTAGATAAAGAAAATAAAGATTATGATATCACGTTTGGTGGCTATATTATGGGACCAGAACCAGACGTATATAAGAGTCTATATTTAAGCGATGCAGAATATAATTATGCTCGTTATAAAAATGCTGAACTAGATCAGTTATGGGCAGATGCAGCTGTAGAAACTGATAAAGAGAAGCGTGCAAAACTGTACCATGAAATTCAAAAAACGATTGCTGAAGATGTACCATACTTTCCAATTGCATATCCAAAAGCAGTAATTGCAGTGGATAAAAAGTATGGTGGGTTAGAGGAAGCACATGCAATTCCTGTCACAATGTTTGAAGATTTATCGAAGATTTATGAAGTACAATAGTGCATTTGAGTACAAATAAAAAAGCTGGTATTTTATCAGCTTTTTTATCATGACTTTTTACGGTATGTAATGAGGGGGAGGCACAAGCATGAGGACAGTAATTGTGAAACGGCTTTTAAATGCGATACCGCTATTATTTGTCATTTCTATTATTTCTTTCGTATTAATTAAGCTCGCTCCGGGGGATCCGGTTCGAAACTTTGTAACACCAAATATGAGTCCGGTTGATGTTGAGCGTATGCGGGCAAGTTTAGGATTAGATCAACCCATTTATATTCAATATGTATTATGGCTGAAAAGTATTTTAAGTGGGGATTTTGGCTATTCACTTTTAAGTCATAAGCCTGTGTTTGAGCTAATTGTAGAGCGGTTACCAGCTACAATTGGGCTTATGGGTTTATCTCTTATTCTATCGTTTTGTATTGCTATTCCGTTAGGGTTATTGAGTGGAATTAAGAAAAATTCTTTATTTGATCGAATAGTAAACTTTATTTCATATGTTGGGATTTCGATGCCTGTTTTTTGGTTCGCTTTATTATTAATTTATTTATTTTCATTAAAGTGGAACCTTCTTCCGAGTATGGGGATGCGTACAGTTGGGGAAGATTCTATTTTAGATGTAATCAAGCACGGTATTTTACCATGTACGGTCCTTGCCTTTCAAAATGTATCGGTGTACGTGAGATACATTCGTTCTAGCACAGTTCAACAACTAGGAGAAGAGTACGTGCAAACACAATATGCATATGGTGCTTCGAGGAGAAGTGTATTATTTGGCCATGTGTTACGAAATGTGTTAATTCCAATTGTAACGATTTTTGGGTTGTCTATTCCAAGCTTAGTTGGTGGAGCTTTTATTACGGAAACAGTATTTTCATGGCCAGGGCTTGGTTCCTTAGGGGTAAATTCTATATTTAAGTTTGATTATCCAGTTATCATGGCAATCACATTGTTATCATCAGTTATGTTAATTCTCGGTAATTTAATTGCTGATATTTTATACGGCATTGTTGATCCGCGTATTCGAATGAGGGGGTGAGTAGAGATGAACAAACGGAGATTACAAAGTGTAAAGAAAGAGTTAACGCAAAATAAATTTGTACTTATGGCGATAGGAACATTGACGTTGTTAACGGTTGTTTCTGTATTTGCATTTCTATCACCTTATGACCCTAGCAAAATGTCAATTCCAGACCGACTGCAGACTCCTAGTCTCACACATCCTTTTGGAACAGACGACTATGGCAGAGATTATTTAACGCGTGCTTTATATGGAGGGCAAATCTCTCTTGCAGTTGGCTTTTTATCTATGATTGTTTCTGTTTCAGTAGGGACGTTAGTTGGAACAGTTAGCGGATATTTTGGCGGGAAAATAGATAATTTTTTAATGCGGATTGTAGAAATATTAATGTCGATCCCTTCATTTTTCTTGATGTTACTTTTAAATGCATATTTAAAGCCAGGGATTATGACGCTCATCTTAATTATTGGATTTATGACGTGGATGGATACGGCACGCATTGTACGGGCAGAAACGTTATCCGTGAAGGAACGCGAATATGTTTTATATGCAAAAGTATCAGGCCAAAATTCATTTGCAATTATTTTTAGACACATTATCCCAAATATCGCTTCCACAATTATTATTGCAGCAACATTAACAAATGCAACTGCGATTTTAATGGAGTCATCGCTTAGTTTCTTAGGATTAGGTATTCGAGAGCCGGACTCTTCATGGGGAAGTATGCTAAATAATGCACAAGGATACATTGGTGAGGCTTGGTATTTAACACTTTTCCCAGGTTTTCTTATTTTATTAACCGTTCTAAGCTTTAATGTACTAGGCGACGCATTAAAGACGGTATTTTCACCAAAGCAAAATAATTCGTGAAGTGAATAAGGGGGAGTGAAGAACGTGTCAAATAAACTATTGCAAATAAAAGGGTTAAAGACATCCTTTTTTACGGAAAACGGTGAGGTTGAAGCGGTTCGAGGAGTTACTTTCGATATAAATAAAGGAGAAGTCGTTGGGATTGTAGGGGAATCTGGAAGTGGTAAAAGCGTAATGGCAAAGTCTATTATGGCGCTTATTAATCGTCCGGGAAAAATAAAGGAAGGCGAGATTCTGTTTCAAAATGAAAACATGTTGAATAAATCAGAAAAAGAGTTGCGAGCTGTGCGTGGAAACCAAATCTCTATGATTTCGCAAGACCCAATGTCTTCATTAAATCCAGTTATTAAAATTGGAAAGCAGCTTACAGAAGTCATTATGCGTCATCAAAAAGTAAAGAAAAAACAAGCTTTTGATATAGCTGTTAAGTTATTGGAACAGGTTGGGATTTCTTCACCAGGAGAAAGGATGAAACAGTATCCACATGAACTTAGCGGAGGAATGAAGCAACGAATTATGATTGCGATGGCGATGTCTTGCTATCCAGAGTTGTTAATTGCAGATGAGCCTACAACTGCTTTAGATGTAACGATACAAGCTCAAATTTTAGATTTAATGAGAACATTAAAAGATGAAACGAATATGTCACTACTATTAATTACACATGATTTAGGAATTGTGGCGCAAAACTGTACAAAAGTTATTGTCATGTATGGAGGTTTAGTAATGGAGGAAGGGAATGCAATTGATATTTTCCAACAACCAAATCATCCATATACAAAAGGACTATTGAATTCATTGCCTAAAGTAAGAAATGGGGTGAGAGAAAGACTAGTTCCCATTCAAGGTGTTACACCAAGCTTACTAAATCCACCGAAAGGTTGCCCATTTGCAGAGCGTTGTCCATATAAGATGGAAATCTGCGGGAGTGAACGTCCACCTTATTTTGAGCTAGGTAAAGAAAGGCGCTCGATGTGCTGGTTAAATGACGGAACAATAGATAGAAAAGTAGGTGAGCTTGTTGGAGCACAATAATTTAATTGAAGTTCGAAATATAAAAAAATACTTTCCTATAAAAAAAGGATTGTTCGGTAGAAAAACGGAGCAATTAAAGGCAATAGACGATCTTAGCTTCACGATAAGAAAAGGTGAGACATTTGGGCTTGTAGGAGAATCAGGCTGCGGAAAATCAACAACAGGTAGAAGTATTATTCGTCTGCACAATGTAACTTCAGGAAGTATTATTTTTGATGGAGAAGATATTACGAAGTTAAAAGGGAAAGATTTAATGGAGTATAGAAAAAGGATGCAAATTATTTTTCAAGATCCATATGCTTCTTTAAATCCAACAATGAATGTATTTGAAATTATTAGTGAACCGATGAATATTCATGGTTCATACTCGGTTGAAGAGCGGAAGGGAATTATTTTAGATCTTTTAAAAAAGGTTGGCTTAAAAGAAGAACATTTATATCGATATCCACATGAGTTTAGCGGAGGGCAAAGACAAAGAATTAGTATTGCACGTGCGCTGTCAGTGAAGCCAGATTTTATTTTATGTGATGAACCTATTTCAGCATTAGATGTTTCTGTACAGGCGCAAGTTATTAATATGCTTCAAGATATTCAAGAAGAAACAGGAGTAACATATTTATTTATCGCTCATGATCTATCAATGGTAAGACATATTTCGGATCGAATTGGTGTGATGTATTTAGGTAACATCGTTGAGATTGCCGGTAGTGACGATTTAT
The DNA here is from genome assembly GCF_000712595.1 of Bacillus manliponensis. Lineage (GTDB taxonomy): Bacteria > Bacillota > Bacilli > Bacillales > Bacillaceae_G > Bacillus_A > Bacillus_A manliponensis. The sequence continues at coordinate 36,192 of NZ_JOTN01000018.1, forward strand.
ATACAAAACCAGCTCATCCGTATACGAAGGCTTTACTTTCATCTATTCCGGATATGGATCCAACAAAAGTAGCAAGTGAACGTATTATTTTACAAGGAGAGGTACCGAGTCCTCTCCATTCACCATCAGGATGTAAATTTAGAACAAGATGTCCTCATGCCATGGAGAAATGTGCAACAGCTGTACCCCCTATGATTCAAATTGATCAAAATCATCAAGTAGCATGTCATTTGTTTGGATGACATGTATAGAAGAAGTGTTATAAAACGCTTCTTTTTTTTGAAAAAATGTGGACGTTTTTTTAAAAAACAAATCATTTAATATAAATTTATAAATTTTTATATTATAATATAAAAGGTTTCTTAAAAAACTAAAAAAGAGAGGACCAAACGATATGGGAAAACAAAAAAAGAAATGGAACAAAACATTATTAAAAACAGCACCGCTACTTGTAGTGTGTGGAATTATGGGAACGGCATTTGCAGAGACAGCTTCTGCCCATGGTTATATTGAATCACCAACAAGTCGTTCTTATATGTGTAAGACAGGGCAAAACTTAAATTGTGGACCAGTGCAATACGAGCCTCAAAGTATTGAAGCGCAAGGGACGTTTCCAAAGCTTGGACCAGCAGATGGACAGATTGCAAGCGGTGGTATTTTCAAGCAACTTGACGTTCAGACTGTAGATCGCTGGAATAAGGTAACGATGAAGGGTGGTAAGAACACGTTTACTTGGCGCCTTACAGCACCGCACAGTACAGCTGAATGGAAATATTATATTACAAAAAAAGATTGGGATCCAAATAAGCCGTTAACACGAGCTGATTTGGAGCAGATTGGTTATATTCATGAAGGTGGAAAAAAGCCATCATCTTACGAATCTCATGAGATTAATGTGCCAACGGACCGTGATGGATATCATGTTATTTTAGGTGTGTGGGAAATTGCAGATACACCAAATGCTTTCTATCAAGTAATGGATGTGAATTTAATCAATGATGGAAGTGTTCCTGCGGATAAAGAAGCACCAACAGTACCAACTTCTATTCTTTCACCAGGGCAAACTGCGAATAGTGTTGAGCTAAAGTGGTCGGCATCTACGGATAACGTAGGTGTCATGAAATACGAAATTCTTCGCAACGGAGAGGTTGTTGGAGAAAGTGGAAATGTAGCGTATACAGATCAAGGATTACAAGCAAATACAGAATATACGTATACAATACGCGCAGTTGATGCAGCAGGAAATAAATCAGATGAAAGTGCAGCATTTAAAGTAATAACGAAAGAAGCTGCAGCTATCGATAAAGAAGCACCAACAGTACCATCTACTTTTACAGGTGCTGAACATGAAATGCATGGTGTTTCTCTAGCATGGAATGCGTCTACAGATAATGTAGGAGTGGTGAAATATGAAATTGTTCGCGATGGCAAAGTAATTGCAGAAACAGCAAGAACATCTTATGTAGACCATAGCGTGCAAGAAGATACAGAATATAAATATGCAGTACGTGCAGTTGATGCAGCAGGAAATACGTCAGCACTTACGGAAGAAGTAGTTGTAAAAACGAAATCAAACTCTCATTCACATGTAGAACAGTGGAACCCCACAAAAGTATATGTAGGTGGAATGATTGTAGAATATAAAGGACTTCAATATAAAGCCAACTACTGGACAGTAGGAAATGAACCGGAAAAATCTGATGCATGGAGACTCATTAGTAATGTTGTATTAGCATGGGAAAACGATAAAGTATACTTTGGCGGAGACCGTGTAACATTTGAAGGTGTTACATATGAAGCAAAATGGTGGACAAGAGGAGAAACGCCAGGTAAAGCAGATGTTTGGAAAAAAGTAATGTAATGTGAATAGAAGACTTTCTCTATGAGAGTCTTCTATTTTTATATAAAGTGAAACTTCACTTAGTGGTGGTTCTCTTTATCCTCACTGAATGTAAGTCTGTTAATAAGGAATAAATCCATTTTAATTTTTTGAAATCTAAATTCCTGATACATAGAATACAGCGGAATCTACACTCTCTAGATTTTTTTTTTCACTTCACATGTGGCTGAAAAAGGCCCTGACCGCTTCTATGCATGGCCAGATGCTCTCTCCGACCTAAAAAGAGGGGGTGTTATGTCCTTTCTTTACTTGGCATTTATATGTACTAAAAATAGATAAAAAGAAAAAGAGTTTTCTTTTTACCAGTTTTGGATTATCTCTCCTATTTTCGGTATACTAGAAGAAATACACAATAGAAGGAGACGGTGCCATTGATTAAATTTATTATTTTAGCTGTATTAACATTGTTTATGATTCCATGGACAAGAAGTGGCGGGGGGCTTCGTACTGTTGATGGGGACAAACAGAAGGTTGTAAAACGGAAGTCTTCACCTATTTGGATTATTCCTGCTTTATTTTGGATTGGGGTCATAGTCTATGAATATTTGTGGTTAATTGATGATCGAGTAGATTCAATCATTACATATTATGCAGTGGCAATCGCCATCTTAATTTTATTAAGTTTTTTAGGACAGGCCAAAAAAGGGAAGCTAGAGTCACAAATAAAGGGAGCTACTGTATTCATTTTATTTGCCGTTTACGGTTATTTTGGATATATACATGATATTGTGATTTCTAAAGATAAGTATGAATCTGTTGTGAAAGAAGAAAAAGATATTTCTGAACCGTTTACAGAGGAAGATCAGCCGTTTACGGTACCGCCAAAAACAGCGGCAAATAAAATGAAGAAAGTATTTGGAGATATTCCAAAAGTTTCTTATTTTGAATTAGGAGAGCTTACACCACAAATGGTTAACGGTGAAGCCTTATATGTTGCACCAATTGAAGTGTCTGGATTTTTTAAGTCACGTAAAGCTGAAACGATTCCAGGTTATGTAACGATGTCTGGAACAAACCCAGATGCCGAAGCAAAGTTACATTTAGGATATAAGATGAAATATGTTCCAAGTATGTTCTTTGGTGATAACTTACAACGTGTTGTTCGTAAGGCAGAACCAGACTTGATTTTTAAAGGAAAACCAAAATTTGAAGTAGATGATAATGGAAAACCATTCTACACACTGACATATGGAGAGTTTGTATCTGGTCGTTCGGGGTTTGTACCAAAAGGTGTTGTTGTTGTAAACGCTGAGACTGGAGATGTGAAAAAGTATGAAGGTGATACAGCACCAAAGTTTATTGATGGTGTATTAAATTACGAAACAGCTTCTACTTTAAATACATACTTTGGTAAATATATACATGGTTTTTGGAATACGAAGTTCTCTCAAACAGATGTTAGAGAACCAACAGCTTGGGGAACGAAAGAAGGAGTAACACCGATATTTGGGAAAGATGGGAAGTTGTATTACTTCACAGACTTTACTTCACCGAAAGAAGGAGTAGACTCTGCATTAGGATATTCTTTAGTTGATGCGAGAACAGGAAAATTGTCTTACTTTAATGGAGATCAGGTAAAAGGGATTATGGACGGATCTGCTGCAGAGGAAGTTGTAGATAACTCATTTAAACGTGAGAAATGGCATGGGACGATGCCTGTTATTTACAACGTATATGGAAAACCATCTTGGGTTGTACCAGTTGTAGATGACGGTGGATTAGTACGTGCATATGCCGTTGTTGCAGCTTCTAATGCAAAAGTATTTGCAACTGCTCCATCACAAAAAGAAGCTTTTAAAAAGTATAAGAGTGTACTAACTGGAAGTGGTGATGCAGCACGTCCAACTTCTGATGGAAAAGAAGCGAAAATTGATGGGACAGTGCAGCGTGTGTATAAAGAGAAGACAGGCGAAAATACAATTGTTTTTGTCTTATTAGAAAATGAAGAAAAAGTGTTTATGGTCTCTGCAAAAGATTTCCCATATGCAATGTTTACAGAAGTAGGCGATGCAGTGCAGATGACATATTTAGATACAGGTGAAACAATGTCTTCTGTTTCCGAGTTTACAAATAGTAATTTACAGAAGTAAAGCGATAGATTTTCTATCGCTTTTTCTTATCGTATAAAGTGTCAATACTGTGACAAAAATGATGGTATGTATAAAAAGAGTTGCTTGTCAGTGTCATTTTAAGTTTGTTCTCGTTATAATGACAAGAGATGATGTTTTATAAAAGGAGTAGTTGAGAATGAAGTACACCATTTGGGGCAGTGTTCTACTTGGGAGTATGTTACTATTAACAGGCTGCGTCGGAAATGAGCCGAAAAAAGAAGTGACAGAGAAAGTTGAACAGCCAAAGCAGAGTAGTGAAGATAATGCGGAAGATTTGAAAGTTTATAATGAAATACATGAGAAGTATGAAGATAAGTTAAATAAAGACGTTAATGAAGCGATGCAGCTTTGGGAAGTTGCAAATGAAAGAAGTGGGAAAGCAATCTTTCATCCAGACTTCAAAAAAGATGTACAAGAAGTAACAGAAAGTGCTTTAGCTGATATAGAGCATATTCGAAGTGAGATTCGAGTGCCAGAATCAAAAAAACATGAGCATGGATTATACGTAGGTTTTTTAGATGAATCGGAAAAGGCACTGAAAAAACTAGACAGTTTAGCGAAAGATGAGGATGTTGCATTACTTCGTGATATTGAAGTGCATTTAGCAACAGCCGTTACATATTACAATCGTTTTAAGGCTGAACAACAATCGAATAAATAAAAAATATCCTCTTTCAAACATGTGAAAGAGGATATTTTTATTACATACTTAAGTTACTTTTCATTGTCCAATACTTTGTTCCGTCAGCTGTAAAGGAGAATTCTACAAATCCATTTGGATCTTCACGATACACTGTAATAGAAGCCCCGGCTGTTAACGTACCAACTTTATTTTCTTTTACATCTACATCTGAACTTTTAATTGTGTAATTAAATGGGTACGGTACTTGGTAGTAAGCACCAGCAGAGCGAACAGATGCAACAGAATTAGCCGCATATGTTGTATATGGAATTTCTTCTCCTAATGCATTTACATTTAGTATTTCAGGATTTTGTTTTAATTGTTTTGCAAAACGATAATCCGTTGCTTTATAAGGCTTCATACGTTCCATAATGCTTGCAATTTTTGTACCCCATTCTTTATCAGAGGCGTACATTACATTCATACCAACTAGAGTTGGACCGTTATAGTATTTTCCATCTGCTTCTAAATAAAATTCACGTACATAGTTGGCATTGTAGGCAATACTATCCCCAAAAGTAGGTAAATATTTTGCGTGTTTAAAAGGATCGCGGTCATAGGCACGTAACCCAAATAAATTATGCTTTCGGTAGGCAATTTCTGATTTCCCATAAGCAGATTCTAAAATAGCGTGTGCAGCTAAATAAAGAGCACTTACACCGTGATTTGTTTGTGCATTTACAAAGTCTTGACCATGTCCAATGAGTGGACTATCTGGATGATATTTCGCAATGAAATTATCAATCTCTTTTCCAGTAATAGTAGAAGCTAGTGTTAAATCTAGGTCTACGTATGATGCTGCGGTAATATGATTATCTGGACGCCACTCACCGTTTTCTGCAAAGTAATATTCATATGCACCTATTGTAGTGAGACCGGTTTGCATAGTGCCACTATATTGGAAGTAGTACCAAGTATCACCAAGTTGAAGCCATCCTGTATGCATAATACCTTGATCATTTATGTAGTACCAAGTGTTATCAAGCTGAAGCCATCCCGTATGCATAGCGCCGTTATGGTTTAAATAATACCAAGATCCATAAGAAGGAAGCCAACCCGTATGCATTTTACCGTTTCCTTGTAAATAGTACCAAGTATTACCTAGCTGAAGCCATCCTGTATGCATTTCACCATTGTTTTGTAAATAATACCAAGTATTATCAAGCTGAAGCCACCCGGTATGCATTCCACCGTTATTATTTAAGTAGTACCAAGCGCCGTTATAGGAGAGCCATCCGGTATACATCTCACCGTTATTATTTAAGTAATACCAAGCGCCGTTATAGGAGAGCCATCCCGTACGCATGGCACCGTCCTTTTGCATATAGTACCAAGAATCACCAAGTTGAAGCCACCCAGTGTGCATAGCACCGTTTTTGTTTAAATAATACCAAGATCCATTGTAAGAGAGCCACCCGGTTTTCATTTTTCCATCATTTTGGAAATAATAATATGTATTTTCAATTGTCGCCCATCCTGTTTTGAATGTACCGTCTGGATTGAAATAGTACCAATTATTATTTTTCTGTACCCATCCAGCTTGTTTTGAAGAAATTTCAAGAGTATTTGTTTTGTCTGCTGACACCTCGGCATAACTATTAACAGGAATAGATACAATGCTAGATGCTAGAACAAATGCTATAGCTTTCTTAAACATAATGTCACCGTTCTCCTTTTTATAGTATTTTTCCTATATACTATTCTATCAAGTAAATAAAGAAAAACAATGACATTAAAATTATTTTATGTATATATTTGGATTTTTTTGCAGGGTAATTTGTTATAGGGGAAGTGGAGATTAACTATAAGTAGGCCGACTTTTTGGATTGTTAGATTGATTTAAAAAAGTAGCATAGACCAAAGTTAGGGTCTATGCTACTAAGATTAAGATGTTTTTTATTGTAAGCTGTAACATTGCTACCTCAACGTTTGAGAGAAACGAAGAGGTTTAGTGGGAGGTAAAGAAAACTCCCACTGAGTGAAGTTTCACTTTATTTTTGAACTTTATATTCTTTCTTTGTTCCGTCTGTAAAGACAACTTCTAAATCGAACTTTTGATAATCTTTATCTAACTGAAATACATTAATTACTTCATCAATTACTTCTTGATCTGTAGTATTTTTATCAAATTTTAGTTGCTCTAGAAGTGGCTGTACTTTATTCATCGCTTCATCGCCAGTTAAAACCCCATTTGCTTTTGGATCTTGAATTTTTGCTTCCATTGCTTCAGTATCTGTTTTTGCTTGATACTCCGCTTCGTAGTCTTTTGCTGCATCTTGATAGTCGACACCTAAGTCAAAGTTGTTAAAATTAAGTTTTAAATCTTCACCTCTATTAGTAGTTTTATCATCTACGTTGTCTTTTGTTGTATCTTCAGTTACTTTTTTATCACCATTATTATCATTTGTATCTGTTGCCGTATTGTTACAACCAGTAATAACAGGTACTAACATAAGTGATAGTAAAATTGAAAATAAAATTTTCATGACATAATCCTCCTTAAGAAATGTTATTCAATAAAAGTTTTACCAATTTTTCTCTATTTATGTATGTGAAATAAAAAAGGTATCCTAAAGAGGATACCGTGTAAAATTATTTTTCAATTTTTGCCCATTTAAAGTTTAATGGACCTGCAAAATCAACTTCGACAATTCCTTTTACATATGAGCGTTCTAAGTAAGAAGATCCGTTTTGGTACAGAGGCGCAATAACAGCATCTTCAAATAGAATTTTCTCAGCTTCTTTTAATGCTCCCCAACGTGCTTTTTCGTCACTAGCTAAGTCTGTTTTTGCTTTGTTAATTAAATCATCAAATTTTGGATTAGAATAATGATTTAAGTTATAAGGGTTATTTGTTTCAAATAGATCTAAAAATGTAATTGGGTCTGCGAAATCAGGGCTCCAACCATCAATGCTAATTTCATATTGTCCATCTAATAGTAATGTAACTTGCTGTTTACGAGGTTGTGATTTAATGTTAACTGTTAGTCCATCTAAATTTTTTTCTAATTGCTCTTTTAAATATGAACCCGTCTTTTTTGATAAGTCGCTATCGCTTGTTAATAGCTCAAGTGTTACTTTCTCTACTCCTAATTCTTGTTTTGCTTTCTTCCATAATGTTTTTGCTTCTTTTGGGTTTTCTTTCGTTAAATCACCATTTTCAGCCCGGAAGTCTTTTCCATCAGGGCCTTGTACAAAGTTTTTTGGTACAAGGGAGTAAGCAGGAAGAGAGCCGTCATTGAGTAATACATTTACAAATGCTTTCTTATCGATACTTTGATCGATTGCTTTACGAGCATGAACATTTTTAAGTACGTTATTTTGTTGGTTTAAGCGTAGAAATTGTACACCAACGTCTGGTCTTTCTTTAAAGTTTTTATCAGTTCGATATTTATCAACAAGATCTGATGTTAAACCGATTCGATCAATTTGGTTTGATTCATATAAGTTTAATGCAGTTGAATGTTCTTTTACGATATTAAAATTAATTTCTTCAAGGTTTACAGTATCTTTGTCCCAGTAGTTTTCATTCTTTTTAAATTGGAAACTTTGTTCATGCTTCCAGTTTTCTAATGTAAATGCACCGTTATAAATAAGAGTATTCGATTCTAATGCGTATTGCTCACCTTGTGATTTATAAAATTCTTCATTAATTGGTAAGAATGTAGGGAACGCTGTTAAACTAATAAAGAAGGGAACAGGACGTTCAAGTTCTACCTCCAGTGTATAGTCATCGATTGCTTTTACTCCTAATTGATCTGGCGTGAGCTCACTGTTATTAATTTTCTTCGCGTTTTTAATGTCGAAGAATAAGAATGCATATTCAGATGCGGTATTGGGATCAACTGCGCGTTGCCAAGCAAATACGAAATCTTTTGCTGTAACAGGTGTGCCGTTTGACCATTTTGATTCTCGTAAATGGAATGTATACTTTGTTTTATCTTCACTTACATCGTGAGACTTAGCAACGCCAGGAACAGGTTTATTCCCTTCGCCAAGATTGTATAATCCTTCAAATACATTACGCATTACTTGTCCAGAATCAGTATCAGTAGCGCGGGCCGTATCCATTGTACGAATCTCAGTGCCAGCCACTAAGTTTAATACTTGTTTATCGGGTGCTTTTTCTTTTGCACCTGCACGTTTTGTATCATCTTTTGTATTTGAGCATCCTGTAAATAGTAGGCTCACTCCTAAAATAGATGCAATTGCTGATTTGTACTTTCTTGTCATCATAAATTCCTCCTCAAATTGTTTGTCTATTTGCCTGTATATTTTTGTTGGCCAACAATTGTGAGGGAAATGAAAAAATCCCTCTTTTCATATGAAGAAAGAGGGATTTACATGTTTAAAACGTGCGCACATTTATAAACAAAGTCCCTCATTCTATCTTTCGAGCAAATTGCTCGCAGGAAGTGGCACAGTATTCGCACGCGAACCTGTTGCCGAGGTTTCAAAGGGCCAGTCCCTCCACCTCTCTTGATACAATGAGTAAACATAATAGACAAATATTAATTTTTTGTTTCTTTGATTATTCAAAATCTTATCACCTGCATAAACGAAATGTCAACAAACTAAATATATTCATAATTTTCAGTTATAATAAATGGAAAAAACTCCCACCGTATAGGTAGGAGAGAGTTTTCTTTATATTAAAAATCAAAGTTATCTGGATCTGGACCAACGCGATGATTTTCATTTAATGCTTGAATCTTTTCCATGTCTTCGTTCGTGAGTTCAAAATTAAAGATATCCGCATTTTCTATAATACGATGTTCTTTTATAGATTTTGGAATTGTAACGACTTCGTTTTGTAAATCCCATCGTAAAATGACTTGAGCGGTAGATTTATTATATTTTTTTGCAATCTCTTGTAAAACAGGATGATCAAGAAGCTGTCCTTGCATTAATGGTGACCAAGCTTCTAGTTGAATGGTATGCTCTTTACAAAAAGCATGTAGTTTTTCTTGTGTTAAGCGTGGATGATACTCAACTTGATTCACCATCGGTTTAATCTCTGCACCTTCTAGTAAGTCTTGTAAGTGATGAATTTGGAAGTTACTCACGCCAATTGCACGAACACGCCCGTCTTTATATAGTTTTTCTAGTGCTTTCCATGTTTCTTTATACTTTCCTTGAACTGGCCAGTGCACTAAGTATAAATCTAAGTATTCTAAGCCAAGCTTTTGCAAACTCGTTTCAAATGCTTGTAACGTAGATTCATAGCCTTGATCGCTATTCCATACTTTTGATGTAATAAATAGTTCTTCACGAGGTACATTACTTTCGCGAAGCGCTTGACCAACACCATCTTCATTGTTATAAATTGCTGCCGTATCAATGCTGCGATACCCATTTTGAATTGCTGTTTTTACAGAATGAATGACATCAGAACCATCCTCTACTTTAAAAACACCTAAGCCAAACCATGGCATTTTTACACCGTTATGTAGCGTAGCATAGTCTTGTAAACTCGTGAACTTCATTGTGATTCCTCCATTTTATCTTTTTGAAAAAAAGTAAGTTGCTTACAATATAACATTTGAGAGGTGGGAATGTAAAAAGAAATGCCTTGTAATAATGAGTGGGGTGGAGTTTATGCTCACAGTACAGGAAAATGGATATAAAAAACTCCTAGTTCTAGAAATAGAACTAGGAGTATGTTTAACCTTTTGTCATTCCAAGTAAAACAGCACCGCCGATAATTAAAGCACTACCAAGTGCAATAAAGATCATTTGGCGTTTTGTTTTCTTCTCACCTAAGAAGAGAATTGCACCGAATGTTGAAATGATAATCCCTGTTTGAGAAAGAGGGAAGCTGATTGCAACGCCAACACGTGTTAAAGAAAGAAGTAGGAATAAGTTTCCGATACCCCAGAGTAAACCAGATAATGTGTTGCGAACTGCATATTTGTTAAATGGCTTATGTTTAGATGTCAGTACAACCGCTCCGACAAACATGCCGACTGCTTGTGGTAAAATTGCAGCCCATCCATCAATATTAAACCAACGAATAATAATTACATATACAAGGTAACCGAACGTAGAAATAATAAGAGTAACGACCCCTTTTTTCAGTTGTCCAGGTGGTTGTGCATTTTCTTTATCATCTAAAGAAGTAAAAATAACACCGATTACAATAAGAATGATTGCAATCGTTCCCATAATGATTGTAGTTGTCGTTGACCACTCACCGAATACAATTACACCAAACAATGTAGTAGCTACAAGTTGCATACCTGTTGAAATCGTAACAGTTGTTGAAACACCTAATTTCTCAACGGTTTTTAATTGGTTTACTTGTCCTAGAGCCCAAAATAGACCAGAAATGAAACCGACAATCATAATTGTTAATGTTAAAGTAGGTGTCGTGAAAGCATACATAATTGTTGCAAAGAATAGTGCACCGATTGTCATACCAACAGTTTGGCTGTAAGCACCGCCACCCATTTTTACGCTTACTAATAAAATATTTCCCCATGCTAATGCAGGAAGAAGCGCTAATAAAATGTCCATTAGAAGACTCCCTTCTTGTTATATGAAAATAATTTTAATTGTGTAACCGGAAAAAGTTTCACGTGAAACTTTTTAAAGATTGTGCACTTTGAAAGTGAAGTAGACATTTATCTCGTATTAACGTGCTAAGTGAAGTTTCACTTTATATGAATCTATATAAATGCGTTTTCATTCCAATTTATGCGTTTTCATTTTTTGGCTTTTTTATGCACTCCAATATAATAGCAGGAAAGTGTGTATTTTAGAAAGTAAATTCAAATAAAATATATATTTAAAAGATTTATTAAATTATTTCATTTCGCGGGAAATAAAGTGAAACTTTAATCATGGGGAGGCCTTCGTCTTTCGTTAATTATCAATTCGACCGAGCATGTTAATGTGAGATAAAAAACAGCAGCATATGACATAGCTGCTGTTATGTAGAAGTGATCCGTTTATTAAGGAATTGAACAAGTAATAAAAACAACAGCGACATACCAACAGTTGTTAAAACAAGCATCCATGCAAGCTCCATGTTACTTGCATCGATTGCCATATAAATAGCGGTTGGGATGGTTTGTGTCTTTCCCGGTATATTTCCAGCAAACATGAGTGTTGCTCCAAACTCTCCTAAAGCACGGACAAAACTTAAAATGATTCCGCTAAGAAGAGAAGGGAAAGCAAGTGGCAATGTCACGTGTAAAAATACTTGTAATTCATTTGCCCCAAGGTCTCGCGCTCCATCTTCAATTCCTCTATTTGTTGTAGAAAATCCTGCTTTTGCTGATTGATACATGAGTGGAAAGGCGACAACAGTAGAAGCGATAATTGCAGCTACTGTTGTAAACATGATGGATTGTTGAAATAGTGTTTCAAACCATTTACCAAAGATACTATTTCTACCAAAGATAATAATTAAGAAAAAACCAATTACAGTTGGAGGTAATACCATTGGTAGTAAAAATACTGTTTCTAACAGTGTTTTATAGCGCCATGTGGAGCGAGATAATGCTCGTCCAATAATGGTGCCAAACACTGTGACGATAATGGTAGCACAAGTAGCAACTTGTAAAGAAAGCAAAATAGGTGACCAAAAATTATGAAATGAAATCATTGTGGTAATACTTTAAATCCATGTTTTTGAAAGATAGCCGTTGCTTCTTTTGATTGTAAGTACTGATAAAATGCAGTCGCTTCTTTTTTATGTTTTGTGTTTTTAATTACTCCCAGCGGATAATGAATTGGCTCATGGGCGTCACTTTGTATTGTGCTTGCAATTTTTACTTTTTCAGAAATCAGTGCGTCTGTTTTATAGACAATACCAGCCTCAACATTGTTTGTTTCTACATATGTTAAAACTTGTCGTACGTCTTTTGTATAAATCAGTTTATGTTGAACGGCATCCCATACATGTAAATGGATCAGAGATTCCTTTGCATATTGTCCAGCGGGTACAGATTCAGGTGTACCAATCGCAATTTTTGTTGCCTGTGCACTTTTTAGTGCCTGTAAATCGTGTATAGAGCTATTTTTAGGTACGATTAATACAAGTTCATTTCCCAATAAGTTCTTTGCTTCTTTTTGATCAATAAACCCTTTTTCAACAAGAGTTTGAAATTTATCTTCTGCCGCAGAAAAGAAAAGATCAGCCGGAGCTCCTTGTTCAATTTGTTGTTGAAGAGCACCGGATCCTCCAAAATTAAAGGAAAGTTTTATATTCGAATTACTTTTCTCGTATTGCTTTTGTATATCTTGCAGAGCATCTTGTAAACTAGCTGCAGCTGAGATTGTTAATTCCACTGTTTTTTCTTCTTTTGCATTTGTTTTTTTAGTGCCGTTTGTATTACTACAACCTGTGCTCAGAACAAGTAGTAGCAATATGCAAAAAAAGAAACGAAATAGCTGTGTATTCATTTTCCATCCCCCTAATCTGTTACTCGTTTTTATTATAGCGAATAATAGATGTGGAATGAGATAGAAAGTGAAACTTTAATCCGTGGAGGCTTTATCCCCTACGGATGATTAGCTCGACCAATCGGGCTTTTATAGCATATTCATATGATGATGCTCCTTCACAATTTGGAGAAAGCTTTGCATAGAGCTTGTCATATAAGCATCTTTTCTACGGATAAATACAGTTGAAAACGTTCCATACTTTTCAGGGATTGAATGACAATATACTTTCCCAGTTGTTGAAAGATATTTGACGGCTGATTGTGGTACAAGCGTAATTCCGAGACCAAGTGCCACGCTATGTAACATCGTCTCTAATATATTAAATTCCATGATGCGTTTTGGTAACAACCCTTCATCTTTTAGCCAGCGTTCTAATTTAGAGCGATATCCACACCCTTGATTAAATACAAGAAGTGGCTCTGTAATAAACTCTTCTATATGAAAAGCTTTATTTTGGGTTACTAGCACAAGTTGTTCTGTGCAAACGTCATACTGTTCAATGAGTGGATGTTTAATGGGGCCGGATATAAAAGCGCCATCTAAACGATGTTCGAGTACATCTTGTATTAGCTCTTCTGTAAGTCCTGCTTGAAGAGATAAATCAACATTTGGATATTTTTTGTAGTAGGAAGCTAAAATAGTCGGCAATGTTCGAACTGTATCAACTGTACCGATTTTTAAAATGCCAGCAGGAGCTCCAGAATCTCCAAGTACTTGTTTTAACTCTTCTACATCTTGCAAAATTTTATTTACGTAAGTGAGCATTTTTCGTCCTTCAGCATTTAATGTCATGCCACGCTTATGACGGTAAAAAAGTGGTGTACCTAGTTCTTTTTCTAGTTGTTTAATGCGTGCTGTTACATTGGACTGTACATAATTTAGTTCAACTGCTGCTTTGCTTACGCTACCGTGATCTGCCACGCTTCGGAAAATTTGTAAATCGCGTATTTCCATAATAGGAACCTCCTTTAATGTTAAGTATCATTATAAATGATACTTAACATCATTTTTAATCATTTTACGTGATATCTTTTTTCTTTTACAATTCTGATTGGGAAATACATAGAAAAGAGGGATTGTGGTGAAGAAAAGTCAATTTATGTTAGGAGCACTAGCATGTTTAGTTGCTAGTATGTCTTGGGGGGCAATGTTTCCGGTTGCAGATCATGCATTAGAATATATAGATCCTTTTTATTTTTCATTAATACGTTATGGTGCAGTTGCCATTGTATTGGTACTTTTATTATGGATGAAGGAAGGAAAGAAAGCATTTCGTTTAGAAGGAAAAGGGAAATTACTTCTTTTCTTTGGAACGATGGCATTTACGGTATATAATGTTCTTCTTTTTTTAGGACAAATGTTAATGGGGAAGCCAGGAATTATGGTTGCTTCGATTATGGAATCCCTTATGCCCATGATTTCGATTATGATTTTATGGATGTTTAAAAGTGTGAAACCAAAAAAATACATGATTACAGGTATGGCGATTGCTTTTCTTGGTGCTTTCTTTGTTATTACAAAAGGGGATATGAGTTTCTTCTTTACATTGCAAGATCATATGCTTTCATTATTCTTTATGTTTATCGGTGTCGTTGGTTGGGTTGTATACACGATGGGCGGTAAGTCGTTTAGTGATTGGTCTACATTGCGATACTCAACGTTAACATGTGTGTTTGGTACAATCGTTACGGGTATTATTACATTTGTTGTTACACAGCTTGGCTATATTGCAGTACCAACTGTGGAGACACTTTCGATTGTAAAATATGATTTATTATTTATGATGACATTACCAGGAATTGTTGCGTTACTTGCTTGGAACTATGGTGTGAAAGTTTTATCATCAATTAATGGGATTTTATTTATTAATTTCGTTCCGATTACAACGTTGCTTGTTATGATGTTCCAAGGATATGAAATTACAATGTTTGATGCAGTAGGGACATTGCTCGTTATGATTGCGTTAATTCGAAATAATATATATCAGCGCAGGGAAGAGATGTTGCATGTCAATGTAGTAGGAAATAAAAGTGTTGCATAAAGTGAAACTTCACTCAGTGGGGGGGTCTTCATCCCCCACTGAGTGTCAGCCCGTTAATGCGGGATAAAAGGTTATAAATTGTTTGGAGGATGTATTATGCTTGAAAGTTTCTTGTTTTTCTTTATCGTTGCGGTTGTATGTGAATTGGCGATGATCAATCGTAATGGAAGAAAGACACAAGAACAAAATAAAGAAATCATTGAGTTATTAAAAGAATTACGAGAGCGAACAGAATAGAAAGAGCCGATTGCAAATGCAATCGGCTCTTTATTATATAAAGGGGAAAGGGGACACAATGTTATATGAAGACGGCGATAAATGTTGTAAGAAGAGCTGCGCCGCCTACAAGTCCTACGTAATCAAGTACGTTAAATGTAGTGTTATTCATCTTTTTCTCTCCTTATTGATTTAATTCCATAGAAACAGCTTTTGCATCGATTAAGGTGAATAGCACCATGCTCATTGTATTTACGATTTTGCTTATTTTTAATTTGTTCATCATGCGTATCCGCTCCTTTTCGATTTGTGACTACCTTGTTTCTGTCTTCATTATAGGCTATATAACAAAGCGGAACTATCGTATTACCTTACAACGGCATTACAGTTTTGTAAGGTTGTAAAAATAAGTTATTACCAACTACTAAAACTTAGTGCTATAATCGATATAAAGTTAATTGATAAGAGAGTAAGAAATTCGATGTGAAATTGCATTCTATCTGTACAATTGAATGAGAGAAGGGAACGAATCGCATGTATAAAATGATTACAAATATATTAAGAACAACTTTTCATACGTTTGGAAAAGTAGAAACGTACGGAAAAGAAAATTTACCTGAGAATGGTCCATATGTTGTAGCTTGTACACATACGAGCTGGATGGATGTTGTCATGCTTGCAAATGAAATGTTACCGACAGAAATTCATTATATGGCCAAGAAAGAATTGTTTGAGAAGAAATTTACAAACTGGTTTTTCAAAAATGTAAATGCGTTTCCCGTTGATCGTGAAAATCCAGGACCGAGTACATTGAAAATACCATCTCGTTTATTGAAAGAAGGAAAGGTAGTTGGGATTTTTCCAAGTGGTACGAGAACAGCAGAAGACGTTTCATTAAAAGCGGGAGCTGTGACAATTGCACTGCGCTCTAATGTTCCATTAGTTCCAGCCGCTTATGTTGGCCCAACAAGTCTAAAAGAGCTATTGAAAGGGAAAAAAGCAAAAATTATTTTTGGTGAGCCGATTCAAGCGCAAGAGTCAGAACAAATGAGCCGAAAAGAATTGATGCAACATATGACAGAAGAACTAAATGCTGTATTTGGAAAACTAAAAGCACAGATTCAATGAAACATAAAGCAAGCACCCCTATGTATAGAGGTGCTTGTTTACGTTCAAAAGTTGTATGGAGCAATAGTATTATGTAAGAATTTTTATAAGGTATATTTCGGTATAAATATACGTTTGCAAAAATAATGTTTCTTAATATAGAGAATCAAGAATGGTGATAAAAGATGGTTTTTATTTACTATGTTTTTGCACATTGTATTTATTTTTTGGATAATTAATCAAACATTTGTTTAAACATAATAATATAGAAACCATGAGAGAAATCATCCCATAAAAACAACTTCTAAATCCTTAATAGATAGTGGTACAATGGCAAATGGAGGGAGGGAGGATCATGATTGATCAACGTATTAAAGAAGTTGTCTTAATTCTCATTGGTTCCTTATTATTTGCAATTGGCATTAACTATTTTGCAATTCCAAACCGGTTATCCGAAGGTGGAATTATCGGTGTAACAGTTATCACATATTATTTGTTTGAATGGTCGCCAGGTGTTGTAAACTTTATTATCAATGCCATTTTATTAGCGTTAGGTTATAAATTTTTTGATAGGAAAACGATGGTTTACACAATTCTTGGAATTGTTTCATCATCTTTCTTCTTATATATAACAGAAGATATTGGATATCAGTTAAATAGCGATACTTTATTAGCAGCGCTTTTTGCTGGGTTATTTGTAGGGGCTGGACTTGGGTTTATGTTCCGCGCGGGTGGAACGTCCGGAGGATCAGCAATTTTAGCACAGTTAGCGAATCAGCATTTAGGCTGGAGCGTTGCAAAAGGTGTTCTTATTATTGATATTGTCGTTGTTGGAGGATCTGTCTTCATCATCGGACAAGAGAACACAATGTACACGCTTGTTGCTGTATTTGTTGGTGCAAAAGTGATTGACTTTATTGTAGAAGGTTTAAATACAAAAACAGCAGTAACAATTATTTCCGATCATCCTGATGTCATCCGTGATACCATTACGAAAAATATGACACGTGGTGTAACTGTATTAGAAGGGCGCGGCGGTTATACAGGACGAAATAAAGAAGTACTGTATATTGTTATTAACAAACAAGAGTTAGTAAAGTTAAAACAAGTTATTGGTAAAGCAGATGAAGATGCTTTCGTCGTTATTCATGATGTCCGAGATGTGCTTGGTGGCGGCTTTAAAGCGAGTTAAAAACAAGAGCGTGATGCTCTTGTTTTTTTATTAATTAAAACAATCCTTACAAAACTGTAAGGTGAATGTAAGCCCATTCGATGGTATGTGTTTTGAAATCTTTCTACAATGAAAGTATAGAAACCGTAATTTGTGCAAAGGAGGAATTTGCATTGGAATGGGAGGTTGTCAGAAAACGCTTGCTCACTATAGTAATTGTAGTAAGCGGGATCATTGTATTACTATTACCGACAGAGTTAGGGCCATATATTGATAAATATAACCCATTTTATAAAACAAAATCGTACTATACACTCGTAAATGATGTTGGATATCACGTTGGTGATGGCTGGTATGAATATGAGTTTGTGGCCTACGATGAGGAAGGAAGAGAAAAGAAGATTACAAAAACAATTAAACAAATGTTAAAACGTAACGAACCGTTAAAAATCGTAGCGAAAGGTCGCTACGGAGAGGCTTTAGTTTCCATTGAAAAAGAAGATATTCCTATAAAAGCACGTGGGTTTTTACGGGAAAGATAAAGAACGTGACAACATTGTAAGGTAACTGTCATGTAATTCGATGTTTACACGCATGTATTTTCGTTATAATAAAAACAAGAAAGGCAAGGACCCTTTTTCTGCCTTATTGCTAGTAATGAAAAGGATTAACAACTCGCGAATAGCCTCATCTCTTCTTAGAGATGAGGCTATTCGCGTGAATCTTACAAAACTGTAAGGTAATTGTCACGTAATTCAGTAGATTTTTCTATTTATTTAGAGGATAATGAAAGTAATCAAAAAGTTAGGGAGACTAAAAAGAAGGGAGAAACATGTGATGCAAAAAGAAGAAGTAGTTAAATGGACAGAGTATATTGGCTACTTTACCGTTGCGATAGTATGTATTGGGATTTTTGACGCGATTACAAATTTACTTGTTTAATAAATAACATATAAATAGATGAACAAGAAGGATAACCTTCTTGTTTTTTTGTGCTTTAAATTTCTATTTATGATAATATATGTGAAAAATACTGAGTTCTCAAAAAAAGAGTACTCAGTAAATGAACTGAAAATCGTAAGACACTGGGTAAAAGAGTAGAGGGAAAAATGATGAAATGGTTTGATAGTCATATACACATTGATCAATATTCACAGGAAGAGCAGAGAAAATTAATTGAAGATGTAAAGAATGATAAGAGAATTGCTGGTTTGATTGCTGTATCAATGGACGAACCTTCTTGTCAAAGGACGTTGCAATTAGCGAAAAAAGAAAGTTTTATCCACCCGGCACTCGGATATCACCCAGAGCAAGAGGTTGATGTGCAGCAATGCGAAAGGATTTATCAATTAATTGAAAAGGAATCACATCGTATCGTCGCGATTGGTGAAGTGGGGTTACCGTATTATTTACGTCAAGAACATCCCAATTTTTCTTTAAGTCCATATGTAGAAGTGCTTGAGCGATTTGTATATTTAGCAAAGAAATATGACTTACCGATTATTTTACATGCTATATATGATGATGCTGAAATTGTATGTGATGTAATAGAAGCGTATCGAGTTAAAAAGGCTCATTTTCATTGGTTTAAGGGGAGTAAGAGTACGATGGAGCGTATGATCGAAAATAATTACTTTTTGTCTGTTACACCGGACATCTTGCAAAAAGAAAAGATAAGAGACATTGTATCGTTTTATCCTCTTACAAATATGATGGTTGAAACAGATGGGCCATGGCCATTTCAAGAAGGTGTGATGACACATCCAGTTATGATATATGATGTGTTGGCAAATGTAAGTGATATAAAAGCGATTCCTGTTGAAGAAGTGGCTACAATCATATACGGAAATACGTATAATTTTTATTTGCGTAAATAAAAAATGCCAAGCAAATTTGCTTGGCATTTCTCTTACTCAAACTTTTTAGCACGTCTTACAAGCCATAAAAAGATAAGGACGCAAAATGCTAATATTATGAAGAAACCGTATTTTTTAAGTAAATACGTAACATCATCTGTAGAAAAGGGCTTGTCTACATGAATGCCGTTTTGATCGGATGTAATATGAATATCGCCCATTCTCACTACATTTTGTTCTTTTTGTAAGTCAATCCATTTGATGTTAGGGATGCTTTGTAGTTCTGTAACCAATTCTTCTAGCTTCTCTAATCCTAAGTAAGGATGATAGAAGGCTCCAATCATTCCATCAGATAATTTAGTAGTGTCTATTGCTAGCTCTTTCATATGATTAATATGATTGGGTTTCTCTACTTCTACAAATCCAATTGTCTCAGGAAGTAGCTTCATACCATGTAGAAAAGATGGTTCACTTGTAAAGGCCGGTGCATGCATTCCTTTCCACGTTTCATCGCTTAATTGTAGCTGTCCAACATACGTTGTGAAATAATCTGATAAGATTTCATAGCCTTTTTGAGACATCGTATAGTGAGGTGCTTCAAAAGCGAGTGGATATAACCTAG
Source organism: Bacillus manliponensis (assembly GCF_000712595.1). GTDB lineage: Bacteria > Bacillota > Bacilli > Bacillales > Bacillaceae_G > Bacillus_A > Bacillus_A manliponensis. The sequence continues at coordinate 56,349 of NZ_JOTN01000018.1, forward strand.
CTGCAACAGCTTCCTCAATTCCTTTTTCAATATGCTCTCTTGTATATGATTCTTCAAACTTTTTTCCTTTTTCTATGTATGCTTCATATGCTTCGTTTGAAGGGAAATCTTCTCTTTTTTTCGGTTCTTCATCATTTGGTTGACGAATAGGATTATCTGTTTTTACGTCCCAAAACTCAAATCCTTCTCCAGTTTCACTTTCATAAAATTGATGTGTGTATCCATGAAGGACGATAGAAGCACCATTGTCTTGCATATCACGTAGTAAGTGTACGAGTTTTGGCTTATCTTTTAAATGTATTGTTTCACCTGTTTTTGGATCTTTATAGACAGGGATAAGTGTAACCATGTAAGGAATCTCTTCATCCTCTAAGTAGTTTGCAATTTCTGCTAATAAATCTACATCGACAGCAGGATGAACATCTTCTAAGCGTAAGTAAGCAAGCGTTTCTTTTGTTTTCGGTTGTTGTTTAAAATATGAAAAGAGCATTTCACCAATATAGTGAGAGGTTTCACCAAATAGATTATCTGTAGCAACATAATAAGAATTCTCATGTTGCATAATGAATGGATAAGAAGTGTCGCTTTTTGTTCCGTAAGCAAGGGTTTCCCCTGTTGTTTCAACTTGTAGTATGAGTTTCTTTTTATCTAGTTTTTTCTGTAGTTTTATAGATGGATATGAAAGAGTATCAACTGTAACCTCTTCTTGATTTGATTGAATAAAATGAAAGCGATTTGGTAGTTGTTCTAGATTGTTTCCAAGAAGGAGTACGGGACCAGAAAAGTGTTCTAAGAAGCTTTTTGTAGTCTGTGATAGAGTTGTTTTCTTAATTCCGATATAAACGACATGGGTATATTGGGATAATGTTGTTACATCTTTTAGGATTTCTTCGTTCATTATCGTAATGTCGTTTGTAAAGTGCCCAAGCTCATTATCTAAAATGCGTATATTACTTGTTATGTTTCCGTCTTTTGTGTTGTATAAAACAAGAACTTTTGGTTTTGCGGATGTGTCTGCATCCGCATCTGCATACACAGTAAGAGGAGTGAGCAGTAGTACGATTAGAAATGAGTATATATATCTTCTCATTGATTGGATCTCCTATTCTATTATGAAGTTTTTTACATTTTTAGATTATATCAAAATCATCAAAAAAGGGAAATGAATGGGTAATATTACATTTCATATCAAAAATCGGTCTTTAGCACGATATGCAGTTGCTTCATTTTTTGTTATGATTCAAACTGAAAATAATAGAAAAGTAGAATGCTTACAGTTGTAAGTTGCTGAAAGGGGACAAATATTTCAGCAAAGAAAGAGGTAAGTATATTGAAAAAATTCTTTGTCATTTTTCTCGTTTTTTTAGGAATATATATGTTTTTCCGGAATGAGTCAGAAGGTATAGAACAAGAACAGTATTTACAATCAGAAGAAGTAAAAGAGATTAAGCAAATCATTACAGAGGAAGCAAAGAAGCATAATATACCAGAATGGATTCCGCTTACAATTGCCGAGCATGAAAGTCGCTTTAATCCGAGAGCGATTGGAGATAATGGTACTTCATTTGGCTTGTTTCAGCTTCATCGCGGGGGTGGACTAGCTCCGGAGCATTTAACTGATGAACAATTGAAAGACCCACGTACGAATACTGAAATTGCGATGCCACACTTAGCAAGAGGATATAGAAAAGGAATGGAAAAAGGATTAACAGCATTTGAATTGTTAAAGTATACAGCAAATACAACTGGATGGCCTGGTAACCTTGGTCCAGAATGGACAGATGCAAATATGAAGTATAACGTTGGTTTAAAAGACGTGTACTATCGAAATATGGGTGTAATGAAAGAGTAGGTGCTGCACCTACTCTATTTTTCTCGTAAAAACAGTTCCATTTCATTTAGTTTATGAGAGAAGCCTTTCTTTTGATATAATAGTTCTCCATCTTCAGAAGCATGGAGCCATATCCGTTTTACCTGTCTTTCTTTACATTCTTCTATACAATACTCTAGCAATTGTTTTGCTAGTCCTTTTCCTCTATGTTCAGGAAGAGTGTACATATTTAAAATATAAGCTTCTTTCCCTTCTAAATTTCCGATATATGGCGGTCGTTCAAAAAATGTAATGCCGCTCATACTAATCACTACATCGTCTATCGTAGCGATATAGGCGATAAATAACTCTGTTTGTAATGCTGCTTGCAAATAGGTTTCTGTCGCAAGCCGAAAAGATTGTTCTTCCTCAGCAGAGCGAAGTTCATTTACTTCTTTTAGTAAAGAAATACGTAATGAAAGTAATGCTTCTATATTATGAATCGTTGCTTTACGAATGTTATCATTCATCGCGTTATCCTCCGTTATTGTCTTTCGAAATAGTTGGCTAATTGTTCTTTTACTTCATGAAGTTTCGTGGAAACTTGCGGGATTTTATAACCAACATATAACGGGGAGACGACAAAGCGTGGTACGACTTTACAAATAATTTTTCCGTTTATGTGATAGAAAAATAAATTATAGCTGCTACATCCTTTATGAAAATCGGTTAATATGTAACGTACAGTTTGCTGAATATAATAAGCCATCCGGCATGTAGCTGCCGTATCTTCAATAATAATATTAAATTCAGTAAAACCGATAATTGGTCGTGCGGAAATATTAAGTTCAATTTGCTCATCTTGTTTAACGATGATTCCTTGGAAATTGTCATCTGTTACATTTTGACGATAGTCGACATGCTTCATTCCGATAATTTGCATATGTGCATGGTGAAGGCTACCACCTGAAAACGGTCCGTGATTTTTGTACAAAATAACAGACTCATATTCATTAGACTTTTCTAATGTAAGCCAGCGATTGATGGAGAATTGAATTAATTGTTCCATATGTTCTTTTGTATAGGTTGCGATATGATCATTACAATTATCCGTCTCAATCAAAACAGTTTGAAATGTATCTTGTAACGTCGGAAACTTATTCATGAGCCAAATGATTGAGTCATTTTTCTCTAAAATATTTGTAAGCTGATCAACAGCACAAAACGGACAAGCTGTATTTTTATTATGGATACTTTCTGGTTTTTGTTTACCGATGTCGTTTAAGAAATAAAGTTGTTCTTTGTCCATTGATTTATACCCCTTTGAAAAAATATGTAAAATTCCCGTTCTTTATATTCGTTACAAGAGTGAAGAAGTCCTTTAAAACAAATAAAAGACGAGATATCCTCATTTGATGGGTATCTCGTCTTTTATTCGTTCATTCTGTTTAAGTTTATGTTATATATGGCTTTCATTAATATTCAGTACCCCTTTTTATTGCTCGTTTAATTCTTGGCTAACAGCTTTTGCATCAATTAAAGCGTGAAGAATCATTTTTACCATGCTCATCATAGGTAATGCCTCCTTTTATAATTCGTTTAGTTCTTTTACAACTGCTTGTCCATTCACTAATACTTCAAAGATTGCTTTTACGATTTCTTTTACCATTGTTGTTTCCTCCTTTTTCTTGTGCTCTTGTTTACATCTTTATTGTATAAGGAGATATATTTTCGTACGATCGATTTCCATTACGTGAACATAACAGTTTTGTAAGATTGGATGTCATATACTGAAATGTTTATTCTATTTTTATTATTTTCAGAAAAATGACTATCCAAACATGAGATTGGATAGTATAATACAAGAGATAAATAATTTTCGTACGAAAGGAGTGAATGAGATGAAACGTTTTCTAGCTATGCGCACGCAACTATTACAATTTCTTTATATTTGTCGTGCAAAATTTGCGGATGTAGTTGTTAACGGGATACGTGTGTCCTTTTTTAACAATTGCATAGTAGCTATAAAACGATAGAAATCTCTTCACCCATTATATAGACGTGTGAAAAGGGAGCGAATCGGCTTCCTTTTTCTATGGAAAAAACCATGGGGAATGTGTATTTCCTCATGGTTTTTTTACGTTGAAAGGAGTACGGAAAATATGACAATTTGTAGTGTAAATCATGTAACGAAATCTTTTGGTGGAAACATCATTTTTGAAAATATATCACTTGAAATAAAAAGCGGAGAACGCATTGGTTTAGTTGGCCGTAATGGAAGCGGGAAGACAACAATTTTTCAGTTATTAACAGGAATCGAAGCGGTAGATAGCGGGGCAGTTCATATGAAAAAAGGCACACGTATTGGGCATGTCGCGCAAATTCCAACGTTTGAACAGGACGTGACCGTCTATGATGTACTGCAGTCTGCATTTGCAAAAGAAAAAGAATTAGAACAAGAAATGCGCCGATTAGAAGAACGCATGAGTGAAACGGAACATGAAGTGAATATGGAACAGTTAATGGAGCGATATGGAACGGTTCAAGAACAATTTTCTTTTTTAGGCGGATATGAAATCGAAGCAAATATTACGAAAGTCGGAAATGGATTACAAATTACAGATTTATTTTCCCGTTCCTTCGCGGAGTTAAGCGGAGGAGAACAGACGAAAGTAAGTCTTGCTTATATGTTGCTGCAAAAACCTGATTTACTGTTACTAGATGAGCCGACGAACCACTTAGATTTATTTGCAGTGGAATGGCTAGAAGGTTTTTTAAAAGAGTACACAGGAACAGTTGTAGTGATTTCACATGATCGCTATTTTCTTGACGAAGTTGTCACGAAAATATTGGATTTAGAAGATGGTGAAATTCATGTATACCATACAAACTACTCGCAGTTTGTAAAAGAAAAAGAAGAGCGTTTATTACAAGAGTTTCAATCGTATCAAGAGCAACAAAAGAAAATAAAGAAAATGAAAGAAGCAATTAAGCGGTTAAGAGAGTGGGCAAACCAAGCGAATCCTCCAAATGAAGGGCTTCATAAGCGGGCAAGAAATATGGAGCGTGCTCTTGAAAGAATGGAGAAATTGAAGAAGCCAGTTTTAGAAAGAAAACAGATGGGGCTTCAGTTTGAAGGGCATGAGAGAAGTGGTAAAGACGTTGTTGTAATGAAGGGTGTTTGTAAACAATTTTGGAATCGTACATTATTTGAAGATGTAAATTTACATGTGCGTTTTGGGGAAAGAGCGGCAATTGTTGGCCGTAACGGTACAGGGAAAACGACGTTATTAAAATTATTGTTAGAGGAAATAAAAGCAGACGCTGGAGAAATTCGTGTTGGTAGTAATGTGAAGATTGGATATTTATCACAGCATGCCTATAAAAATGTGACATGTAGCGTACTTGAAGCATTCCGTAAATATGTAGCAGTGACAGAAGGAGAAGCGCGTCACATATTGGCAAAGTTTCTTTTTTACGGACCGGCCGTTTTTAAAAAAGTAGATGGGCTGAGCGGAGGCGAACGAATGAGACTAAGGCTTGCACAGCTTATGTATCAAGATGTGAACTTCCTCGTATTAGATGAGCCGACCAATCATCTTGATATTGAATCAAGAGAAGTGTTAGAAGAAGCTTTAGAACAGTACAATGGAACCATTCTTGCTGTTTCACACGATCGGTATTTGTTAAACAAGTTATTTCATCAAACATATTGGATTGAAAAAAATATGCTTCATGGATTTGCAGGAAATTATGCCTGGGCACGTGAAAAATGGTCCGAATTGATGCCTGACAAGAGTATAGAGAATCCTCAAGTTGTAAAGGCGACAATGCCAAGAGAAAAGAAGTCAAAAGATCGTGGATTCGAAGAACTTGAACAACAATTGATGGAAATTGAAGAAAAGATTTACGCATTAGAGGCACAAATGGGAAATGTTGTAGAAGCGGAAAGGCTTGCGAAATTGTATGAAGAAAAAGAAATACAGGAACGTCTGCGATCGGAATTATATGATGAATTAGACAATATAATAGAATAGATAAAGTGAAACTTCAATCAGTGGGGGCTCAATCCTCCACTGATTGTCAGCCCGTTAATGCGGGGTAAAAGTAGGCCATTCTTCTCTTTTATAGAGGAATGGCTTATTTTTTCGTGGAATGGTAGCAGGTGATTTCTGAAACAAAAGCGAAAAGTAATATAGTGAAATAACTTTATATATTGAGAGGCGAAAGCGATGTTAGCATATGCAAGGATTGTTACAATTCTCGTTATTTGTGCAATTTATGCTGTTCACGATTCTGTAGGTATGGTTTGGGGGAAATGGTTTGTCGGCTTGTCAGCTTTTATTTATATTGTGAATCATATTATATTCATAAAAATGTGTGAAAAAAGCAAACTTCAATTATTTGTCTTGCTTGTAAATGGAATCATCTCGGCTTTATTTGGATTTCTTTTTCCAGGGTCTACATTATATTTAATTTTATTTGGAATTGATGCGGTAGTGTTATTTATGAGTGTTTACCGAAGAGAAGTGGTTTTCTTCTTCTTAAGCTTTTTCTTTTTATGTTGGTTTTCTATTTTGTTACGTACATATCAATATACAAGAGAAGTAGATATTTGGAGTAACCTTGTTAATTTTATGTTTGCTGTATTTTGTGCTTTAGCTGGGGAGCTTATTAAGAAATTAACAGTAGCTCGTCAAACAGTAGATGAACAATACGAAAGATTAACATTGTCACATGAGGCGCTTCATGAGGCGCATGAACAATTGCGGCATTATGCGAAAGAGGTAGAAGAGCTTACAGCTGTTCGAGAAAGAAATGATATTGCAAGGGAGATTCATGATACGGTAGGCCATAATATGACGGCACTCCTTGTGCAACTTCAGTTAGCAGAAGCTTTATGGAAAGAGCGGTCGAGTCATACAGAACAAATTTTACAAACTTGTACAGAGCTTGCAAGAAAGTCTCTGCAAGATGTAAGGACGTCAGTTCGTACATTAAAAGAAGAAAGTGAAGGGAATATAATTGAGCGTATGCGCAATATGCTTGATGAATTTTCAAAAGTAACAAATGTAAAAGTTACATTTCAGGTGCAAGGCGATCCAGCCATCATTCCCCTCTCACTACAACCGACTATACTGCGCATTTTACAAGAGTCTTTAACGAATGCAAAACGTCATGGAAAAGCAACTGTATGTAATGTCTCGCTCTGTTGTTTAGAAGAGAATGTAACATTAACAATTTCTGACGATGGGGTAGGAACAAGCGAAGTTAGTCCTGGATTTGGGCTTATGAATATGAAAGAGCGTGTAGAGGAGCATGGGGGAGCAATCCATTTTGAAAGTGAAAAGGGAAATGGATTTCAATTACTTGTCCAGTTTCCGATAAGAGAGAGGAAATGGGTTATAGGGGGGATAAAATGATTCGGCTTATGATTGTAGATGACCAAGCACTTGTCCGAGATGGCTTATCCATGTTACTGCAACTGAGGCCAGAGCTTGAAGTGGTAGGAACAGCTGGAGATGGCAGGGAAGCCATTCAAAAAACATCGGAATTACAACCGGACATTATTTTAATGGATATTCGTATGCCACATGTAAATGGCGTAGAAGGAACACGATTAGTAAGAGAACAATTTCCTCATATAAAAGTGCTCATGTTAACGACGTTTAATGATAGTGAACTGATTTTAGAGGCACTAGAGCAAGGAGCAAGCGGCTATTTATTAAAAGATATGGAGATGGACGTTATCGTTCAAGCTATTTTAACGGTTCAAGGAGGAGGTGTAGTACTTCCGGAAAATATGACGGCTCATATTATGAAAGAGCTAAGGCAAACAAAGTTAGGAAATAGTATTGAGAAAACACCAAAACAAATGGAGCATTTAACAGAGCGAGAAGTAGAAGTACTGAAAGAGCTTGGTCTTGGATTAAATAATAAAGAAATTGCTGAAAAGTTGTTTATTACAGAGAGGACGGTAAAAAACCACGTCTCCAATGTAATTAGTAAATTAGAACTAAGGGATAGAACACAGGCAGCTATTTTTGCTGTAAGGTATGGTGTTACGGCATACACATGACTTTTGGCATAGAGGAGTATGAAAAGCAGCGAATAAAAGCTGCTTTTTTATTTTGAACTTCTATCTGAAGAGAGATGGAGGAGAGAGAAAATGAAATTACAATGATGGTATAGATTTAAAAAGGAGCTGAACCGATATGTTAGTGGTGGAGCAGGTTACAAAGTCTTTTGGAAAGATGGAAGTTGTAAAAGGAATATCGTTTACGGTTCAAAAAGGAGAGACATTTGGTTTGCTTGGTCCAAACGGGGCTGGAAAATCAACAACGATTGCGATGATTTGTGGTTTATTACCATATGACAGCGGAGATATAAAAGTTGGTGGTAATTCAGTAAAAGAGCATCCTCTTACAATTAAAAAGAAGATAGGTGTTGTTCCGCAAGATATTGCACTATATCCTACTCTTTCTGCAAGGGAAAATTTAATTTTCTGGGGGAAGATGTATGGATTAAAGGGAGAGGTTGCAAAGAAACGTGCCGATGAAGTATTAGCTTACGTTGGCTTAGAAGATCGAGCGAAAGATAAAATTGAAACATTTTCAGGTGGGATGAAGAGGCGCATTAATATTGGGGCAGCCCTCATGCATGAACCAGAATTACTAATTATGGATGAACCAACCGTTGGGATTGATCCGCAGTCTCGCAATCATATTTTAGAAACTGTAAAGAGTTTAAATGAACAAGGGATGACCGTAATTTATACGAGTCACTATATGGAAGAAGTTGAGTACTTATGCGAACGAATTGCCATTGTGGATCACGGAAGGATGATTGCACTAGGGACGAAAACAGAGTTATGTAACCGCCTTGTCGATGGGTTCATAGTGAAGTTGCAAGTGAATCGTTATCAAGAAGAATTATTACAGGCATTAATAGAAAATACAGTTGTTGAACGTTTATCAGTTGATGAAGATACAAATACATTAACGATTGCTTTGCAGAGCAGCGAAAGTATGAGTGAAATTGTGTCACAAGTTATAGCGAGGAACGTGAAAATTTTAAAATTAGAAGTACAAGAGCCGAATTTAGAAGCACTCTTTTTGCAGTTAACAGGGCGTTCACTACGTGATTAAGGGGGATAGCAAATATGAAAAGTTTTATTATTGCTTGGAAAGATGTGAAGATTCTTCTAACTGATCGTCGTGGTTTTATGATGATGTTACTCATGCCTATTTTGCTTACAGCGATTTTAGGATCAGCATTAAGTGGTGTATTCGAGAGCGGGACAATACCAAAGACAACCATTGGTTATTATCAAGAGGATGAAGATGAGCTTGGAAGGATGTTTTATGAAGATGTATTACAATCACAAAAAATAAAAGCTGATATAAAAGTGAAGACCGCGTCTTCTCCAAGAGAATTAGAGGAGATGATGCGAAAAGAAAAGGTTGATGTTGGTATGATTATACCAGCAAATTGGAGTGAACAATTACAAGAAGGTAAGTTAAGAGAAGTAAAGCTTTTGACAGACCCATCTAAAAGTATACAAATAGATATTGCGGAATCTCTCATTCATGCATTTTCAGAACAAGCGCAAACAGTGGCTTCTACCACAAAGAATGTTATGGAAGTGTTTGCTCAGTCTCAACCAGAACAGGCAGGGAATATGATAGGAAAGCTTCAAGTGGAATTGGAGAAAGCGATAACATCTGAAGAAGAACAGGTAATAAAAGAGGGATTGGGAACGGAGCCGGTAAGTTCTATGCAATACTACGCAGCAGCGATGCTTGTTATGTTTTTATTATTTAACATTACAGTTGGCGCAAAATCAATTGTAAAGGAAAAGCGTACAGAAACATTAGCAAGATTGTTAAGTACCCCGACAAGCTCAGTATCGATTTTACTAGGGAAATTTTACGGAACATTATTGTTTGCATGTATTCAATTTTGTCTTTTCGTTTTTGTAACAATCTATATGTTTGGAGTGTCTTGGGGAGATAATATATGGAAAGTTCTTGCCATTGGTTTTTCGTATGCAATTTGTGTTTCTGGATTGTCAATGTTACTAGCAGCTTTTATTCGAGAAGAGGAGACAGCTGATATGTTAGGTGGCACAGGTATCCAACTATTAGCACTACTTGGTGGTTCGATGTTACCGATTTATGCATTTCCAGAGGTGATGAAAAAGGTTGCAAACATTGCTCCTAATAAATGGGCGTTAACGAGCCTTTTAGATGTAATGTCGGGTGCCGCTTGGCAGACAATAATCCCTGTCATTGTAACTTTAATGCTTATTGGGATTATCACGGTAAGCGTTGGAACATTTCGTTTACGTGTGCGATAGGGGGGGAAGAGATGAGAACAATTTGGGCACTTTGCGTGTTAGAACTAAAGCAAATGTTTACAAAACCAAGAAGTTATTTCGTGATGCTTGGTATGCCGCTTCTTTTCACACTCATTTTTGGTGGTCTATTAGGGGAAGAAAGTAAAGTTTCAATTACTATAACAGATCGTGATCAAACAACATTATCAAAATCTTATTATGAAGAATTAGAGAAGAGTGATTTATTTCATGTAGAAAAGGCAACATATGTGGAAGGGAAGAAAAAGATAGAAGATAAGAAAGCAGTTGGTATTATCGTTATTCCAAAAGGGTTTCAGCAATATATGTTAGAAGGGAATCCAAAATCAGTAGTGTTTCAAGCAAGTAATGAATTTACAGGCGGTTCTTCTATTGAGCAAGTATTAGAGAGTAGTATGAAACAAATAGAAATAGCAGCAAAGGGATCGCAAATGGGATCGGTAGAAGTTGGAGCTGATTGGGAAACAATATATAAAAATATTCATAAACAAAATGAACCAGTTGTAATTACTAAGGATACTGTTATAAAAAATGAGCAATCGATGAGTAATATATCTGGAAGAGCAGTTGGATTTTCTATTTTATTTGTCATGATTGTTATGTTAACGGCAACAGGTGCAATTTTGAAGGCGAAGCAAATAGGAGTATGGAAGCGTCTATTAACGACCCCCGCTACTCGAATGCAAATACTTGGTGGTTATGTTCTCTCTTTCTTTTTAATTGGGTGGATTCAATTTGGACTTTTAATGGTATTAACAAATATGCTCTTTCATGTGGAGTGGGGAAATATATTTGGTGTACTCATTCTCGTTTCAATGTTATTGCTTGCTGTTATCGGCTTGGCATTATGGATTGGGAGTATTGTAAAAACAGCGGAGCAACAATCTGCTTTTGGCACGATCGTTATTATTTCAACCTGTATGATTAGTGGTCTTTACTGGCCGATTGAAATCGAACCAGAATGGATGCAACAGCTTGCTAATTTTGTGCCACAGACATGGGCGATGCGAGGATTTACAGAATTAATGGTAAGGGGTGGGGGCTTGGTAGATATAGCTGGATATATTGGCGTATTGTTCTTATTTGCGATTATATTCTTTAGCTTAGGTTTATGGAAAATACGCCATGACTAAAAAAAGAAAGCAGAGGTTACAGCCTAGCGCGCTGACCGCTGCTTTCTTTTTGTTTTGTTTCTTCTGTACACGAAATGACAATGGCGATCCCGAGCATACATGTGAAAGCAAAGAAGAGGGTAAATATCGGGAAGAATGGAAAGAGAAGCAAAGCTCCTAATATAAATAACGTTAGAAGGATATAGTTTAAGACATATAAAAATAGCTTATCCATAGTTTCTCCTCTTTGTTTAGAATCTATTATTATCGTATGCTCATGCTAGTGATAATAGAATAAAACTTTTTTATATTAGAGAGTAGGTGTAACGCGAGAAATAGTGAAAGCGGCAAGGAAGAATAAAAATTACATAAAACAACACAAATCGCCTAATTTATGTAATTTTTTGTATGTTATGTATTGTATTTTCACTCTATCTTGTTACAATTATATCTGTGTGTATTGGATTATATTTCTAGTAAAAGGAAGTAAGGTGAGATGAGCATGTTGAAAAAGACTACAGCAGCGGTGTTGACGCTTAGCTATTTATTAAGCCCGGTTCAAGCTTTAGCTGAAACACACGGCAACGATTTGCCTGTAGAACAAGAAGGACTTGTAAATGAGCAATCGTCTTCTGAGAAGGAAGAAGTACAAGGAAAAATGAGTGAACAACCTTCTTTAGAGAAGGAAGAAACGCAAGAACAAATGAATGAACAATCTCCTTCTGAGAAGGGAGAAGTACAAGAACAAACGAAGGAAGCTCCTTTAAATCAAGAAGGGAAAATTTCTGAATCTTTAGAGGATGTTCCAAAAGAACAATCAGAAGTAGTTACACCAGAAATTGTAGATTCAACGCAACCAGCAGAAGTTGAGCCAGCAGAAGTTCTTCAGTTACAGGTTGGATGGGTAAAAGAAGACAATGTATGGTACTACTTTGAAGAAGATGGGGCAAAGAAGACAGGTTGGTTGTATGAAAGTGAAAAGTGGTACTATTTAAAAGATGATGGCACTGTACAAGTTGGTTGGTTCAATAAAGATGGAAACTGGTACTACTTGGATTATAGCGGTGCAATGCAAACAGGTTGGATGTATGACGGTGCAAACTGGTACTACTTGGATTATAGCGGTGCAATGCAAACAGGTTGGATGTATGACGGTGCAAACTGGTACTACTTGAATCATAGCGGTGTGATGCAAACAGGATGGTTGTATGACAATGAAAAATGGTATTACTTGAATCATAGCGGTGTGATGCAGAAGGGTTGGTTATATGACAATGAAAAATGGTACTATTTAAAAGATGATGGTACTGTACAAGTTGGCTGGTTCAATAAAGATGGAAACTGGTACTACTTGAATCATAGCGGTGTAGTGCAAACAGGCTGGTTGTATGATGGTGCGAACTGGTACTACTTGAATTATAGCGGTGCAATGCAAACAGGATGGATGTATGACGGTGCAAATTGGTACTATCTGAATGATAGTGGTGTGATGCAAACAGGTTGGATAGAAATAGATGGAATTAAATACTATTTTGAAGCAAATGGTGTTTGGGTTGAAAAATCAACAGTATTTGCAAAAACAGTAGTTGTCGATCCAGGTCATGGCGCACATGATTCTGGGGCATATTACGGTGGTGTTATGGAAAAGACAATCGCCTTATCTGTAAGCTTAAAGTTAAAGAGTTTACTAGAACAAGGTGGTTTAAAAGTTGTTATGACAAGAACAACAGACATTTATCCTTCACTAAATGATCGTGTTAATATTTCAAATAAAAATAATGCAGATATCTTTGTGAGCGTACATGCGAATGCTGCTTCTTCAACAGCTGCACATGGTATTGAAACATTATATTATTCAAAGCATCCAAAGGCAAAGGAAGCACGTAGTTTAGCTAACTCTGTACAAAGTGCTTTAATTAAGAATACAGGTGCAACAAATAGAAAATTGAAGGATCGTGATAATCTTCGCGTATTAAAAGGCGACAATAACGCTCCTCCTATTTTAGTAGAAACAGGTTTCGTTTCAAATCCAAGTGAAAGAATGAAATTAGTTTCTGATTCGTATCAAAATGTGTTAGCGCAATCTGTATTTGAAGGTGTTCAGCAATATTTTTCTAAATAATAGATTGTAAGAAAATAAGAATCCGCAAAGCGGATTCTTATTTTTGTTTTGTTTCTTGTAACACATATTGATAGATTGCGTGAGCCACACCATGTTCATCGTTTGTAGTCGTGACTACATTACACAATTGTTTCACTTCTTCTTCTGCATTCCCCATTGCTATAGACAATCCAGCAGCTTTTAGCATTGGTACATCATTAAAGTTATCACCAATCGCAACAGTATTTTCCATTGGAATGTTAAAATAATGAGCCATTTCGCGTAATCCGTTTTCTTTATGACCATACTGGTCCATTACTTCTAAATTGGTTGATGCCGAAGCTGTTACCATAACTTCTGTATCTTGTTGTAGTAATTGTAACAATTGCTTACGTTGTTCTTTATGGAATGTTAAAATGAAAAATTTTGATACATGCAAATCCGTATTTGTCATCATCTCTTCAATATCTTTGAAATAAGTAATTAAATTAGAACGTTCTTGTTTCGCTGTAATTCGTTCGAACTCATCTACTGAAACATCTAACGTATGCTTATTTAGTTGATAAGATTTCATTACTTGTTCTTTCCAATTATGCGGAGCGTATACACCTTCATTTGTATACAGTTTATATGGGAATCCAATAGATTCTATTTTTTTAGCAACTTCATATACTTTTTCTTTTTTTAAATAACGAGCATTAATGACTTGTCCATCAGCATATACAATAGCACCATTACTAGAACCAATTGGAAGAGAAAGATTGAACTCTCCTAGTAGGTTTAAAGCGTCTTCTTTTGCTCGGCCTGAACAAATCATTATGGTATGTCCAGCTTCCTGTGCATCTTTAATTGCTTCTAAGTTCTCTTTGGAAATTTTTAGATCGGAGGACAGTAATGTGCCATCCATATCAAGTGCGATTAACTTCAAATCGATCAGCTCCTTCCCTTTCATCATACTATATATATACAAATTGAAAAACCGGGAGAGATATTTTCTTCTAAATAACATGTATATTACGCGTTGTGTTGAATTTATTACAGTAATGTTACACGAAATATAAAAGATTTTTTATGTGTTAGAACCTTCATAGAAATGGGATAATCCCTTAAATAGCAAGCTATAGGAGATTGAGTGATAAAAATAGCTTTTCATTTCTATGAAAAAAAATTGTAATAAATAGAGAAGAACTATTGCATAAATAAAAACCTTATGTTACATTAATGTTACAAACGTTACACAAACAAATTAAATGTAACGCTAACTTCAAAACTATGAATTTAAGATTTCTTATTAATTACATATAAATTTAAATAATAGATACATATTTAAGAAAAGGTGGATGAAACAAATGGAAAACAAAGAAGTATTACAATTAACGAAAATGGATTTCATTGGATCAGCGGGAGGCGCAGCAGTATTAACGGCATTAATCGTAATTCTTTCTAGTGTTTTAGTATAATAAGTCATTTTAAATAAGGAGAGAGCACAAATGGAAAAAAAGGAAATGTTACAACTAACAAAAGCAGAATTTGTAGGATCAGCAGGAGGCGCAGCAGTATTAACAGCACTTATTGTATTTCTTTCTAGCGCTTTAGTGTAATAAAGAATCATATAAAACAATTAAGAAAAGATAAAGGAGATGCGTAAAATGGAAAACAAAGAAATGTTACACTTAACAAAAATGGATTTCGTAGGATCGGCAGGAGCGGCAACGGTGTTAACGGCCTTTATCGTATTTCTTTCAAATGTTTTAGTATAATTCTTTTTATAATATGAACAGAGCTGTATTGCTCTTTTATATAGAATAGTCCGGACTCAAAAGAACCTCCTTTTCAAGGGGGTCTTTTTGTATAGAAAAAAGTCGAATAATATAATGAAGAAAAAAGAGGATTTTGACAGAAAAGATAGAAAATTTAGAATGTCAGAAAATAGTTAGCTTGCTAGCTTATTTTTTTATGTATACTGAAAGCGTTTCCTAGAAGCTAGACTATAAGACTTTGAGATTATATTTACAGGGGGATGAAAAAGTTATGAAACAAAAATCGATGGATGCAGTAGCAGCACAAATGGAAGATTTTTTCCCAGTACGAGATGTAGATCATGTAGAGTTTTATGTCGGCAATGCCAAACAAGCAAGTTACTACTTTGCAAGAGCTTTCGGGTTTAAAATTGTTGCGTATTCGGGGTTAGAAACGGGTAATCGTGAAAAGGTTTCTTATGTACTCTCGCAAAAAAATATGCGTTTTGTTATTTCTGGAACGTTAAATGCTGATACGAAAGTCGCAGAATTTGTAAAGAAGCATGGTGATGGTGTAAAAGATGTCGCTTTGCTTGTAGATGATGTTGAAAAGGCATATGGAGAGGCTGTAAAGCGTGGGGCAGTGGCTATTGCACCGCCAAAAGAATTATCTGATGAGCAAGGTACATTAAAAACAGCAATTATTGGTACTTATGGTGATACAATTCATACACTTGTTGAGCGTAAAAATTATAAAGGTGTATTTATGCCAGGTTATAAAGAGGCAAACTTTACTGTCCCAAGTGATGAGACAGGATTAATTGCAGTTGACCATGTTGTAGGAAACGTGGAACAGATGGAAGAATGGGTTAGCTATTACGAAAATGTTATGGGCTTTAAGCAAATGATTCATTTTGATGATGATGATATTAGCACAGAGTACTCGGCGCTTATGTCAAAAGTAATGACAAATGGAAGTCGTATTAAATTTCCAATCAATGAACCAGCAGAAGGAAAGCGTAAATCACAAATTCAAGAGTACTTAGAGTTTTATAACGGCGCAGGTGTCCAACATTTAGCTTTGTTAACAAATGATATTGTAAAAACGATAACGGCATTACGTGCAAATGGTGTAGAGTTTTTAGACACACCAGATACGTATTATGAAGAGTTAACAGCACGTGTTGGCAAGATTGATGAGGAAGTAGAAAAGTTAAAAGAACTAAAAATCCTTGTAGACCGTGACGATGAAGGCTATTTACTACAAATCTTTACGAAACCAATTGTAGATCGTCCGACTTTATTTATTGAAATCATTCAGCGTAAAGGTTCGAAAGGATTTGGAGAAGGAAACTTTAAAGCACTATTTGAATCCATTGAAAGAGAACAAGCACTTCGCGGTAACCTGTAAGGGAATAAGGAGGGGAAACCCTCCTTATATGTGCAGGCAAAATTCACTTCATTTTTTTATGTGAGGAGAACAAATAATGAAGTTTATTACATTTCAACATTCTTCATCAGAAATGAGAGCAGGGTGGCTTGAGGATAATCGTGTCATTGATATGAACATTGTAAGTAATGGTGCATTGCCATCTACGATGCTTTCTTTTTTAGAGAAAGCAGATGAGTATATGGATGTAATCCGTACGATGAAGATTTCACAAAACGGAGTATATCCTTTGCAAGAAGTTACGTTATGTGCACCACTACCGAACCCTGGAAGTGTTCGTGACTTTTATGCATTTGAAGAGCATGTAAAAACAGCTAGAGGGCGCCGTGGGCTGGATGTTGTGCCCGAATGGTATGATATTCCGGTTTTTTATTTTACAAATCACCGTGCAATAGTAGGGCCGGAACAAGATGTAATAAAGCCAAAAGCGACTCAAAAGTTAGACTATGAGCTGGAAATCGCTTGTGTAATTGGAAAAGAAGGAAAAAATATTTCACATGAGCAAGCGGAAGATTATATTTTCGGTTATTGTATTTTAAACGATTGGAGTGCACGTGATTTACAAGCAGAAGAGATGAAAGTTGGGCTTGGCCCTGCGAAAGGAAAAGACTTTGCAACTTCAATTGGACCATATATTGTAACGAAAGAGGAATTACAGGCCTATCGTGTGGGGAAACGTCATAGCTTAGAAATGACGGCTTCGATTAATGGAGAAATCTGGTCGAAAGGCAATTTCCAAGATATTTACTATACATTTGCAGAAATGATTGAAAGAGCGTCTCAAGATGTAACGTTGTATCCAGGAGATGTCATTGGTTCTGGCACAGTTGGAAGTGGTTGTATTCTAGAGCTTGGGACAGAGAAATGGCTTCGAGATGGAGATGTAGTTGAACTGAGTATTACGGGGCTTGGGAAGTTGCGTAATACAGTAAGAAATCAAAAGAAAGCGGGGGGATGAGCATGTATTATCGTCACATGGGGGAGCTTCCTCGTAAGCGACATGTACAATTTCGCAAGGAAGATGGTTTGCTTTATCGTGAACAAGTAATGGGTACGAAAGGCTTTTCTGGCACGCAATCTATTTTGTATCATCATTATATGCCAACAGAAGTTGCTAAGACAAAGCTGGATAATTCTTGTCAGCTGCAGTATGAAGAAGAAGTAGCGTTAGCCCACCGTCATTTCCGTACAAAAAAGTATAAGAAAACGGGGGATGCTATAAAAAGTCGGAACTTCATCTTAGGGAATGAAGATTTGTTAATCGGGACGGCCAACGTAACGGAGAAAATGGATTATTTTTATCGTAATGGTGATGGGGATGAAATGTTGTTTGTCCATTATGGATCAGGAAAGATTGAAACGATGTTTGGTTCCATTCATTATCGAAAAGGGGATTATGTAACAATTCCGATTGGCACAATTTATCGTGTTATTCCAAACGAAGGTGAGACGAAATTCCTTGTTGTAGAAGCAAATAGTCAAATTACAACGCCACGTCGTTATCGTAATGAGTATGGGCAGTTATTAGAACATAGTCCATTTTGTGAAAGAGATATTCGTGGGCCAGAAGAATTAGAAACATACGATGAAAAAGGTGAATTTATTGTTTTAACAAAGTCTAGAGGTTACATGCACAATCATGTAATGGGACACCATCCGTTGGATGTTGTTGGTTGGGATGGCTATTTATATCCTTGGGTATTTAATGTAGAGGACTTTGAACCGATTACGGGACGTATCCACCAGCCACCTCCGGTGCATCAAACGTTTGAAGGGCACAACTTTGTTATTTGTTCATTTGTACCACGTTTATATGATTATCATCCGGATGCAATTCCAGCTCCTTATTATCATAGTAATGTAAACAGTGATGAAGTTCTTTACTATGTAGAAGGGAACTTTATGAGCCGAAAAGGTGTGGAAGAAGGTTCCATCACACTGCACCCAAGTGGCATTCCGCATGGGCCACACCCAGGGAAAACAGAAGCAAGTATCGGGAAAAAAGAAACGATTGAACTTGCTGTTATGATTGATACATTCCGTCCTTTACGCGTTGTAAAACAAGCGCATGAAATGGAAGATGATCAATATATGTATAGTTGGTTAGAAGAAGGAACATATACAGTGCAAAAATAGGTATGCTCATTTCGAGCGTACCTATTTTTATTTAATTAGTTCAGAAAATTTACATTATTGAGATAATATAATATGATTATGGAGGGGATAAGGAGGAAGGATACACGTGAAAGGGATATGGAAAGATTTAAAAGGCATGGATCGTAACGTGTGGATACGGTTTATTGGCGAAACATTGAACGGCATTGCAATGATGATGTTAATGCCATTTTTTGCTCTATATTTAAAGGACAAAGTGGATTCACTACTACAAGTAGGGATTATTATGGCACTTTCTCCTCTTGCAGCTAGTTTTGGTTCTTTAATTGGAGGAAGGATTGCTGATACATACGGAAGAAAACCTATTATGATATTTTCGATGGGAACCAATGCCATTTTGTTGCTTGGTTTTTTATTTATTGATGGTTTCATTTCATATGCTATTTTGTCTATTCTTTTAGGATTAAGTAATTCTTTATTTCATCCGGCGGCTTCGGCGATGGTAGCGGATGTAACTGAACCGGAGAAACGAACAGAGGCATATGGTTTATTACGGATGGGACATAATATTGGCGCAGCAGTTGGTCCGCTTCTAGGCGCATCAGTTGTAATTGTTTCAAAAAATATTATTTTCATTGCTGCGTCTTCTACTATGCTGTTATACACACTTCTTGTTATATTTTTTATTCAAGAAACGATGCCAAAAGATGCGGTGAAGAGTGAAAAAGAAGAACAATCTGTCAAACAAAGTGTATGGAAAGTGTTGTTGCAAGATAAAATTTTACTCATCTACATATTAGCGGGGATTGTCATTTCAATGGGATTTTCTCAAACGGAAGGAATGTTGCCGCTGCACTTTGATAATGAGATGCGTCACATCTTTGGAAGTCATAATCCATTTCCGTATTTAATGGCTTTAAATGGTTTGCTTGTTGTTTTATTTCAATTTCCAATATCAAAATGGGCAACTAACAAGCCGGTGGGCAGGGTTATGTTATATGGGGCTTGGTTATTTGGCTTTGGATTACTTGCAATTGGTTGGTTACCGAAGTGGTTTGGTGAATTAGGGATAGATGGAACGACTATTCTAGCTACATTGCTCGTTGTATACGCGATATATACATTAGGTGAAATGATTATGTCACCTGTACAAATGACATTTATCGCAAACTTAGCACCAGAGCATTTACGCGGGACATACATGGGAGCTGCTAGTTTACAGTGGATTACCGGAAATGCTATTGGCCCTATTTTAGGCGGGATATTACTTGAACAATTACTTGGTCATGTGTTATTCACTTTTTTAGGGGTGGGGTGTGTAATAGCAGGAATTATCTATATTTCATTGGACCGACTTGTAGAGAAAAAGGAACAGCCACCAGCTGTAAAGGAATCTTCATAATTGAGGGTACCATACACAAAAAGGATTATTTCTTCATATGATTTAGGTACATAACTATATCAATCCAATGTCATTTTTATTTTTAAATAGGAACTACCTATTTTCGTAAAAAGTGCTACAATAGAGGAATGAAAACAAACGATTAGGGTGATTTCATTATGAAAATTAAATTAGGTTTATTATATGGTGGAAAATCAGCAGAGCATCAAGTTTCTTTACAAACGGCTCTTGCTGTTATTAAGGCGTTAGATCAAGAGAAGTTCGAGATTCATCCAATTTATATTACAGAACAAGGCCAATGGATGCGCGGTGAGCGTATTGAAGGCGAAGTAGCAACTGTAGAAGCATTAAAAATGAACGGAGAAGAAAATGCGATTTCTCCTGTTTCGTTAAGTACAGAAATTATTCCAACTGCATCTAACCAAGAAGATGCAATCGATGTAATTTTCCCGTTACTACATGGTCCAAATGGTGAAGATGGAACGGTACAAGGAATGTTAGAATTAATGAATATTCCTTATGTTGGAAATGGTGTGTTAGCATCTGCAGCAGGTATGGATAAAGTTGTAATGAAAAATATCTTCGCAGAAGCAGGTTTAAAGCAAGCGAAATATGCTTCTTTCATTCGCAGTGTATGGGAGAAAGATCGCACTTCAGCATATGAACAAGTGGAAGAAAAATTAGGTTATCCTTGCTTTGTAAAGCCAGCTAACCTTGGTTCAAGTGTTGGAATCAACAAGTGTAAAGATCGTGAAGAATTAGAAAGTGCCTTTGAAGAGGCATTCCAATTTGACCGTAAAATTATTGTTGAAGAAAATATTGTTGGTCGTGAAGTAGAAATTGGTGTATTAGGTAACGATGAGCCCAAATGTTCTGTCGTTGGAGAAATTGTGCCGAAAAAAGAATTTTACGATTACAAGTCGAAATACATCGATGGTGATACAGCGCTTATTATTCCAGCTGAAGTTACAGAAGATGAGTATGAAAATATTAAGAGTGATGCGATTCGTGCATTCCAGTCTTTAGATAGCGCTGGTTTAACGAGAGCGGACTTCTTCTTAACAAAAGATGGAGAAGTGTATATTAATGAAGTAAATACAATGCCTGGATTTACGCCATTTAGTATGTTCCCATTATTATGGCAACATACTGGTTTATCTTACCCAGGGTTGATTGAAGAATTGGTTCACTTAGCAATTGAGCGCCATGAAGAAAAACAAAAAATTAAATACACGATTTAATAAAAAGGAGGGAAACACTATTCAAAGGAATAGTGTTTCTTCCATGTAAGGAGTGTTTCTTATGATTCAAAGAACGTTAAAACAAATTGAACAAATGGTCGGCGGGACTGGTTTGTTAGAAAAATGGAAAGATGTAGTTGTAAAAGGTGTGGCGATCGATACGAGAACAATTGAGCATGGTAATTTATACACTCCGATTCAAGGCGAACGTTTTGACGGCCATTCTTTCGCCCGAAAAGCAATGGAAAATGGTGCGGTAGCAACTCTTTGGAAGAAAGATGTACCAAACCCTCCAAGTGAATTGCCAGTTATTTTTGTAGAAGATACGTTAGAAGCGCTACAAACGTTAGCGAAAAGTTATCGTGACCAATTACAGGCAAAAATTGTTGGTGTGACGGGGAGTAACGGTAAAACGTCTACAAAAGATATTGTGATGAGCCTCTTAGAAACGACATTTAAAGTACAAAAAACAGAGGGGAATTTTAATAACCATATCGGTCTTCCACTTACAATTTTAAAAGTAGAAGAAGATACAGAAATTGTTGTATTGGAAATGGGAATGTCTGGACTTGGTGAGATTGAATTGTTATCTAAGATTGCTCGTCCAAATGCTGCTATTATCACTAACATTGGTGAAGCGCATCTTATGGATCTTGGTTCTCGCGATGCAATTGCAGATGCAAAGCTAGAAATTGTAGCGGGATTGCAGGCGGATGGTTTATTTGTTTATAACGGAGATGAGCCACTGTTAACAACGAAAGTACCAAGCATGAACCTTGCTGCAAAAACAGTTACGTTTGGAGATGGGAAGATAAATGATTATTACCCAACTTCTGTTACATTAGAAGCGACTGGTACGCATTTTGAGATGAACTACCAAGAGAATACTGTATTTTATCTTCCCGTTCTTGGGAAACATAATGTATATAACGCATTAGCTTCCATGGCAGTTGCGAAGTTCTTTGGTGTAACTTGGGATAACATGAAGCAAGGCTTACTGCAACTAAAAATGACAGGTATGCGTATGGAAATTGTAAAGACGGGTGAAGGATTAACACTCATCAATGATGCGTATAATGCAAGTCCAACAGCGATGGAAGCGGCTCTTCATTTAATGAATGGGCTAGATGGGTTCCGAAAGAAAGTAGTTATTCTTGGTGATATGTTAGAACTTGGGGACGAAGAAGAGAAGTTCCATTATGAAATTGGAAAAGCGATTGATCCAAATCATATTTCATATGTATTTACATATGGGACATTAGGTAAACATATTGCAGATGGTGCAAAAGGACAATTTTCTAGTGAATGTGTAAAAGCCTATCAGAATAAAGAAGAACTTGTAAAAGATTTAAAAAAGATTGTGGATGTAAAAGATGTCGTATTAGTGAAGGCATCGCGTGGAATGAAACTAGAAGAAGTTATTACAATGATGCAGTAAGGAAACAGTTGGGGTTTGCTTTTTACCCCTACAAAACTTATAATTGATAAAGTGTAATAACGTTTAGAAGTATTTTCATGAAGAATATACGCCCGTTTATATACGAAAAACATTCAGGAAAAGGGCTTTTCCGAAATCCGGAAAATGCCTTTTTTTAGATGATAAGTATAGGATAGAAAAGGAGAAGTAACATTGACAACATTTCGAGAATTAGGATTAAGCGAGTCTTTACTGCAATCTGTTGAGAGCATGGGCTTTGAAGAAGCAACGCCAATTCAAGCTGAAACGATCCCTCACGCATTACAAGGTAAAGATATTATTGGGCAAGCACAAACAGGTACAGGAAAAACAGCAGCATTTGGATTACCATTATTAGATAAAGTAGATACGAGCAAAGAGTTAGTACAAGGAATCGTAATTGCACCAACTCGTGAATTAGCAATTCAAGTAGGTGAAGAGCTTTACAAAATTGGTAAGCATAAGCGTGTACGTATTTTACCTATTTACGGTGGTCAAGATATTAACCGTCAAATTCGTGCATTGAAAAAACGTCCACACATTATTGTTGGTACGCCAGGACGTATTTTAGATCACATTAACCGTAAAACACTTCGTTTACAAAACGTAGAAACGGTTGTTCTTGACGAAGCGGATGAAATGTTAAACATGGGCTTCATTGAAGACATTGAAGCAATTTTAACAGATGTGCCAGAAACACATCAAACGCTATTATTCTCAGCAACAATGCCAGATCCAATCCGTCGTATTGCTGAGCGCTTTATGACTGAGCCACAACACATTAAAGTGAAGGCGAAAGAAGTAACAATGCCAAACATTCAGCAGTTCTATTTAGAAGTGCAAGAGAAGAAGAAGTTTGACGTATTAACGCGCTTATTAGATATTCAATCCCCAGAGCTTGCGATCGTATTCGGTCGTACGAAGCGTCGTGTTGATGAATTATCAGAAGCATTGAACTTACGTGGTTATGCAGCAGAAGGTATTCATGGTGACTTAACACAAGCGAAGCGTATGTCTGTATTACGTAAATTTAAAGAAGGTTCTATCGAAGTTCTTGTTGCAACAGACGTTGCGGCACGTGGTCTTGATATTTCAGGCGTAACACACGTATACAACTTCGATATTCCACAAGATCCAGAATCTTACGTTCACCGCATTGGTCGTACAGGCCGTGCTGGTAAAAAAGGTATTGCAATGTTATTTGTAACACCACGTGAATCTGGTCAGTTAAAAAACATCGAGCGTACAACGAATCGTAAAATGGATCGCATGAACGCACCGACATTAGATGAGGCGTTAGAAGGTCAACAACGTTTAATCGCAGAAAAAATGCAAAGTACGATTGAAAGCGAGAACTTATCTTACTACAAGCGTATTGCAGAAGAAATGTTAGAAGAAAACGATTCTGTGACAGTTGTAGCAGCAGCGCTGAAAATGATGACAAAAGAGCCGGATACAACTCCTATTTCTTTAACATCAGAGCCACCTGTTGTATCAAAAGATCGTTCTAGAGGCCGTGGTGGTAACGGTGGAAGAGGATCTCGTGATGGCAACCGTAATCGTGATGGACGTGGACGTGACGGTCGTAACCGTGACGGACGTGGACGTGATGGACGTGATCGCGATGGACGTGATCGCGATGGCAACCGTGGACGCAAAGGTGAAGGTCGTCAAGGATCTTTCAACAAAGGTCGCGGTGAAAGAAAAGGCAATAACGATAGCCGTAAACAACAGCAACCTCGTTAATTTATATGAAAAAAGACAGTCTTTTTATAAAGGCTGTCTTTTTTTGTGTTCAAATGAGACATACTACGTAATAACTAAGTAAAGAAAGAGGGAGGAGTATGTTAGTAAGACTTGGCTATGTAGCGATGAGTGTCTACTTGAAAAATGCGTCTCCATCCCAAACGATGACGTTTGCGCAGTTTCAGCGTATAAAAGATCGAGAGGCGGGGATGCGAAAACTAGAGCGCATCGCAAATTCGAATTTAGAAAACTGTTTGCGGTTATTAAAGCATAACCGTGCGCATGATATTACTTTTTTTCGTCTTAGTTCAAAATTAATCCCATTAGCAAATCATGAGGAGTTATTAGATTGGAACTATATCTCTCCACTTAAAGGTAATTTGAAAAAACTAGGAGAGTATGCGAAGCAAGAGAAGATGCGTATCGATTTTCATCCTGATCATTTCGTTGTGTTAAATTCTCCTAAGAGTAATATTTTGAAGCAGTCTGTTAAGACTCTGCAGATGCATAGGAAATTACTAAAGGGTATGGGGATCCCTCCCAAGCATCGGTGTGTTTTGCATGTAGGAGGGGCTTATAAAAATAAAGAAAAAGCATTAGAGCAATTTATTGAAAATTGGTCCTATGTTCCGGTGAATATACAAGAAATGATTATGCTAGAGAATGATGATATAACCTTCTCTGTAGGAGAGACGTTGTATTTAGGAGAAAAATTAGCAATTCCCGTTGTGTTTGATCTTCACCATCACATTGTAAATGATGAGGGGGAGAAGTGGGAAGAACATTGGGAGCGTGTTGTAGGTACGTGGGAAAACTCTCCTCTACCGTTGAAAATGCATATTTCTAGCCCGCGGAATGAAAAGGATCTACGTGCGCATGCTGATTTTATTGATGCAGGAACCTTTCTTTCGTTTTTGCAAAGTGTAAAAGGAAGTGTGCCGCAAATAGATTGTATGATTGAGGCGAAGAGAAAAGATGGTGCCCTCTTTCGGCTTATGAGCCAGCTGAAAGAGAGTAAGCAAGTAGAGATTGTAGATGGTGCTAGTTTTTATGTAAAATAAGAAAAAGCAGTGGAGAACTTGTTCTTCACTGCTTTTTTGTAAGTGTTACTCCTAAAAGTCCACCTGTTAATAATCCGAAAAGGTGACTAATTGGATTAGCGCTCGGATTAATAAAGGTGAAGCTAAGTAACACGAACAGAATGAAAAAAAAGAACAAGACTGCTTTTTTATGAGTGAGTTCATATTGCATGTAGAAGGTGTATAATTGTGTACCGAATAGACCGAAAATCGCTCCGGAAGCACCACTATGTACATAATGTATAGGTAATAAGAAGTAAGAGGCGATATTTCCGAAAAAACCAGTAAAAAAGAAGATGGTCGTAAAACGAAGGCGGCCTATTTGTTTTTCGAGTTGTATTCCAAGTAAATATAAGCAGAAGCAGTTAGATAAGAAATGGTGCCAATCTTTATGTGTAAAGATTGAAGTAAGGAGGCGCCACCATTCTCCATTCATAATGCATATATGACAAGAAACGGTTTTTGAAAAAATTAGGTTTGTTAATAAAAATAATATAAGTTGTATGGTGAGTAGAAAGGTTGTTACTGGTGGGAAAAAAGAAGTTGGATATTTGAATGAAATGTTCATATGCTCACACCTTTTCCATCGTACAAGTTGTCTGTTATTCTTACAATATGAAAGAAAGAGGTAAAGTAGAAGGAAGGAACGAATGAAAATGATTGTTGGCATAGGGATCGATATTATTGAGCTAAATAGAATTCAAAAGATGTTAGATGGAAAACTAAAGTTTATGGAACGTATTTTAACAGAGAAGGAACGTGAAGTTGCTAGCCAGCTGAAAGGTAAGCGTCTTGTTGAATTTGTAGGAGGAAGATTTGCAGCAAAAGAAGCATATTCAAAAGCTGTTGGAACAGGAATTGGGAAAGAAGTGAGCTTTTTGGATATTGAAATATTAAATGATGAGAGAGGAAAGCCGGTTTTAATTGCTAATACACAGAATTGCATACATTTATCAATTAGTCATAGTGATCAATTTGCAGTTGCACAAGTAGTTTTAGAAAGCCCGTCAAGCTAGTCTGCATATTTCAGCTCTTTGTCTCATATATTGGATTAGCGTTAAGGAAGAGAAATCTTCTACTTACTTATTTGAGGTGAAGGAGCTGAGAGGATGAAAAGGCGCTTATTTTTGTTCATCGCCGGTTTGTTGACCGTTTTCTTACTAGTCGGCTGTGCAGAGAAGAAACCAGAGGATGTTGTTCGTGATTTAGATGAGAAAGTAAAAAGTATAAAGAGTTATGAAGCGGAAGCAAAATTGTCTATCAAAACAGGCAATGAGCCACAGGAATATGATGTGGAAGTTTGGTATAAGGAACCTAATTACTATCGTGTAAATTTAAAAAATGCGAAAAAAGATCAAAGTCAAATTATTTTACGAAATGATGAAGGGGTCTTTGTTCTGACGCCAGCTTTGAATAAAAGTTTCCGCTTTCAAAGTGACTGGCCGCAAAATAGTAGTCAAGCGTACTTGTATCAATCTCTTGTAAAAGACATATTGAAAGATAAAAGTCATGTGTTCAAAAAAACAAATAAACATTATGTGTTTGAAACGAAAACAAACTATCACCATCAAAATATGCTCCCGAAACAGAAGATTACATTAAATAAAAGAGACTTAACACCGGTTTCTGTACAGTTGATGGATAATGATCAAAATGTTCTAGTGGAAGTGAATTTCTCAAAAGTGAAATTCGATGCAAAGTTTGATAAAGGAGCATTTGATACGCAAAAAAATATGTCTAGAGCACAGGTGGACGTACAAGTAGCAGCAAAAGAAGAAAAGCCATTCGCTATTTTGTATCCGCAAGATACACCGCAAGGAATGACATTGAAGGATGAGCAAGAATTTAAAATAGCTAATGGTAAGCGAGCTATTTTGACATATGAAGGAGACAAAAAGTCTTTTACGTTAATACAAGAAAAAGCGAAAGTTACACCGGCAACTACAGCAATAGGTGTAAGTGGTGAACCAGTAGATTTAGGATTTACAATTGGTGCGTTAACTGAAGATTCTCTTATGTGGTCTCATAATGGTGTAGATTACATGATGGTTTCAAAAGGTCTAGAAGCGGAAGAGTTATTAATGGTAGCTCGCTCCGTAACTGAAAAGCAAGAGAAGTAGAATGGTAAAGCGTGGTGAAAAAAGAGCACCACGCTCTTTTTCATTTTAAGGGATAGATTATAAAAGAAATGAATATAACAGTAATAGTGTTCTATTGTGGTTGAAGGAAGTGTTGTGATGAACTTTGCTCCTTTTTATCGTGATACTTGGGTGGAAGTGAACTTAGATGCGATTTATAACAATATCATTCGTATAAAAAAGTTGATACCAGAGAATGTTGAATTTATCGCTGTTATAAAAGGAAATGCATATGGTCATGGAGCGATTCAAGTTTCAAAAGTGGCATTAGAAGCAGGAGCTACAAGGTTGGCTGTCGCTCTCTTAGATGAAGCACTTCTCCTTCGCAGAGCCGGGATTGGGGTTCCGATTTTAGTTATGAGTCCTACAAGGCCTGAAGATGTGAATATTGCTGCTGAAAATGAAATTTCTTTAACGATTTTTCAAAAAGAATGGGTAGAGAGAGCAAAAAAGATTTGGATGTCTTCTGTTCCTCTTTATTTTCATTTAAAGTTTGATAGTGGGATGGGGAGAATTGGGATAAGGAAGAAGGGTGAGTTATGGGAGGTTCTGCAAAGTTTCAAAAGTGCTCCTTATTTTAAAATGGAAGGCGTATATATGCATTTTGCAACGGCAGATGAATTCCAAACAGATTATTTTTATAAGCAATATTATACATTTGTAGAGCAGTTGAGTTGGATGAAGGGATTTGGAGTGGAACCGAATTTTATTCATGCAGCCAATAGTGCGGCAACATTACATTTTCGAGGTATTGCGCTTGATGCTGTACGCATAGGGATTGCGATGTACGGATTATCACCATCAGTACAAATGGAGCCGTTTCTACCGGTGAAGTTAGAACCAGCTCTTTCTTTTCATACAAAGATTGCTCATGTAAAGTTAGTAGAAAAGGGAGCGGCAATTAGCTATGATATTACGTACCGAGCACCGGAAGTTGAATGGATTGCTACTGTTCCTGTTGGGTATGCAGATGGTTGGTTTCGGGGGATGGAAGGCTTTACAGTATTGGTAGAAGGTATTCGTGTCCCGATTGTAGGAAGAATTACAATGGATCAACTCATGATTCGTCTTCCATATAAAATGCCGATTGGTACGAGGGTAACTTTTATAGGAGAGCAAAAAGATAGTTGTATTTCCGCTTCTGAAGTAGCTTCACATATGAATACAATACATTATGAAGTTGTAGCAGGAATTCATTTTCGTGTTCCACGTCTTTATGTAAGAGGTGAAAAAGTAGTGGAAGTGGAGAATTATATGAGTGAGTTATAAATAACTTTTTGCTGCATATGAGAGTTTATTATAATTATAAAAAATGTGAATATGTAAGAATGAGCAGTGCATATCGTATAACTGAGGAGGTTATCCGAAAGTCTGTTAATTGTCCTAGATGCACGGATAAAAATATTGGATCGTGAATGTTTTATGTTTCAATTGGAAAACATAAGCAAGGAATGAGGAAGTCTTTGCAACAGGCTCCATACAATGGTATTATTACAATAGGTGTCATATATATATTTGTGTGTGTAGTTGACGGTGGAGGTGTATTTTTGTGTCCGAATCAAGTGTAACTACTGAAATCGTTGTCCGGTTGCCAAAGCAAGTGGTAACAGAATTGGACGGGATTGGAAAACAAGAGAATAAGAATCGCCATGAACTGATTTGCCAGGCAACACAATTGCTATTGCGCCAACATAAAACGAAGAAGCGCTATCAGCATGAATCAATGCGACGTGGGTACATTGAAATGGGAAAAATTAATCTTGGTATTGCATCGGAAGCTTTCTTAGCAGAGTATGAAGCAGCTCATACAGTAGAACGCTTAGTTAGCGGGGGGTAATCTCTTGATTGTAAAACGCGGCGACGTGTATTTTGCAGACCTTTCCCCAGTTGTTGGTTCTGAGCAAGGAGGCGTTCGTCCGGTTCTTGTCATTCAAAATGACATCGGGAATCGTTTTAGTCCAACTGTAATTGTAGCGGCGATCACTGCACAGATTCAAAAGGCGAAATTACCCACGCATGTGGAAATTGATGCGAAAAAGTACGGATTTGAAAGAGATTCTGTTATCTTGCTCGAACAGATTCGAACGATTGATAAGCAGCGCTTAACGGACAAAATCACTCATTTAGATGAAATGATGATGAGTCGTGTAGATGAAGCTCTGCAAATTAGTTTAGGACTGATAGAATTTTAGTTCAGCATAGAAGTTGCTCTTTTACGGGGCAACTTTTTTTTATCCCGCATTAACGGGCTGGACTGTAAAACTCCCATCTCAAAAATTGAGAAATACGGAGTGATATAGGTGGAGCGTAAAGCACACTGATAGAAGATTTACTTTATAAAAAATTCGGTAATGCCTTTAAGTATATTGCTGAATAAGGAGGATTTTGTTGGCATGGAAATGGTACATAATACGCAACTATTAATTAAGACGTTAGCAAAAGAATTGAACTTATTAGAAAAGCAAGTACGTAATGTTATTCAATTAACAGAAGAGGGAAACACAGTTCCGTTTATTGCAAGATATAGAAAAGAGTTAACGAATTCGTTAGATGAAGTGCAAATTCGTGCCATTTTAGAAAGATGGCAATATGTGATGCAATTAGAAAATAGAAAAGAAGAAGTACTTCGCCTTATTGGAGAAAAAGGAAAGTTAACAGATGAGTTAAGGCATCACATTATATCGGCTACAAAGTTGCAAGAAGTAGAAGACTTATATAGACCATATAAAGAAAAACGAAGAACAAAAGCAACGGTTGCAAAAGATAAAGGATTAGAACCACTAGCAGAATGGCTTCTTTTATTTAAAAATGAAGATCCTATAAAATATGCACAGCAGTTTATAAATGCGGATAAAGAAGTACAATCTGCTGAAGAAGCGTTGCAGGGGGCAAAAGATATTATTGCCGAGCAAGTGTCTGATACAGCGTCTTATCGTAGCTGGATTCGAGAAGCAACGATGAGAAAAGGAATCATCTCTTCTCAAGTGAAAGATGAAGAGAAGGATGAGAAGAATGTATATGAGATGTATTATAGCTATGAAGAGCCGTTGTTAAAAGTTGTTCCGCATCGTGTGTTGGCAATGAACCGCGGAGAAAAAGAAGAAATTTTAAAAATAACTGTTATCCCTGAGATAGAGGCTATTATACAGTTCTTAAATAAAAAAGTGATTTCTAACTTTAACACCCCTGCTACAAAATATGTACAGGAAGCAATTGAAGATGGTTATAAACGATTAATTCAGCCGTCTATTGAAAGAGAAATCCGTAAAGAATTGACGGAGGTAGCAGAAGAGCAAGCGATACATATTTTCTCAGAGAACTTACGAAATTTATTGTTACAACCACCGATGAAAGGGAAAGTTGTATTGGCAGTGGACCCAGCATATCGGACAGGTTGTAAGTTAGCTGCTGTTGATGATACAGGGAAAGTACTTCATATTGATGTTGTATATCCGCATCCGCCTGTTAAAAAATATGAGGCAGCGAAAGAGAAGGTATTATCTATTATAGAGAAGTACGGAGTAGAAGTGATTGCAATTGGAAATGGTACCGCTTCTCGTGAAACAGAAGAGTTTGTTGTAGATGTGTTGCAAGTAGTAAAAACGGATATCTTCTATATTATTGTCAATGAAGCGGGGGCAAGTGTATATTCAGCTTCGGATTTAGCGCGTGAAGAGTTTCCAAATCTACAAGTAGAAGAAAGAAGTGCTGTTTCAATCGGAAGACGCTTGCAAGACCCTCTTGCAGAACTAGTGAAAATAGATCCGAAATCAGTTGGTGTCGGGCAATATCAGCATGATGTTTCTCAAAAAAGGTTAAACGAATCGTTAACATTTGTTGTGGAAACAGCTGTAAACCAAGTGGGGGTAAACGTGAATACAGCTTCTGTGTCATTGTTGCAGTACGTTTCAGGCTTATCAAAAACTGTTGCAAAAAACATTGTAAAGAAACGTGAAGAGAATGGGAAGTTTATAAAGCGTACGGAATTAAAAGATATACCGCGATTAGGTGCGAAAACATATGAACAGTGCATCGGTTTTTTGCGTATATTGGAAGGGGAAAATCCACTTGATCGAACGAGTATCCATCCAGAGCAGTATAAAAATGTGCAACTGTTATTAAAAAGCTTAGGATTATCATTAGATGATTTAGGAACCCCTCGCTTACAAGAGCGTTTAGAGGAAGTGGGAATAGCTGAGCTATCTATTCAAACGAGTATTGGAGAGCCAACCTTGCGCGATATCATTGATGCATTAATTCGCCCGGAGCGAGATTTACGCGACGAATTACCGAAGCCTCTTTTAAAGAAGGGTATTCTAAAATTAGAAGATTTGCAGCGTGGAATGGAACTAGAAGGTACAGTTCGAAATGTTGTTGATTTTGGAGCGTTCGTTGATATTGGTGTGAAACAAGACGGTTTAGTGCATATTTCAAAAATGAGTAAGCAATTTGTAAAACACCCGTTAGACGTTGTAGCTGTCGGAAAGATTGTAAAAGTGTGGGTAGACGATGTGGA
Source organism: Bacillus manliponensis (assembly GCF_000712595.1). Taxonomy (GTDB): domain Bacteria; phylum Bacillota; class Bacilli; order Bacillales; family Bacillaceae_G; genus Bacillus_A; species Bacillus_A manliponensis. Next base: position 88,631 of record NZ_JOTN01000018.1, read on the forward strand.
TATGAAAAAAGGACGCGTTGCATTATCGATGTTACCAATCGCCTAATTGGATAAGAAAAGGGAGTAGGGTAATACTGCTCCCTTCATTTGTTTAAGCGTTTTGACGCTTTTTCTTATAAAAGAACCAGCATTCATTTAGTAATTTGATTTGATAACGATTTTTTTCATAGTATGCACGCATCATTTGTTTTTGAAGCCATGCAGGCATAATGATCCCTCCTTTTATAACTGAGGATGGGTATATGTACTACTTAATGTATGCAATGGACGGAAAAGAAGTGTGAGTTTATTTTAAGTAGGAGAGATTATTAATGAAGGAAATAGATGTACAAATGTTAGTAGAGAAAGTGTCCACCGAGTATTTTAGGAGACCTTTTTTACATAAAGCGATATTCAATAAACGATTACGTACTACGGGTGGACGGTATTTGTTGAAGAGCCATAACATAGAGCTGAATTATCATTATTATAAAGCTTATGGTGAAACGGAGCTTATTGAAGTGGTTAAACATGAACTTTGCCATTACCACCTACATATTATGGGTAAGGGCTATAGGCATAGAGATAAAGACTTTCGAGTGTTGTTAAAACAAGTAGGTGCACCGAGATTTTGTAAAAGAATTAAGGAAGAGAAAAAAGAGGGGAAACGATATATATATAAATGTAAGAACTGTCAGTTTCAATATGAAAGAAGGCGTAAAGTGGATACGAAGCGTTATGTATGTGGTAAATGTAGAGGTGAATTAGAAGTCTTTAAAAATCTTGACAGTTAAATACAAGTTTAGTATATTATAAGCACGTCACTTTCTTGCAAAATATTGTTAAGAACTGCTTGACTTTGAAAAGAAGTTTTTATAAGATATAAATTGTCTTCAATATTCCGCAGTAGCTCAGTGGTAGAGCTA
>NZ_JOTN01000019.1 GCF_000712595.1 Bacillus manliponensis
GCTTATTGTATTTTTTGCTTAGCGTGGTTTTTTTCCGAAATGCGGGCGGTACCCCTAAATAAAAGAAAAGCAATCTATAATAAAAAGAAAATACAAGGAGGGTACTATGGGAAAAAGTTTTAAGAGATTATTACTGGAAGAACTATCGTTTCTCCCTTATACAGGAGGTAATTGGCACGTAATAGAGATTGATCACTCAGAATGTTTAAAATCGGAGAGGAAATATATAAGAAGTAAAATTAATACCCAATTGAAAGGCTTCCCAGAAGGTATCTATATTTATACTAGCAAAAATACCAAAGAAGTATTATATGTGGGTGAGGGTGATATAAAAACGAGAATGATAAGACATTACCGCAAAACTTATGGGGAAATAGATAAGAAAAAAGCTAGTCATATTTTTTTTAATAACCATAAAGAAGAAATGCTAGTTTATTATAGAGAGGTATCGAGCAGTTGATAGACGAGAAAAAATAGAGGAACTACTGATTGCTGAATTAGAACCTAAACATAGTCGCCTTCTATATAAAAAGCAATTAAAACTCGAATAAAGCTTTTTATTATGTAGAAATTCAACAAAATACGGCTTGTATAAAAAAGAGAGACACTTCTGTCTCTCTTTTTATTTTGAAAGGAGAGGGAGAATGAAAGAGTATATCGATGTAGTTTGGAAAGGCTCTACAGCAATATTTGGAGCGTTCTTTGGTTTTGTATTCGGGGGGGGGGTGGAGTCAATTGTTACAGGTTTTAATGTACGCATCGATTATTGATTATACGTCGGGTATGGCAGCAGCAGGAGTGAATGGCGAGCTTAAATCAAAAATTGGATGGAGAGGGATATTCAAAAAAATAATGATGTTTGCTCTTATCGCACTGGCAGCACAGGTAGATATGTTATTTAAAGAGCAAGGGTTAAACCTTGAAGTATTTGGTTTACAGGCTTCACTTCAAGAAGCATTTATCATGTTCTACCTAGGCAATGAGTTACTATCAATCATTGAAAATGCAGGGCGTTTAGGGTTGCCGCTTCCATCATTGGTTGCGGATGCAGTTGAAATTTTAAACGGCAAGTATAAGAAAAAAGAACAAAAAGGAGAGGTTGAATAATGACTAAACGAGTATGGTTTGACGCAGGGCATGGTGGTTATGATCCAGGAGCATTAGGGTACAGTTTGCGTGAAAAGGACATTGTATTGAAGCTAGTATTAGAAGCTAAACGGATTTTGTTAGATGAGTTTTATAATGTGGTAGTTGGAATGACACGTGAAACAGATGTGTTTTTATCACTAGAAGCACGAGCTGATAAAGCGAATCCATGGAAAGCAGATGTATTTATATCTTTCCATTGTAATAGTGGCTCTACAAATGGTGTCCCTGGTGATGGTTTTGAAACATTCCGTTATCCTGGTGCAAATGGTGATACATTAAGGTTGCAACAAATCATGCATAACAAGATTTATAATGTATATAAGCAACATAGTATTGACGACAGAGGAATGAAGCAATCAAACCTTTCCGTTCTTCGTAGGACGCATATGGCTGCAGTTCTTACAGAAAACTTATTTATGAATAACCAGGAGATTACTAAGTTTAATGATGTATCTTTTATAAATGCTGTAGCACGTGCTCACGCTGAAGGAGTAGCGGAATACCTTGGACTAGCTAGAAAGAAACCTGCTACTTCAAAACAAACAATGTACCGTATCAATATAGGTGACTTCGATTCAATCGAGTGGTTAGCGGTAGCACTTACGAAAGTAAAAGAGGTGTTACCAGGATACGGTGTGTGGACCCAGTGTTTAGATAACGGATACCACCGTATTATTGTCGGTGATTTTAACGATAAAAAGTGGACGGATGATACGGTGGAGAAGTTAAAACCGTTAGGATACGGTACGTGGATACAGATGTTATAAACAAACAGAGCCGGTTCTTTCACCATCGGGAACTGGCTCTGTTTGTTTATTACGATTTTACTTTCATACCCCATTCATATTGTACACAATTACAATCAGCCTCAATAGTATCCAAACGCTTTCTTAATAATTGCAAGTCTGTAGTAAAAGCGCTACTAAATTTAACACTCATTTGTTTTTCTTTGTGTCCTCGATTATATTCCAAAGATGGAGTGAATTCTCGGGTATCACCATCCGTGAACCTATAATTATAATTATCGAGTTGATCTTCTACCAAGCTCATAATAATATCCCGTAAGACGATATATAATTTGTTTTTTACAAAATAACTTTGGAAATCACTGTGAGTTCGAAAACTTTCAGGGAATCGGATTATGAACTCTGTAGAAATTATATCTTTTCTTTTGTTAACGTAGGTATGGACCCAGTGTAAGGAAGCTTCTTTTCCCTCAATCTCTATTTTTCTCATTTGCTCTCTCCTTATCTATTTTATTGATTATAACACTAAAAGGATGTTGTTTGATATAAAGCATATAATTAAAGGTAAGCTCCTATAAGGAATTGTATTTTATATTCATTAAAAAATTCTTCTATCTTTATGTTTATACGGCTATATTTAATATTTACACCCAATTTACATCTCCTTAATACCCGTCTGTTAAAATTTAACATGTAACGATATCTAACGTAAAAGGAGACGGTAAAGTGGAAAAGATGAACGTAATTTTATCCGATGGACAAGCGTTAACTTACTACGTAGCAACAGTTACAACTGGAGAAGAAACATATTATTTTGAAATTAACAAAGATAAGAATTACTTTGCGGTGTACCTTATCGATGAACACCAAAGACGTTTGGAAATCAGTACTATTTTAGGTTCAGTTGAGATGATAATTGATGAAGAGGTTCGTTATAATTACTGGAAAGCACTCCGTTCTACTATTAATTCTGACTGGGTAGTGTCAGATGGGGAATATTCAGAACGTGCCATGACGAAAGAAGAGGAAGAAGCGTTTCTTTTCTTGAAGGAAAAGGTATTAGACGAAATGTCAGAGGGAATGCCTATATAATATATAAATCCAGTTCCTTATCGGGAGCTGTATATTTTATATTTATTTTCCAATAAAAACAAACTATACAAAAAATATCTATAAAAATTAAAATTTGGTATTTACAAAAATATCTTTATATTCTATTATTTTAATTGTAAGTAAAATACATATTAGGGGGAAATAGTATGAAAAAGTTGATTGCTTCTGTTTTTGTAGCGGTGTTAGCATTCGTATCTTTCGGTGCTCCACAGGCTATGGCAGCGGGGGACCATCGTGCAGACATTATACAAAAGGGTAGTGAAATATATAATACTATTCTAGTTCAGAAATCTTTACATGACAGTCCAGGCAACACAAATATAGTAAACTATGTTAGTCCTGTTCAAGATGTAAAAATAATAAGAGCATCTTTTTTAATTAATACATGGAAAGGTCATAAATGGGTACAATATCATACGACAACAACCATAGAAGGATGGAATCGTATTAGGACATTAGATACACATTTTAATGCTTCGAATGCTACTCTAAAAGTGGAATCTACTAATAATAGTCCTACATATATTTATGATTCTTCGATTGGCGGGTCTCCTATATCTAACCTTTCATCTCAAACTGTGGAAGTACGTCAAGCGTGGTATCAAATTGAAACATGGTTAGGACCTAAGTGGATTGGTTATCAACTGCGATAATAAAAAAGCACTCATTGCGAGTGCTTTTTATATTGTTGTCTAATGAGTAAAGTAAAATCTTATGTGTGGTGAAAAAACCTCTTTTGTTTATGAGTCTTTAGTAGAAGAGGGTTTTTCTTGCACCTCGTAAAGATCATCAACTTTGCATCCAAGAAGATTAGCTAAAACGAATAATCGATGCGTATTTGGGAAAGAAGTATTTGATATGTAATTATTTAGTTGTTTTACACTTACTTCTAATTTCTCCGCAATGAAATCTTTTCGATAACCGCTTTTTTCTATCCAATCCCCGATTCTACTATTTAATTTAATCTTCATATTTATCACCTGCAGATTATTTCAACGTTTATTTCACAAACCCTTTTTTGTAAATGAATTTCTTTTTTGAGGAAATTTATTTTCTTAAAACAGGCAATTTCATTTCTTTTTAGTCATATACCTATACCAAAGTAGCTACAAAGGTAATGAAACACAAAAATATATTTTGATACTGTTGTAGCTACCAAATTAAACTCTCTTTTGTTACTGCAGTAATTACCGTGGTATCTACCAAAGTATTGATACCACGGTTTACAAGCTGAAAATCACTTTGAATTTAGGGATTTCGATGGTGTTTATAAAGAGGGAGATTTTTATGGTGGGAACTTACATTGTATTATCGGCAGTTGGAGTAGTTACTATTGGAAGAGTAGTATTGGAGAAACATCTTATGAAAAACGATAAAGTAGCTGCAGCACGTTTACTATCAGATGGATTGTATCATGGTGTTCGTCTTAGTGGAATAGCATTCATTGGTTATGTATTCGTTAGGATAGTTATGATGTTCTAGGGAGGATCACATGAAACTGGTTAAAGAATGGTTTCACCAAAAGACTTTAAAACATCAACTTATAGAGGTGTTTAAAAAAGCTGGTCTATACTTGGTACATGAGACAAGGGGCGGAAAAGTACCGATTTATCCGAAGATACATGCAATTTCTGAAGATGATAAGAGGACTCAATATGTGTTCACAATTCCGAATGGATTAAATCCGCAGCAATTAGAAAAGAAGTGGTTTTGCTTTCAGCAGATTCTAGGAACGAATATTAAAATTGAGGGTGATATTAAAAAATTTGTATTAAACGTTTATTATTCAAAAGTTGGATTGAAACCGTATTTGTATAGTTATAGTCAAATGAAAAGTCAGTTGTCGCAGCATAGATTACCTATTCCTGTAGGTAAAGATGAGTTTGGTAATTATTTGGTCTATGACATGGTGGAGCAACCGCATCTGTTAATTGCTGGTGAAACAGGTAGCGGAAAAAGTAGTATGCTACGTGTGATACTTGCTACATTGATTCAACATATGTCGGCTCAGAAATTACAATTATACTTGGGCGATTTGAAGCGATCAGAGTTTCATTTTTTAAATAAGGTGGAGCATGTAGTAGGGCTTTATAAAAATAGGAACAGTTTGGCTGCATCACTGCTGAAATTAAGTCGAGAACTTGAGAAGCGCGGCAATCTATTGGATGAAACGGAATTAAGTCACATCGATGAGTATAACAAAACAGGGAATGGGCCGTTACCATACATTGTAGTTTGTATTGATGAAGTAGCTTTACTTCATGGGGATGAGAATGTTATGGATGTGTTGGATGATATAGCTGCAGCTGGAAGAGCGCTTGGAATGTTTCTTATTCTTTCCATGCAAAGACCAGATGCAGAGGTGTTAAACAGTCGTGTGAAAAGTAATTTAACGGTTCGTATGGCATTTCAATCCGCTGATAAAATAAATAGTCGTATCATTTTAGGGACAGAAGGTGCAGAAGCTATAGATCAGCCAGGGGAAATGCTAATAAAGTTGAAGAAGCTCACGCGAATCCAAGCACCATACTTAGAATTAGAGAAAGCTAAAAAGATTATCAAACCTTATCAGATAGAAAAGAAACTTGAGTTAGTTTCACCTGAAGAACCACAACAACTATTTGGGGTGTTGGATGATGAGACAGAGGGATAAAGCAATTTTAACAGACTTACAAAAGTTTCGTTGTATGTCACGAAATGACATTATAGATTTACACTTTAGTGACTTGAAGAATCCAGTTACCTCATGTAATACAGTGTTAAAGCGTTTAAGACGGGATGGATATATTGAAGTGAATATGTCACATCAACCTTTCGTATATTTTCCACATCCAAATCCTATCCGAAAAAGTAGTCAAAAAATCGCACACTTTCTAGGGATAGTGGATGTATATAAACAGTTGCTACCTCACGATAAGCCGAAGAGATTTGATGTTGAACCTAAGTATGGGAAAGGTTACATGGAACCTGATATATTCACTATTTGGAGAAGAGCGCCATTCTTTATCGAATACCAAAACTCTGTATATAGCACAGTTGTTATGCAAGAAAAAATTAAACGGTATGAAGCATACTTTTATAGCCAGGAATGGCAAAGAGAAAGTTGGCAACCTGAAGGTAATAAAATATTCCCTCCAATTTTAATCTTCACAAATAGAACATATTCTCTTAATAGTAACTTACGCATCTTTCAAGCAACTTCCATTGAACATTTCCTAAAGCAAACTGTTTTTAAAACGAAGTGATATAAATTATAGATGCAAAGTAATAACATATATATTAGAACCCATGCTATTCAATGTCCCTTGTAATGACTAATAATATAAGTAAAACAGCCACGGAGGCAGCCACAAAAAGAAAACAAAATATAATAAAAAATATAAGCCTATTTCTTTAAAATGCTTATTTCCCAGCATTCTTGATAAGCAAGGATATGTTGCACCTATAAGTCCTGCTAATGGACCTACAGCTGCTGCTCTAAGCTGATGTGGTTGAGAATACGGCTGTTCTGTTAAGTTAGTATTCTCTATAGGGGTGTTTCGTTTTTTGCTAAGCTGTTGGATTTCCTCTTCGGTCAAATTGATAGTCGAATCATTTTCTACAGTACCTTCAGCAAAAGCGCTAACAGGTATCTATGATAAAATAGTTGAAAAGATAAAGATAAATAATGTAATTTTATTTAGTAGTTTCATTTTGCTCCTCCCTTGAAGTTTATAACCGGATATAAATATATAAAATTTTAATGATTTTTTTATATCTAGATATTAAATTTCAGATAATTAAAGTGAGTTTGATATAATGTTATTCATAATCTCTTATTTATGATAAGAAAGTTGAGGTATTTATATGAAGAATATAGGAATTGGTTTTTATGAACCAAGAGAAGAAGAATTCCATACATCTATATGGAGTTTAATAGAACTCGTCGAACCCCAGAAATATCAATGGCGGATAGTTGATGGAGAAGTATACATAAGAGATGAGAATGACCCGTTAGATGGAGAGTTTTTATTTGAAAAGGCTTTTGTTGATGGATATGAATTAGGAGACATTGTAAAGGATAGAGGTTGTTATGTAATCTTCTTAAATATGCGTGCATTTCCTAAAAAGTTAGATAAGAATGAGTTATTAGCCCGAATAACAACTGTCCCAGAATTTATTAATAGTAGTTGTGAATTTATGATAAATATTGTAGATACTTATGACATTAGTATTTTAACTAAGGATCCAGAGCTATTGGAACAGTTATTTAGACATGTAACAGACCTTGGATATGAAAAAGTTACGTATATAACTGACAAAAGAGAGGGACTAATTTAACGGAATACCCGAAAGAATTTGCCTTCACTGGATAAAAAATAGTCCATCATGATAGGGCTGCGTATATGATGTTATGTAACAAGGAAGGGATTTGTCATATAGTAGCAGTGAATCGTATTCAGAAGATGGTTGTGGATAATGCAAAGTTAAAGTGTTAGGAAGAACTCACTAAAATATACAAACAGAAGTACAATGGAAAAATGCCAGTGACCCATTTCTTCACCATTACAAAATACAGAGAAAAGAAATTAGAACAAATGGCAGCAAGATACAATGTGTTTGTAAACGTATATGTTCGTCAAGAGTATTGATGTGGAACTATAAAATAGTGCTAACAAGTTTGCAAACGAAAATGCAAACTAAACGAATACTCGTATGTAATGGTCAGAGACAAATGGTCGCTGATATGTCCTCTAAACCTCTACAATATAACGCTTTTTAATCTTGTATAAACATGTATAAAGACCATGACTTCATTACTACAATATGGACAATCTTTACCTTCATTTGTGTTAAACAGGGACCATGTATCTTTTGCTTTCCATTTTACTTTGCAATTTGTACAGCGAGTCATAGTTTTTCCTCCATCCCATTATTTAAGCTACAGCGAAAGTTTTCATCATATAATACAAGTAGTATATGCTCTTGTTAGTTATATTTTAGCAATGAAATCTTATGAAATATATAACTATATGTGGAGAAGAATCGATATGAGGATGAAAATTTTCTGTTTATAAATTGACTTTCTTATGTACTTTAAATATAATGTATCACAAGTGAATATTTTCTTATCCAGAGAGGTGGAGGGACTGGCCCGATGAAACCCAGCAACCGCATTGCAGGTGCTAATTCCAGCAGAACAATTTTGTTCTGACAGATAAGAAGGAAGATACGTGTAACTTCTTCTTATCGGAGAGGTTTTTTTATTGCAAAAAAACCGATAATGACAGTTAGAGAAGAAAGGAGCATGGCATCATGACACTTGAAAAATATGTAACGTTACGTAATGCAGTGTATGAATATATGGTTGAACAGGAATCACCAATTACATTGTTAGATATTCAGCAACATATGACGTCTGAGCACGAAGGAAAGTTTGCGAAAAAGATGTTACAACAATTTCATTTAGCACGGTTGCTAGATGAATTAAAGTTAGATGGACTGATTGCATTAGCTGATGGAACAGAGCGATCAGGAATGAGCAGTGTATATTATGAAGCGAAAAGAGGGATTTAATCTCTCTTTTTTTCATTATGTAGGAAAAGACTGCTGAAGCAGTCTTATGCAAGGAAATGGTGCTGAGTGTGTAGGTTGAAATTTAAATGTGCCCTAGAAGATGGGCGTTTTCGGCAAGCCAACAAAAAAGACACCCTTTGCCGAATAGGTGCCAGTTGGTGTGTCAAAGAGGCTTGCCCTCTGACATGTATTAGAATAGCACGACCACACACTTAGAGTCAAAAGGTAATATATGGTTGAGGGTTATGTGTGTGTTTATTCCGCATTAACGGGCTGTAAAAATCTCACTGAGTGACGTTTTACTTTATAAAGGGAGTAAGTCATTTCATAACGAATTTGTATAAAGGGTCTTCTTTATAATTATGTTTAGTGGAATATACAAAAGTCTTTGAAACGAAGTGGGAGGGAAGAGTTTGAAACTGAAAAATCTCTCTTTTGTGTTCATCGTTATTTTATCGTTTTGTATAGCAGGTTGTGTAAAAGAAGAAAAACAAGAAGAGCAGAAAATTAAAGTTCAAAAACGAATTGGTGATGATGGTGGATATGAGGAATTTAAGGAAGTTAATGACCCTATAGAAGTTGGCAAAGTAGAAAATATATTGAATGACACTAACTGGATTAAGGCGAAATTTGAAATGTCCCGTCCTCCCGATTATCAATTTCTGTTTCAGTTTAAAAATCCCGATATAAAAGCAAAGGTAGTGTTATATCGCGTTTGGGTCAGCTCGAATAAAGAGACGCTAGAGATCATTCGGGGGGATGATCAATATGCGAAATTAACAAAGGAGCAGTCCGAAATATTATTTGAAATTATTACGAGTGATTAACTAGTTAGTTTGTAACATAATAAAAAGGAGTGGAATTCCACTCCTTTTTATTATGTTTAAATTATAGAAAAAGAAAACATAACCCAAGCACAGTTCCTGCATAAAGCAGCAGTACAACGCAAAATCCCATAATATCACGTGCGCCTAATCCAGCGATTGCTAATGCTGGCAACGCCCAAAATGGTTGAATTAAGTTTGTCCAAGCGTCGCCCCAGGCAATGGCCATTGCTGTTTTGGCAGCAGGTACACCAAGTTCAGCGCCAGCGGGTATCATAATGGGAGCTTGCACAGCCCATTGTCCACCGCCTGAAGGGACGAAAATGTTAATAAGACCCGCGCTTAAAAATGTAAAGAGAGGGAATGTCGTTTCATTTGAAATACTAATAAAGAAATTTGAAATTGCACCGCCAAGTGATAGACCTTCGCTATTTGCCCCAACCATCATTCCCATAATCCCAGCGTAAAACGGAAATTGTAGTAAAATATCTGCGGAACTTTTTGTAGACCGGGAAAATGCTCGGATGTACTGGATTGGTGTTTTATGAAAAATAAGCCCTGCAATTAGAAGCATGAAAATAACGATATCAAGTGTAAGGCTAAATCCTTTTGTACTAAAGAAATGAACGATATAAATGATTCCGAGTAAACCAATTAACACTGTTACCCACATACTATTTTCTAGTTTTTCTGCAAATGTGTGACCTGTAGTCTCTTGCGCAGCTGCTTCTTCCTCTAAAACACTTGGATCGACTGTAATTGTGTGCTCTAAATCAGGATGCATCGCTCGGTTAATAAGAGGCATTGTAATAAGAAAAATAGCAATAGGAACAAGTGCATATGGAGAGAATAAAGTTTCTGCGATTGGAATTGCTTCTGTAATAGTACCCGCTGTTGTATTAGCTAATGTCTCACCACCAGTTGCTAATGTAAGCGGGATTGAAGCAGATAAGCCAGCGTGCCAGATAAGGAATCCAGAGTAGGAAGAGGCTATCGCTAATCGGTAATCAAGTCCTTGTAGCTGTTTTGCAACTTCTTTTGCATATAAGACAGAGACGATAATACCAAATCCCCAGTTTATGTATGCACCAAGTAAGCTGACAAGGGAAATGGCGATAATTCCTTGCCCAGGTGTTTTGGGTAACTGTGCTGCTTTTGATAGTCCTTTTCGAATAAGCGGAGCGTTTGCGAGTGCAGCTCCTGTCACAAGAATAAGTGCCATTTGCATTGTGAAAGCAAGTAATCCCCAAAGACCGTTGCCCCAGTGTACAACCATCTGTACAGGTGATTGTTTCGTTGTGATCGTGCCGAGAAAAATGACAACGACTGTAAGTAGGCAAGATAAAATAAATGGATTTGGCAAGAAACGCTGCACAAGTGCAACGCAGCCATTTGTAAACATACGAAACACGTGTATCAACTCCTTTACAATGTAGTATGTAAAATATTCTATAAATAGGAACAAATAACCTCTATAATTCTGATTATTCAGTTTTTTTATTGAAGGACAATTGTGATAGCCTAAAAAATAAAGAAGCCTGGAGATACAAAATCTCCAGGCTTCTTTAAATAGTTATTCGATAAAATACATCTTCCCGTTTATTTCAAGAGATACGGATGATTGCTTCATCTCTTCCTTTAGTGATTTCGCATATGCTACCACTTCGTTTACTTTCTTCTTATTTAAATTATCTGCAAAACTATATACAATAGTGACTTTTTCCTTAATAAGCTGATTGTTATCTCCGATCCAGGCGCCTGTTCCTTCAATCGCAGTAGCCCCTCCAAACATATTGGAGAATGTCTCGAGAGATTTGTTAACATATGGAGTATTATCAATAGGTTGATCTAAGTTATAGGTTGAGGGTACGTAAATTTTTACTACATCATCAAGATGGAATTTTCCTTTTAAAGCGTTCTGTTCTTGAACCTGTGCGGATTTTTGTTGTTCTGCATACACCGTATGCCCTGCAAAAGTAACCAATATAATAGATAGAAGCCAATAGAAAATCGTTTTCTTTTTCAAGTTTACCACTCCTTTTTATTTGACTCATTTGCTGTCAAAACAATGGTGAGTGTTCCACTTACTATTATACTTACTTTAAACAGGATTTAAGAGGAAAAAATTACTTTATGTGTTATGCATTTTTGTTCTTATCCCGCTATTTGCTTGCTGACACTCAGTGGGGGAAGAAAACCCTCACTAAGTTTCACTTTATCCCGCATTAACGGGCTGTAAGACTTCCACCTCAAAAATTAGAGGATTCAGAGAAGTTTAGGTCGGAGATAAACAGCCCGTAAAAGCCCGATTCGTTCAACTAACACTCAGTGGGAGGGAAGAAAACCCTCACTGAGTGAAGTTTCACTTTATGAAATACCTTGATGTTTAGTAAACCGAGAAGTTTACTCGTTTAATAAACATTATGCAGATAATTGTTTGTCTGTAGACTGCTTTTTGGATTTTTGCTTTCTACCATGCAATACGAAATATAAAAGAAGCGTAGTTGCGATTACTATTGTTGCGATGATATACATATAAGAAAAGCTAGAACGAGCAGCTATAATACCAAGTACAAACGAACCAATTCCAATCCCGCTATCAAAGAATGAATAATACGTTGCCGTAGCAGCGCCGCGGCGATGATTTGGTGCTGCTGAAATCGCGATCGTTTGGAAACTTGGAACGAGCGTACCGTAACCAAGACCGATAAAAACGCCAGAAGCTAATAGCCAAAATGACGTTTCCGCTTGACTTAATACAAACATTCCAATTGTAAAGACGATAATGGCAGGATAAACGAGTGCGTTTTCACCAAGTCGGTCAAACATTTTTCCAGTAAACGGACGAGAAATCACAACAACAAGTGCATATACAATAAAGAAGTAACTTGCGATATGTTCTAAGCCAAGTTGTTTTGCATGAATTGGGATAAAGGATAAAATACCGCTATATGCAAATGCAAGTACAAAGCCAGTAAATGCAATTGGCATCGATGAAGTTTCAAATAAATCTTTCCATTTCATTTTTTCTTCTTTTTGTTTCTTAACTGGTGCTTCATGCGGGATATTCACGAGTAGACCACATATAAACGCTAGGAATGAAAAAATAGAACAAATAATAAATAATGTTGAGAATGAATAACGAGAAATAATCGTCAAACCTAAAAAAGGACCGATAACCATCGGTAAACTCATAAAGACGCCAAAGTAACTAAGTGCTTCGCCACGTCTATTTGGCGGGGCAACATCTGTGATGATTGTTCCTGTTGCTGTTGTTGCCATACCAAAACCAATTCCATGTAAAAAGCGAAGCGCAAGTAATAGAAAGAGACTTTGTGCGCCGAAGTACATAATTGTGGCAGCGAGAAATAATGATAAAGAAATAAATAAAATTTTCTTTCTTCCTAAATCATCAAGCCACTTTCCAGTGAATGGCCGAGCTAAAACAGAAGAAATAAGAAATACTGTTGTGACAAGACCTATTTCTTCTGGTTTGCCATTTAAGCCTTCGATTACATAAATCGGTAATGTTGTAATGAGTACGTAAAATGTTAAAAAGAGAAAGAGACTGCTTAGGCATGTGCCGATGAAGTCTTTCGTCCAAAGTTTTTCACTTTGCATAGCCATCCTCCTTCGTTATGAATTTAAATTTTTAAGAACCTTGTGTAACACTTGAAACGCATGGTGAAGTTCTTCTTCATCGATGTTTTGGAGCGCTTTTTCTTCAAATGTATGTACTTCCTCTTGCCATGATGGAATCATTTGTAGCGCTGTGTTTGATAGAGAAATCATTTTTTCTCTACGATCTTTTCCTTCCGTTCGAATAATCCATCCCATCGTTTCCATTCGTGTTAACGTACGTGTCATCGTCGGTGATTCAACGTTTAAATATTGACATAGTTCTGTTTGTGTACAAGGACCTGTTTCGTTAAGACGGAAAATAACGGCCCACTGTGCACTAAATAAACCTGTTGGTGAAACGCGTGCATTGAACGTTTTAGAAAACTTACGAGCTGTTTGACTGACAGCGTGAAAAAAGTGTTGTTTTTCGTCCATTTCTTTGATCCTTTCCCAATTAATTACCTAGCTAACTATATACTTTTTCTCTTCCATTGTCTAGCAATTTACTTTGTTTGTTTTATGAAATCTATTGAGAACATTTGTTCTTTATGGTATCTTTTATTTATGTTTGAATTTTCTTTCTATTTGATTGGAGGGAGTAAAATGATACAGCCTACAACAATGGAATACGTTACATTATGTAATGGAGAAAAAATCGCTTATCAGCAAGCTGGGGTAAGAAGTGGGAAGGTACTAGTACTCATTCATGGAAATATGACATCTTCTCAGCACTGGGATTTAGCGATTGAACAATTGCAAGATGAATATCATATTTATGCGGTTGATTTAAGAGGTTTCGGTCAATCAACATATCATACACCAATTGATTCTTTACAAGATTTTGCAGAAGACGTAAAGATGGTTGTTGATGAATTACAGCTACGTTCATTTTCCCTTATGGGATGGTCAATGGGCGGCGGTGTGGCAATGGAGTTTGCAGCACTGTATCCTAGCTTCGTAGAAAAGCTCATTTTAGTAGAGTCTGTTGGGATGAAAGGGTATCAGCTTTATAAAAAAGATACAAATGGTCAGCCGATTGTATCGACATTGCTAAAAACGAAAGAAGAAATTGCAGAGGACCCTGTCCAAATCGCTCCTGTACTAGATGCGATTAAAAATATGAATAAATTGTACTACCGGACGATATGGAATTTACTCATTTATACACATAATAAACCAGAACCAGAGCGTTATGAAAAATATTTGGACGACATGTTAACGCAGCGGAATTTTTTAGATGTTAATTATGCGTTAATTCGTTTTAACATTTCAGATGAACATAATGGAGTCGTTTCTGGGAACGGCCGTATTAATAACATAAAAGTACCAACGCTTGTATTACAAGGAGACCGTGATTATGTTGTACCACAAGCTGTTGGTGAAGAACTCGCAAAGCATTTGCCAAATGCAAAGCTAGTTATTTTAGAAGATTGTGGTCATTCACCTTTTGTTGATTGTTTAGATGTATTGATAGCGCATGTACGAAAATGGTTGCAAAATTAAAGTACAAAGAGAGAAGTTAGAGGAGAATTTTCTAACTTCTTTTTTTATGCGCCTTACATGAATTTGGAAAAAGGTTTATAATGAATTTTGGTGAGCTTGTAGAGGGAGAGAAGAACATGTCAATGCGATTTACATTTTGGATTATGGTTGGAATTGTCGCGATTTCAGGGTTATCACAAGGGATGCTATTACCAGCAATTGCAATGATTTTTGAAGAAGAAGGAGTTAGTTCTAGTCATAACGGATTGCATGCGGCTGCATTATATATTGGAATTTTATTTATTTCACCGTGGCTTGAAAAACCGATGCAACGTTTTGGGATGAAACCAATTATCGTAATTGGAGGATTCCTCGTTATTATTTGTTTATTTTTATTTACACAAGTATTCTCTTTTTGGGTATGGTTTTTACTCCGCTTTTTAGTTGGGGTCGGCGATCATATGCTACACGTTGGTACACAGACGTGGATTACAACAACGGCAGACCGCGATAAAATTGGAAGGCAAGTGTCAATATACGGTGTGTTTTTTGGGATTGGATTTGCGGTAGGGCCATACTTAGCAAGTACGGTTCAATACGGAATTGCAACGCCGTTTATCGTATCAAGCATTCTTTGTTTAATTGGATGGTTATTATTACTACCAACGCAAAATGCTTTTCCCGAGGAAGATGCGACTGCAAATAAAAATGAATCATCGTTTTCTCGATATAAACAAGTAATTACAATTTCTTGGATCGCACTGATTGGTCCACTTGCATACGGAGCATTAGAAGCAATGTTAAATAGTAACTTACCGGTATACGCGATGAGAAAAGGCTGGTCAGTTGCTGACATTTCATTTTTATTACCTGCTTTTGCGGTAGGGGGAATTATTACACAAATTCCGCTTGGGATATTAAGTGACCGCTTCGGACGAGAGCGTATTTTAGTATGGACATTTAGCGCGGGGACATTCATTTTCCTATGTGCTGCTGTATTTGACAACTATTATTGGATTGTATTTGGCTGTATGTTCTTTGCTGGAATGGTTATTGGCTCTTGCTTCTCGTTAGGTCTTGGATTTATGACGGACTTATTACCAAGGCATTTGCTTCCGGCTGGAAATATATTAGCTGGAATAGCTTTTAGCATTGGAAGTATTATTGGCCCTGTATTAGGCGGCTTATTTATAGAAAGAATACAATTTACAAGCTTTTTTATCGCTGTTGTGATGATAGTAGGAACCATTTCACTTTTGTATATCGCTTATACAAAAAGTCAATCAGCAACAAGAAAAGTAGAAAGTGGGTTTGGGCATGACAAAACAACCTAATAAGAAAAAATTTGAAGTACAAGAAAATGAAACAATTACAGATTGTTTAAACCGTATGGAGCAAGAAGGGTATGCGCCGTCTCGCCGTATGGAAGAGCCGATTTTTCATGAAGTAAAAAGGGACGGGAAAACAGTCGTAGAACCATGTGGACGTAAAATTATATTTGAAGGAAAATTAAAGTGAACAGGGAGATGAACACATCTCCCTGTTTTTTTATGTATGGTAAAAAACGGTTATTTTTGATAGAATAGCTGTGTTAATTTTGTTAAAATATAAAAAATTCTCACAGGAGGAAACTGTATGGGAGAAAGTTTTTTTGATAGCGTTGGGAACTTTTTTGGTATTGGTTATACAACAAATGAGCGGAAACGGGATGAGTACAGTGAGCTATATCGCTATTTAAAGAGGAAAGAAAAAGAACTTGAGAAGGATTTGAAAGATGCAACATCTGCAATTAAAAGTTATCACAAAAAAGATGGTACGCTTCATGCAAATAAAGTTCCTGCTCGTGAATTTGAAGCAAAGCGACCGCAAAAAGATGAAGAATTATCTCAATTTATTACGCATTTTGAAGCAGCTTTAATCGATGTGGGGAATGCCGCAAGTCAAGCTTACAGTAAGTGGCTGGAGTATAAAGCGAAAGCAGAAGCTGAAGAACGAGAGGCTGCAGCGCAAAATAAATAATACGAAGAAGTGAGGGACGTATAATGGGCGGAAAGAAAGTCGAGATTTCCGGTTATGAAAGAACAAACGCAATTCAGTATGCAAAGCAAATAGAAGATGGCGTGAAAGACTCTCTTGAACGTGCGCAAAATTTAAAAGCAAAGGTCGTTAGTTCACATTGGCATGGTAAAACATATAACGCGTTTTTAAGTTACTTAGAATTACTTATTGAGTTCAATCAAGATATGGCCAATGCGTTAGAAGATCATACGAAAGCGATCACTACCCTTGATGAAAACATTGAATCATTCACGAATACGAATGAAGTGAGAGTTATAAAAAACTTATAAGAAATAAAGGTGATGACGATGCAAGAGAAACAAAGTATTTTCACTCCGGCAGAATTGTATGTATTAGCGGGTGCAGCTGATGTGACGCACTTATTTGGCTTATCAGAACGTGAACAAATTTTAATGGGGGACCCAGATTGCGTACAAAATGCAACTGCTCGTTTAACTGAAAAAAGTCTCATTACCGAAACGGGTGGGCTAACAGAAGGGGCTTTTCAACTTATTGAACTTTTAAAAGCATATCAAGAGAGTAAGGAATATACCCGTATCAATAACTTATTAATTGGTTTTTTACCAAAAGATGAACACCGCGTAGCTGTGTTAACTGAAATCAAACCAAATGAAGAATACACCGTCGATTACATAGCGAAGCGCGATGTGTATTTTACTTTATTAGGGCGTATTCCATTTTTAATGAGAGAGCCACGGGAAACGGAGCATACATTTTTAACGAAAAGAATGACGATGGAAGAACTGGAAACATGTAAAGAGATGGATTTATCAGAAAAAGATGTTCTCGCGATTGAAACATTTGTCCGTCCACATCCAAAAAGCATAACAGGTGAGGGGAAATGGGAATGTATCTTATATTTCACTGAAGGAGAAGATTTTGTTCAAATTGATGTAGGGCGAAATCGATATGAATGGGTTAGTTTGTATGCGTTAAATAAACGAGTATTTGATGGATTAAAAATGAAGTATAAAAAACCGATGGATCTGACAGGGCTTTCGTTAGGAGGGATACATTAATGCAAGTACAAATGGAAGATGGCGGTTCAGGATCTGTAAGCAGAACTGAAAAAATTGTGATGAACTTTAACGAAATGGTTGAAATCGCAACAAGTTTACAAGAAATTTGTGA
This sequence comes from Bacillus manliponensis, assembly GCF_000712595.1. Taxonomy (GTDB): domain Bacteria; phylum Bacillota; class Bacilli; order Bacillales; family Bacillaceae_G; genus Bacillus_A; species Bacillus_A manliponensis. The sequence continues at coordinate 17,702 of NZ_JOTN01000019.1, forward strand.
CATATATACAAATGTTGTACAGGTAAACATTAATCATATTGTGAACGGTAACTTTTATGAAGATGGGGAAGCAAAAGAAATCATGGATATGCACCGTGAAATATTGGAAAAAACATTAGAACTGAGAGATAACTATGGCACCGCTGCTACGGTTGTGTATCACACATTAGAAGAAATGATTAAAAAGGATGAGGAATTACAAAAAATATTAGAGATTAGCGGTTAATCATCTTTAATAAGGGGGGATGGGAAGCGTATGGACGTTCGCTATAAACCTGAAGAATGGCAAGATATGAAAGAAGGAATTGATAAAATTACGAAAGAGGCAATTCCGAAGTTAAAAGAAATGAACCGTACATTAGAAGATGTTGAAGCGAAAATAAGAGAACTAGATTCTGACCGAAGTATTAACTTCTCGCATACTAATCAAGAAAAAAAACTCCATGACTTACTAGATGATTATATAGAACTCGGAAACTACTGCACAAAAGTAGGAGAAGTTGTTTCCAGACACTTTGATAAACCGTTCTTAGAAGATATGGATGCATTCGCAGGAAAAATACGTGATTTATCAATAAAAAACTACAAGACAGATAACCGAATCGGTGCTACAACTACGACAACCACACCAAGTGCCCACGGCTACGGGCAAGTACAAACAATCACCACGAAAAAAGATGAAATTACAGTAGATGATATTTTCAAAGAGTCCGTTGCTTTTGAAGAAGTATTGAAAGCACAATATAAAGAAATTAAAAAACAAAACCCAGATGCAGAGCTAAGCTATGAGCAATACCGAGACTTCGTACCATCCATGCGAGGGTTTGAATATGAGACCATTGCAGAAGGACAAAAAAAGCTAGAATCTTGGCGTGATCTCGCAATTGCCGGAGCGTTAATTATTTTAACAATTGCCGTTCCACCAGTTGGAATAACTGCATCAGTCGCCTATGGTGGATTACAACTAAAAAGCGCGATAGAAGGGAAAGACTGGGGAACAGGAAGGGAACTAACAGCTGCCGAACGAGCAGAAAATGGTGTTTTCGGCGTAATAGATGCCATCCCAGTCATCGGAGTTGCTGGGAAAGCATTTCGAGCAACAGAAAGCCTTGTCACACTAAACAAACTAAGTAAAATAAAAGATGTTCCTGGGGTTAAATTTACTGCGAATAAGGTATCCGATGTGGTACAATTGTTACAGAATAATAAAAATACTTGGTTAAGAGATTTAAAGTTAAAAGGTTTAAAAGCAGCAGACAAAATAAATGATTGGGATCATGCGATAAAAGGTAGAGCTGCTAAAATTATAGATGGTACAACAGGCGGATTGCATATCGCGAAAGACTTCGTGTCAGTTAAGTCTCTAGTACCCGCTGATGGAGCTATGCAACTTCGTCGTGGCACAGATTTAGAGTCTAGGGTAAAAGCGAGTCATGCAGAATCGAAAGCAGACATTCAGAGTCGGATTTCGAAGTTGGAGCAGGAGGGTAGGTTAAATACTAAAGGTACGGGTGATGATAGTACTTATCGACACCTTAAAGATTATGAAAGTAATACTTATTTTACTAGAAGTGTAGAGTATAATGCAGGTAAAGAAGGAACAGGCTTTACTTATAAAGTCTATCAAAGAGGAGATATTGATTGGAATATGGTTCGAACAAAGGGAGCGAAAAAAGGACGTGGATTAACAAATGCAGAAGCCGCTTCCAAGTATGGTCTAGCTCCTATCCTTGATGATGCGGGTAGTGTTGCAACGTTACATCATTCGCAACAAAAAGGAGTGGGTCCATTATTTGAAGCATCGACCAGATATCATAATATTAGTAATGCCAAAAGGCCACCATTGCATCCGTATAAAGGAAAGTTAAATCCATTTTATCCTATGGATGAGCCAACAAGAAAAGCATTCCAAAAAGTAGATTCTATAAATTATTGGAAAACTAGAGGGAATGAAGCTTTAGGAGGGAATTGAAATGAATGTTTTGCCTGATAATTTAGAACAAGTTCTTGAAGAAGACATTTATAAACGTGAAGATAAGAATAAAGTGAAAGAGACATTAACTAACTTAGGTGTTGAAGTATCTGATACATTCAGAGAATTTTATTATCGGTATGCTGGGCCTTTTTGGGAAGAACACGTTCCTTATGAGTTGCTAGATGTTGTAGATGAAGAGAATAATATTGAATCATACACGATTATTGCTCGAAATGAGCATGGATTTCCTAAAAAGTATTTAGTTTTAAGTGAAATGTCAGCAAATGCTATACTAGTACTTGATAGTGTAACTGATAAAGTTTATTCGGTTAATTTTGAAGGTGGAGATGAGCTGCTTTTAAGCGGAGAGTTAGAGGAAACTTGGCCAACATTTTATGAGTTTTTAAAAGAATATTTTAACTGTTAGATAGAGACTAAGTTAATGTTAGGTAAAATGATTTTACTCATGATGCTAAGTAAGCACAAAGGGTTATAGTAACTTTATAAGCTTTTATATGCATGAAAACGATAAAGCTCTTGTAAATATATACAAGTGAAGAGAATTTATTTTGAAGTAGATAAAAAAATGAATCAGCTGTTAAAAAGTAAAGACCTCATGATGGTTGTACCATCATAGAGTATTATGTGCAATGATAGAATAGAAAACGAAGTACGAGCTTAGGCGAGATGACATTTTACTGGGTGATGAATATAAACACATGGAATGGACAAAAAACTAGCGAACTCGTACAGACTCGTAAGTTTTAACGTAGTAGTTGTCATGACATATAAAAGGTGTCATACTGTTACTATAAAACTTACAAATTTAATGTTACTTAAAAAACATATGAACTTAAAGCACTTGATTGTCAATTATGGCAACGAGTGCTTTTTTGTATTTTAGCGTAGAAATAAGTTGGTACACGTATAATTTTATAAGTGTATTAAGTGTTAAATTTTATAGACTGTAGTGGCTTTGTACAGTGTACGACACTACTAGAGAAAAAACTATTGTAAAAATTAAGGGTTGTATTATTTTTTGAAGTCATCGTAAAGTACGTTTTAACGGATTTACGTTACGAACACGTTATCCGCAAAAAACGGGTAAACGTTACAGGGACTCAAATTACTGTAACGGGAGGGGATTTATGATGGGAGAGAAAGTAGTTGGTTACGTACGAGTTTCAACGGAAGGACAAGTACGTGATGGGTATAGTTTAGCGTATCAAGTAGAAGAGATTGAACGTTACTGTAACGAAAATAATTTAGAACTACTTCATGTGTATGAAGATGGATTAACAGTTGAACGTGATGGACTACAAGAGCTATTGTCGGATATGACGTATAAACAAGTAAGCTATGTTGTTGTGTTGAATACATCACGATTGTGGCGCTCTGATATGGCGAAAGTATTGATACAACGAGAACTAAAGAAACACGAAGTAGATGTGAAGGCAATTGAACAATCAAGCTATAGTATTTACACACATGAGCCAAATGACTTTTTGGTGAATGGCATGTTAGAGCTATTAGACCAATACCAACGACTTGAAATTGCATTGAAGCTAAGTAGAGGTAGAAAGAAGAAGGCTGAACAAGGTGGATATGCAGGTGGTGGTGTACTGTTTGGCTACAAGGCAACAAAAGGACAAAAGGTGTTAGAAGTAGATGGTGAGAAAGCAGTAGTTGTACGTAGACTATTTGAATTACGACACTTTTTTAAACATTGGTCACTTACGCAATTGGCAGAACAATTGAATGTGGAAGGCTACTGCACAGCGAAAGGTAAACAATTTACGAAAGTACAAGTGAAACGCATGTTAGATAGAGAGAATTTTTATCGTGGCATGTATGAATACGGGGAAATACAAACAAATGGAAAACATGCAGCAATTATTTTATAAACTCACTTAAAAAATTAGCTCATTTTACTATACATACTACTAGAGTGATGAAAAATGGATAGGCTTGCGTACCTATGCGCATCGGAAGATGAACGCTCGAACTAAGGTTGCCGACATTTTTATATATGACTAAATCATTGAATAGAGGGATGAGTTATGCATAATAGACAAAACTATTTGTATGTAGGAGTAGATTTACATAAGCAGCATCATACGGCTGTTATGATTAATTGTTGGCAAGAGAAATTAGGAGAAATACAATTTGAGAATAAACCATCGGCATTTTCGAAGTTTTTATTAGAAGTAGAGACATATGTGAGTGATGGTTTATCAGTTGTATTTGGTTTAGAGGATGTTGGTGGTTACGGAAGAGCGTTAGCGAAATATTTAGTAGATCATGAACGAATAGTGAAAGAAGTAAATCCAGCTTTATCATTTTTAGAACGAAAAAGCCAAGTGATGATACAAAAAAATGATAGTTGGGATGCGGAATGTGTGGCACGTATATTGGTAAACAAATTTGAGCAACTACCAAATGTAAATCCAAACGATTTATTTTGGTCAATACAACAATTGGTTTCAAGAAGGAATGCATTAGTAAAAGCACAAAGTGCATTAAAGAACCAACTACATATTCAATTAAACCATCATTATCCAAGCTATAAAAAGTTTTTCTCAGAATTAGATGGGAAAACAGCATTAGCGTTTTGGGAGAAATATTCGTCACCGTCTTGTTTAGAGGGTGTTAGTGTAAAAAAATTAACGACTTTTTTATTAGACGTTAGCAACAATACATGTTCAGTGAAGAAAGCAAGCGACATATTAAAACTTGTAAAAGGAGATGGACAAACAATGAAAGAGTATCAAGAAACGCGAGATTTTTTAGTAAGAAGTATTGTACGGGATATTGAGTTTAAAAAGAGGGAACTGAAATACATCGAAAGAGAATTAAAACGGTTATTAAATCTACTAGATTATCAATTAGAGACGATGCCGGGAATAGAACTTGTGACGGCATCAGCATTAATTGCAGAAATTGGGGATGTAAGGCGATTTCCAAATGCCAACAAATTAGCACGATTCGCGGGGATTGCGCCTGTTTACTTTGGTTCTGGTGGGAAAGGTAAGACACACAAAAGCAAACAAGGAAACAGGGCGCTACACGCTTTATTTTATAATTTAGCTGTACAGCAAGTGCAAGTAGCAAAAGGAAGTAAGTTACCTAGAAACCCAGTGTTTCATGCGTATTATCAAAAGAAACTTAAAGAGGGAAAAACAAAAGGACAAGCATTGGTATGTATTATGAGAAGGCTTGTAAACATTGTATATGGCATGATGAAATATAAAACGGCATATGAATTGCCGATAGTAGAAGAAAAAGAAGTAGTTTAATAAGGTTTACATGGTTTGCTTTTTTATTGTGAGGGTTTAAGATTACAACATAGGGTACGGTTAAAAATACTAATGAGACTAGAGAAGTATTTTTAGAAAATATTAATGAATTTGTTTCCGGTAATAAAAAATTTGAAGATGTTATTGATGATTACGCCAAAGTGTATGCTGAAAAAGTTGAATCTAATACAGTATGGAGTTGGGCAGATGACATTGTTGGTGGAGATAGATTAAATTATAGACAGAGAAAAGAAATTAGGTTACAGGCCATAGAGAAAGGATTGATACCAGATGTTCCATTTAAAGATGGAACAAAATACCCTGATTTTTCTAAAGTTGATGGATTAATAGGAAAAGTTGACTACCTTCCCGATAGGCTCTGGGGAGCAAAAGATAGAGAACAGTTTAATTGGCTAGATAGTAGAATTGAAGGTGGAAGGCCTAAGGGAATGACGTGGCATCATTCTGAAATTGATGGAAGAATGGAGTTAGTTCCATTTGGTATTCACAATATTATAAACCATAAAGGTGGAAGGAGCCCTGGACACTGGGCACATATAGGTAAGAGATAGGGAGGAATTAATAATGAAAATAGATGAAAAAACTAGTGTTAAACCTTTTCCGAGTGATGAGAGAATTGCTTGGTTTGAACAATCGTATAGAATTAAATTGCCGCAGTCATATATTGACTTTTTAAAAAAGTATAACGGAGCTACACCTATTACTAATGTATTGAAAATTGATAGGCAGGAATATGTGATAGAAAGGTTCTTATGTTTATTGGATAACCCTAAAGAGCATTCAGTAGATGGATGGTATGACCTAACATCTGTTTTAACTCAATTAGATGGTAGGCTTATTGATGATGAAGAGTTAATTGGCATGAATATTATACCGATAGCTGCTATGTTTGCTGGTGATTTTATTTGTTTAGATTTTAGAAATAGTGAGAATCCTGAAATTGTTATCTGGGATCATGAAGAATCGGAAGAATTAGAGCCAGCAACCACAGTGATTGCGAGTAGTTTTGAAGAATTTTTGACTATGTTATCATAATAATTAAGTGGAATGAGTTATAGTGACTTTATAAGTATTATGATAACACTTAACTCGATTTATATTTTACACATGCGAATGACAAAGCTAGTAACGCTTAACGTAAATACACATAAGCACATACACAGACGAAAAGCAAAGCATATGTGAAGTATATAAAAAAGAAACGGTCATTTTAATGGTCGCTGAGTACAAATAATACACAAAATGTGGCATACTGTTTTTTATAACGTGACGAAATGTATAAACTTAAAGCTAACATGGACACTTATAAAACAGATGAACTTAAAGCACTTGATTGTCTACAATGGGCAACAAGTGCTTTTTATTTTAAGATGATGACATGGGGAAGGGAAACACTGTAAACGATTATTTAGATGATATGGTTGTGGCTGGTAATGCTAATACAGATAAGATGAACAAACTTAAAAATACTATTCAAAATAATAATTTTGTAGATGAGTTGTATGAGATTAGTAAAAAAATGGATGATTTAGGTGTTACTACAGAATATCATGCAGCATTAATTAAAATTGATTTTAGTAAGTATCTTAGAGGGCTAATAGGTAATCTGCCTGCTGTTATGATAAGTCCATATGCACATCATATTTTATTTGAACAAGGTCTTGGGCAGAAGAAACAAGAACTTGTTCGAGAAGGTCAAGAAATATTAAGAAGATATGGAATAGAACTGATAGGTGAAAAAAACCTTGTATGTTCACTAAATAAAATTGCAGCACAACACGGTATAGAACGTCTTCAACATATCGTTGATAAGTTGAAAGAAGTAGATAGTTTTGGTGGAACTCGTGAAAAAATAGTTGAAATGCTTAAGCTACTAGGTGAAGAAGCAGCATTAATGAAATAAAGATATTTTAGGAGGATTCTATGGATAATAAGGAAAAAGCAATGAAAATCTATGATTTAATTAAGAATGGTGATATAGAACAAGCGAAAGAGATAATTATTACAGATAAAAATTTGCTTGATTTTGTAACACCTTTTGGAACGTGGCTACATGTTGCGGTTAGAGCTGGTAAACTGAATATGATAAAATTTCTAGTTGAATCTGGCATGGGTATTAACATAAACGATGGTGTACCAAAGTCAGCGCCTATTGCACATGCAGCTAGTGAAGGTGAAATTAGTATTGTAGAGTACTTATTTGATAATGGTGCAATATTAGATGTTAGTGATCCAAATAGAAATCCTCTATTCTCAGCGATTTATGGTAGGCACATTAATATTGTAAAGTATCTTGTTCAGAATGGTATTGATATTACTGCTAACTATACAGGGGATACTATGAAAGATATAGATGCTTATGTATTTGCTATTGAAAGAGGACAAACAGAAATTGCTGAATATTTAAAGATGAAAGTGGATGAAAAGAATAAGTAAGAGAGATTGATATTGTTTTACTAATTATGAATGGCACAAAAAGCAGATGTGAAGTATATAGAAAAAGAAGAAATCATTTTTTAGTCGTGACTTTATAATGGTTTAACATTATGGACTAGCGTTTATACGCCTCGTATCTCGACAAGATAACATGAGCTTAGGCCAAGTGATATTTTACTTTGGGAGGAACTTAAAGCACTGGATTATTTATTAAAGGAAACGAGTAAATGATAAAGCGAATAGAAAATAACATACAGATATTGTAAAATGGTGCGAGGAAGGGGAGATATTATGATAGAAGTCGATAGAAATGGTGAAGCGTACTGGAGTCGAACTGTTGATTTAGGTGTTTTAGGGGAGTTTAATAACATTTTTATAAATTTAGATGGATGCGATATAACAGGAGAAACGGATGATATGTCGCAAGAAGAGAAGATAGAAAAAGCTACAAAGTACTATTGTAGTAGGTTTAAGGAGTTAGAAGAAAATGTGGACTTTATAAATGAACAATTTTTAATATGGATTATAACACACTTATGTGATATAGAATATCCATTTTGGGAATCTGGTGATGAGAGTGAAGGCAGAGAAGGTTATCCGGATTATATAGTTGAAGAAGAGATGAAAAAATATGAAGATGAGAATGGACAATTCAAACACGATCCGTATAGTCCAAGTCCAATTTATAAAGAAATTCAGGAGTATAATCCACATAATAATAAAAATCATTTATCAAGCTATGAAATTGTAGCGAAACATTTACCAGTTCTTGATTTGAAAAAACTTGTCGATACAATTAGAACAGATAGCATAGATACATATGAAGATCATGTGAATTTTCAAGTGAGTAGCGAGGTTTGTGGTGGCATGTTACTTTGTGCTACTTACGGAACAATATACGCTAATAATGAGCTAGAAGTTACGCATAATTGTTAATACAAAATAGAATTTACTTCTTGTAAGTATGTTTTAATTTACTACACAACTAAGAATCATTTCTTACATAAGAAAGGGGTATAAGAAGTTAGATGAAAAGACTGAAAGCTGTAATATTGTTAGTGGGATGTTTCTTATTTTTAAGCGGTTGTAATTATGAAAATGAAAAACAAGTAGAAAAATATGTGAAAGACAAACATGGATTTGATGTTGCTGTGACGCAATGGGGCGGTATAAACTCAGGGAATATGGGACATACATACCATACCGTTCAAGCAAAAGATAATAAAAATATTCAATTTCGAGTAGAAGTAAATGGTTTTTTCTATTCTAGAATAGTAGGCGATGAATATGATTACGGAAAAAATACATATGAGGAATATAAAAAACTCAAATCTGTTTTAAAGGAAATGAAAAAGTTAGGCTACGAGGAATGTGAAAATGAAAGTGCTCTTCAGTATATCGTTGATTATGATAATGGAGAGAAACCAACTGACGAGTTGCTATTAACATTAAAATCGAGTAACAAGATTGATTATAGTAAATTTGAATCAGCAGAATTGGATCGGTTATTTGCGTTATTCCAGCTCATTCAGAAGAGTAATAGCAAAATAGCAGAAATTGAAATCAGGGATTATAATGGTGAATATATAGGTTTACCTTTTGAAAACGTGCAAGAAGTTACAACGAAAGAAGAGCTGCTAATAACAATGAAAGATAATGTAAGAACTTATTGGACATATCTTATTCAAACTCAAACAAAAATAGGAGAGAGATTAGAAGAAATTCAAAATGAACATTTTGAATTTGAAGATATTACTTGCTCGGATCTGGAAAACGGGGAGTGTTTGGAGTATGAGGTGGATTTAGTGTTTAATGACGATATGGCGCAATATAAAAACAACTCTCGTGTAATTGAGGATTTGACAAAGATGGTCACTATTATGAAAGAAGAACTATATAATAAGGAATTCAACATATATTTAGAAAATAAGGATGGAACAAGAATGACAGCATGGTTATCATCGGAAGAAATTAAACAAAGTAATAACATTGAAGAACTTGTAAAAGAAGAGTATCCGGAGTATTGAACTTAAGTTTCTTATTTGATGTGAAAGTATGATATAGATTAGTAAATGAATCGTTTGTTTTTAGAGTGAAAGAGCATGTTTTCAAAATATGCTCTTCCTTTCTATGAGATGAAATGGGTTTCCATGAAGGTTTATGAACAGAAATTGTCCACCTATCCTGAATAAAGATGGTTCTGTTACGTGAAAAGAAAAAGAGCATCTGGAATTGAAAGATCGATTAAGGAACTGTTGAGTGACAATAAGTCGTTCCGTTAAAGGGCCATTTTATTAAAGAAGCAAGTTGATTTATAATTTATTTAGGGGTGAAAATAGTGATGTATCTTATTAGTGAACTTGCAGAAAAATGTGGGGTCAACAAAGAAACAATTCGTTACTACGAAAGAATGGGGATAGTATTAGAACCTTCTCAAACAGATTCAGGGTATAGGGTGTATTCATCTGAAACAGTTGATCGAATTCGATTTATTAAACGTGTGGATTTGAATTAAAGTTCAGTCTTTTATAAAAAAGCCTGCTCGTTTATAAGAAAGTTTGATAATTTTAAAAAAGATTGATTGAAAGTCCTGTATTTTAATACAGGACTTTTCTTGTTCAGCAGTCAGGCTATTTTTTGAATAGAAAAAGGGTTTATTAAAAATAAACCGAAGCTTTAAGCTATTCAAATAACAAAGATGGTTAGTACAATAATGCATAATTAATGAACTAAATAAAAATAGTATTTTAAGTACAAGATTAGCTTTATTTTTCCAATCTTCTTGTGTAATCAAACCCATTCTTTGACAGCAATAAAATCTAATTATAAAGGAGACTAAAGTTATGGGGATTTCTAAGGGAGTAGAGATGCTACACCTTGAATTTTATGGGATCAGGAAATGGCTGTTTTAATAGAAACTGGATTCCCTGGACAAATTGAAGATTGACACGTAGCAATGGATAAGGTAGGAGTGTCGTTTGATAAACTAAAAGTCGTGATTTTGACGCATCAGGATATAGGTCATATAGGCAGTCTTTCTGAAATATTGCAGAATTGTGGAAGTAATATTAAAGTTTATGCTCACGAACTAGATAAGCCTTATATCCATGGGGATTTACCTCTTTTGAAAGATGGACACATAGAGAATTCAAGAATCCACTGAAGCGAAAAGCGGATGATACCTTGATTGATGGTCAAGAACTGCCGTGTTGTGGCGGGATTCTTATTATCCATACTCTAGGGCATGCTCCTGGCCATATCAGTTTATATTTGAAGAAAAGTAAAACGCTTGTTGCTGGGAATTCGATGTATAGTGTAAACGGAACACTGGAGGAGATTCATTTTCCAACCACTTTGGATATAAAGACTGCTCGACAGTCTTTGAAGAAATATTTAGACCTAGATATTGAATCCGTGGTTTGTTACTACGGAGGATTAAGTAAGGTAAATATTAATGAGCAGATTCAAAAATTATAGAGGATATTAATAATGAATTACCATTTATTGAGGTGTTGTTACTAAACAGTGTGAAGGTTGAAGAGTAGCTGTTCTAGTAATGATAAAGGAGGGTATAATGTACACAATTGGACAAGTGGCAAAATTTTTAGATGTATCTAGAGATACCTTAAAATTTTATGAGGAAAAGGGATTAGTGAAGCCTAAGCAAAATAGTGAGAATGGGTATAGAAAATATAATCATTTTGATATATATGATATAACAACAGTAAATTTCTATAGAGAAATTGATATTGAAATAAAAAAAATACAAGAATTAAGAAAAGGTAAGAGTGTAGAGGGAATACAATCATTATTAGAAGAGAAAGAACAAGAGGTTTTAGAGGAAATAGAATATAAAAAACTACTGTTAAAAAAGCTTCAGGTCGTAAAAGAAGATTGCGAAAAAATTAAACAATTTCTAGGTGTATACGCAGTAAAAGAAATGAAGCCTTTAGAAATAAAAGGAGAAATAGAGCATTTTACTGCATATGATGAATACGACACACTAAAAGAAAGCACAGACAGTTTAAAAAAAGCAGTGATTCTCACATCTTTAAGAAGAGTCATACGTTTCAATGAAGATGGTATTCTTGAAGAAAAATTTATCATTGTAAGAGAAGTGGAATATTTTGATAAAGAGATAGATGGTGAGATTCTATCTCATCCAAAATGTATTTATACAGTTGTTGAAGATGGAAGATGGTCAACGGGTGGGAAAAATACTGATCATAAAGTGGAAGCTAGTTTAAGAAAAGTAGCAAAAGAAAAAGGGTATGAACTTTTGGGGCTTGTTTATATAAATCTATTACTTACCACTTATGAAGATGGACTTGAACGTATTTTTTTAGAAATTTATGTACCTATAAAGTGAAAATTTAATCAGTGGGGGTACTTCACCTTTCACTGGATAGAGGAACACAACTAAAACCTGCACATGCTGTTATAACTGGTGGAGTCTTATTGTTCATTCATGCGGGTATTGACCTGTGAGTAACCCCTAGGTTTATGCTGAAGGTATTCGTTAATATGAGTATTATAATATTGACGAAATACTTAGTTTGAAGCGGGGGATCTGTATGAGTAGAGAAAAGAAGCTAAAAAAGCCGGTAGCAAGTTTTATTCTACTAACCAATATCATTTTTTTTCCACTTTTTTGTCTTGTAGGGGTCATAAAGATATTGGGACTTCCTACATGGGTTTTTGATGTCGTGCGCTGTATATCAGCTTGGTCTTCAACCTTTGCTTTTGCAATACTATTTAAAAAAATCTATCCTGGGCAGAGTTTTATACATTTTGTTAAAAATAAATTCAAGACTAAACTTAGATTTTCTGTGATTCTTTCTGTAATTACGATTCAAGCCTTCATATTTATGCTGATTTTGTTTCTCGTATTGAATAATAGTGAAGTAGACTCTATTTTTACTATATCTTCATGGGGAATGCTGTTCTATTACTTTTTAAAAAATCTTCTGTCAGGGCCACTAGGTGAAGAATTAGGGTGGAGAGGTTTTGCTCAAGTTGAGCTTCAAAAGAAACATTCGCCATTAAAAGCTTCGATAATCATAGGATTTTGGTGGGGGATGTGGCATCTACCTATATGGTTTACTACAGGGTTTATGGGCATGGATTTGATCAAATATATTCTATTCTTTATGATTTCAATCGTATCTACTACGATTATCATGGCAGCGTTTTATAATTTAAATCAGAATTTAATCATCCCAATCATCATCCATCAATTCTTTAATTTTTTTATCGGCTTAATAAACGGAAACTTAATCGATTTAATCATGTATAACGCAATTTTTTATTTAGTAGTAGCAGTTTTAATCATCATTATCAATCCAAAGAAAGTATTGTATGGCAAGAAAGCTACAAACATTATTAATGGAAAGCATTACATGATTTAGTGATAGTTTGTACAGCTATACACTTCAACTATCGGGCGCTATTCTTTTACAGAGAAAGCGTCTTTTTCTTGTATTTCAAGTGTTCTCATGGTTAAGTAATTTTTTGTTTTCTACGATTATTGAATAACTAGCGTATAAAAGAGACTCTCCTTTAATATAATGGAATCTAGATTAATTGATTTGCAGAATGGGAGCGTGAAGAATAATGTTATTATCTGAGGCCTAGGAACAGTATCAATTAGATAAAAAATGAGGGATATTCACCTCTGACTTTAAAAGTATATTGTTTTCAATATAATCTCTTATTACGTTATTCGGGTGACATTAACATGAGTGAATTTACTACAGAAAAACTAAAGGGCTACTTCATTGAAGCAGGAGAACACTTAAAGCCAGTTTAGTTTAGGACATCGAGTTCGTTGCATCAAATCACTTTTTAGATGGACACATGATGAAGGCTTTATTCTTAAAAACCTTGCTGCTAAATTAACAGAACCAAAGTTAGGCAATAGAATCCCAAAATTTCTTTCTGAACTAGAGATTGAACATCTTAGGGAAGCATGTCATAACTCAATGGAGAATGCATTATTTGAATTTTTGTATTCTACTGGCTGCCGTATTGGGGAAGTCGTAAAACTGAATCGTGACGATATTAACTTCTCAACGAATTAATTCTGTCATTGTACATGGGAAAGGTGATAAAGAAAGGGAAGTATACTTTAATACTTGTTGTACCATTCGGTTAAAAAGGTATCTAGATGAAAGAAATGATGAGGAGCCTTGTTTGTTTATTACGGAAAGAAGGCCAAAAAGACGTATGAGTATTGATGATAACCTAAGATTTATTATCAAACGTATATCGAATCGTGCTGGGGTTAAAAAGAGTATTCATCCTCATCAATTACGTCACAGCTATGCTACACATATGATGAACAACGGTGCGCTTTTCCCTGGTAAGGTAGAGAGCTCTCACCAAATTGATGAATTTATAGAAATCGATGATTTAATCAAAGCGACAGCCACCTATGCCAAAGCATTATATGAATTAAGCCACTTATAAAATCAAAGGCCAGGTATGTCGTTTAGCCAACAGTTCAACTAGAAAAATAAAATGTGCCCTATAGAGTACTTTACTTGTCATGATGAAGGAATAAAAGCTGGATGAGCCGAATAAGTCATAGTGATCATGGTTTTGTTGTATTCTCAATATAAATGATTGGAGTATTTCATTGAGAATATTTTTTTCGTTATATGGCCGACAGTCGAAAATGAAGGTTATTTTATGCGTATGAATGGCTTTTTTCGAAGTTGATTGAGGATTATTGTTATCGTCACCCGGAAATTTCGGGTTACCCTGCCATGTTGGAGAGAAAGGTATGTCTAATATGGAAGGGATCGCTTGGATTTGATTTTTACCTTTTTAGGACCGATTAATTATACTATAGTCAGATTTTTCTTGTCTTTTAACTTTGAAAGATTACACTAAACAGTGAGGAGATTGGTTGTATGCAAGTTGTAACCAAAATGTTTTTAGAACAACTCGACATGCATTGTCATGAGAATGATTGGTTTGCATCCATGGATCAGGCGCTTCATGGAGTCAGTGCAGCTGAGGCAGCATGGACAAGTTCGGGAATCAGCAATTCGATTTGGCAGATTGTCAACCACTTGATATTTTGGAATGAAGACGTAATCCATCGAATCAAGGTCACAGAGAATCCGCATAAGGCAGAAGACAATGAAGAAACCTTTGGAAATCCGGGGGATCCAGAAGACGAAATTGGGTGGGCCCAGACAGTGCAGCGCCTCAATGAAGTCATGAATAAATTAAAAACGGTCATTGCGGACCTTGACGATGAAAAGTTAAAAGCTCCGTATGCAGCTAACAGGTACTCTATTGAGCGTTTACTCAGTAATATCATGATGCACGATACATATCATCTCGGCCAAATTGTTCTGTTGCGAAAGTTGCAATCCTCTTGGGGCGGCGTTGATTGGTCCTAAAGCACCATAATTCAGCGACCTTCCTCGCCCAGCCGTAGAAGCAGTATTGAAGGTGTGAAACCCCTTTACATTTTCTATGGTGAAGTGGGTGATTTTCCTGCTTTATGGATGGTTAAACGGGTGTGATAGTCAAATAAATTAGAACGTATTTGCAGAGAGATCTTTCGCATATTTCATTGTTTAACAGTCGGGCGCGATTGTGGAATAAGAAAGGAGATTACATATTAGTCATATAAAATATGTAATCTCCTTTAAATTATTTGTTTTTTAAAATTTAGATCTTGATAAAATCTTTTTTAACAGTACTCTAACAGAAGTCCCTTTCCTCAAGCGCGTGTAGGATATAGTCTAGTGGTAGGGAGGGGTCATTCACAAGGATTCGTTTTACGTGCTGAAAAATAAAAATTTGCGGAATATGTACTTTCTAATACTATTAGGTTTTTAAGAGTTTGATGGATACCAAGAAAATTTCGTATCACTATTAAGTGGTTTATTCTGAGTTTCCTTTTTGATTAGGCTGAACCATTCATTTAATATTTGTGCTTTCGGTAATTGAGAGGCGGGATCGTCTTCCCAGATAATGTGTGAAAACCAGGCCTTTGTTTCCCATTCAAATTGCAATTCTGCAAACGAAATTGTAGGATGGTTCGCTTCACGAAATTGTTTGTTGACGGCATCTGCAACTTCCGAAGCTTGAGGTAATAACTCGTGTTCAATTCTTTTTTTTATTGTCTGATTTTCTAACTGATTCCAAAAATACAAGTGCCCGTTAATTTGATAAAAAATATCAAAAGAAACCTCTCCTTTTTTAAAATTAACTAAAACAAAAGCACGTTCCACATTATTGTCAGCGGCTTTTACAGTATTGATAATTAAATTTTGTGCCATTGATACCCAAAAGCTGTTTGCTTCTTCTATTGGAGATTCAACATATAATTCTTCATTTAATTCATTGAGGGTTGACTCTCTATTGTTTACTTGTTCTACTTTTTTAAAAAGTCTACTAAAAAAACTCATGATTTCTCCTCCTTGTTTCCATTTCTTTATTTTGTATTCCTAAACTTGGATGTAAATCGATGTTATTGACAATATAATCATATCATTTTCAGATGAGGTATGCCGGACATACATATCATACTGTTCGTATACACTAAATAAAACGTTCTTTTTTCAATCTGTAAAAACAAGTAAAACAAAGCATGAAAAATGACTTTTACAAATTCAAGGGAAGGCTAAAATATTATGAATAAAGTAGAAAATATAATAAGATGCTGTAATCGGAATGATGATGTGTTTCGTACATATATAGTTTGTTTACTTCAATTAAAATCTCATAATGAAGAGTTTAACAAGGTATGCCAGGAATTAAGAGCAGATTATTTAGTAAGGGGAATTTGTGAACGGGAAGTTGATAAGATTATTAAAGAGAGTAAAGAGTACGAAACATATTACTTACCAAAAGTATTGAGATGGGATTTTCTACGAGAAAATCCTTTGATGATCGAAAATGTTTGCATGACATTATTTGCATATAGAAGATTAGATCTTTCATATGAGGAATGGGGAAATGTAATAAGATGCATGGAAAACAATGAATTGCTTTTATAGTTATGATGTAAAAAGCTAGTATAAAAGTGAATGGAATTAGAAAAGCAGCAGAAGAACTACAAATTGAAAGAGAAGAAGTGTTAATTCTTCAACATATCGTCTTGTCACAGTAAGGGAAGCGGATTAGGGTAGTCCGAAAGAACCGCTTGTGCGAGAAGCAGAACTTTTTATAAATAGACAAATGTATGATATATAAAAGTATAGTTACTTTTATATCGAAAGGATGAAGCGTATGCAAAATTTTGTGTTTCGTAATCCAACCAAGCTTATTTTTGGAAAAGGCCAATTAGAACAATTGAAATTAGAAATACCTCAATACGGGAAGAAAGTGTTACTCGTATATGGTGGTGGAAGTATTAAACAAAATGGGATTTATGATAATGTGATCTCAATGTTAAAAGAAATAGAAGCAGAAATTTTTGAGTTAAGTGGTGTGGAGCCTAATCCACGTTTATCAACGGTAAATAAAGGGATTCAAATTTGTAAAGAGAATGGTGTCGAGTTTATTTTAGCTGTGGGCGGTGGAAGTGTCATAGACTGCACAAAAGCGATTGCGGCGGGCAGTAAGTATACTGGAGACGCGTGGGATCTTGTTACGAAAAAAGCTATCGCAAAGGCAGCCTTACCTTTTGGAACAGTGTTAACTTTAGCAGCAACAGGTTCTGAAATGAATGCAGGCTCAGTAATTACAAATTGGGAAACAAATGAGAAGTATGGCTGGGGGAGTCCAGTCACATTTCCGCAGTTTTCTATTTTAGATCCGAGCCATACAATATCTGTACCACGAAATCAGACAGTATACGGCATTGTTGACATTATGTCACATGTACTCGAACAATATTTTCATCAAGGTACAAATACAGCATTGCAGGATCGCTACTGTGAATCTATTTTACAAACAGTTATTGAGACAGCGCCAAAGCTGCTGCATGATTTAAACAGTTACGACCATCGAGAAACGATTTTATATTGCGGTACAATGGCGTTAAATGGTATTTTGACGATGGGTGTACGAGGAGACTGGGCAACGCATAATATTGAGCATGCTGTTTCAGCAGTATACGATATTCCGCATGGCGGTGGTTTAGCAATCCTATTCCCGAACTGGATGAAACATGTTTTATATGAAAATGTAGATCGCTTTAAACAATTTGCAATTCGAGTATTTCATGTTGAACCAGAAGGTAAAAGGGATGTTGACATAGCGATAGAAGGAATTGAAGCATTGCGTCAATTTTGGACATCTATTGGAGCACCATCTCGTTTAGCAGATTATAAAATTGGTGAAGAGCAAATTGATGTTATGGCAGAAAAAGCAATGGCATATGGTGAGTTTGGGCAGTTTAAAAAATTAAATAAACAAGATGTTGTAAAGATTTATCAAGCATCGTTATAAAAAACAAAAACACTTCTTCTTTAGAGAGGTGTTTTTTATTTTTTAAACATGCGTACTATAGATGAACAAAAAGCTATTGATAAATTAGTTTTAGAATATTCTGTTGATAAAGAAATTATGGCATATTATAATACGGGTGAAGGATGTAACTGGGAAAGTTTTACTGTTTATAGCAAAGAGAATCGAATAGAAGATATGATTTTTGAAGATTCAACGAGGTTATCTGACAACAAAGATGATGCAATATGGGAGGGTGTTCAACATTGGACTGCATTGCTTTCAAAGATTCGTTGCGTCATTTTAGGGGCTCAGTGGCATGTGCATGTAGATGATCACGTTCTTGAATGGGACGGGAATTACTTAGAATATGACTTGTCGAAATAAGTTAAGTATAGAGAAAAAATTAGAAGATTGATAAGTGATTTCAAGTGTCCAAGATTTAAATGAGATGGGAGCGAGTATGGATGGAAGTACAAACAGAAGAATATCGTGCGGCGATTAAAGGAACGTTGGAACGTCATTTTTCTGATATGATTGCTGTTATACCGGAAAGACTTTCGTTAGATCAGTTAAAACAACGATTAGAAATTGTTGCGACTACAGTAGATGAGTTGAAAATTGTATATAGTGATGAGACAAGCCTTATTGTGGAATTGCATATGGATGGGGAAATGATACCGTATGAGATACATATTGAGGAGACAAGAGATGTAGAAGAATATAAGCTATATAATAGACAAGACTCCACGATAATAGATGATGTTTTTGAAGATGTTTCTGTAGGGACTGAAATCTTTACACGTACAATTTTTTCTGGTGATGTGCTCAGCTGTTTTTACGATCAATTGCAATTTTTATGGAAACTTGCACCTGATTTATTATTTGTCATCGACTCGAGTGCAGCGATGAAAGTGCTATCGAGAAGATACATTGAATATCACATTGAAAATGAATTGTTACCGGATATTCCCGATTTATATGTCATTCATTCAGTTTATAGAGAAGGGGAAAATGGTGAACCTACGCAATATTGGTTTCATACACATGGACTTTTAAGAGCAGGAGTAACGGAAGTGGAATTAATTATTCCAAATCGTCTTTCTTCTTATTACGGTATTTCTGATCTCTTTCAAACATTTGCAAATAATGCAATTGAAAATGGATATGTATCGATTAACGAACCTGTAGTTATAGCACAAAGTCAGCAAGGTACAATATATACCGTAGCGGTCCCGTGGGAAAAAGGTTTATCTTATATTGGACATAAAACGAGTATTACGGAATTAACTTCAATTGAAGAGGAAGAAGTATCTATTCAATTAACCGATGCAAATGAATTATTTCTTGGAGGAATGGATGATCGGGACGAATACCATCAGCTCCCGTCTGTTGTGTTGTTTCAACTTAATGCTACAGAAGGATATATTGAAAGCTTTTTCAACAAACAACAAGAAAATACTGGGTTGATGTTCTACAAAACGAATAAGGAAACAGCTCGAATGGCTTATAATGCGAAGAACACCTTCGGATATTTCGCCAATATTTTTAATGTGGAAGAAAACAATGAGGACTTCCGTTTTCTTGCAAAGTTTGGTGTTCATTATGAAGAAGATAAAAGTGAACATATGTGGTTTGAAATGAACAATATAACAGAAGAAAACATACAAGGAGTACTCATTAACCAACCATATTTTATTAAAGATATGACTGAAGGAACATGCTATAATCTAGATTTTGAAGACTTAACGGAATGGGTTATTTATGTTGGAGATGAGGTTATAAAACCTAGTAACTTATATTTGTTTTTTGGATGAGTGTTTTTTAACTATAAATGTAATGATATGTATCTTTAGCAGCATGAGAGAATCCAAGGAAGTATATTAGATTTAAAAATGAGGAGAAAATTTTAGGGGGAGTTTGAAATGGCTATAAAAGTAATAAGGGCAACTGGTATAATGGGCGGAGCTACAAGGGTAGCTTTGAAAGTGGATAATGAAGTCGTAATGAAATTAGCAAATAATGAAGAGTACAGCCTTCCTTCTGATGTAGAAAAAGCGAATATAAAAGTAAATCAATTGTTTTTTGGAAGTAAAGAAACAGAAGTGAAAAGCGGCGATATAGTTGAAATTAAGATTAATAGTATTGCGATGTTATTATTTTTCGTTTCATTGATAGCGGTGTTATTTGGTTCAACCCTTAATACTAATGTTATTTTGTTTGGGATGGTGGGGTTGTTGGTAACGCTTGTGTATGCATGGAACAATTGGTTTAAATTAGAGGTTCAATAATAGAAAACAGCAGAGATTGTATAAAAGGTCTCTGCTGTTTTTTTGCATAATAATTGTTTACCTTATTATTAGTTTTGAGGTGTTGAAGGGTATGAAACGTAAAGTGACAAGAGAACAATTAATTGAATTTTGTAATTAGTTCAATTGTTTTAGATGATTTATGGGATTATTCATTAAAAGAATTTGTATCAAATGGTTATGCAGTTGCAATACCGGCAAGAGGTATTCTTGTATTTTGTGACTGTAATGCGAGTAATGGAATTAAAAAGATGAGAAGTATAATAGAAAAGATTTGGAAAGATAGTGATCATTTACTTATTGATAAAATTTTAGTGAGCAGTGAAGGAGAGTGACAATTTGTTAGTACTGGCTTGCAATCTCTTTCAATCGCGAAAAATCTATCCGAGTGTAGTCATATGAGCTTAAACACCAAATAAACACACATTAAGTGTGTTTATTTGGTGTTTGCTTCTTTAAAATGTTTATTTTGGATTTTATTTCAGCAACCTTTTTATGAAATGCTGTAGCTTTTTTAGTTCTTAGCGCTTTTTTAAATTTTATCGATTCAGCAATACTAAGGATTCGTACTTCTTTACCCTCTTCAGAATGCAATGATATCAACTCCTTGATGGATTTTTTTACATAAAACATGTTTTTAACATAGCGATAGTGAAGTGGCGGGATGTTAGCCTGAAATTGAACTGATATAAATTAATTATATGTCGTTTTTGTTTTGTAGTTACATTTTAGATGATTTTCCTTGCTTTTTAGACTTGTCAGAAGTGATAGTGGCTCCGTTTTATCCCGCATTAACAGTCCGTAAAAGCCCGATTGGTCGGGCTAATATTCAGTGGGGGATGAAGAATCCCCTCCACTGAGTGAAGTTTCACTTTATTGTGTTCGGAAAAAGTAAAAAAATGCTATTTTTATTGATATTCGACAATTTATAACAAAAAATACAAAAAACGTTTGATAATATGTTTTTTGGAATGTTACATCGTGTTTTGCTGGGAATTTGAAACGTAAAAGGAAAGTGAAGGTGTACAAAGTGGAGAAGTATAGAGATAAGATTAAAGTCATTTCGTTTGATAGAGAGAAGAATCAAATGGTTGAAGCGGAAGAGTCGAAGCAAACATTTGCTGATGTTGGTGGAATGGAAGAGATTAAGAAGCGGATTAATATGGATTTTATTCTTCCGATACAATCGCCTGAGTATTTTAAAGCGTTTGGAAAACAAACAGGCGGCAGCTTATTGTTTTACGGTCCACCTGGCTGTGGGAAAACATTTTTGGCGCGTGCAGTAGCTGGAGAAATTAATGCGAATTTTATTCATTTGGAACTGCAAGCAATTCTTTCGATGTGGTCTGGTGAGTCGGAGAAAAATTTGCATGAAGTGTTTGAAGAAGCTCGTAAAACAAAGCCTTGTATTTTATTTATTGATGAGTTGGATGCTTTTGGAGGAAATCGCCAAAAGATGGGAGCGCATCATCAGCGTACGTTAGTGAATCAGTTGCTCGTAGAAATGGATGGTAGTAATTCTTTTAATGAAGGTGTGTATATTATAGGAGCGACAAATACACCGTGGTATATTGATCCTGCTCTTAGACGCCCTGGTCGCTTTAATTCACTTATTTTTGTAGCGCCTCCAAGTTTAGAAGAGCGATTGACAATTTTAGAGTTAAAGACAAAAGATAAGCCACAAACAGAATTGCAGCTTGATATTGTAGCAAAGTACGCCGAGCATTTTTCAGGCGCAGATTTAACATACTTAGTCGAAGATGCGATTAATCAAGCGATTCATCGTTCATTTGAAACAGGACAGCTACAGCCACTTTCAAATGAAGATATATTAGCAGCGATGAAAATGCGCCAACCAACAACGCTAGATTGGTTTTCAACAGCGAAAAATTATGCAACGTTTAGCGATGTGAATAAAGATTTTGATAAAGTATTAGATTATATGAGAGAGCACGGGTTGAAATAGCAGATAGGGAGAGGGATATGGAACAAACTGTTCGAGATAATTTAATCACAGTCAACCATTGGTTAAAACTTGGTAATGTAGAGAGAGCAAAAGAAGAAGCGGAATGGATGATTGAAGAGGATTCTGAAGATGCTTCTGGTTATCTTTGTTTAGCGTATGTGTATTTTTATGGCTTACAAGAAGAAGGAGAAAGTATTTTCTATTTAGAAGAGGCGTTAAGACTTAATCATATAGATGAGACGGTTTTATTAGTAGCGCTAGAAATATCTGATTCACAGCAAGCGATTGATAAAATACGAGAGCTAGCAGAAATAGGTATGAAAAATTATACAGAAAATGCAGTGTTCTATTATTATATGGCACATGCATATCTCTTGTTAGAGACTCCTAAACAGTCTTTGCCGTATTATGAAAAAGCAATTGAGTTAGACCCGGAGAATGAACTGTATATTGGAAGGTATGCGTTAATTTTGTATTATTACTTCCCAAAGCGAAAGCAAGATGCACTAAGAGCGGAAGAGCGTGCATTAGAGCTGAATCCTGAAAATGTGATGAATCTTGTAGCATTTGCGGATTATGCGAAGGAACAGAGGCAGTTTAAAAAAGCGCGAATGTTAGCTGAAACTGCAATGAAACTAGAGCCGAATCATCCAGGTGTGCAGAAAATTTATAAAGAGACAATTGTGACGAAAAATAAGTTTTGCCACTTTACAATGAACCTCTCAATATTAATTGTTCCATTAGCGAAGTTTATCAATCTTTTTCGCTTTATAGAAGGGAAGAGTCCATCTTTTTTTAATATACTAGTATACATTAGTTCGGTTATCTACTTTATTATACCGATAGTGTTTCTAGAAGAATATGCGCTTGTTTTATATGGTGCTTTGTTTGGAATGTCCTTTATTTCTGGCAAGATTCAAGATAGAATGCTTCGTAATCTCGGTCTATCGGATAAACGGAGCGGGGAGTATAATACGCAGAAAAATAAGCGGAAACGGGATAAAGAAATAAGCAAGATGATGCGTAATAGTCATAGTAAGAAAAATATTACGACTGAAAATACAAATGTATCAGAAGAAGAGTTGCAGTTACAATTAGAGCAGTTGTGGGGACCGGGTGCTTCGGTTGAAAAAAGTAAAGAAGCTTTGCCGCAGCAGAAACTATCTGAGAAAGAACGGAAAGACGTAAAAGGGTATTCTCGTTTGAAGTCATCACCATATAAAGGCTGGATTATTTTTATTGTGACTGTGTTACTTATTCGTATTATTTATAGTGGAATTAAGTATTATCAAATTCACGAAAATGCAAATCAAGATCAAGAAATAAAAGTAAGTGAAGAAATAAAAGACGTAACGGTTGAATACAATTCGGAAGAGTTGAAAGTAGGAATGGAAAAAACAGAGATGTATATCATTTCTATGACGTTTTCAGTTTTTAAACAAAGTGATGGTAGTGAAGAATCTTTACGAGAAAGTGTAGAAGAAAATTACATAGCAACTGTGCTAGAGAAAACTGGGCAACCATCATTTGAAAGTTTAAAAGCAGCTCGCATTATGAAGCTATATAAAGAAAATGGTAATTTATATGTGTTACTGCGTAGCAGTGATAGAAGCCGTTTTGTTTTAGAAATGTCTCCTAGTAAAATAAAACGTATTTACGGCGAGACGTGGGATAATAGTGAAGTTGAAATGCAAATCCATAATGAATTAGTAAAAAAGTTAGAGAGACAGGGAACAGAACCGAATGTAGCAGGATTGTGAAGTTGAGATTGTGTAAGACATAGTCGGATGATTCACTATGCGACGGTCAATGAAACAGGAAGCCCCTTCTTTAAACAACTCGAAAGAGTGTTAAGGAGGGGTCATTCACAGGTTCTACTGTTTTTTTGTTAAAATTATATTAAGTTAACGGTAAGAAGAGCACGGTAGAGGGTAAGAAGTAGAAAGGATATGATGGCATGTACAAGTACACAATATGTTTCATTAGAAAAGGAGGAAAAATACTACTCTTAAATAGAAATAAAAAACCACTAATGGGAATGTGGAATGGTGTTGGAGGTAAAATCGAGGATAATGAAACTCCATACGAAGGAGTAATTAGAGAAACGTTTGAGGAAACGGGTATTCAACTTCATAGTGTAACTTATAAAGGTAATGTCATCTTTAAAGATAAGGATGAACTTGAAGATAGTGATGGAATGTATGTATTTCTTGCTGTTTTACCAGATGAAGTACATATTGAGACTCCTTTAAACACCGACGAAGGTATATTAGAATGGAAGTCAATTAATTGGATCTTAGATGAGGATAATAGGGGTGTAATTAGCAATTTAAAAAGGTATTTGCCAAGAGTATTGCAAGATGAAAAAAAATTAGAGCATACCTTCATTTATGATCACCACAATATTATTGATTACACAGCTTCTAATCTTGGTGAAGATGATATGAAAAAACGATATGTACAACCTCTTGTTTCTCAATAGGATATTACATAAATACTTATTTTAACTATACAAAGTGCTTAACCTTATATATAAAACTTAATATTTATATACTTAACCTCACGAAAGAAACCACACATAACTACAATCTATGGTTTCTTTTTATTTTGTTTAAAAAAGTAAAAAAATGCTATTTTCCTTTGTGCTCGACAATTTATGACCAAAAAGACAAAAAACGTTTGATAATATGTTTTTGGAATGTTACATCTTGTTTTGCTGGAATATTGAAATGTAAAAGGAAAGTGAAGGCGTACGAAGTGGATAAGTATGAAGAGAAGATAAACCGCAAACAGAATTACAGATTTATATTGTAGCAAAGTACGCCGAGCATTTTTTAGGTGCAGATTTAATGTAGATTAATCAAGCGATTCATCGTTCATTTGAAACGGGACAATTACAGCTGCTTTCCAATGAAGATATATTAGTAGCGATGAAAATGCGCCAACCAACAACGCTAGAGTGGTTTTCAACAGCGAAAAATTATGCAACGTTTAGTGATGTGAATAAAGATTTTGATAAAGTATTAGATTATATGAGAGAGCACGGATTGAAATAGTAGATGGGGAGAGGGATATGGAACAAACTGTTCAAGATAATTTAATAACAATCAACCATTGGTTAAAACTTGGTAATGTAGAGAGAGCAAAAGAAGAAGCGGAATGGATGATTGAAGAGGATCCTGAAGATGCTTCTGGTTATCTTTGTTTAGCGTATGTGTATTATTATGGTTTGCAAGAAGTAGAAGAAAGCATCAAATATTTAGAAGAAGCGTTACGACTAGATCATAAAGAAGAGATGATTTTATTAATAGCATTAGAGATATTTGCTGAACAAAAAAATATGAAGAGAGTGCAAGAGTTAACGGAAATTGGGATGAAAAACTATCCGGAAAATGCAAAGTTTCATGCTTACATGGGACAAGTCAATATTGTTGCAAAGAAGATTGTTGAGGCGCTTGCTTGTTATGAAAAAGCAATGGAGTTAGATCTGGAAAACGAAAAATATGTAGGGAGCTACGCAGTACTTTTATACTATCATTTCCCGAAACGAAAAGAAGAACGTTTAAGAGCTGAAAAGCGTGCGTTAGAACTAAATCCGGAAAATGTTGATAACCTTGTGAATTTTGCAGTTCTTGCAAAAGGGGATGGGAATTTTAAAAAAGCAAGAATGCTAGCGGAAGCGGCGATGAAATTGGAGCCAAATCGCAAAGAGGTAAAAACAATTTACAGCGACACAATTGCAACAAAACATAAATTTTGTGTGTTTATGGCTAGTGTTACACATTTGTTACATCGTCCTTTTTTAAAGTTTTGTAAGTCTCTTAGGTTTCTGGGTGAAAAGTTTCCGAAGACAGGTTTAACATTTGTATTTTTCGTTTATATAACTGGTTGGATTTTACCAATATATTTTACTGGTTGGTATGCCGGTAGTGTATATATCGCATTAGTTATTATGTACCTTATTTCTGGTGGGATTAAAAGTAAAATTTTAAAAGAAGTTGGTTTAGGTAGTGAATTGGATGATGCCTATAATAAGAGAAAGAATAGAATAAACCGTGAAATAGAAATATTAAATATGGAAATTGAGATGAAGCGTAAAGAAAACTATACTGCGACTACTCCAAAGTTGCTAGAAGAAGGGTTAGAAACACAGTTAGAACAATTTTGGAGTTCGGGAGCGGTATTTGAAAAAGATAGTATGGAAGAAGAAAATGCAAGCTCTCAGCAAAAACTCTCTGAAAAAGAGCATGAAGAAATAAAAGAATATTCTCGTATTAAATCACCGGGTTATAATGGCTGGTACATTTTTATAGTGGCTATGTTGCTTGTCTCTATCGTTTATCGCAGTATCGGCTATTACCAACATACAAAAGAAGTGAATAAAAATGAAGGACCGAAAATAAGTGAGGAAGCGAAACAGGCAATTGTTGAACATAATTCAGAAGAGCTAGAAAAACAAATGAAAAAAACAGATGTTTATATAATTGCGCTAACGCTTTCCTCTTTTAAAAAGAGTGATTTGAGTGAGGATTCTTTACGAGAAAGTGTAGAAGAAGGTTATATAGCGAATATTATAGAGAAGAGTGGCCAACCATCATTGGAAAGTTTGAAAAACTCTCGTATGACGAAAATATATGAAGAAAATAGTAAAACATATGTGTTGTTAAATAGTGATGATGGCAGTCGTTTTATTTTAGAAATGCTTTCAAATAAAATTAATCGCATTTACGGCGAAACATGGGACAATAGTGAAGGGGAAATACAGATATATTATGAGTTGTTACAAAAACTGGAGACAAATGGTGTAAAACCAGATGTAAGAGAATAGTGTCAGTTATAAGAAGCATAGAAAGAATTTATTCTATGCTTCTTGTAATTTAGAAGTCAAAATTTATATTATGAATAAGTCAAATTTGCTACAAGATGTCCTAATTCATAACCAATCTTTACTACGATAGCCCCCAATGTAATGTATATTTGATAAATGATGGGTGTTCTTTTAATAGTTTGTTTAAATTTCCTATAGTTAACCTCCAATGGAAACCACGTAAATTCATTGCATTATAATATAATGAATTTATGTGGTTTTGAAATGTTTTTACATTTCGTTGTATCAGTAACTGAATAGGAGGGTGAATATGCAGGAGAAAAGGAAACCATTCTATATATTAGGGATGGTGTTCATCATGTTATTTTCTTTTTGCTTTCAAGCATCTGCAAGTGTACATACTGTAAAAGATGATAAAATTAAGGCAGGAAATGTAACAGTATGGGAAGTAATATTGAAAAAGTACTACAAGATGTAGAAAGGTTGAACTTAAATACAGTAAACGTTCCAATCCAAGTAGATATTCCTAACGTGTATTCATCAAATATGATGATTAATGAGAAGCAAAAGCAAGAAGCAATTGTATTAATTGAAGAATTAGTAAAGCATAACATTCAAGTCATTGTCGAGCCATTTCCGTTTATTCAAAATGGAAATGTTGGAGAGACAGAATGGAATCCTAGCAATATTAATGATTTTTTCTGGAAGTGGAAAACAATTGTATTACAAAACATTTTTGATGACATTACAAGTCAATATGATATATATGGGCTGAAAATTGCTTCTAACTTTGTTCATATGGAGTATGCAGAAGGGTATTGGAACGATACGATTGATTTTGTGAGAGCACATTATAATGGGGAAATTTTATACCAAATGAACTGGTGGCTTACGACGACGTGGGATCCATCATATGAGCTCGCTTTTGCAAAAAAGATTAGTCGGCCGTATTTGAAAAAAGTTGATATTGTTAGTATTGATAGTTGGTTTGAACTTTCTGATCAAAAAGCACCTACGTATAAAGATATTACACAGGCTTTATATGGAACGACTGTATATAATCGTGGTCAAAATGTGGTGGAGCAACTAGAACAATTACATAAAGTAACTGGAAAGCCTATTTACTTTGGTGGTTTTAATGTTCCAGCGAAAGAATATGGTTTACAAAACCCATGGAATCCAGATGTTTCAAATGTATTTTCTTCGTCTGTGCAACAGGATGGTTGGCGTGCATATCGTGATATATTAGAACCAAAACCTTATTTTAAAGGATTTTCAGTTTGGTTTATTGGTTCTTACGATGACAATCATGCGTATCACATTCATAGTAAAGAAACGGAGAACGTTATATATAATTGGTATGAAAAATAAATTTCATAAAGAAACGTGCAAGTTTCCGAATTCACTACATATATTTATAGCGAAAGGCCTTTCACCATTTTTCACCTAGGGGGAGTCAGCATGAAATTTTTATCTTATCTGACAGCAATTTTGGTGATTTTGGGCGGATTAAACTGGTTAGGTGTTGCGCTGGATTTTAATTTTGTAGAGGAACTGTTTGGTTCTGTACCAGCTCTTGTTGACACAGTTTACTGGCTTGTAGGGCTTTCGGCATTGTATCAAATTTATGATCGCTTTTTAGCAAATAACTAGCAATTATATTATTTATACTTAGGGAGGCTGCTTAAGGGGAGGCGGTCTCTTTTTTGTATTTTTAACAGTTGTAAACGATTCCACGACGTTTTAATGCTAGGTGGGAAAAAGAAATTGACCGGTATTTTTATATAGGTTATAATTCAGAAAGTTCAAAAAATTAAACGATTTAAATTTGAGGGAGGTATCATGTTATGGAAAGAGTATATAATTTTTCAGCTGGACCATCTATGCTCCCTTTACCGGTATTAGAAAAGGTGCAGACGGAATTATTAAACTATAGTGGCACAGGGATGTCGATTATGGAGATGAGCCACCGGGGACCAGCTTTTCAACAAGTGATGGATGAAGCAACATCTTTGTTACGGGAGTTAATGAACATACCTGAAAATTATGAAGTGTTATTTTTGCAGGGCGGGGCGTCACTTCAGTTTTCTATGATTCCACTTAACTTATTACATCGTTTTAAGAAAGCGAGTTACGTACATACAGGTTCATGGTCAAAAAAGGCAATGCAAGAAGCGAAAAAAATAGGCAATGTTCATCTGCTAGCATCTTCAGAAGAAAATCGTTTTACAACGATTCCATCTATTCATCAATCTACTATTCCTACCGAGGTCGATTACGTACATATTACAACAAATAATACCATTGAAGGCACACGCTATAAAGAGATTCCCCTTACAGGAGAAATCCCACTCGTTGCCGATATGTCTTCAAACATTTTATCAGAAGAGTACGATATTACGAGATTTGGCTTGATTTACGCTGGTGCTCAAAAAAATTTAGGGCCAGCAGGGCTTACCGTTGTCATCATTCGAAAAGATTTAATTGGTCATGCAGATGCATCTTGTCCAGCGATGCTAAATTATGAAACGTATAGTAAGCATGGCTCTTTATATAATACGCCGCCATCTTTTAGCATTTACGTTACGAAACTCGTATTAGAGTGGCTAAAGGAGCAAGGTGGTGTACGTATAATGGAAGAGAAAAATCGTGAAAAAGCAGCATTACTATACAATTTTTTAGATGAGTCAAAGTTTTTCTCATCACCTGTACATCATGCTTACCGCTCTCTTATGAATATCCCATTTACAGCACCATCGGACGATTTAAATCAAACATTTATTCAAGAGGCGAAAGCACTTGGATTAGAAACATTAAAGGGACATCGTTCTGTTGGTGGAATGCGAGCTAGCATTTATAACGCAATGCCAATTGAAGGCGTGAAAAAGCTTGTTGACTTTATGAAAGCATTTGAAATGAAGAATAAATAAGGGGATGAAGCAATGTTTCATATTCAAACGTTCAATCAAATTGCAGAAAAAGGATTGGCTACATTTTCTACGGAAAATTATAAAGTTGGGGCAAATATTGAATTACCGGATGGTATTTTGTTAAGAAGTTATTCTTTACATGAAGAAGAGCTTTCATATAATTTACAAGCGATTGCAAGAGCGGGTGCAGGAGTAAATAATATCCCTGTTGAGCGTTGTACGGAAAAAGGGATTGTTGTTTTTAATACACCAGGAGCAAATGCAAATGCGGTAAAGGAGTTAATACTTGCTAGCTTAATTATGTCATCTCGTAATTTAATTGACGGGATTGTATGGACGAAAGGGTTAGAAGGAGAAGGGGTACCAAAGCTTGTTGAAGCGGGAAAAAAGCAATACGTTGGATCTGAAATTGCGGGGAAACGATTAGGAATTATCGGTCTTGGGGCAATTGGTGCTCTCGTTGCAAATGATGCATTGTCACTCGATATGGAAGTAATCGGTTATGATCCATATGTTTCAGTGGAAACAGCGTGGCGCTTATCAAGACAAGTTCAGCGTGCTTTTAATATAGAAGAAATTTTTGCGACATGTGATTATATTACGTTGCATCTGCCTCTTCTTGAACAAACGAAGGGTATCGTAAGTAAAGAGGCATTTGGAATGATGAAAAAAGGAGTTCGTCTATTAAACTTCTCACGTGGAGAACTTGTAGATGAAGCTGCATTAGAAGAAGCTTTAGAGGTAGGGACAGTTCGTCACTATATTACGGACTTCCCAAATGAGCGTGTGTTACAAATGAAAAATGTTATTGCAACGCCGCATCTTGGCGCATCAACAGCTGAGTCAGAAGAAAACTGTGCTGTTATGGCAGCGCGTCAGCTTAAAAACTTTTTAGAAACAGGTAATATACGAAACTCCGTCAACTATCCAAATGTTGAACTTCCTTATATCGGGAAGAAACGAATTACAATTGCTCATCAAAATGTCCCAAACATGGTAGGACAAATTACTGCGTGTTTAGCGGAGCATAGTATTAACATTGCGGATATGATTAACCGAAGTAAGGGCTCTTTTGCTTATACAATGATTGATATTGATAATGGCATTGATGATATAATTAAAGAGAATGTATTAGATAATATTAAGAAGATTACAGGTGTTGTAGCCGTTAGAATGATTGTATAAAGGGGAGAGAGCTTATGGTAATAATTCGTCCATTTCGAGCAATTCGTCCTGCAGTAGAGAAAGCAAAGGAAGTTGCAGCCTTGCCGTATGATGTATTAAATAGTGAAGAGGCACGGGAAGTTGTAAAAGGGAATCCATACTCTTTTTTACATGTTGATAAAGCGGAAATCGATTTAGATCCAGCGCTATCACCATACGATGACCTTGTTTATGAAAAAGCAAATGAAAATTTACAACAGATGATAAAAGATGGCATTTTTATACAAGAAGAAAAGTCCTGTTTTTATATTTATAAATTAACGATGAACGGAAAGTCACAGTCTGGTCTTGTCGTTTGCACATCGATTGATGAGTATGAAAATGATACGATTAAAAAGCATGAACGAACAAGATATGAAAAGGAAAAAGATCGTATTCGCCATGTTGATGCATGTAATGCAAATACAGGTCCAATTTTTTCAACATATCGTACAAAACAGGAAGTATCTGCGCTTGTAGCACGTTGGCAAGCAGAACATGCACCAATTTATGAATTTACTGCGGATGATGGAATTGAGCATGTTGCTTGGAAAGTGGATGATGAAGAAACAGTGCATACATTTATTGAGATGTTTCAACATGTTCCCACTATATATATTGCGGACGGACATCATCGCTCAGCCTCAGCGGTAAAGGTAGGTTTGATGAGGCGTGAGCAATATCCAAACTACACAGGAGAAGAAGAATTTAATTACTTCTTATCTGTTTTATTTCCGCAAGATGAGTTGGCCATTTTAGATTATAATCGTGTAATTACAACTTTAAATGGGTTAACAGAGGAACAGTTTTTACAAAAGCTTGACCAATCTTTTTATGTAGAAAGAGCAGAGGTTTCACCATACAAACCAACAGAACGCTGCACATTTGGGATGTACTTGAATGATAAATGGTACACCTTGAAAATAAAGGAAAACTTAGTTGATATGAATGATGTTGTAAAGCGATTAGATATTTCTATTTTACAAGACTATGTATTTAGCCCTGTTTTACAAATCCATGATCAACGTTCTGATGATCGTATTGACTTTATCGGTGGTATCCGTGGCTTACAAGAATTAGAACGCCTTGTTGATAGTGATCAATTTCAAGTAGCTTTTGCAATATATCCAACGTCTATGGAAGATTTGTTAGCGATTGCGGATGCAGGAGAAGTAATGCCGCCCAAATCAACATGGTTTGAACCGAAGTTAAGAAGTGGATTGTTTATTCATTTATTACAGTAGAAGGTAAGACAACTTTCCTATATTACTAAAATGTAATGATAGGAAAGTTGTCTTTTTTACTGTATAAAATGTAGCTATACAATCTCTTATTAGGTTAGTGGTCGGTAATTTTAAACGCTTTGTCGAGCTTTTTATGATAGTAGTTGAATCCTTGTACGCTAAATGGTATTAAAGAATCCTCATACTTTGTAGGAAGAACTACATCTTAGATGCTACGAGGAAGGAAGTGTTTGGTGATAAAGCGTATATGTTCAATACGGGCAGTTTTCTTGTATTATCGCTTCATTTCCAGTGATTTTAACAATTTTGCTACATCGTCACGAAGTTTTTTCGCTTCTTCCAAATTAAATTCTGTAAATTTGTCATGTAAAGCTAATCTAATACGATTAGCTCTCATAAAAATGAGATTATATTGAACTTTTGTTTGATTCATTCCACCGAAAATCTCCTGCATTCTTTGTAAATCGTTTTTAATTTCGTGACTCAGTATATTTTTTATTTTTTGTTCTTCATTAACGTCACCGAAAATTCTTTGCATTCCTTCATATGTTACAAGAATTGTTTCTCCACTTTTCTTTGCTTCGTTCTCTTTAAATTCCTCTCTGTCAAAGTACTCTATCACTGTTTTAAACGATACTCCCCATATTTCTGAGGCTTCCTGTATTGTGTAGACATACTTTAATGTGTCTTTCAAAAATAACCCTCCCTTGCATTTCTTTGAATACATCTTATGAAACAGAAATACATTGTGTATACAGAAAAAAACGAATTATGATAAAGGAGTATATTATTTTTTACATGTGTTTTAATGCTCTTTTAAAAACGGAATAGTAATGAAATATGAAAGAAATGTAGTATTTATGATTCATTTTTATCAATTTAGCCAAGAATACTCCTTCCTCGAGGAACGTGAAGGGCATAGCCCAGTGAGCAGGTGGGAGCTGAATTGGCTTCGGAAAAGGGGTGGCTTAGCCACTTATCGCGTGGATTAATGGCTTGAAAATTTTATCCCGTATTTCAGAAAATAGAAATTAGAAAGGGTATATAATCTTTGTAGAGAAAGTATGATTTGAGAACAGTGCTTTCTATTTTTGTT
Source organism: Bacillus manliponensis (assembly GCF_000712595.1). Lineage (GTDB taxonomy): Bacteria > Bacillota > Bacilli > Bacillales > Bacillaceae_G > Bacillus_A > Bacillus_A manliponensis. The sequence continues at coordinate 51,419 of NZ_JOTN01000019.1, forward strand.
GCAAAATGTAGTTTTCTTTTTTAATGTAGAAGGGAATAAAGAAGTAAGAAAGGAACACACATTATGATACATATTTTAGTAGCAGATGATGACCGTCACGTTCGTGAATTGTTGCATCATCATTTACAAAAAGAAGGGTATGTCGCATTGGAAGCTGCGGATGGAAAAGAAGCGCAAGCAGTATTAGAGAAGGAAAATATTCAGCTTGCGATTGTTGATATTATGATGCCTCATGTTGATGGATATACATTATGTGAAGAGATTAGAAAATATTATGATATTCCTGTTATTTTATTAACGGCAAAAAATCAGCTTATTGATAAAGAAAAAGGTTTCTTATCAGGAACAGACGATTATATTGTTAAACCGTTCGAACCAGCAGAAGTGCTCTTTCGAATGAAGGCGTTGCTTCGTCGTTATGAGAAGGTTAATGCAAATATCATCCAAGTAGGCGATACAACAATTGATCGGAAAAGTTTTGAAGTGAAATGCAAAAATCAGACAATATTATTACCATTAAAAGAATTTGAGTTATTATCACAACTTGCTAGTTATCCTGGAAGAATATTTTCGCGTGAAGAGTTAATTGAACTCATTTGGGGAATTGATTTTACCGGAGATGAAAGAACGGTGGATGTACATATTAAGAGGCTTCGTGATCGATTTTCAAAACGAACGGACGATTTTCAAATAAAAACGGTGCGCGGCATGGGTTATAAATTGGAGTTGAAATAATGTGAGGTCATTATATACAAGGTTTGTCTTCATTTCGATATGTATTATGCTTTGTACAAGTATTCTCGGTTTTTTATTAGCGAACGTTTATTATCAAGTGAAGCTAAAGCCTTATAACAGTGAAAAGATTTTACGGTATGCACAAGTGGTAGCTAATATGTATGAAAAGCAAGAGGATGAAAACAAAGAAGCGTATTTATATTCTATTACAAATCTTGGTTATGAAATTTACGTAGTGAATAATCAAAAACAAGGAAAGCAGTATGGAAACGCATTTCGAACGATAAATGTAGATGAAAAAACGATTGATACTGTATTGCAAGGGAATGTATATAATGGTGTTTCCAAGTATCCAACAAGGTTGTTTATTACAGGTTTCTTCGATAACGAATTAATGAATAGTGTTGGAGTACCGATAAAAGATGGAGAGAAGCAATATGCTCTATTTATCCGCCCTGATATTGGTCAACAGTTTGGTGAAATGCGAATTTTCTTGGCCATTTTATTAGCTTTTATTGTTGTGTTAAGCATCGTGTGCATTGCTATTGGAGCACGGTATATTATCCGACCTATTCGAATTTTGACAAAAGCGACACAAAAGATTGCAAGTGGAGAATATGATATTGAGTTAGATGATAGACGGAAAGATGAAATTGGATTATTAGCAGTTAGCTTCCGTAAAATGACCAAAAGCATACAAGATTTAGATCAAATGAGACAAGAGTTCGTGTCCAATGTATCACATGAATTCCAATCACCACTAGCATCGATTCAAGGATTTTCAAAAACGTTGCAAAGTGAAAACATAACAGAGCAAGAAAGAGGTCATTATTTAAAAATTATCGAGCTGGAAAGTAAGCGAATGTCTAATTTATGTAAGCAGCTATTAACATTAGCATCTTTAGATAAGGAAGAACATGCATTGCAACTACAAACGTTTTCGTTACAACAGCAAATAAAAGATGTGATCTTTATGTTAGAGTGGCAATGGCAAGAGAAAGATATCGCGATTGAATTTGATATTCCAAGTATGTCTGTAACAGCTGATAAAGACTTGTTATATCAAGTTTGGACGAACCTACTTACAAATAGTATTAAGTTTACAGATAGCGGAGGAACAATTGCATTTCATGTAGAAGAACGAGGTGATACAATCGTTACTTCTATTTCAGATAACGGAATAGGAATGGAGACCGAGCAATTAAATAAAATTTTTGATCGTTTTTATAAAGTGGATGAAGCGCGGGCTAGAAACGTGGAAGGAAGCGGACTTGGTTTATCGATTGTAAAAAAGATTGTTGATTTACATGATGGAGAGGTTGAAGTAGAGAGTGAGAGCGGGAGAGGGACGAAGGTTTCTGTTATACTTCTGAAAAAGTAATGAGAAAGAAGACATCCATAAGGAGTCTTCTTTTTTGTTTCACATAACAGAACCTTGTTTCTGCTCTTCCTTTGCGTATAGTTGGAACGTTTCCCACGTGATGTCATCTGTTTTCGGTAATGATCGTAATTTCGGATGAGCGAGCCAAACTACCGCAGTGCATAAAATACCGATACTTGTGAAGGAGAAAATGAAAGTGCTATTTACTATCGTAGCAAGATATCCACCAATTAATGAGCCAAGCGGCATAGCGATGATGCCCATGCTTCGCGTAACAGAGTTGACTCTGCCAAGTAAATGATTTGGAATTACGGACTGACTTAACGCAGCAAATACTATATTTGTACCGCCAATCGGTATCCAAGCGAAACTAAAAAATAAGACTGCAAGAGACGGTATAGGTATCCATACAGATGCTAACCAACAGAGAGAAGAAATTGTAAAACTTATAATGGATACGTGGCCTAGTCTATATTTTCTGAGTAACGAACCACATAAAGCACCAATTAACGAACCAGCAGAGATTGCTGTTAAATACATGCCGTACCATTGTACACCACCTTTTGTATCTGCAAAGGAGGGTAAAATAGCCATCGTTATTCCGATAGAAAAGTTAGCGATGATAGAGCCGATTAAAAGAATTTTCGTTAATGAATGAAAGACGATGGAAAACCCTTCGCGTAAATCTGTAAAGTAGTTTTTTATTGCTTCTGTCTTACTTTTTTCTTCATTTTTTGTTATTTGTTCAGAAGCTGGAAGCTTGATGAGATGAAATAAAAGTGCAGCAATAACAAATGTAAAAGAATCGATAATATAAAGGGTGATAGCCCCAACAGTTGCGACTAATACACCAGCAACTGCATTACATACGATATCAATTCCTTGATAAGCAAATGAGAATAATGTATTCCCTTTTAATAGTTGTGTTTTTTGGAGTAACAATGGCAAAGCTTTCGTTTGCGCTGGGTATGCAAATTGTTCAATGAAGGAAACGATTGGCATGATGATTAATAAGAGCTGGACAGTTAGTAGATCGAAGTAGTATGTAATGGGAATGATTAAGATGATGATAAATTGTAATAGTTGTGTAATGACAAGTGTATGGCGTAATCGCCACCGGTCAACAAATGGCCCGGTTAAAAATTGTAGCGCGGAAGGAAGTAACGTTAAAAAGCCAGCGAGTCCGGAATAAAAAGCATTTCCACCAAGTTCATAGACGAGCCACATTGCGGCGATATAGTAAAAGCTGTCTCCAATATTCGTAACAATTCTTCCTAAAAATAAAAACAAGAAATCTTTATTGCGCAATAAGTTCATTCTTTTCACTCCTTTTCATAAAAATTACTCGGTCAAAAAAAATTGACCGTTATACAAAAAGAATCGTGTTACGACTCTTCTTTTTCATAACGCTTCATAACACGCTCATCAATTTGTAAAGCAGTTGTTGCGATGTAGTATGATTTGCTATTTGGATTATCAGCTGCTCCTTCTGTAATGGTATTTAATTCGTTCATCAACTGATGGAATTTCTTTACCCAAACTTGAAACTGTTCTGGTGTTGCTGAAAATTCCCACATAGAAGAAACATAATTCCATTCTGATGGATATTCACTTGCTTTATGAAGTGTAAAAGCTTCTTCTGGTGCAGCAAGAACATGACTCTTCGTTCTTTCTATCATTTGTAAAAAGATTTGCCGAGCCGATTCACTTAAGACGTCAATATGGGGGAGTAATTCAGCTGCCGGTGTAAAACCTCTTGCGACGGATTGATAAAACTTTTGTATAATGCCGTTTTTTTCTTCCGTATAGACAAGTTCAATGAGCTCGTTTTTTTCGAGTTCTTTTAAGTGGTAATGAATCTTCGCTCTAGATAGATTGAAATATTCCGATAGCTGTTGCCCTGTATACGGTTTTTCTAATAAGCGCATCATCATTTCTGTACGAAGAGGATCACTTAATGCTTTTAGTTGACTATAGGTCGTTAAAGTTAACATCGGTTTCAATTGTCTTCACTCCTAAAAAAGTTACTCGGTCAAATTAATTTAACTATAGGTTAACAGCTATTGTTTTGAAAGTAAATAAAATTCTGATTATTTTTTTGTAACCATTTGTTCATATTCCGTTCATATTTCTCTTTTAACATAACAGCATAGCAAGAAATAAAGAAGGGAGCGGAGCGGAATGTTTTTAGCGCTACGTGAATTAAAACAATCAAAATTACGATATGGATTAATTGGATGTATTATGATGCTGTTATCTTTTTTAGTGCTCGTTATTTCGGGGCTAGCAAACGGTTTGTCATATGATAATGCATCTTCTATTCAAAATATGGATGCAAAGCAATTTGTATTAGGAAAGGATTCAGAAAATAAATTACTTCGTTCACAATTGACGGAAGAAGAAGTGCAAAATGTGACAAAACAAATAGATGAAGGAAAAGCCGTACCTTTTTATGTGAAGATGTTAACTTATGAAATGAAAAATAGTGAGAAGAAAGTAGATATTGCAATTTTTGCAAATAAAGAGGATACATTTTTACAGCCAAGTATTGTGAAAGGGAGAGCGGTTGAATCAGTTAGCAATGAAGCCGTAGCTGATGAATCTATTCAGCAAAAAGGTGTTCATCTTGGAGATGTGATTACAGATCCAATTTCACAAAAAGAATTTAAAATTGTTGGTTTTACAGAAGGACAAATGTTTAGTCATACACCAGTTATGTATGTAAATGAAGCGGTTTGGAGCGAAATTGCTCAGCCGAATCAGCAAAACTATAGTGCAGTTGCAGTTCAAACAGAAGAGCAAATTAAAAATGCTCATGTTGTGACGAAGAAAGAAGTTTTACAAAGCATACCTGGTTATAAAGAAGAGCAAGGAACATTAACGATGATTATTGTATTCTTACTTGTGATTGCAGCATTATTAATCGGTGTGTTTTTCTACGTGATTACATTACAAAAAACAGGGCAAATTGGTGTATTAAAAGCAATTGGAACAACAAATGCCTATTTAGTATATAGCTTAGTTATGCAGGCGTGTTATTTATCAGTTGCTGCAATTGTTATTAGCATTGGCTTAGTGCAAGGATTGCAACAAGTATTACCAGAGAGCATGCCGTTTTTATTAACAACAACGATGATTTGGCAATATGCAAGTGTTTTTATCGTCATTAGCATTGTAGGAACAGTGATTTCTTTATATCAAGTATTGAAAGTAGATGCATTAGAAGCGATTGGAGGCGGTGCGCTATGACATCGTTATTACAGTTAAATCAAGTAAGTAAAGTATATGGCGAAGGCGAAACAGCGGTAACAGCTCTTTATCCTACTTCTCTTACTGTAGAAACAGGGGAGTTCATTGGAATTGTTGGGCCATCTGGTTCAGGAAAAAGTACTTTGTTATCAATTGCAGGTGCACTGTTATCCCCATCAAAAGGTGATATTTATATTCGTGATAAAAATATTACAAGTTTATCTGAGAAGGAAATGACAAAAGTTCGCTTACAACAAATCGGTTTTATTTTTCAGTTTGCGAACCTTGTGCCGTATTTAACGGTAAAAGAACAACTTCTTTATATCGCGAAACTAAAAAAAGAGAACAAAGAAGAAGCAAATGAACGGGTTGTAGATTTGCTAACGAAATTTGATTTAATGCATCGGGAAAATCAATATCCAAATCAACTATCAGGGGGAGAGCGTCAACGCGTTGCAATTGCGAGAGCTTTTATGAATAATCCCGATATTATACTAGCTGATGAGCCGACAGCAAGCCTTGATACGAAACGTGGACAGGAAGTTGTGGAGATGATGAAGCGTGAAGTAAAAGAACGTCAAAAAGCAGCAATTATGATTACACATGATGAGCGAATGCTTCACGTATGTGATCGTATCATTACATTGCGAGATGGAAGACTTGTATGATAAGAAAAGGTGCTGATAGTTCAGCACCTATTTTTATTTACTATATGTTTTTCTAACCAATTGATAATCTCCTCAACCATTGAAAGAGTAGTAGAATGGTTAACATTTGGATACATAATGAGTGATATGTTTGATGTATTTTCAGCTTTTAATGCTTCTTCATAAAACGTTTGTTGTCCGACTAGCGAAACAACTGTATCGTGTTGTCCATGTAGGAGAAGAATTGGCCTATTTTGGATACGATGTAACGATTGGATTGGATCTCGCTCTTTTAGTTCGTTTAAATTTGGAGACGGTGCAAAGCCATCTTTTTGAAACATTTCTTCAGAGCTGAACCAAGCACCTGAACCGTTTATATTAATAAGAGCATCCACAGTTTGCTCCATGAAAACAGCAGATGCAATAAAACCACCCATTGAGCTACCGATTACAACTACTTTTTGCTTTTTAGCTGTGATTTCATCGATTAACGGTTTTGCTTCTTCAGTAGTATGTAGAATTGTTCTCCAAAAGTAGTTATCCATTGTTTGTTTAGAAAAATGATCCTCCAATGGTTCGCGGGAATCATGATACATAATTTGCGGAATCAATACGTTATAGCCAAATTTTGATAAAACTGTTCCGAAAAACTGCTGATGATATACGCTAGATCCCCAGCCGTGATACAGTAGAATTGTAATGTTTTTGCTATTTTCTTCTGCTTGAAAGGATAAGCATTTTATGTCGTTTATATAACATTCTGTTTTACTCATGACGTAGACCCTTTTTCTCAAAAAACTCAATCCATTCTCCGTCAGGACCAGCGAAAAAGATGTAACGAGAATCGTCTGGTAACGTCTCAATTTCCTCTGTCAAAAAGGTTACATCTAATTTTTTTAGTCGGTCTATCTCATCTTCTAACCTTTCAACGTTAAAACAAATGTGATGAACTTTTCCTTCACTTGGTAAAGAAGGATGATAACCTTCAATTAGCTCAAGTACTGTTTCTTGTGAGTCATTTGCCCCTAAAAAAGCAAGTTTTAAGTTTGGATTTGGATTTGGATGTCCCATTCGCTTTATAAGTGTTAGACCCACTACTTTTTCGTAAAATGCAATCGATACTTCTAAGTTTGCTACCATAAGTCCAACATGCTCAATTCTTTTCACTGGCATACGCATTCCTACTTTCTAAAAAATGTATATAAATATAATATTGAATATTTAGAAAACACACAAGAAATAAATCTTAGAAATCCCATTTATATATATGGTATAGTGAGAAAGTATGTTTGGAGAGTAGGGAGGAGATATTCATATGACGACATCTTTGCAAACTCCTTCATTAACGAAAACAATGAAAGAGTGGCATCAAGCATTAACATATGAAATTCAGCATTGGAAAACAATTGGTGGTAGTAAGCTATCGATTATAAATGGACGTTTTTTATATACAGATTATGAAAGTAGCGTATATGTATTTCAGCTTATTTCAGAAGTAAGCTTGCCTGATGGTACACCAATTCGAATTGAATTTGACGGTGACGAGGCAACTGGGGAAGTGCTTGGGGTACATGGATTAGAAATTGAATTGAAGTTAAATTGTTATATACAAGGTTCTATAAAAGAAGCTGTTTTATATAGTGAACCGTGGCAATTGTTAGAGCATCTGCAAGATCGTTTAAAGGAAGTTCATAAAGAGAAACAAAAGCGTCAACGTGTGAAACGATTGTTAGATGGAAAAAGCGAAGTAAAGCATATTACAAAAATGAAAACGCCTAAAAATGAGTTAGCGTACCGCTCATTTTATAATGCAACAACGTACGTATGGGGACCGCCTGGTACAGGGAAATCGTATAATTTATCAAAGATTATTGCGGCGCATTATCAAAAAGGAAAGTCGGTTTTAGTGTTAGCGCACAGCAATGCAGCTGTTGACGTATTGATGAGTGAAGTGACGAATCGAATTGAGAAGAAGAAAAAGTGGGTGCCAGGGGAAGTCATTCGTTACGGATTTAGTCAAAATGAACATATTCGTAACCATGATACATTACTTTCTTCGAGATTTGTAGAGTCTGAACATGCAGAGTGGGGAGAAGAACGATTATATTTAGAAGAAACACGTCAAGATCTTCGCCAAAAAATCCTTACTTATAAGGCAACATCTCTGGAGAAGAAACGAATGCAAGATATCGAAAGTGAACTTCGAAAGCAAAAAGCAAAAATAAAAGAGGTTGAACGAGAGTATATTGAAAATGCAACAGTAATTGGGGCGACGTTATCAAAATGTGCAATTGATTCTCTTATTTATGAGCGTACGTTTGATTTAGTAGTTGTAGATGAAGTGAGTATGGCTTACGTTCCGCAAATAGCTTTAGCTGCATCGCTTGGTAAGCGTATTGTTGTATGTGGTGATTTCTTACAGTTACCACCGATTGCTCTTGCAAATAATGAGCTTGTGAATAAGTGGTTAAAAGAAGACATGTTTTATCATGCAGGGATTGTAGAAGCGGTAAATAATCGAGAAGAGCATCCGAATTTATATATGCTGCAAGAGCAGCGCCGCATGCATCCGGATATTTCAAGCTTTACGAATCGGTTTATTTACAATAATAAAGTGTTCGATCATTCATCAGTTACAATTCGAAACGAAATTGCAAACCTTCAGCCATTTGCAAAAGAAGCAGCAGCCTTATTTGATACGAGTTCTATCGGTGCATATTCGTTAAAAGACGCAGCATCTGGCTCGCGTTACAATATTTTATCGGGATTACTTACGATGCAACTTATTTTAATTGGTTTGTTAGATGGAATATCATCAATTGGTGTTGTAACGCCGTACCGGGCACAGTCTCGCTTCTTATCAACGTGTATTCGTGAGCTACTGCAAAAGACGAAATTTCGTCATGCACCAATTATGGCAGCAACTGTTCATAAGTTCCAAGGGTCTGAGAGGGATATGATTGTATTTGATACCGTTGATAGTTACCCACAAGAACGCCCAGGTGTATTGTTCTTTGACCGAAAGAACCATCGCCTTGTTAACGTTGCTGTTACAAGGGCAAAAGGGAAGTTCATTCAGTTATCAGATTGTAAGTATATGAAACAAAATTTATCTCGTAAGCAAGCGTTGTCGCAGTTAACAGAGCATTTACAAAGAGGTGGGAATGTATACGAACGTACAATGTCTCGTCCTGTTTTAGAGCGAAAAATGACGAAGCGATTACGTTGGTTCGTACAAACAAGTTTAGAAGATGAAAAAGCATTTTTAAAAGATATGCTTACCGCGAAGAGAAACATTATTGTCTCACTTCCGAGTACGCGAAATATTGATAAACGAGTATGGCAAGTGCTTGCGAAAACAGAAGCGCACGTTACAATTTATACAGAAGGATCGGTTCCGTTAAAGCGTGCTTACGTACAGAGAAAAAATATGGCGATGCCATTTGTCATAATTGATGATGAGATTATGTGGGCAGGCGCGCCAATTGCAGCACATATGATGTTTGACGGAAGCCCAGAATTTCCATATATAAGTGCAAGGTTACATGCACCAGAAACAATTGGTGTATTAAAAGGATTTTTAGATGTGAAAATGTAGAGTAGGCTTGGACAGTCGTCCAAGCCTATTTTTGTTACAATATAAATGAAAGAGGGGGATTATAATATGAAACGAATAGAAAATATAAGCGAAGCAGAACGAGAAAAATTATTGCAATGTTTATATAAAGAAGAGATATTTCAAACTTTTACGATTCATTCTTTACAACATAATTGGTTCCAAGTTTGTTACATCAACAAAGATAACGAACAGATAACGAGTATGCTTATCGTAACAGATGAAGGAAATTGTTTCTATACAACATTTTGGGTACGAAATAAAAAAGAACTGCATATAATTGCTAAGCAATTGCAAGCTTTAAAGGATAATCGTATATTACTAGCGGGAAAAAGAGCTGAAGTACAAGAAATTATGCAATATTTACGAATAGAAGAGGAAGCGAGTACGGATTTTTGCTATGTATATGATAAGGGGAATGTTACAGAAACAGATGGGAATCAAATAAGAAAAGCGATGATAAATGAAGAGGACATCTGTTATATTCAGCAATTTTATAAAAGTTTCTTTCAGCCTAGTACAGAAGCGGAATTAGAGAAAATACGGAATCGGCGAAAAATAGAAAGTGATATACAAAAAGGTCTTTATTTTGTAATGGAGGGCGATGAGCCAGTTGGTATGGGCAGATACGGAAGTGTTACAAAACATTATGTTGAGCTGACGACGATGTATGTCAAAGCGCGATTTCGCGGAAAAGGCTATGGTAAAACGTTATTAAATGGATTGATTCACAGTTGTTTAACAGCAGGAAAGCAGCCCATACTACAAACATCTTATGATAATAGGGAAGCGAGAGGCTTATATGAAAAAATAGGCTTTACACAAATAGGTGAATATAGCTTTCAGTTCATGAGAAGGTAAAGCCTTCTTGTATTATTTGTATATTTTAGAAAAAAAGGAGGTTTCTGTCTTTTGAATACAGAATATTTAGATAAATAGGAGGTGTTACTGTTGAGTCAGCTACAAATCAATCATGAAGCTGTAAAAGTACAAGAGGAAAGGAGAGCGGTAATTCGTTTTATACTTGCGAGTATAGTTGGTATATTTATGTTTTTTGTTCCTGTTACATTAAACGGAAGCTCATCCATTATGGTTGATCACATCGTTTCTTTCGTTCGAAGTAGCGTGCCATCATTTGTTCCTTTTTATGCGTTATTTGTTATGATATGTGGTGCAATTTATCCGTTTTATGCAAAGAAGTGGAATGCATCTATGATGGATATTTGTTTTTCCTTTTTAAAAGTTGTAGGTGTTATTTTTGGAGTGTTGTATTGTTTCCAAATCGGGCCAAAATGGTTTTTTGCCCCAGACGTTGGACCGTTTTTATATGAAAAACTAGTGATTTCTGTTAGCTTACTTGTACCGATAGGATCTGCTTTTTTAGCATTATTAGTGGGATATGGATTGTTAGAGTTTATCGGAACATTTTGCCGTCCGATTATGCGTCCGCTTTGGAATACACCAGGCCGTTCAGCGATTGATGCAGTTGCATCATTTGTCGGAAGTTATTCATTAGGCCTTTTAATTACAAATCGCGTTTTTAAAGAGGGGAAGTACACAATTAAAGAAGCGGCGATTATCGCAACTGGTTTCTCGACTGTTTCAGCAACATTTATGATTATCATCGCAAAAACGTTAAATATTATGCATTTATGGAATATGTATTTTTGGACTACTCTTGTCGTAACCTTCATTGTAACCGCTATCACAGTTAGAGTTCCACCACTTCGTACAAAGCCAAATACATATATAACAGGAGAAGGGTCTCCAGAACCAATTTATAAAGATAAAATTGTGCAGCGCGCTTGGCAAGATGCTTTAGCGACATCAAATTCGGCGCCAAGTGTAACTCGAAATGTTTTACTAAATTTAAAAGACGGATTTTTGATGACGATGAGTATTTTACCGTCAATTATGTCAGTTGGTTTAATTGGTATATTACTTGCAAAGTATACACCGATTTTTGATTGGATGGGGTATATCTTTTATCCATTTACAGCGTTGTTACAATTACCAGAAGCTGATTTAGCTGCAAAAGCAGCTGCAGTAGGGATTGCCGAAATGTTTTTACCAGCATTGCTTGTAGCAAGCGCCCCTCTCATTACAAAGTTTGTGATTGCGGTTGTATCTGTTTCATCGATTTTATTCTTCTCTGCATCCATTCCTTGTATTTTATCGACAGATATTCCACTAAAAGTTTCAGAGCTTATTATGCTATACATTATAAGAACGATTTTAACATTGATTATTGTGACACCAATTGCATATATATTACTATAGAGAAAAAACAAAGGAACGTACTTTCGTATAAAAGAAGGTATGTTTCTTTAGTTTCTTACAAAATGATTACGGATTGAAGATACTTTTGTTTTATCATTCCATTCCAGATAAAAATTCGTTACAATGTACATGTATTACAGTTTGAAAGAAATATAGTGTATAAAAGTAATAGATGTATATAATGACCACTTATAGTTAGTGTAACGTATGAAAAGCCTCTATTTATGAAAACCCTTTATTCCGCCGTTTGCGGTCTGTAAGACTCCTATCTCAAAGCTTGAGAGAAGCGAAGAAGTTTAGGGAGGAGATAAACAGCCCGTAAAAGCTCGATTGGTCGGGCTAGCACTCAGCGGGGCATGAAGAACCTCCCCACTGAGTGAAGTTTCATTTTATAGCACTAATTTTTGAAAAGTGCCTTCTTTCGAATAAACAAAGTCCAATTACGTGAATGAAAGTAACGATTATATAGAAGCAGTGATGATGTACGGAGGGTATAATTATGAAAGTGAAAAAGAAAAGAAAAAGAGTATTGCAAGCTCTTTTATTTATCATGAGTGCGATGGTTTTATTTGTTGCGTATGCAGCATATGACATTTGGCAATATCGTGAAAAAACGGATGATGTAACGACGGATGCAGCAGTTGTGTTAGGAGCGGCTTCTTGGAACGGAAAACCTTCTCCTGTATTTCGTGAGCGAATTAATCATGCAATTTCTTTGTATAAAGAAGGGACAGTTAATAAAATTATTTTTACAGGCGGAACAAAATTTGCAGAGGAACCAGAAGAAGCAATTACAGCAAGGGCGTATGCATTGGAGAATGATGTGAAGCCTGAAGATATTTTAATTGAAACAGAGTCGCTGTTTACAGAAGAAAATTTAAGAAATGCATTTCAAGTTGGTAGTACACATGGCCTGCAAACATACACAATTGTAAGTGATCCTCTTCATATGAAACGTTCCATGCAAATTGCCAAGCATATCGGTATGGATGCATACGCTTCGCCAACACCAACATCAGCTTATAAAACGTTAGATACAAAAGTTCCATTCTTTGTTAAAGAAATATGTTCGTATATCGGTTATATGGCATCGTTGCCGGTTCGCTTTTTTAAAGGAGAATATGTGTAAAAAAGGTTTCTGTCTGAACAGAAGTCTTTTTTTATGAAAAAAACCTTGTATTTTTATCGGAATAATGTGACAATAGGTAATATAATCCAATATAATCTTATCAAGAGAAGCGGAGGGAACGGCCCTAGGAAGCTTCAGCAACCCTTTATGTAATAAGAAGGTGCTAAATCCGATGTAGATAAGAGGAGATATGAAACAACCTCTTATTGTGTGAGAGGTTGTTTTTTATTTTATCCCGCTATTTGCGGGCTGTAAGACTCCTACCTCAAAACTTAGAGGATTCAGAGAAGTTTAGGTGGGAGATTAACAGTCCGTAAAAGCCCGATTGGTCGGGCTAACAATCAGTGGGGATGGAGAAAGCACCCACTGATTGAAGTTTCACTTTATCCCGCATTAACAGCTCGTAAAACTCCGGTTGGTTAGGATAATAATTAGCGGAGATGAAGAAAATGCAAACTAATTGAAGTTTCACTTTATTAAGGAGGGGAAAGGATGAAACGTTTATTTTTTACACTTATTAGCATTGTTTGTAGCATGCTTGTTATCACTGGTTGCACACAATCAGCTTCGACAAATAAAAAGGAAATTCGTTTAGGATTCACGCCCGGACCATACAGCGATCAAGTGAAAAAAGCTGTGAAGCCGTATTTAGAGGAGAAAGGTTATAAGGTCAAGATTGTTGAGTTCAATTCGCCAAACGAAACGACTCCAGCGTTATTAAATGATGACATTGATGGACATATTCATCAAAGCACCGCTTTTATGAAGTCTTATGCGAAAGAGAATAATGTGAAACTAACAGGTGTAATTCAAGTTCCATCAGCCCCACAAGGTGTATACTCTGAAAAGTATAAATCGCTAGATGATTTAGAGGATGGAGTGGAGATTGGCGTTCCAAATGACCCGGTTAACTTAGAACGTGCGCTTCGTGTGTTAGAGGGAGTCGGTTGGTTGAAATTAAAAGATGATGTGAATGTATTAACGATTTCAGAAAAAGATGTTGTGTATAAAAAGAAGAACTTTAAACTTGTACCACTTGAATCACCTCAAATTCCAAGAGCAATGAAAGATTTGGATTACGGTGTGATAAACGGAAACCTTGTAATTGCTTCTGGTCATAAATTAACAGAAGCGCTGGAATTAGAAGACACACCATCTCAGCATCGAATTGTTGTTGTAGTTCGTGAGGAGAATAAAGAAAAACAATATGTAAAAGATTTAATAGAAGCATATCATTCGCCAAAATTTAAAGAAATGATTCAAACGGAGAAGGAGTTTGAAGGATTTGTTTTACCTGATTACTTAAAATAAAGGAGGTTTTTATATGACACTTTCATTCGTAGAAACAGAAAAGCAATCTCTTATAATTGAGAAGATTAATAATTTAGTTCCTATGTTTGCAGAAAGGGAACATACATTAAGTGAACTTGGATCTTTTCCGTTTGAAAATATAAAAGACTTAAAGAATATTGGGTATACAAAGTTAACAGTTCCAAAAGATTTTGGAGGAGAAGGTGTTTCATTATATGATTTCGTGTTATTTCAAGAAAAAATTGCAACGGGGGACGGAGCAACGGCTTTATCAATTGGATGGCATGTAGGAATTGTGAAAGAAATTGCTGAGAATCGTTCTTGGCACCCGCATATGTTGTCTTGGTTTTTTGAAGAAGTAAAAAAGGGAGCGCTTTTTAACCGAGCAGCAACTGAACCGAAGACAGGAAGCCCAACGCGGGGCGGAAGACCAGAAACAATTGCCATGAAAAAAGGCGCTAAATGGGTCATAAACGGAAGGAAAACTTTTACAACGATGGCACCAGTACTCGATTATTTTATTGTATCTGCAAGCATGGTTGGAGAAGAGGAAATAGGCGAATTTATTATTCCAAGGCATGAGCAAGGTGTATGTATTGAAGAAACATGGGACAGCGTTGCGATGAGAGGAACGGCAAGTCATGACTTAGTTTTGAAAGATGTTGAAATTCCCGAAAAGTATTTTACAGATGTAAAAAATACAAAGGCGAAAGGAACGGGATGGTTACTTCATATACCAGCTTGCTATTTAGGAATCGCACAAGCTGCTAGAAACTATGCGATTGAGTTCGCGAAAACATATCAACCAAACAGTTTACAGCACCCAATTAGCACATTGCCTCATATTAAAAGATTGGTAGGAGAGCTTGAGCTTGAGTTGATGCAAGCCCGTACATTTCTATATCAAGTTGCAAAAAAATATGATGCATTAGAAGAAAAGGAAACGTTACAGGTTGAACTAGCGGCTGCGAAATATATCGCAACAAATGCAGCAATTCATATTGTGGATAAAGCGATGCGAATCGTCGGTTCTAAAAGTCTATCGGAAAAGAATCCGTTACATCGTTATTATTTAAATGTTCGTGCAGGTCTGCATAACCCGCCGATGGATGATGCAACACTTTCATTGATTGCAAACGAAGCATTAAAGTAAAATAAAGAGGAGTGGAAAATATGATAACATTGCGTGATATAACAAAAACGTTTCAAACGAAAGAAGGATTATTTCACGGTGTAAAATCAGTATCTCTCCAAGTTGAAGAACATGATATTTACGGAATTGCTGGACTAAGTGGAGCTGGGAAATCTACATTGCTCCGTACAATCAATTTGTTGGAAAAACCAGATGCTGGCTCAGTTGTAGTGGGTGGGGAAGATTTGACGAAGTTGTCAAAAGTAGGATTAAGAAAAGCAAGACAATCAATTGGAATAATCTTTCAGCACTTTCATCTTCTTCATAATAAAAATGTAATAGATAATATTGCTCTTCCGTTAGAAATCAGGGGGATATTAAAAGAAGAACGAGAGAAACGAGTGCAGGAATGCTTAGAAATTGTTGGGATGAGTGATAAAGCACACCATTTCCCATCGCAATTAAGTGGTGGACAAAAACAGCGCGTTGCGATTGCCCGTGCACTAGCAAATAACCCAAAAGTGTTACTTTGTGATGAACCGACATCGGCGTTAGACCCGAAAACAACAATTTCTATTTTACAATTTTTAAAGAAAATAAATAAAGAGTTAGGCGTTACAATTGTTATCGTAACTCATGAAATGAATGTAATAAAGCAAATTTGTAATAAAGTTGCGATTATGGAAGAGGGAGGAATTATTGAATCGTTCCATCTGCAGGATAGACAAATAAAACCAACATCAGAAATTGCAAGACTACTACTCAATATAGAGGAAGAGAGGGGAGTAGCATATGTTCAGTAATATAATCTCACTTCTTCCAGAACTTTGGGCGGCACTTCTGCAAACACTTTTAATGGTCGGTCTTTCTGTTGGAGCAGCAATCATTTTTGGAGTTCCATTAGGTGTAATTTTATATTTTACTAGTAAAGGTCAAGTTTTGGAACAAACTGTTATGAATCGCATTTTAAATAGTATTGTAAATATTATTCGTTCGTTCCCATTTATTATTTTATTAATAGCTCTCGTCCCGTTTACGAGATTCATATTAGGTACGACAATTGGTCCAATTGCAGCAAGTATTCCTTTATCCGTAGCCGCAATTCCTTTCTTTGCAAGACTTGTTGAACAGGCACTTCGTGAAGTTCCAAAAGGAGTTATTGAAGCGGCAGAAGCAATGGGAGCAAGCCCTTTTCAAATTGTATGGAAAGTATTACTCGTAGAAGCTCGCTCAGGATTAGTGCTCAGCTTGACAGTTTTGACAGTAAGTTTTATTTCATATTCAGCGATGGCGGGAGTGGTAGGAGGAGGTGGTATAGGAGATCTTGCCATTCGTTTCGGTTATTATAGATTCCAAACAGATATTATGGTTGTGACGGTACTTATGCTTGTTATTCTCGTACAATCCGTTCAGTTCATTGGTAATAGAATTGCTGCACATATTGATAAAAGATAAGAAAAAGTCTTGGTGTTATGCCAAGGCTTTTTTATAAGTCAAAAATCTTTCTTTTAGAACACCTTTTTTAAAAGAAATGTGAATGTTCGGTGTTCGTGTGAAGTTTTGCGGTATAATAGTGAAAAAAGGATAAAAGAGGTAATGTCATGCTAGAAGTAATTGCAACATGTATAGAGGATGTAAAACGAATTGAACAAGCTGGTGGAGGTCGTATTGAACTTATTTCTGCTTATACAGAGGGTGGTTTAACACCTAGTTATGCTTTTATAAAAAAAGCGGTAGAAGCTGTTCATATTCCTGTTCATGTTATGATTCG
Organism: Bacillus manliponensis; assembly: GCF_000712595.1. GTDB lineage: Bacteria > Bacillota > Bacilli > Bacillales > Bacillaceae_G > Bacillus_A > Bacillus_A manliponensis. The sequence goes on from NZ_JOTN01000019.1 coordinate 68,670, forward strand.
TCCACATGCAAAATCTTTCGTTTATACTTCTGAAGAGATTGAGATGATGAAAGAAGATATTGAAATTGCAAAAAAGCACGGCGCAGCTGGTGTAGTGTTAGGTGTTTTAAATGAAAAAAGTGAAATTGATGAGGAAGCTTTAGCGCAGCTATTAGCAGCAACTGATGGAATAAATGTTACATTCCACCGCGCTATAGATGAGACGAAGGATCTTGTACAAGCTATTGAAGTTTTGAAGAAGTTTCCTAACGTGACACATGTGTTAACGTCTGGTGGTCAAGGAGCAATAGAAGCCAATGTTGCTGTTTTACAAGACATGCAACGTGTATGCGAAGGGCAAATGCAACTCATTGTAGGAAGCGGTGTGACAAAAGGTAATATACAGAAGTTGTTACATAAAACGGGTATTAAGCAGGCGCATGTAGGTACAGCAGCTCGCGAGAATCAGTCTGCTTTTGGTGAAATATCACTAGAAAAGGTAAACGCATTAGTGAATTTACTAAAATAGAGGAGAGAGGGAGAGTGGAGAGAGTGGAAAAAAAGAATAAAGGGGAATTATTTTCTTGGATAAAGAGCATTGCGTTTGCACTTGCAATTGCTTTTGTATGTCGAACAATTTTGTTTACACCTTCTATTGTGCAAGGAGAATCAATGATGCCGACATTAGAAAATGAAGAGCGCGTCTTTGTAAATAAAATTGGTTATAATTTAGCAGGATTAGATCGTTTTGATATTATCGTATTTGAAGGAAATGAAGGGCATAATTTAGTAAAGCGTGTAATCGGCTTACCTGGGGATACGATTGAATATAAAGATGATGTTCTGTACGTGAATGGGAAAGCAGTAGAAGAATCATATTTAGAGGAATATAGAGAACGAGTTGCACCAAGTAAACTGATGCTTGATTTCACGTTAGAACAAATTACTGGACAAAAACGTGTACCAGATGGAACTGTATTTGTATTAGGTGACAATAGAACCAATTCAAAAGAACAAATTATTGGAAAAGGTGAAGCTGTATTTTGGCCACTGCAAGATGTTAGAACACTGAACTAAGAACGTCTAAATATAGACGTTCTTTTTTGTGGATTGTGAAAAAAGATTGAATATTTTAAAATGTAATATAAAGATTAGTAAGGGTTTTTGTGGTTTCGGGATGGAGAGAAGAAAATTTTTTGTGAGCAATATTTACGAGGTATTCAATAGAGAGGGATTACAATTTGTTCACCGGGGGGGATAAAATATATGAAGACAGTGTTAGTAATAGGGTTTGATCCGTTTGGCGGAGAAAAAGTGAATCCGGCTTGGGAAGTTGCAAAGCGGTTAAACAAGAAGTGCATCGGTGAGTATACGATTTTTAGTAAGCAACTGCCAACTGTATTTCATAAGTCTATACAAGTATTACAGTCTTATATAGAAGAAATACAGCCAAGCATTATCATTTGTATTGGTCAAGCAGGTGGACGAGCTGGTATTACGGTGGAACGTGTTGCAATTAATATAGATGATGCGAGAATTCCAGATAATGAAGGGAATCAACCAATTGACGTTCCGGTCGTGAAAGGTGGACCAGCTGCTTATTTTTCTACTTTACCAATTAAGTCTATTGTAAAACAATTACGTGAAAATAGAATACCAGCCTCTGTGTCACAAACGGCCGGTACTTTTGTTTGTAATCATGTGTTTTATTATTTCAGCCAAGAATACTCCTTTCTCAAGGAACGTGAAGGGTGTAGCCCAGTGAGTAGGTGGGAGATGAATTGGCTTCGGACAAGGGATGGATTCTTTTCCATCTCGATTGTCCGACTGTTCGAGTGCTACTTGTAATGAATGAAAAAAATTTGGGTACGAGTACCGAAACCTTTTCGGTCTTTGTATTCATCTTCCTTTTCTATAAAAACCTCCTAATAATATACA
>NZ_JOTN01000020.1 GCF_000712595.1 Bacillus manliponensis
AGCTGAAAATATGTTTAAAATCATTAGTAAAAAGGAAGATGGATATAAAATTGGGAGAGAAGCTCTAGATTTCTGTTGGAAATGGCTTGAAGGTGAAAAAATTGAAGCTGATAATTTGTGTAACTACATAGACAGTGAAGATTATGTAGATGTGGCCGAGTTTGCAAATAAAGAAACAGATGTACAAAAACAATATGCATGGTATGCAGTTTTAGATGCTGTGTCTTATACAACTTATCAAGCCTATCATAAGGAAGAAAGAAAATATGTTCCGCAAGTGGTTGAAATTATTGACGATGAAACATTAATAATATTAGGTGAAAATGCAATTGAATCTAGTTATTTCAAGATGGAAAATCTAGAAGTCTTAAAAAAACACTTATTGAAAAATTATTCATTAAACAATAGTATTAAAGGTTTTAATTATATAAAAAGAGAGAGCTTACCATTGACTTAAACAGATAAAAACCTTCTTCTTACTCTTGTATTTTGGATTTATTTATCTTTTAAAAGGTAATGAACATCATGAAAGAATGAGTTTTTGTATCAGCAAAAATGTATTTTATTAATCTGCTTACTGAATTTCAATTTCTTGTTAAAGCTCTTATTGTGTCCTTTTCTATTTTAATTACTTATAAGTCATTGAACTGTAAAGATAGAAGTATCATATTCTATAAATTCTTTTTAGCAGTTTACGCTATATGTATTTCCCTTAGTATTTTTACTGAACAATCATTTGAATTTATTGAGAAGTTTAATGACATCTACACATCAGTATTAGTCCTTCACACGGGATTGGTCTTATTTGTATTTGAAGAAAAAATAAGGAAAAAGAAAAATGTGTAAGGCGTCTGAAAGTTCATTGTAGAGTAACTATGTGTAACAATAAATCCATCGTTTGAAGCTTAGAACGATGGATTTATGTTAGAAAATGGTATGCTATTAGAAGGTATTGCGAAACTTACTAGAAAGGACTGGTATAATCATATAAAAAGGGGGCATACAATGAATTTACCAAAAATAATCAATAGTAAGATTCAAGAAACAGAAAGTTACTATGCTCTAACATCTAACATCCCTCACAACAAGTTTATTATAAGGGATGCAAGAGGGAATGATTATGGAGTAGACGTAGAAATTGAACTTATTGAGGGGCAATACTCTACTAATTTCCGTTCACATATTCAGTTGAAAAGTACTCAAAAGATGTTAAAGGAGAATAAAATATCATTCCCTGTGAGTATAAAAAACCTAAATTATTTGCTAAATCACCCACACTCAATTTACATTATATATTTAAAGAATGAAAAAATTTTTATGTGGGAATGGGTTTGGAAAATATACAAGTTTGCACTATCAAAAAATATAGAAACTTTGACAACTAAAAAAGAACAATTTAATTATCACTTTAATAAAATATTAAATAAAGACGCCTTTAATCTTATTTACAGTTCCCTTTTAAATGTTAACAAAAGTACTGTAGAAAGTAGGAAGAAATTATTAAATTCTGCTGAAAATAAAAGAATTCTAGAAATTCCGACTATTGATTATTCGCTTATCAAGATGAATGAATCAAAGGTTATTGGGAACCATAAAGATGAAATAATTATGGCAAATGAAGATAAAATTAGGTTAGCTAATAACTTAATTATCGAGGGAAACTATAAAAAGGCATTTGATATTTTTCAAGCACTTTTGATAATATACGAAACAGATTTTCTTTATAAAAAATGTATCGAATTACTACAGAAACAAAAAGATTATTCAAAATGTATAGATTATTGCGATGAATATTTGAATATATTTGGGGTTAATTTAGAGGTTTTACTAGTTAAGGGTATGTGTTTTTTTGAAGAAAATAATATTGATCAATCTATTATACAGTTTAAAAAATGTTTAGAGTTAGATAAAACGAAACTAGAAGTCCATATGAATCTGCTTCAATGTTATATTCTTACTGAAGATTATAGTAATATGTTTTATTATTTAAAAAGAATTGTTCAGATTGATGCATCGGCAATTACATTGTATTGTGAAATTGGTGATATGTTTAGATCTGTTAAACGCTACGAGTTAGCAATTGCATGTTATGAAGAGGGATTAAGGCATAACAATAAGGATAAAGTTTCTTATTTAGGATTAGCATTAACTTATACTTTGTCGAATCAATTTGACAAAGCATCAATATACTTTTTAATGTATGCAAGAAGAGAAAAAATACCGAATAATAAATCGGTGGTCATTGTTGATTTAGCATGGAATCAAACTAATTTTATAACTATTGAAAAATCAAGTGCGAGAAAAATAAAAGTACTAGTGAATGGTCAAACAGTTATAGACAATATTAGTACAGACAAAGATGGAGTCATCTTTATTGGGCAACTCCCGATTATAGATAGGGCTGGAGTTACTATGATGTTCCCTTGTCTAGGAAAAATTTATACAAATAAAAGGAACTTTCACCAGATTAAAAAACATATAACAAAAAAATTGAAACTACCTGAATTTTTTGGTAGGTACCAATATCTTGACTTTAATGAGATGATTACTGCTACAATTGAAGAAAGAGAACAGAACGTTTATATAGAATTAAATTTAAATGGCTATCAAGTAAATGGATTTACAGATGCTCCAAAGGATAGTTCCGAAAATAAGCTTGGATTTAAGAAATTTATTGAACTTTTTAATGAGTATGAACAGTGTAAACTAGTATTTCAGCACGAAGAGTTGTTAGATCAAATAAATATAACGCTTGTTAAAGAACAAATTAGATTAATTACTAATCGAATATAATAAGGGTTAGTAGCACTATATTTACAGGTATTGTAATGTTTAAATATTATGTGCTGACATATATAATTGAAATAATGTTAAATCAAAAATGAACATTTGAAAATAAAGTAAGCTTAACAATAAAGGAGGGCATATATGGGACATCAAATAGAATCAGGTTCAAAGCCACCGAAGATATTTATATCATATTCTTGGACCTCTCCCGATTACCAAGAAAAAGTTGTTGAACTTGCAAATCGTCTGATGGAAAATGGCATTGAAGTTATTATAGACGTTTGAGATTTAAAGCCTGGACATAGTATGTATGCTTTCATGGAAAGCATGATAACAGATTCAACAATTGATAAAGTATTAGTTCTATGTAATAAGTCGTATGCGGATAAAGCTAGCTCTTATGATGGTGGGGTAGGTACAGAAACACAAATTATAGGACCACAAATGTATAACCAAGTAAAACAAGAAAAGTTTATTCCTGTTATCTTAGAGAGGGAAGAACCAGAAAAAGATTATATTCCGATTCATATGGATGGTCGTATTTATATTGACTTAGATAGGCATTTTGAAAAAGGATATGAAGAGTTACTTCGATTGTTATACAAACAACCAATTTTGAGAAAACCTAAATTAGGTACTGCTCCAACTTACATATTTGAGGAAAAAAAACGAGATTTAAGGTAAGTGGTGTTTTATCTTCTATAAGAGATGCCATGGTTCGACAACCAGGAAGAGTAAAAGGGTTATGTTATGATTATAAACAAGCCTTTTTACAAGATTTAGAGTCGTATCGAATTACAGATGGGGAATTTTTAGAACCGTATGATGAACAAATCTATAATTTGATACATGAAATGGTACCTTTAAGAAATAACTATATCGAATTTTTGGAGCAATTATGTGGTAATGAAACATTGTTTGATATTAAAATCATAACAAGTTTACTTGAAGCTCTTCATGCTTTTTCTGGTCCTTTAGGTAGATCTGGTCCAGCTCAATTTGAACATTATAGATACTTTATTCATGAAATATTTTTATATACCACAGCAATATTAATTTCTAGGCAGATGTATAATAAACTAAATGAAATTTGTAAACATAGATACTTCGTAAAAAACATTCAGTATTATGAACTAGTAGATGGAAGCTATGGTATGTTTTATTTTTATTTACAGAGCTTAGTAGAGACTCGTAACAACAGGCTATCATTAAAACGAGTTAGTGTGCAGGCTGATCTAATAAAAGATTTATCGAGTTCTTCTAGGTATTCATGGGATAGTTTGATGGAAGCAGACTTTGTATTATATTATATACAAGATATACAAAATCTAGAAGGGAAGAAACAAGGAAGAGGAGGGTATTGGTATCCTGTAACTTCTGCTTATGTCCAATTCTCATATCCTACCATTTCGTTGTTACAAAGATTGAAATCTAAAGCACATTTTGATGATATTAAGAGCTTATTTTCTATTAAAGATGTAGAACATCTACAACGCATAATGCAGTTATCGTTAGAACAAGGGCGTGTATCAGGAGTTCCATCTTTAGCGCATATGTTACCAAACGAAATTGCTGTTTATTAGGATGATTTATAGGTGAATAAAATCATTCTAATAATAAGCTCACCATATATTGCTGGTTCACTGATTCGTATATAACTAAAATTTTTCGTTTTGGAATCCTTACGTAGCAGGGATTCTTTTTTATTAGTAAATAGGTAGTTTATAAAGATTGGTTGGCACTTTTGTATCCCAACATGGAAGTTGATATTTTTATAACAAAAGAGTAGAAGGATTTGTTTTGCTGGGCAAAATTTAAGTTTCTTTTTCAATAACCAATGCGAAAGTAGAAAGAGATTTTTAGTATTTATTTTTCGATATATCATTATATAAATAATTTAAAAAGTCAGGTGGATTATATACATGAATGAAATTTTGAAGCAAATTTCTAATTTTTTAGGATCAAAAAGTCACTCTCTAGAAGCCATCATATTATTTATCACAATATTTATAGCAGCTTGGCTAATTAAAGAATTTAGAGATACTTACAGTAAAGAAAAAGAGACATTACATTCGAATCAAATGCAAATGAAAGAAAAATTATCTAGAATTAAACTGTTTATTAATCTATTCGAAAAAAATGAAATAGAAATGAAAGAATTATTAGAAGCTATATTTGAGCTTAATGCGTATCTAGACTATAATAGATATAAGGAACTTAAAATAATTTTAGGAAAAGTGGATAGTAGTGAATTTTTAGAAGAACTAGATACGTTTACAACAGATTTATTAGAAGCATTGATGATTCAAACAAAGATAAATATTATAAATGATTATAGTATGGTTCAATTCATTGAAAAGTTCTGTAGAAAATGCAGAGATATTGTGCTTCCAATTATAGCTACATTGACTGTTTTATTCTGTGCTTATGTACTATTAATAATTATTGCTTCTGGTAAAACTCTCTCGTGGGGATTTCTACGTGTATACTTACTTGTATTTTGTTTATCATTTTCTTTATTCTTTATGAACTCATTGTTTAGCAAAAAATATAGTGTGAAATCTAAAATATCGTTGGCTATATTAACTGTTTTATTTATACCACCTATGTTCTTTCAAAACATTTATTGTCTAGTAATTACAATATTAGGTGTTTTTGGAGTTGTTCTTATGCAAAAATCCTGGAAAGGATATTGGATGAAATCTTAACATAACACAAAAATTTAATGTTTATTCTCGATGACGTGATTATAAACGCTAAAATTTATATATACGCATAAAATATATGTATGTTATAAATGGATACATGAAGCTACGGGATAATTATTTTTTGAAGCATAAGTTTTTCAATTAGGAAGACTTATGCTTCAAATCACAACACGCGAAAGAAGAGAGGGAGCAAACAGTATATAAAAAAGCAGGAAAATCAATAAACTTCAACTTTACATTAAATTCTTGTTTAATTGATATTTAAATAGATAGTAGAACATACATTTGATATAATTATTATATATCGGTGTATAATCTAATTTAGGAGTGTGTTTGTTATGAAACTATTTCATGGTACATCATATAAATTAGGAGATACAATTCTTAAGGAAGGTATAATTAAAATAGGTCAGCCAGCTTTTGATATTGTTACAGATTCTAATTATGTATATTTAACTAATAGAATAACTGTAGCTATGAACTATGGGCGTAAGAAGGCTGTTTTTTTAGATGAGGAACAATTTTATTTGTTTGAAATGGAATTAAACAAAGAGCAGCTACTCGTTGATTTTGATGAAGTTGAAATCTACAAAGATGGATTTAGTGAACAAAAAGCAGCAATTGAGAGTTTAAATGGTCAGTATACAGTGGAAAATACCCTTTCTATTTTGTATAGTGCTAGAGTAGATTTTGATATCAATTTACATAACTATAATTGTAAATATGCAACATTCTCTGTCGACGATATGGATTTTGATATAAATGAGGATATTTTTCAGAAAAATCTTAACGAACAGGAATTATTAAGAATCTATAATTCTATAACATGGCATTCTATTTAATAAAATTACATGTTTGGATGAACTGTTGAGTGAAATAGGAAATTTAAAAGTAGCTTAGCTATTAAGGTTTATCAATCGACTTTAGAGTATCAATTACTAATAGGTATTGTATTACTGATTTTTGCTGTAATAGCTGTGATAAGTCTTAGTTTAGATCTTGTTAAGGGAAAGTAATTTTATAATATACATATGTTTTTATTACGGTTAGGTAAGCCCCTCTTTATTTATTAACCATAATTAAATTATGGTTAACTATATATTAAAATTGTATTTAATGTAAACTTTGTAGAAATTTGTCGAATGAACACTTATTCTTCTATCCTTCTACTATATAAACAATTTATATATTAAATTGAGAAACAAATTAAAATCTAGAGTCTGTATTTATAATATTGCAGACTCTTATTATGTGCTAATAGTTTATTTGAGGTGATTTAGCTTGAGTAATAGAGAAAAACAAGTATTCCAAGAACGGGTTGAACAGCATAAAGAAAAAATGCCCTGGTATATTATTGAATATGTGGAAGAAAAGACAAACCTCTCCCCTGCCACTTTGTATGGATATTTAATTGAATACGAAATATTTTTAAAGTGGCTCATCGATTCTAGGTTAGCGTCTCCAAATGGTGAAATTGTAAAGGGAATATATGAAGTCCCTATCGAGGCATTGGAGAAATTACCATTAAAACAGGCAAAACGCTTTAAAAGTTATTTGGAACGTCAAGGAAATGGTACAAAAGCTGTAATTCGTACATTTTCTGCTTTGAAATCATTATTTAACTACTTAACGAAGCACACTGAAGATGATGTTACTGGAGAATGTTATTTTTATCGAAATGTAATGGCAAAGATTGAGCTTCACAAAGAAAAAATTGATTCATCTGCACGTGCAGCGGTAATTGCAGATATGATCTTCCATAACAATGACGAAACAAAGTTCATGCATTTTTTAGCTCATGATTATGAGTTAATATTACAGGAGAAGTCGCCTAAAAAGTTACATTATTTTAAACGTGATAAAGCGCGTGATATAGCCATTTTAAGCCTGATATTGGGAACTGGACTTCGAGTATCAGAAGTAGCAAGTTTAAGAGTGTCTGATATCAACTTCCGTACAAGAAAAATTTGGGTCACACGAAAAGGTGATAAAAAATCCTCTATCCTTGCAACGCGAACAGCATTAGATGATGTACAAGAATATTTAAACGCACGTTTCAAATCATATAAATGTACTGAAGATGAAGATATACTATTTGTAACAGCATACAAAGGCTCATACTCGCAGATTTCAGTCAATGCAATACAAAAGCTTACTGCTAAGTATACGCAGGCGTTTGATGAGAAAAAAAGCCCTCACAAGCTGCGTCATACATATGCAACGAATCATTATAATGAAAATAAGGATCTTGTTCTATTGGCCAACCAACTTGGCCACACTTCAATGGAAACATCCTCTCTTTATACAAATATAGATGATACAAAGCGTCGTGAAGCAATTGAGAGGTTAGAAAAAAGGCAACTAGAAGAATAAATTTAAAACCCAAATGACATATAGTAGTTTGATATTTAAAAAAGCTGAATTTTATGTATAAAAAATTCAGCTTTTTTATTATTATTCTTAGTTATAATTAGAATTCGTTGCGAGTAATTAAATCAATTCTAACTATTTGCCACATTTTAAGAGGGATTTATTGACTCTAATCAATCATAATATTTTGCCCATAAAGGACGGGGTACGGTGTAGTTAGCTTGATGGACTGTGTAAAATTCAGCATGTGATCCATCAAAACATAATTCTTTTTACCATTCAGTAAGCTTTTTCATAAATAAAGCTGTCCACAGTCCAGAGACACCAAATACTTTATTCGATTGTTTTATCTCTTTCATTCTACGTATTTCTACTTCCGAAAAGTCTCTAAAAATGACTCTAAGTTTTGCATCTGTAAAACCTAATCCACCTTTAAGACTTTGTAGTTTATATACTTCCCAATCCGTTATATCTGCCCCACCTAATTCTCCGCCTTGAACAAAACAAGTGATTGCAAAATAACCACCTGGTTTTAAAGCTTTTTTAACCAAATTTATATAATTCATTCTTCTGTGTGGAGCAATATGATGAAAGCATCCTGAATCATACACAATATCGTATGTACCTTCTTCAATTTGCAAGTCAAAGATATTGTTATAAATAAAATTTACATGTAAATTTTTTTCTTTTGCCCGTTCGGTTGCCCATTGAATTGATTCCTTTGATAAATCTACTGCATCAACTAAGCATCCTTTTTCAGCAAAGTAAATTGCATTTCTGCCTGGACCGCATCCAAGTTCAAGAACTTTCCCTGGATTAAGTAATTTTTTCTCGAAATAATAAACTAGATTCTCATCTGGTTTATTAGTAAAAAAGGGGACTCCTTTTTCACGATTTGAATAAAAATTATCCCAGAATTGAGTTGGTTCACGCAATAATGAATCTAACATATCTAATAAATCTTCATAACTACTAATTGTTTCTCTCACAATAACCCCTTCTTTCCAATTAAATCTTACATTCTAATTGTACTAACAATTAGAATGATTCGTGTTTCATAGGGGTTAACAACACTTTAAATTCAAATAAGTTTGAATTCTCTACACATTCCTCTTTATGCTAATTTAACGCACATAAAGATACCTAATTTTCCTTTTATATTACTTTAAAAGTATTTACCTTACTCTGTCTGAAAATCCAATCAAACAATTGGAAATACCCTTAGAATTAGAATTCTATTTTGATTTTCCGGAATTTTCTTTACAATTGTTGCGATAATATTACAAACGGAGTAGCTATATATTCTCATTAAATAAAGATGTTTCTTTGGTAATTTACATAAATTTCATTATCTGTAGTAAGAAAATGAGCACATCCCTTATTGAGATATCACCAATTTGTACCAAGCTAATACTTTGAAGTCTTTAAAGTATTAGCTTATTACATTTTGCTATGGGAATTTAGCTCATTTTTTCGTTTTGGGGGTAACTTGTTTTCTTAGCTTGATGGGCATGGGGTCACCATACCATTTCGGGGAAATTGTACGATTTTCCTGAAATGATATAGTGACTCCTACAAGGAATCTGTCTGCCCTCCCTAACATCCGACAAAAATAAGTTAATGTTACTCACCTCAAAACTTCCACCACGGTTTTCTCTTTTCTAATATCAACCTTTTCACTTCTTGCATTTCTCTAAATGTAAGCATAAGGTGTTTATCACGTTCTTTTTCCTCTCTTGTCTTCTCTTCTATAATTTTACTTTGCTGCTCAATTAATTTATTTTGTTGTTCAATGCGCTCACCCAGTCTCTGTTCCATCTCAAACATACTTGTTTGCTGTTCCTGGTGTAATTGTCTTATCATAGCGCTATACTGCTCTTGTAACATATTTTGCACTTGTATAGGAATAATACCTGGTTCTCCTGATTCCTCTTTATCAATTTTACACATCTGCTTCGTGAGTATTTTTGCTGCTTTTTCCAATGTTATCCCGTCAATCCTACTTAACTCCGCTAACTGTTCAACAAGAATAACGTCATATTCTGTGTACTCTCTTCTACCATGACTATCTTTTTTAGCTGCGTAGCCTTCTCGCTCAAAACATCCATATACTTTCTTAAAGTACTTCCACTGATCCCTAAGCGATTATATACCTCACTAGAGGTATATATGATTTCTACATTTGACATAGCACTATAGCACCTCCCTCTATTAATTATTCCATAATCGGCCTTTGAATCCTGAAATTACTAATCGACCATGCGTGCATAGCCCTTGCTGAACTTTGTCTAAACAAGAAGTACTGCTGTAGCGCCACGACATTTTAAACGATAAACACAATAAGTTACGAATAAAGGTAACTTAATAAATGATAATTAAAAGCATATTGATGTGAATATAGCGCAATGTTTGTTACTATAAACTCAAGAATATTAGTAAATAGGAGTGAGCAAATGAAGGCGACTGGTATTACACGCAGAGTTGACGAACTAGGCCGAATTGTAATCCCAAAAGAGTTACGAAGAACATTAAACATCGATATAAAAGATCCTATTGAAATTTTCACAGAGGAAGACGGCATTATCCTTCGAAAGTATGAATCTCAAATGGCTTGTATGGTCACTGGTGAGCTTTCTAATGAAAACATCTCACTATGTGACGGGAAGGTTAATTTAAGCTCAAGAGGAGCGAAGATGCTATTAGAGGAATTAGAGAGGTACTTGGGAATAAAAAAGTAGCTTTACTAGAGTGAAAAAACAGTTCATTGTCTGTTTTTTTAATATGTAGTATAATAAGAGTGAAAATTAACACTCTACAGGTTTTAACTGATAAATTCAGTGCATAATAAATAAAAGACGGAATGCTGCTAACATCCCGTCTGATCTGTAACTGCTGCCGTTTGGTGGTTGGTTGCAAAAATAGTTATTTCTTGCGTTTTGAACCACCTTTATTTGTCTTGGCGGACGGGGTGGTTCTTTTACTTTTATTGCTGTTATTCCCAACAAACTTATTTGCATAAGCTGTTGCGAAAACTGTTACGAACACTGTAACAACGATGTTTACAGTCTCTTGCAATAGTTGAAGTAAAAAATCCATGACGGTTTCACCTCCTTCCCCTCTAAAATCAGAGAAAGAAAGGATGCAACCTCCCACCACACGTCTACAGTTACTCCCACGATTATATCATATCTCCCTTGGTTACCGTATCAAAATTTAGTACGATATAGTAGTTTGACATCAGACGTTTTAACTATCACAAATAAGGATCACAACTATTATGCTGCGATCCTTGTTTGATAACTCGTTTTAAAATAAATCAACCACCATAATCTCCATGTTCTGCTTTAAATACCTTAATATCGTTATGTTCTTTAGGACTATAAATACCAAATGTTAATGCAAAGACCGTTAGTATACCTAATACTTTAGTTACTGTTTTTTTCATTTTAAAGCCTCCTTATTAAACAATTTTTCTCTAACTTTCGAACTTAAATAAAAGTACTTACTTGCTTTTTCAGAAAGATTTTCTTCATAGCATCTTATTGCTAATTTCTCTTGATACTCTTGAATATAATCAAATAGTTCTTCTCTTTCGAAGTATTCAATCCCTTTAAGAATTGTATCTTCTAAAGCGTTTACATCTACGTTTTCATTTAGCGATTTTAAAATCAAGAAATGATGCTGATACCCTTCGATTTGCGATTCATTACAAATTTTTAATCCTTTTTCAATAAGTTCAGCTGCAGTCTCATGTTCTTGTCGCTTATAATGCTCTCTTGCTTTTACATATAGTGCTTTATAATGCTGCGGTGATTTTTCAATTACTTCAGAAAGGTATCGTATCGCCAATTCAGATAGATTTTGCGTTGAATACATCCAACCTAAGTTGTGACGAACCATAATCACAAATTTTTCTACACCGATTTTTTGAAATCTATCCATAGCTGCCGCAAAATGTTCTTCAGCTAAAGCTCATTCTTTAAGATTCATACAAGATAATCCTAGAATATTATCACAAAAAGCCACATTTAATTCATAGCCCTCATAATTTGAATACATATCTTTTGCTTTTGTTGCATACTTAATAGATTCCAGAGCTTGTTGTATATCATAATGAAAAGTAGCTAATTTAAAGTAAAATTCAGCTTGCTCAAGTTGGTCAGAAACATATTTCAAAAACCCTTCAGCTTTCTCATAATATTCTTTAGCTAAATGCAAGTTACCTATCTCATTAGAATGTATAGCTTTGAAGAAATGATAATAATAAGTTAAGAAGTTATCGGTTGGCTTTTCGAATGAATCTATTTTATCGAAACTTCCCTTAGATAAACCTAGATTATCTATTAAATAGTTATAACGAAACTCTAATAGGGAATAGTAGAGTAATAAATTTTGATCCTGGGACTCCTTATCGTTCTAATTTTTAAATATACCTATCTTTAAGTCTATTTCCTTTTTTAGATGTTCCGCATTACTAATACGTCTTGATCTAATTTCTAAATACCATTCATTTAACAACTGCGTTATCTTTTCTTTTGTGGTATCTGTAACCATGTGAACCCTCCTAATCATCCTTATAATATCTCTTATAATTAATAACAACAGAAAATTCTAATTCTAAATTTCGGATGCAAAGAAATCCAACTTTCTCAAAAATTTACAAACAATTTATTCTTTTGAGAAGAACACGGTGAAGTCAAAGCTGATGTTGTGGGTGAACAAGAAGTACCGAAGAGTATAATAGAGATAAACCAATCCCTCTACCTAATAATTAGGTAGAGGGATTGGTTTATTATCTGCTACTAAATTTTTTAAACAAGGAAACAACCAAAGCACCTAGAAGAAAAAGGACTCCAATCGTAAGGACGATACCTACACCACTTAAAGAAGTAAACACAATCCATCACACCTTTTCAGTTTAATACGTAGCAACTGTAAAAGAACCTGATGAAGTGGAAACAGTAGTTTTCACATGTTTACTCGTATATGCTACAACCCCATTATAAGCTCCCTTCATATCTGAATACAAATAGTCTCTATTATAAGCAGTATCTGATAATGTATCACTGAAAACTCTACCTACACCACCTTGTCCAATTGCACCATATGCATTAATCGTAACAGAGTTAGTAATTTTTTTGCTTTTCCTGACTGCATTTGAGTTGAATAATATGCCCCGTATGTGTGATTAACATAGCCGATATCATCCCAAACATAACCATTAATTCTTGCTGAACCCCCTGCTCCAGAACCTAATTTATTAAAATATCGAGAATCCTTTGCAAGAGTTGACATTTCTGATTCCCCGAATACCGGCGAGTCAGCATATGTTTTTACGAAATCAGCATCCTCTTTTGAGAATTCCACATTGTAAGGAGATTTTTGATTAATCTCTTCGAATCTTTCAATAATTTGTTCTTCTGTAAGTAATACTGGATTTGCCGCCTCTGCATTTGCGCTTTGTGGCAACGTTCCCATAGTCATCATACCTAACGTTAAAGCAAGTGAAGATACACCGATTTTTTTCATTAAATTTTTCATGTTTTATTCAACCTTTCTATCCTAATGTTTTTTCCTAAAAACAAATTTGCTAATTAAAAAATAGCATTATTTTCTATGTAATCACCTCTTTGTTAATTAAGAAATTCGGTACATTTAAAACATAAAACAACATTCGGACAATATAAATATTTGTAATTTTATAAATATTTATATTGTCCGAATGTTCTGTCATTATTAATTGTCATTAACTTAGCTAATAGGGATTGTAGACAAACAGAAAAGACCCACCTAGTATATAGGCGGGCTCCCAAACATGTAGATGAACCTACAAAGGATGTTTTTGCCCCCGAAAAAGGCGAATACTTCTTAAAACTAATATTGTACAAAAGTGAACGTTTATATTACAAAACAAGCTACTTTGCCCCTAAACGTAGCTACGCTGGTACTGAGCCAAATAAGGGTGAATCCTAAATTAATTTACGCTTAATTTGTTTCTTTTTCTCCAAAAACACAAACTCCCTTCTATCTAAATTTAGAGAAATATAACAAGAGATACAATATATCTATTCTACCTTGAATTCATTTTAAATGCGCCATAGCACCATAACGCTTATATTTATCACTCCGAATTCATATGCTACCAACAATTACAATACACTAGAGTTCTTCTAGTTCATTTGTTATGAATTCTTCTACAGCTTCTAGCAAATCCCCTTTTACAACGGTTAACGGCAATAAAAAAACCGCCTTTTTTTCTAAATCTTCCTTCTTATAACGAATTAAAGATTGAAATTCTATTTTTGGGATACCTTGTTTCTCAATATAACGATAAAACTCCATTTTATAATTAAATTTCAACTCACTATCCGTTTTCCCCTCCATTATCTCCTTTAAGCTATATAATTTTTCTGGGAACTTACTAAGCGGTAGCTTTTTAACAGTTCTGTCTTCCAAATCAACTGAGGAATATTTGTTTTTTGCTTGTTCTATCGCTATACTTTTAAACAAATCGAAAGATAAATCATCTTCTCCAGTAGAACTTGCTAGCTGTTGTAATTTCCTCCTGGAGCTTTCACTCAAATCATGAAATAAATACCTATTTTTCGAAACAACTATAGATGTATTTTCTAATATGTATTTCCCAAAGCTACTTCTCGAAAATAACTTTCGTTTAGTGAACAAATGATCCTGGCCACTATCAGATTCATGCAATTGTAAAGCTTTCTTTGCTACCGAATTAATATATATGTGAGAGATAACAGGAGCTATGTTCTTTTGAATGTAATCATAACTACAACTTAAATAATCTGCCATTTCGCTAATTGTCATATCAAAATCTGTTTCAATTAAATCCAAGTACACAGAAGCTATATCTTCTAATGACAATCCCTTTCCGGCAATTTTAATAGATGTATTCCCCAATTTTATCCATCTCTCCCGTTCGTAAGTTACAATTATTGGTAACTTATTTATTATATCATTTATTAAAGGGATAAAAACAAAAAACATCATATTTTCAGTAAGGAGAATTGTTGAATTCGAATAATAGCCTTATATAATTTGATAAATATTTATTTTCAGATAATATTACTGTTATTTGTAATATTTCATGGTATCATTCATGGTGTAATTTGTAAAAAAATAACAGGAGGGATTAAGTATTATGCTCAAAAAGTTGTTTGTATTAGTTTTATCTTTATTTATTGCTATTCCAGCTTTTCAACCTAGTGTAACTCACGCTGCAGAGAATGATAACAAACAAGAAACTATGACTCTTTACAAAGGAATGGAATTACCGAATGGTGAATTACCCTTGTATGCACCAAATTTAAGTCCAGATGTAATGGGATTAGATCCTATTAATAGTTATGTTCCAGGCCCTGAACCTTGTGGGACATATTGCGGTTGGGTAAGACAAACTGGATATAAATATACTGCTGATACAAGCGTTCCTACATTACCAGCTGGATTCAACTTACTAAAAGATAGTGCTGCAAGATGGATTTATGCACCGATTGGCGATTTATTTTTAGCTTATGATATTGCTGTGTATATTGACAATCTTTTAGCGAATCATAGAAAGTCATATGGAACTATCGGAATTTATAAAAACCCTAAAGCTAAGCAATGGGTTGGTTTATGGACTGTCTTTGATGCTTCAGGACGTTTAGTATATTCCAAGTATGGATGGGTAAGTAATAAACCTATTAACCCTTAAAGAAAAAGAGACTGTGCTTGTTACACAGTCTCTTTTTCTTTAAATATTTGTTGTAATGAAAATAAATATGATATTGCTAAAAGTAACAAAAATAATAAAATTTTTAATGTTTGTGTCATGGGTAAGAAGAATATTAAAAGAATAAAAGCTATAGGAATAATTTCTTTATAATGTTTTTTTAGAGATTTGCTATGATCTAATTTATAATCTTCAATATAAATTGTAAGTACACCCAAAAGAAGAAAAACTGTTGATAGAATTGTATCCCCTTTATTAAGGGCATACATTACTAAACCGATTGACCAAAATACATACCTTAGTGACGAAAAAATGATTCGTTTTTTAAAGTTCATATATACTCCCTTGTATAATTTTATTTTATTAATTCTAACACATTTAGTCTTATTTTTAAGACAATAATTTATTTCTCAAACCAACACAATATTCCAATTTATTGCTAAATATTTACAAATTATGCGAAATAATTGTATTATAATATCATATTTTGCAATTATTAAATTTTAATCATTCTTTATCATCAATAATGCCAATCATTTCATCAAAGAATATTAGATTAATAATTCAATAACAACAAAGCATATAAAACTTTAAATAAATATCTTATGTCCATCAACTTTTTTATTAAAGGTTATAAGTATGCTAACCAATTTTTAACATATTTTAACAATATAATTACTAAAAAGAAAGGAGATTGAAAAGATAAAAAATATTAAACACCTTAGTATTTTCTATTCGCAAGAAGTATCTGTAGGCACAATTGGTTTATAGTTCAACAGCTACGTATGGTTTAAATAATGAAATAGGGAATATCATAGCAAATTAAATTATTATAACCCTATTAAAAGCTAAACTTTTAGAAGAAGGAGTTGCAGAATGAAAAAATCAAATTTCAAGAAAAATTTATTGATTATGGGTAGTTTATTTACATTTAGTTTTTTTCCTACTACAATGAATGTTTTTGCAGATACTATAGAAACTGACAACATTAAAATACAAACTGAAGATAATACTATGAAACAAGAAAGTGAAAATAGTATTGATCCTGTTGTTTTACAGGATGGTCCAAATGATGGAACTAATGATCCAGCTAGTGTTCAATTAGAAATTAGAAAAATTTCGGACAATCCATACATTTTACATTCCTTGGCACCAGGTAAATGGAACTGGATAGGAGATCACTCATTTAAGAGTCAATCAAAAACATTCTATTCTGGTGGGGGAGACCTTATGATTTATGTTTCACAACCAAATATCGGCCCAGGATTCCAATGGAAGTATAGATTAGAAGAGGAAGACCCTGCGTTTAATGATACAGTAAAAGCATTTGACTTAACTAAAGGTGCGGGTACGTACGAATTGATTTTCAAAGTAGGAAGCTTTGTTGATGGCGATAATGGTAAAGCTGAATTAGTCTTAAAGAAATTAACTAATCCAGCTTATAGTGTAGATACAAGTTGGTATGATTGATAACTATTAAATAAAAAAGCTGATTTTCTAATTCAAATCAAAAGGAAAATCAGCTTTTTTATTTAATATTAGAGTAGAGTATAATTGTTTGGGATATACGGATTATTTTAAAAAACAAAAAAGTAAAACGATATTAGTTTGATATGCTCTTTAACAACAATAATCTTATAGAATCAAAAGATTACAACAATCACCTGGTATACCATAAGATTTTTCTTTTATATAAAATTATATATGTAAAGAAAAGTGCAAGGAGGTTATTATGAAGCAAGATTTCAAGAAGAAAATGATACAGAAGAAATATAGGAGTCGTACAAAGCGAAGAAAAATTAGTAAAAAAGAAAAAATAGAAGCATTAATTATAATAATTATTATTACTTTATTTATTTTTCTAAACCTTATTTTTAAGGGATTTTAAATTAACAAAAATCAATCGCAAAAAACCCATACGTAGATTTGTTATTCAAAAGGAGGGAGATTATAATTTTGAAAAGATTCATATGTATAATTTTGCTGATTATAACTTCTACTGGGTGTAGCTTACAAGAAAAACCTAATGAAAAGCAGGTGCCTGTAGTAGGGGAAATTATTATTAATGAGAAAAGATATGAAATGATGGTAGGAAAATATAGATGGAATGGAGATGAAACAAAGATTAGGAAAGTTGATGCTGCCTCACCTGTTGAAATCGCTAAAGAATTTGACAACATAAAGCTAGAAAAATCTAAAAAGATTGATATTGCCATCCCAAATACTCCTGGTATTACTGTATATCAATGGAGCCAAGAAGGAGATATAACAGAAATTCCTATAACCAAAAATCAAATTACTGTCCCATCAATTAATGGTCATTACATTTATGAAGTAGTAGGGAAATGGGATGACGGAGAAGCATCTTATATTTTTGATATAGATGTTAAATAACTCCTAAAAAACTTTTTAAAAGTACCAATATTGAGTGTATTTATGTAGAATACGGCGAAGTCAAAGTTGACTAAAGTAACTCCATTTTGAACAACTTTTTCAAAATGGAGTTACTTTCTTTTCTAAGAATAAGATTTTATAAAAAATAGTGATTTGACATCAAGTGCTTTTAAAATCATAAAATAATACTGATATCGTTCATCTTGGTTTGTGATAAGATCCCCTCCACCTAATCTATCAATTGATATGCACGATCTGTTATATCGGGTTTCTCAACTGTCAGTATGTTATCCTGGACTAGAGAGTCAAGATAAGAACAAACAGAAACATATATTTTAGGTTTACCTGTTGTGTACCTTTGAGAGTATGCTCCATGATTCTTAATAAGCAATTCGCAAATAACCCTAGCACTTGAAACGTTATTTTTTATATAATTTAAAGCTTCATCTTTTAAATAAGATGATAACGATGAGGATTCCTGTTTATTATACCCACTACGATTTCTTATATTTTGTTTAGTAAACTCAACATTTTCATCAAATAGCCCGAAAGAAAATTGCTCATCTTCATTAGTTAATTTATAATCAAATTCATCTTGTTCATCAGCATCTTGCTCCTGTTGTTCTTTTTGGTTTTCTCGCCTTAATAAAAATTCACGTATTTGGTCACGTAATCTTTTTATTTGTCGATCTAACAAAGGAACTTCAGCCTCTAAATGCGTTGCTATATCTTTAGGGAAAATATAATTATCAGGTATAGTTGGAAAAACCTCACTTATGCTCCAACTATTATTTATTTTAAATAATAGTTCATCCATTTCATAATCAATTTCATAGAATCCCTGTTTTATTTCTCGAACAATAGAACCGGGTATTCCTGTATGTTGTTCGAAATGATCAATTCCAAACCGTCTCACTTCATTAGTTCTTTTATGCTTGACGATATATTGGTATCGCAATGGACGGCCGCATTCACATTTCGTTTCCGGATTCACAAATCCGTTGTCTATGTATTCCTCCAAAACCCATTCATCTAGTAACATTTCTAATTCTTCATTTGTAGCATTTGCTGGCAATACTACCCCTTTATCTTTTGCCATAATGTTTGCAAAAACAGTTTTTTTACCACGTTTTACATGTTCTTGAATAAATTCTTTTTGTTTAGAGGAAATAGAATTTAGAATCCCCTCTCTTTCTTCTTTACTAAGAATTGCATTCATGCCCCATCCCCCTTTAATTTTATTTAATAGAAATCGGCTGTTTATTCGGAAACAACTAATTCATCGCTTCAACAGTTAAAATCCATTCACCACGCTGTTTATTATCGGGTTTATAGCAATTCAATTCCCCCTCTTTTCATAGAAAAAATTAAGGCTTTTATTCAATTTCACTAACATGGTCTTTAATCTTTAAAATTGCACGCTTAGTCATAGAGTTAAATAAACAGTTCTCAGAATTTGGATAATAAGTTATTTCAAAAAACCTTGTAATTGTTTCAATATAATAAGTGATGTATTTTTCTGTACCATCATCTTTTTCTTCAATAAAAAAATCATCAACTCTAACATCTAATTGAATACCATGCTTTTCAAATTCACGTTTAACTGCTTTTGGTAAAAAAGTATAAACTTCTTCTAATCTGTGCATTTCACAATCCCCTTTTCTACAAAATTCAAATTGTATTAACTACGCTTATTAAGGTTTCATTTCTTAAACAAAATATAAGGAACTCTAATTATTGCATCAGCAAAACCCATTAATTCACTAATACTTCCTTTTCCTATATGGTGACTCCATATAAGTGATGATTTTATAAAATACTTAGGTTTTGTTACATACAAGTAGGACAAAATTTAATGGCATTTGGATAATCATCATATACCGGTAAAAGCTCTCTGTTACAACTTGTACAGATTGTCTCATCTATGCTGCTTGAGTTTTTGCAGCATCTAGTGAAGGGAATTCAATACATTTAATATAACATCCTTCAAAATTACAAACAGTTATAACCATATAAGCTCTTTCATGCTCCTCGAAAATATCGAAATTTAATCTATTAGACTGTATTAAATTTTGAATTTTGAAGTTAACTCTATTGATTTCTTTAGACAATAGAATTCCAGGCTTATTATTAAACATTAACACTCCCCTTTCTTATTTTAATCCAAATAATTTATATAATAAAAAAAGACAAACCTATCGCATTATAGCGTAGGTTTGTCCTTTGGTTCTTACAACCATGTTATCATTTGCTGTTAGCATGTACAAGTATCGATAGGTTCAATAATAGTTTTCTGTACCAGAGAATAAAAATAATTGGCACCATGTAATATAGAACTCATTATTCCTAAACTGTTTAAGTATATATCTAATTTTTTGTACTTATTTCATTAATAGGTTCTTGTTGTGAACAATTATTTTTGCTCTAAAATATGTTGAACTTCATCAAGGCTTAGTTTACTTGCCTTAGCGATTGTTTCAATTGGTACTCCAAGTTCATACATCCCTTTAATCATTTGTATTTTTCCTTCTCGAACCCCTTCTTCTCTTCCTTTCTTCATTCCTTGTTGCTCTGCATGAGCAAACTTTGCAGCCTCATCCAATAAAGCTTTTTCCCTCGCTTCATAGGCTTGGCGAAAAGTAGAATCTTGACTCATACGTTCCCATTTATTAATTGCTTTTTGTAGAATTGGATCTTGGTTCATCGCAATATCCTCCAATGTTTGAGTAAGTTGCTCATCTTCATTCGCTGGTAGTAATAATAACCAGCGCACAAAAGAATCTTTCCACGGATTTACTTTTTCATTACGCCATTGGTGCGTGAGTTTAGGAATCTCTACGATATGGACTTCTATATCATCGCTGAGCATCTTTTGTTGTTGTTTATTCCACAAGATGCCAGTTGTATGAAACGCTTCATATTCTGGATACATCGTAAAGTTTAGCAAATTAATTGCAATCGTTTTATGAAGTGCACTATATGGCATCCCTTTCTGCAATTGGGCTGTAAATAATCTTCCCCAATAATATAAGCTCCGCTTAATCATATCGTGATTATTATTTAATTGTATTTCTACGTTTACTTTAGTCCCCGTGTCTAATGTAGTTGAAATATCTAAAATGGATAGTTTATCGTCTTCATGCTCTCGATGTAGGCGCGGATCTTCTAATTGTAGAGAAACAATTGGAGATTCTAGGGAATCTTTTAACATAGCATTTAAAAATGCAATTAGGATATCCTCGTTCCCACTTGTGCCAAATAATTGTTTAAATGCAAAATCGATACGTAAATTTACTAATTGTTGGTTTGACATGGGTTTTTCTCTCCTACCTGAAAGTCTTTCTTTTTCCATTGTACCTAAAAACAATCAAAACATGCAAACAGGTCTTTATAATAAGCATAAGGGGCTATTTGCAGATAGGTAAAATAGATTGTATTACAATTTTAAGTGGATAAATCATATATCGGTAAAATCTTTCTATTACACCTCGTACAGATTTTCTCATCTATACTGCTGTTTAGGTAGTTATTACAAATTCCTATTCAGTCAGCATATTTACCATTTAGGGTTAAAATCGCTGCCTGAGTTCTTGCAGCATTTAGTGAAGGGAATTCAATACATTTAATATTACATCCTTCAAAATTACAAGCGGTCATAACCATATAAGTTCTTTCATGCTCCTCGAAAGTATTGAAGTTTAATCTATTAGACTGTATTAAATTTTGAATTTTGGAATTAACTCTATTGATTTCTTTAGCCAATAGAATCCCAGCCTTATTATTAAACATTAACAGCCCCCTTCTTATTTTAATCCTAATAATTTATATAAGAAAAAGGACAAACCTATCGCGCTATAGCGTAGGCTTGTCCTTTTCTCTTATATATTATCGCTTACAATGCAGAAATACAACATGATAATACATTATTTATATATATTGTATTATTTAAAATAAGGTTAGTTATAATCAGGTTACGATGTTCTTCTTATTGAAACATATAAATGATAAGCTCATAAACAGTATAAAGTATGTTAATAGAACTACTATTGAAAATTCTAAAGTCATTCCTTTAACTAAAGGATTGCCTGAAAAATATTGGTTTAAATCTGTATTTGCAAATAGAATGTATTTAACCCAACTATACTCTTTTAAGAAAGCAACAATGGTATTACCAGTCATCATTAAAAATATTGATGAACCGATTGCAAAGGAACTGTTATTGAATATAGAGGAAATCATGAAAGCAAATGTTGCCATCATAATTAGATTAATACTACGCAGCCCATATTGAATTAGGACGTGGTTCAACATACTTGTTTCTTTAACTGTGCCATTTTCATATGTTAGATAAGGTACATTGGTTCCTTCACTTCCAAATAAGGCGATGCCTAAAATCCACGAAAATGAAAATAGTATTAAAAGCAATGTTAAAGAGAAGAGTAATGTAGTCAAATATTTGGCAATTAGTATTTCGGTACGGGAAATCGGCCGCATCAGTAATAATTTGATAGTTCCCCAGTTAAACTCATTAGAAACTATCCCACCTGCAACAATGATTGTAAACAAGCTAATTAAGGAAATTATCCCCATTAACTTATTTACAAAAGTCCAAACATTATTAGGTTTCGGATTTATGTCATTTTCTATACGATATTTATTTATAGTCAGGTGTTCCTCAAATGACTCTTTCATTGAAGAATCCGGGTTTTTTTGTAACTCTATTTCCATATCTTTATTTAGTGCGGCTAGTTCAGTTTTCCAATTATCTTCGGATGTTTCTGTGATTTCTGGGGAGTTAAATTTTATAAAAATAGCCCCAATGATTACAGAAAGAACAATAAAAGCAATCATAAATTGATTAGATCTTTTTGCATATATTTTCATTTTTTCATTAAGGATTAAATTTATTAGATTTGACAATATTATCCCCCCCTGTAATTTCTATGAATTTTTCTTCCAGTGATTTAGAATTAGTTCGAACAGAATATATTTTCATTTTATTTGTAACAAGTAATTCAATTACAGAAGGTATATCATCATAATGGATATCAAAAAAAATGGAATTGTCTTTGATTTTAGTACTTAAACTATTTGATAATATATTATTCGCTTTAGTAGGATCGTCTATATCCATATATACTTCAACAATATCTCTTTTTATAATCTCGTTTACAGGTTGGATTCCTAATGATTTACCATCTTTAATAATACCAATTCGATCACACATTAACTCCATTTCAGAAAGTATGTGGCTCGATACAATAACAGATATATTTTTTTCATTAACCAACTTTCTTAAATAAGTACGTATTTCTCTTATTCCAGCTGGGTCCAATCCATTAGTTGGTTCATCTAATATTAGTAAGGATGGATCATGCAATAAAGATTGAGCTATACCTAGTCTTTGTCTCATACCTAATGAGTAGTGTTTAACTTTTCGGTGAATAGCATCTTCCAATCCTACTAGTTTTACGATATCTGTAATCTTCTCTTTTGAAATTTCACATTTATGCATTCTAGAATAATGAATTAAATTTTTCCATCCACTTAAAAATTTATACATGTCAGGTGATTCTACGATTCCCCCAACAAAAGATATAGCCTTTTTAAAGTCAGATTTAATACTATGGTTTTTAATTAATATATCACCAGCATCAATTTTTAATAAACCTACCATCATACGTATTGCAGTTGTTTTACCGGCGCCATTTGGTCCTAAAAAACCAAATATTTCACCTGGATAAACTTCAAAATTTAAGTTTTGAATAATAGTTTTTCCACCAAGCCTTTTATGTAAGTTTTTTATAACAACAATTGGTTTTGACATAATGGTATTCCCTTCTATTAGTAGTTAAATACAGATATCTATAACTAGAAGTTTTTATCGATTGAAAAATTTATATTTTATTATAAGTTAAATGTAAAATCATAGGAGTCTTTCATGTTTAATCTATTAGATAAAGAATATTTTTCACTATATATTTAATTAATTTTTTAAACATTGAAGATAACTAATTTTTCTTATATTATCTTTGTTAAATAGTGCATCTTTTTTGCAATTATTGAATTGAATTGAGTAACAATTTTCGTTTAAATTTCTCATTTCAAATATCAAATTCATATTAATAATAAACGAGCGGTGGCATCTAATAAAATTAGAGGGTAACTTTAATTCTAAATCTTTTAATGTATAATTAACTGAAAAGTTTTTATTACGAGTATGAATCAATGTATCTTTGTTAGATTTTTCAATAAATATAATTTCATTTACCGGAATCACGTTGATTTGACTTTTTCTATAAATTATTAGCTTCTCCTCTGCAATAAAAAGTGTCAAAACTTATCACCCTTTGTATATTTTATGTTATTAATTAGAGTTATTAACCATTTTTATCAGCATAAAGATATGCATGAAATAATCCTAAAATTAAATACTGTTCTTCTATATAATCATAATCAACTATATTCATAACAACGCGAAAAGCTGCGGGCTGTATTTTCCATTCTGCAATTAGGTGATCATCTAGTAATAATTCTGCAGGTTGAAAAGGTTTTTTACTGATTACATATTTTTGGTTTTTATATTCAAAAGTAACTTGTTCACCTATATCAAAGGGCTTTTCATCCCTCATCAAAATCTCATGTTCTTTATTATCGTTGTCAATGTATCTTACCAATACTTTTTTTCTTCCAAGTCCAGTCGCATCTTTTGAAATTATTCTAATATTATTTTCTTTATCTTTTAATTCATAACTAATAATACTAGAACTACTGTAAATATAATCTAGGATTCTCATAAAAATATTCTTATAAAAACCTTTTACTACCCCTACTTTTTGTTCACCTTTATAGATTTCCACTGGTTTAGTTGATGTGCTTAAAAGTTCTAGTTTGTATGAAAACTGCGACATAATATCCTCCCTATCTGAAAAAATGTTTATTATTTCCTTACTCGTCCCTATTTTAACCATATTTGTAAAACAAAATCAAACAATTTACTTTTTAAAGTTTATTCGAATGTCTTTAATCTATTTTTAGACTATTTAAACCCTCTTTCAGCAATTTTTGTAGAAATGTTTAATGTAATTTCGTTAAGTTGTGTATGAGAGATCTTTCAAAAAACAAAAAATGGAGGAATTTCAAAATGTTATACGATTATTACCAAGGAGCCGTTTCACTAAATCAAGTTGGTTGGAGAATTGTAGGTGAAATCAAAGGTTTATTACCAGGTGCAGATGCGCAGGAAATTTTCAATAGTGCTACATTGGCACTTAAAAATCTTCAAAGTTCTGCTGATGGTATTAGTTGGGTTGATATGGGCGGTTTGCTATTAGACCTTGCAACTCTAATCGTTAAAAATGTAGGAGTTGGTAAGGTTGTGGATGTAGCAGGAGCTCTATGGGATGTAGTAGGAGTTGTATAAAAATCTCTTTATCTAAATAGTAAAAGTTTGGTTGTCAAAGAATGGAAATTTATTTTTTCTATTCTTTGACACTATCAAAAATAATAGTTTATTAGGAGATAATATGTACAATAAAAAATGGATATTTACATACTTTATATTGGTCATTACTACCTTCTACTTTGGCTACATAAATACTGAAAGTGGAAGCACAGAAGGTAAAATTTACAATCTCCTTGAATTCGAAGACGTTCTTTTAGTTTTTGGGATAAATACTTTTAGTATTATAGTGTTATTTTTTCTTTCATTTTTTGGCGGTTCGATCCCTTTTATATTTAAGTTGCTCTATTCTATAGGTTCTGCTGCTAAAGCAAGTGGTGTAAGTCCACTGATATATTTTCCGATTTCTTTATGTCACGGTTTGTTTGAGATAATTGCACTATTCATTATTTTAAGTATAGCAAAGGAAAGTATAGTACTGTTCATAGATATTGTAAAAAAGAAAAAGAATAGTAAAGAATTCAAAAGTTTTATGATAAATACATTAAAAAGAGAACTTCCCATTCTAGTTGGAATATTAATAATAGGTGCATTAATTGAAGTATATATATCGAACAGATTATTTGTATGGGTAATGACTAGTTAAAAAATTAATTAGATTAAAAGTGATTTAACCTTATGTGCTCAAAAGTGAAATACTACATAATGATTACTAAAAATTCATTTAGTAATTCAAAAGTCTGATATCAACTCGATATAAAAGGAGAGTTATGAATGAAGAAAAAATGGTTGGCAATTTTATTATCTTTTATCCTCCCAGGGCTAGGACAATTATATTTAGGACTATTTGCTAGAGGTTTTATTATATTAGGTCTATCAGTTGGGTTTTATTTTTTAAGCACTGAGTTGATCCCAGCCCTATCAATTGTATGTTTAATTCTTTGGGTTGTAGGAATGATTGATAGCGCAAAACAAACAAAAAAAATTAATCTTAAAAAACAGAACGTTTGACTCCTTAACATACTGTATATAACTCCCCTGGAATAGTTCTAGGGGAGAATTTTTTTAGAAAGGCTGATAAATCTTATGAAATATAGAACATTGAATATGATTGGTTTTTTGTTAGTAACAGGAATTATTATATTTTCTTTTGTTTCAAACTTTTTTATCGATATATTTTATTTAATAATCAATAAAAGTGCTACAATTCTAAACGATAACTATGTATTAGCCATATTTATAGTAACAATCATTCTTAAAACGATTTTTCTTTTAATCAGTTTTAAAAGTGATTGGAATATACAATATAAAAAAATAGTGGATAATTATTACCAAGGATTTTTTACCCAATCAGAAAATCAAAAAGAATTAGAGGAACGAGTGTATAAATATTATGGTATAGACAATCATCGCTTTTCTGGTTGCCTAGCTATGCTTATACAACTTGCTTTTGTTATAAATTTCATTCAATCCTTAGTTTTGGTATCTAACAACGCAAATCATAATCATATGTGGTTCAATATAGGCAATGAAGATCCATTATTTATACTACCAGTTATTTTATTCATTTGTACTTTTGTTAATCTAATGATTTCTAATATCAAATTGACAAAGAAGATACATACTTTATTTTTGGTATTCAGTTTAATAATCGGTGTTATCTCTTCTCAACTAATCTCAGCCATACTAATTTATTGGATTACTAATAATCTATGTTCTATACTCCAAAAGATAGTTTGTCAAAAAATACTATACTGGCAATTCTTTAAAATAGCTGTTCCTCCTTCTGAAATTACTCTGAAACGAATCTAAAAAGGGATACATGATACATAAAAGAACACTTAAACCACATGTTTTTACATTCTTCGGGAGCAGGCAATTTAATTTCTCTTGAAATCGCATATTTAGTATGCGGGTTTAACGAGGTATTATTTGGGTTCACTTTGAAATTTAATCTATTAGACTGTATTGAATCTTGAATCTTGAAGTTAACTCTATTGATTTCTATAGCCAATATAATCCCAGACTTATGATTAAACATTAACACTCCCCCTTCTTATTTTAATTCTAAAAAATTTATATAAGAGCCAAAAGACAAACCTATCGCGTTATTGTGGGTTTGAAATAAAGTCGTACCGTTTATAAAAAAGTTGCACCGTTTTGCCCCTTTGGATATGCTTTATCTGAAGGGGGTTCCTATGGTAAAAGTAATATAAGGTTATACGAACGGACCATTTTGTTGAACTATTAAGGGGAAACAAGTAATTGCGTGCGTCGTACAAAGGGGTGCTGGGGTGAATGTAATTGCGTGGTTAATCGTTGCATGTGAAATAGGGTTTTGGGTTGTTATCACTTTAGGTCTATTCACACGATATATCCTTAAAAGAAATAAATTAGGATTGTTTTTCCTAGCCTTGACACCTGTCATTGATTTGATTTTATTGGTTGCTACGGGTGTAGACTTGTATCGTGGTGCGACTGCTACCAAAGTGCATGCAATTGCTGCTGTGTATATTGGAATCTCTATCGCATACGGTAGAAGTATGATTGAATGGGCTGATATACGCTTTCAATATTATGTGATGAAACAAGGATCGAAACCAGTTAAAAGATTTGGCATCGATTATGCGAAACACTACTTTAAAAGTTGGGGACAACATGTGCTTGCCTTTCTAATAGGTGCTGGAATTTTATTCGTCCTAATCTATTTAATTAACGATTTTTCCCGAACAGAAGTGTTGGCTGGGTTTCTAAAATTATGGACACTTGTGTTAGGTATTGATTTTCTGATTGCCATAAGCAATTTTATTTGGCCAAAAAGGGCAAAGGGGTAACAAATTAAAATACCGCAAACGGGCGCGATTGTTTAAGATCATCGGTAGAAAATGATCAAACTTTATTATAAAAATTGCATAGTATTTCACAAAGGCTTAACCCGTTTTGATCAATCTTTTTTTCAAAACGGGTTCTTATCGTTTAACTTAAAATACGGGTTTGGGGGATATTTCTGATCAAACTTTATTCCAAACCAACAGTTATAGCGTAGGTTTGCCCTTTGGCTCTTACGATCATGTTATTATTTGCTGTTAGAATGTACAAGTATTAGTAAGTTTCTTGTAAGTAAGTATAAAATGAAACTTCGAACAGCGAGAGATTCTTCATCTCTTTACAAATTGTTGAATCCCCACTCCAACTTCTTTACTGAACTTAAATTATAATGATGTATCCTTATAGTTAGTTAATATGCATAAATAAAATGTAATATCTTTATATTTATATTATTTATTGATACTTATCATGGTATTCATTACAATCGTGTTAGATAGTAATAGAAAATAGAAATTATGTCATTTAAAAAGAAGGTAAACTTAAATGAAGGATGTTAAAAATAGAACAAAAGACAGAAATGGTATTGATTTTGCTGAATTTCTAAAAAAAAAGTTAGAAGTATATACAAAGTTATTAATGGAATCAAAACATATAGCTGAATATATGACAAATAATCCTTCGGTCACATCTCAGGACATTATGAATAATATGTCAATGTTTGTAGAGTATAACGATACTAAAAATAAATGTGAGGGATGTAAAGGACTAAATAATTGTAATAATATTATTCCTGGTCATTATCCTATTATTGAAAAACAAGAAAGTTATAACCGGTATTCAAAAGGTAATCAATATCAGCTAACTTATTTGCGCTGCTCTTATATGAATCAATACCGGGAAAAGAAAACACAAGGTGATTGCATTAAAAGTGTTCATGTATCAGAAGAGTTATTACAAGTAACATTTAGTGACATTGAGACGGGTGAAGCAGGACGTTTAAAAGCAATTCAAGTAGCATTAGATTTTATAGATGATTTTTTAGCGGGAAAAAGTACAAAAGGTCTATATTTACATGGTTCTTTTGGAGTCGGGAAAAGCTTCTTTGCCGCGGCTATAGTAAACGAGTTATCTAAAAAACAAGTATCATCTACATACGTTTACGTTCCGGAATTTTTTCGAGAACTACGTTCATCTATAAAAGCTGGGAACTTAGAAGATAAAATTGGTTTTGTAAAAGAAACCCCTATTCTTGTCTTGGATGATATAGGCGCGGAATCTTTAAGTGTATGGCTAAGAGATGATATTTTAGGATCTATCCTTCAATATCGTTCTGCGAATGGGTTACCTATAATATTCACCTCAAATTTAACTCTTAGGGAATTTGAGAACCATCTGGCATATACACACAATGGTGGAGAAGAGCGTTTAAAAGCAGCTCGCCTTATGCAGCGTATAGAACCTTATGTCCAAACAGTCCAAATTAGCGGAAGAAATAGACGATCGAAAACGCATTAGTAAACTACTGATGTGTTTAGTAATAAAAAAGACAAGCTTTAACGATAGTGTTTGGATTGGTGAGGGACGAACATTTTATAATCCCAAAAGTGTTATTCTAGATTTAGCTAAATACGTTAAAGCTTTGTCAGTTCAAGTTTATGATAGTTCATCGTCGTATGTTGGCTAAGTAAATGCAAACGGGTTTAGTTATGAAATAAATATTCCCATTCAAAGACTTTTATGATGTAGTTTTAAATGGTGGATATATTGGGTTCTAAAATATAAAAAAAACGTAAAAGCTAGTTTTGTAGACTAGCTTTTGCGTTTTCACTGAAGTTATTCTGTTTAATTTGATTCCGTAATTGTATCTTTTTCAAAAACGTCGATTTTATAATGATTTAAATCAGATTTACTTATATTCTTTTCTAGATATGTTATTAGCTCTTTTTTATGTTCTATTTCTTCAATTTCAACCCAAATCGTAGGATCTGTAACACCAATTTGAAAACTAGATAAATCATACTTTTCCCAAGCATCCTCAAGAACAGTTGCAATACGTTCCTCACGTATCTCTCTGTCAGTTTTCAATGTCTCTGCTTGATTAGTAGTAAAACTACCAAATACTAATAGACAAGCAATCATTGTTATTAAGGTAAGAGAGAATTTTTTCATTAAACACACCTCCCATAGCTTCACATTACCATTATAACCCATTTTTAAATCAATTTCTAATATTCATGCTTTGAAGAATAGATAAAAATAAGAGGTTTTGTTTAGCGAAAAAGTTAAATCTTACGTCAATTAATTTGCAAATATAAAATATGATATGTCTAGATTTAAAAATATAATCACAATGTTTAGAGATGAGTTACGATATTTTCTATTTTTTATTTCTCTTGATACCTTAAAAGAAATTCATCTAGAAGTAACTTTTCATCTCTTACTAGTTCAATATCCTCAGATACTTCTTTTAGTGCAGTATTATAGCCCTCTTTAAAATACTTTTCCTTGGCAGCAGCTTCAATTTCAGGTGTTAATTCCTTTGTCACCTCATTTTTCAACTCATCTTTTAATTTTCCTCTTAATATAGTCTCTGCTTGATCAAGAGTGTACATGTTTTCTTTCTTTGACTCTGCACTTTCGTTTGTTTTTATTTCTCCTTCTCTTGCTTGTTCAAGGTTTGATTCACAAGCGGTTAAAATTAATATAGAACTAATCATTGTACCAGTAACAATTGTTTTAAAGTACTTATTCATATGTATGAAACCTCCAAATTATAAAATCTAATTATTTGAATCAATAGTTATTATTTGTTTTTGATTGATAATGTTTTGTAATTATATGTTCTACAACTTCAGATTTAGATTTTAAAAACATCGTTTCTTTATCTTTTTCAATTTTTTCCATGATAGAGACGGGAACACGAATATGTAAGTTCATTTTTCCAATAGTAAATGTTATATTTTTATCTTTATGAAGTACTTCTCCTTCTGTAATAAAAGTCATTAATATACGAAAGATATTATAATCATATGGGATGGAAACTAGCCTAACTTGAATTTTAAGTTCTTCTTCCAAATGCCATAACTTAATATTTGATGATCCTACGTATTTTATAAGATAAAATATTGTATCAAGTATGTTACTTCTATAAGATTCATGGTAAGGGAAAATAAAGATTACTGAACCAGGAACCGTTGAATATGATTTATTAGAGATGTCCTTAGATTGTATATGCATTGGTATTTCTATATAATCTCCCGAGTCTGTGATACCAATTCTTTTTTCAACATCTATAATACGAAATTGTTGATTTTCTATTTCCTGTAAATCAAATAATACTAAATTATTTAAACAGACAGGAATACCTGTTGATTTTCTAACATTATCAGATAGATTTTGCTTTATTTTATCTAGTTCTTTCCTATTATATAGTTTGGTATTTCTTTTTTTATTTCTTATCTCTTCAAAAGGAAGTATACCTTTATTAACTGCTTGCTGAATAAAACTTTTTGATCTTCCTAAATACTTAGCTGCTTCAGACAAAGTTAGTAAAGGTTTTTCTTTGGATTTTACTTCTTCAAGATAGTCATTAATTTCTTTTTTCTCAAACCTATATCCACCATCTCCTCTCCATGTATTTGGATTAGCAGGATTAATCCTACCATTAGAAATCAAATAACTGACTTGACTTCTAGTCTTGTCTAACAAATTGCACACCTCTTGGAACGAATAGTACACTTTTATTGTCACCTCAATTTTTTGTCGATCAGTAGTCCTAGTTGGTACATTGTAATATCATATGCAGTGGCTATTTCCTGCATTGTATATTCTTTTATTGTACGTAAGTAATAAAAGTCATCACCGGTCATAGAGCTAATATCCACTTTAGAAAATGTTATATTCTTTTGTACCTCTTCTAACAATTTACCGTTTTCTTGTAGTTTCTGCAATATAGGACAGTCAGCACAATGTAGTTTTTCACTTGTAACAAGAGATGGTTGATGTGTTTTTCCACAAGGTGTGCAATAGTTATCGAGGTAATAATTTATGGTGTCAGTATATTGAGTGCGCAGGTATGTTTTATCTATATCGATATTTGAAGTTATTGTTTTTTCTATTTCTCCCCTTTTCATTAGTACAACTCGCTCCTTTGTTACCAAAAAATTGAAATAATATCTATTGTTCCAAAGAATGATTCATATGTTAAAATTTAGATATTTTAATAAACAATATAAAACAATTCTATAAATATATCAAGTTATTTTATTTTAAATATACCCCTAGATAAATTATCAATTTATCTAGCTTTACTATTTGCAAAAAGTAATTCTATAAATATATAATAAAAGTATATATTTAGTTATAGTTTGATTTGATAATTTGATATTATAAATATATAAACTAATTAAAGTTAAATTAATTATTTTTTAAACATATATATACTATATAGTTATGAATTTTTAGTAAGTATTATAAAGTGTATAAATTCTATTTATTCATTGTTCAAGTGAAATAAGAGTTGTTGTAATTAATTTTAGTAATATTGTGGATTTCTTGAGAATTGGAGGTGTGGAGTTATGGAAATTAAAAAATCAGTAGATAATGTAATGTCTCTTGGTAGTAGTCACGATTTTTTTGATTCTACATTCTATGAAAGAGTAATTGAGTTAGGGATGCAGAATTTAGAGTTCACTTCATTATCTGATCCTGAACTAGTATACCTATTTATACATGATGACCCTGATATTAAAAAAGTAAGGAAGCCTAATACAAAAAAAGTATACTTTCATGATTTGTCCTACTTCATGCGGTATGTGTTAGAGACTTCTGGTTCTCTTAGGGCACTTCATAAAGAAGATGTAAAACGATATTTTTACAGAATAAAAGATTATAAAGATACTACACTACGAAGAAAAAAGGCTGTCATAAAGCAGTTTTTACAGTATATCTATCGAAAGGGTGCCATACCTGAAGATATTACAAGCGAGATACCTGGTATTTCTATAGATAAAAAGCAACTTGTAAATAGAGATTTTTCTACAGAAGAAGTTGAACAGCTACTATATTATTTTAAACACAATGATAGTTTTATGTATGCACTATTATATACCTTGGTGACTACTGGAATGCGAATTAAGGAACTGACTAATGCAAAATGGAATGAATTAATTTATGATGCGAACCATGATGCTTACATACTTCAAATTATAGGTAAAGGTGATACTCCAAGAGAAGTTCGTATCTTTGAAGAAGTACTTGAATCTATAAAAAAGGTTAGACAATTACGAGGTTTATCTATTGATGTAGATCTAACTGATAATTCAGCGTTTCTTCCTAAGGCAGATGGTTCCCACTACAATAGTGATTATCTAGGAACGTTTTTTTCTACTAAGATTATAAAAACTACTTTCCCCTTTGTTAGTCATAGAAAAAATAAAATTACGCCGCATACATGTAGGCATTTTACAGCAAAATACTTGTCACAACAAAACATTGATTTAAAGAGCATTAGTGAGTTTCTAGGTCACGCTAGTGTTAGAACAACAGAAATATACTTAAGACGTCAAAATTTGAGAGAAAATCTAGCTACTCTAAAATTGGGTAAAACTATGTTTTCTGTAAAATAAATATATTAAATAATAAATGATTAGTAAGGAGAGGATTTATAATGAAAGCAACTGGAATTACACGTAAAGTTGATTCACTGGGTCGTATTGTAATCCCTAAAGAACTACGTAATGTATTAGGAATCGACATTAAAGATCCATTAGAAATCTTTACAGAAGGCGATAACATCATTTTAACAAAGTACACTCCTGATAATGCGTGTATAATTACAGGTGAAGTAACAGATAAAAATATTATGTTAATTAATGGTGAGTTTCCTATTAGTCCAAAGGGTGCAGAATTGCTATTAAATGAATTAACTAGTATGTTTAGCTCAATGAAATAAAATATTAATTATTAAACAATAGGATTATATGATATAATAGATTTAAATCAAATTCGAAAAAATTGAATAAGAATTTTTGTATATGCAAAAGGACAAACCTACTGCAGCGTAACGCTATAGGTTTGTCCTTTTTTGTATGCAAATTTTTAAAAATGGAGGTAATTAAGAATGAATAAGAAAAAATATCTTATTTTTAGTCGTTTGCTTGTTTTGATACTAAGCATTGTGTTTATTTTTATGTATGCAGACCTTAAGTTCGTCAATGCAGAAGATCAAAAGGGAGAAACTATTGAATTAGATAATCAAGCGATGAAGAATGTAATCAATTCGAATGAAGATACATTTGTTTATTTTTATCAGCCAACATGTTCATTTTGTATTGAAGCTGCACTGATATTAGATGAGATACTAAAAGAGAAAGATATTACCTTATATAGAATAGATATAAGTAAAGAATCGAATTTAAAGGCCTGGGACCAGTATGAAATTAATGGGACGCCTTCAATTATCAAATTTCGTGATGGTAATGAAGTCAATCGAATTGAAGGTCTAACTGATAAGGAAGCATATATAATGTTTTTTGAAGGGAAACTATAGCATTAAATGTATTAGTATTAGCTGAATTAACTTCAAGTTGAATGTGTTTTAAATAAAATTAATATGTAATTTCTATATAATAAATATCTTTATTTTCATTATAATTTTAAAAATCCTCTCCCCTCTTTCTTTTATATATATAAAAGTCTAATTATGACATTGCGTAGATTCATTCTTACAATGCTATAATTGGACTTTTATTATTGATTTTTTATTGCAATGCCGACTGCTCCCATAAATTAAAAACTTTAAGCTACTTGCACAAATGTACTAGTTCTAATTCAAGAGCACTTATTGCACCAAATGAAGAATTTACTAAAAATGGATTTCATTTTTTTAGTTAGATCCTTTGAAATATCCATAGCAACACTACTTTACCTTAATCTATTTGTCTAGTTTAGTGTGGTGTGGTCTAACCAATTGATGATATAAAACTTCGCGATGCGATTAGAGAATTGGATAAACCTATTTTACAATAAAGAAAAGTGATTTTCTTTATTTATACCATTGTTACCTTTTAAATTTTATGAATAGTTTCTTCTATTTTTTTTATTTCTTCTATGGTTAAATGTGCGAATTTAATATCTGTTAGGACACCTGAACCTATATATGTCATATCCTCCCATTTAGAAAAAGTTTCTTCCCCTTTCAAAACTACTTCTGTGTATTTTTTCCAATCACCATTAACCTTTACTTGACTATAACGTCCACCATTCAATGAAATCCCTATTAGAAACATCTTATCTGAGTAATAAAAATCGTATTCAACCTCTAATATTTGTTTTTTATCTAGAAATTTATTCATATACATCCGCCTAACAAATTTATAGTATTTTTATGATGGTTTGAGAGTATAAAGTATTTTGCATAAACAAATAAACACAAAAAAGAAGTTCTTTAATAAACAAATCAAGAAATATGCAGAGCGTAAGAAAATAGTTTCAAAATGAAGAATCAATGGAATGCTTCACCAAGTGTTGCTAAATTGACGTTTAACAAAGGACGAACTGAAACTCTGCTTAAAAAGTCAGTTACATAAAAGTATTGGAACTTCCGAAAAACAGTTTAATCTTGAAATAAAATCTTTCCTATTAAAATTAATAGAGGTGAAAATCAAGAAACATAAAATTTCTCATCTCTATGTTTCTTGATTCAGAAATTAAGATTTTTAATATTTTTCTTAAGCTAAATTTTATTGGATGCAACTCTCAATAGATTTAAAGCTATTTATAGGAGACAGCTTTTTGTATTTACTTATAAATTCTTTAATTTCCTTTTCAACTCTGTACATGATTTCTTTATCAACTTCTTTTGCAAAATCTTCATCACCTAATAGTAAGGACATGGATAAAGGTTGAGACATACTTTCATCTAATTTCATAGATAACCATCCAGTATTCTGAAATTTAGGGCCTCCTACCCCCACCCATGCATACGCTGCTACCCAAGCTGCAACTGTACCATATGCTGCTAAAGTAGTATACACAACTGCTGGAGAAACAGCTACTATAGCCCATGCAGCCTTAGGCTTAGTTGATTCTGTTTGACTCTTAACAAAGCTTTGAGGTATTAGTCCCTTGTCTACCATGATATCAACAAAATTTTTGGCATTTCTTTCGTGTACAGCACTTGAAACTGCTTCATCTGCAATTAAGGTTACTTTTTTAAAAATAAATTCGTTAACATTTAAATTGGAATTTGTGATTCCCTTTGAATTAAGGTATGATTTAGGATTTTCAAGAAACTTTTTAGCTTCAAAACTTGAAGTTACTATGCTCTGTACACATTCTTCTAATTTACTATTAATTTTTTCTTGGATAGGAATATGAAATCTTCCCAAAGAATCAATTTCTGGATTTAAACTCGCTGGTACTCCATAAATTCTTTCTTTTTTCATAATTAGCCCCTCTTTCAATTTTTTATATAAAAAGAACTATTTGTAGTTCTTTTTAATTAATTTATATAAAAGAATTATGTAATTCTTTTAATATGAAACGAATGATGATTCTGTTTGAAAATGTTTTCTTTTTAATTCATATTTGAACATCACATCATCATAGACTTTTTCCCAATGATTTAATAATGTTTCTTTTATCAACTCATTTTGGTATATTTCAACACATGCTTGACAGTTATGAGTAATATTAGAATTGTATTGAACTTTATCATTCATTTGAGAAGCAAAATAATAAATTTTTTCTGGACCTTCTACCCATATCCATATCTTAAGAAAATCGTTATACTGATTGTTAAAATATTCTTCTAGTGAACCTTCTACATATTCTCCTATTTTCATTTCAGGTATATGTTCCATAGTTAGACCACAGCAGCTGGCAACTTTATTGTATGGGGTTAACACAAAATTTTGAAATATATTATCGCATCCTCTAAAATTAAGAACCTTATTAGGAGTTTGTTTCAACGACTCATTTTGTATTATTTCCCTATCTTTATTAAATGGTATCCAAACGTTATTCATTACATTTAACAAATCAGCATTTGAGCTATTCTTTTGGAAGTTTATAAATTTTTGATTATTAATAACATCCATGTACTTGAATTTCGAGCTCTCATGACCTTCTACTACTATAAGAGACGATATTCCTAATTCGCATGCTTCAATAACACCATTGATTACACTATCAAATGGAACAAACTCTTGATGATCATCTCCTGTAGAAATATTAATCTCTTTTAATCCAGCTTCTTTTAAAAGTTTCAATGTCTTTCTTGCAAGTTTAGGATTTTTTCCCCAGTAACCATTAGTAACACAACGGCTAGTTAGTCCTAATTTAGTTGCATATGAAATGGCTTCTACTAAATCGTCACCTAATAAAAAACATTCTCCCCCTGTAAATACAACACCTTTTAATTCTTCTTTAAACAATTCTTTACTTTCTCTTATGAAATTTTTCATTTGTTCTAAAGTAACCCGTGCAGTTAATTTAGGGCTACACTCAAAACAACACTCAGCACAAGCAGCTGTACACTTATATGTGGTTATTATAGTGATGACATTAGGATATACATTTTTCATAGTATATCGCCCCCTTTGTTTATTCTAATATATTCCAAATATAGCAATTATATGATATTATGTCAATTAAAGTATATAATAGGAGGTAGGAACCTAATGAACACACTAAGAAATATATTTTTATACAAAAAGAGATTTTTGATTTTAATAATTATATTGATAGTTTTTACAACTATTAGCAGTTTGCCTATACCATATTTTTCTAAATATATTATTGATGATGTTTTATTGGAAGGAAATACATCTCTGTTGTACAAAATACTCTTCTTGACATTTTTAATTGTTACTATTCAATTATCTGTAGGGATAATAGTTAGTTACTTAACATCTTTATATTCACAAAACATAGTTAAAAATATAAGATTAAATCTTCATAAAAAAGTTTTGAAATCACAGTCAAAAGAGCTGCTATCCTTAGATCCCGATCATTTTAAAACCGTTATATTTGATGATTCAGATATATTGGGACATGGTGTTCAAGAAATATTTTTGAGTGTACTATCTAATTCATTGGTACTTATTTTGTATTTCCTTGTTCTATTAAACATTAATATCCATCTTGCATTGATTTCAATATTAACTCTACCAATATTTTTTGTGACATTTCATTTGTTTAGAAGAAAAATACAATCATTAAGTATGTCTGTCCAAACAAACAAAGATGAAATGTTCTCCACTCTAAGTGAAAATATTAGTGGAAAGAAATTTATACAATCTAGGGAAAATTTAAATAGTCGAATATTTATTTTTGAAAGACATCTAGAAAATCTCAAAAAAAGTACTATTAAACTTGTAAGTATCAATAGCTTTCTAGGTATTTCACTGTCTCTTATATCTCTAATTGGCCCTTTTGGCATACTGTTATTTGGAGTAATATTGGTGAAAAATAATACACTAACTATTGGGGAACTTATGGCTTTTTATAGTTATGCTGCCTTAATTTATCCGCCCCTAATGGAACTAATAGGAATTTATCCTAAATTACATGTGTTATATGCACCAATTTCTCGAATAAAAAACATCTTAGAGATTGAAGAAACATATGAAGATTGTGTACTAGCTATTGAAAATAATTATATGAATAAGCCTATTATTATCGTTGAAAATGTTACCTATTCTACACCAAGTGGTAGATTAATATTCAAAGATATTAACTTATCAATTCAAAAAGGTGAAAGAGTACTTCTAAAAGGTGACAATGGTAGTGGAAAAACTACTTTATTTGAAATGATTATTGGATTAAAAAGATCTTATAATGGTAACATTGAAATATTAGGACAAAACATTAACAATCTATCTACTCAAGAAATTTGCAAAGCAGTGGCCTATGTTCCTCAAGAGACTTTTTTCTTTAAAGGGTCCATACTATATAATTTAACTTTAGGTGTATCTAATGTTGAGTTAGATCGGACAAATGAAATGATAAAAGCATTCAAATTAGAGGATTTTGTAAATAGCTTAGATGATAAAATCAATACAGAAATAGACAAAGTTATTACAAATTTAAGTAGTGGCCAAATCCAAAAAATAAAATTGATTCGTTCTTTACTACAGAACCCTAAAATTTTATTGATAGATGAAGCTTTTTCAAATCTAGATAATGAATCTTTAATTTCAATAATGAACTATATAAATGAGAAATTTCCTGATATGACAGTGATATTTATTAATCATAATCTTTCGGATACATTAGAACATTTTACAAATAAAATTTATAATATCTCTAGCCACTCAATAAACTAGACCTTATAAAGGCCACTCATTTCAAAAAAATGGAATGAGCAGCCTTTATAAGTAAATAAACTAGGATAAACTCCATTCTATTAAGATACTTTTTTTAAAGTAAGGCATTTATAAGTAATTAAAATTGTAGAGATACCAAATTCGACTGCTATAACTTTTTCGGCAAAACTTTTTGTATCTGGATCAGTAACAAATATTGCAAATGATTCAGCTGCTATAATTAATATAGCTAAATTCAGCATAAAGCTTCCCATTGCCCTTGCTAAGCTATTTGTTTGTACTTCGTTCCACTCATTTGGATCAAATCCAGCTATTAAAAACAGGGCTTTTTTTCTAAAAAATAAGAATGAGATA
This sequence comes from Bacillus manliponensis, assembly GCF_000712595.1. Taxonomy (GTDB): domain Bacteria; phylum Bacillota; class Bacilli; order Bacillales; family Bacillaceae_G; genus Bacillus_A; species Bacillus_A manliponensis. The sequence goes on from NZ_JOTN01000020.1 coordinate 39,913, forward strand.
ATTAAAAATACGACTGCTAGTATATAACCAAACATATATTTCCTCCTTTTGTTTTTATCATCTTATAATTTCCATTCTAATACCAATAAACCTTAAATATCCATATATATATAAATTATTCACAATTCATTCACATTTTATATATATAAACATTACATTTAAATGATTAGTAATATTTATAATCCAAAGAATGGATAGAATAGGCTACACTAAGTTAGACAGATAAAATAAGGACATGTAAACATAGACTATCAAGTTAAGAGAGCGTACTACTATGGGGTACAGCCGAGATACATGTAATTTTGAGTCATAGAGTTACAGTTATTTACAAACACACTTATGATAAGGGTTTACGCTATTATTTTACAACGTATTATCATACATCCTAATCATACAATCAGAACGAAGTGTTTCCAGTAACTAATCAATGGATGATTAGGGTGTACCCATAACAGACAAAACCTGTCTATTTAAGCCAAATAAACAGTTACTGGAAATAAATGTAAGCCTATGACCTGTTTTTACACGTTATCTTAACTAAGAAAATTCAAACCCTAATTTGATAGGGTTCTTACGTTGAATACATGTATTCAACGTAAGGTAAACTATCCTTCATAAAGCTTACCTCGTAGGCGCATCATTTCTTCTTTTAATTTTTTATTTTCATTCTCCAATTGTTTAATACGTTTGTTTTTAGCGGCGAGTAATATATCTTTATTTGTATCGGTTATTTCACGTTTAACTTGCTTAGGGGAAGGTAGGCCTTGTTGTTGCTCACGAAGTTTAGTTATACGTTCACGGATATCTAAATGATTATATAGGTATGATTTTGATACTCCTGCTGTCGTTGAAACACTATTAAAATTAATTTTTTCTTTATTTTTTATTAATATTTGAATAGCTTGATTGACTTTAGTTAGAGTTAATTCACTTTTTAGTTTTGAGAAGTCTTTAATACCTTTGGTATTTTTATAGTTATTTGTGGCCATATACACTAAATTCCTCTCGATCATATTCTCGTCCCTTTTTTCCAGCTTTATGATGGATTTTACCTTGTGTTAGAAGTTCATATATCGGTTTTAAACGCTCTAATTTTTCCTGATTCTTTTCTATCCATACAGGACGATTTATAGTCTTCCCGCGTTCTATAACGGCCTCTGTATCTTTTATTTGCCGTTCGTACTCTTTCACAAATTCTGGAGTTGTACATAAATTACGACAAGATAAACATGGATCGGATTGTGTAGGACAAGGCTGTTTAATTGGTTTTGTACAATAACCGAGTGGCATCCTGACTGCATCTAAATTCGAACGAATATATTCCCATTCAATTATGTCTTCATTTTCAATATCCGAAGGATGTATTTTTATTGGTTTGCCAAAATCATTTATCCTAAATAAACCTTTTGCTGTAGCGTCTTCCCATGATTTTCTCAGTGTTGTATCTAATATTTTCGCATAAGTAAGCGTCATTTCCGGTGAAGCATGGGCTAACCATTTTTGGACATGTAAGATATTCATTCCATTATTAATCAATTCAACGCCTTTAGTATGCCTGAAGGCATGACTCTTAAAATGAAACACGTTTCCTTTCTCATCAATAATATTCTTCGACTTGGCAAGTTTATTTAAACTGTTTTGAATTCTACGAGATTCTGGCGGACGACCTTTTCGTTTACCATAAAGTCGAGCGAATAAGAATTTTTTTGGATTATTGTCCATGTTGCTTTGTTTCTTTATACACTCTATTACTGTTTGTACAATTGCTGCTACATCATCTGTAATAGGTACACGATGGTTTAAGACTTGTGTTTTCATGATATCACCACACAAATACCATCCCTGTGCTGTTTGTTCTAAACAGGTATCATAATGAAGGGTGAGAATATCAGAAATACGCCAACCAGTTGCTCGAAGTAATATCACTACGGGAATAAATTCTTTAGGAGTAAGGTGTTCTAAATGACTTTCTAATTGTTGAAGGATTCCCTCCGGGATATATTTAATATCGTTTTCAGTACGTCTTGGGAGTTGAGGAATATCTTCTTTAAATAATAGTAAAGATGTTGGTATTTTAGGAGATTCTATATATTGTAATTTTTCTATGGTTTCTAAAAAAACTCGTAGAGTTATTAGATAATTCCGTTGTGCTTTTTGATGCAGCTCTTGTTCTACCCTCTGCCAGTCTCGGTAATTTTCTATATCCTTGCGAGATAATAAGGATAGATCATTCCAGCTTGGATATTTTTCATATATGTAATTTAAAAAAAGACCGATAGAACGAATATCAAGGCAACTTTGTCCGTGAGATACATACTGAATTCGAAACTTAATGTAACGTTTAATCATGTCACGAAACGGGCTTGGAATAGCTGTGAAATTTAATAGATAACGTGCTTCATGTTCAACTACTTTTGACTTTGCTATTTTCCTGATATCCCAAATGTCTTTTTCAAATTCATCACGTTCATCATAGTAATCTTTATAAAATAAATAAATCATTTTTAAGAAGGTTTCATATTTGGTAAGTAAGCCATTCTCTCGAATTTTCAATCCTTTTTGAACTAACATCGAACGAAGTTGAATTATTGCTCTATTTAAATCTATATCAATAATACTTTTGATGTAGGGGTAGAAACGATTTAATAACTCTGAAATGTGTTTGAATGATGCTGCATAGCGCCTAATGACCGTCTGATATAAACGTACATCATTCACCTTCAAACGCTTTAAAATAAAAAACTTTATTTCATCTTTAATTTTGGGTGTAAAACAAGAAAAATCAATTTTCTTATATGTCTTATCCCAGATGGTTTGTCGAAATTCATCAAAGGCTGAATGGTTTGCACTCCATATATCATTTTTCCAGTAGCCTATTAAGAAATCGTTGATTTCTTGCTGTTTTTCCTTTGCGATTGCTACTCCCATTATACTCATTTCTAACTATCACCTTTCTGTGAATTTATCTTCATTCTCTCTTGTGTGCGTTCCCAATCTTTTCTTAAGTCATCATCACTAGGATGAACATACATTTGAATTGTCGTTTGAATATGAGCATGTCCCGCACGTTTCATCAAATGCTCATCTTTCCAGCCAGACTTTCGTAATTCAGTCAGTGAAGTATGACGAAGCATATGAGGTGTTACATGGATAGCTGTTTTCTTTTTTAATCGATTAAATAACGATACAACGTCCGTATATTCTAAAGGGCGGTGTTTATTCTCTCCTGATAACTTAATAAAAACATGGTTAGTATCTACTTCATCTGTATGTATTTCAGCTATATATTCAAAATAAAGGTCCATTAATTCTTCGGATACATCAATTATTCTTGGACTATATACAGTTTTAATTTCCGCAAAATTTTCAAGTTCGCCACGATCGCAAATATGAATCTTTCTTGCATCAACTTGGAAATCTTCAAGCCATAGAGAAAGGACTTCACCGATTCGCATAGAACTTTCCCATAATAATTGGATAAGAAAGCGATCACGTATATTTGAACAGGAGAAAATCAATTTTGTAACTTGTTCTTTAGAAATAACCTTCGGTTTTTCTTTTGGCACTTTAGCTTTGAGAATATTAGCTGTAAATTTTTTATCTTTGTTAATATGATATAAGAAGTCTTTAAAATTTCTACGAGAGCCGGTTATTTGTGTTCTTAGGCGTTCTGATAATTGAATAGAGTAATCCTCATGACGCATTAAATAATCGTAAAACCCTATTACAGTGGCTAAAACAGTATTAATTGTTCTTGGCTTTCTTGATAGGGTTGAAATGGAAATAGATACTACTTTGTTGTTCCCATATGGATTTTGTAGCCACCCCATAAAGGATGCCATCTGGTCTATACCAATCTCACGGTAATCCAATTCTTCTTGCTCTAGAAATTCAAAAAATAATTTCAGATGAAAGCAATAAGACCGTAAGGTATTACGTGCAGCATTACTATTATCTTTGAACCTTAAATACTGAAGAACAGGTTGAATAGGCTCTCCATTCTTATCAACTAGCATATATCGCGTCTTTCCGTTTGATAAAATGACATGTTCTACTTTCACAATATCCCCCCAATACTTAAGTAATTAACAATCTTCTTAGAATTGTTATCTGTACTTAGTACACTTCATTCATCCCCCACCTTAAAATACTTTAAATACTCTGAAAAATCAATATAGTTATAGTTTCTTTGAAGGTAAATAAAAAACCATAAGCCTCACTTAAAGAACTATAAGGTCTATGGTTTTATTTAGTATAGTTAACATGTAAAAATAGGTCATACTCTATTGATAACGCCATAATGGTTAATTTAGTTTATGGCCGTTAAAATGCCTTGAAATGATAATTAATTCCTTAGCGTACAATTTTCTTTTTTGGTGATGTCGGGCCCACTAGTCCTAAATTATATCCTTAATAGTCCAAAGATCCCTCATATATTAGTAAAGTCATTAGTTCTACTTTGCGGTCGGTCTATGCCAGCACGCTGGCACTACCCCTATCCCAAATTGACATTTTGTTAGCGGTACACCCTAAAAACAAAAGAGGTTTCCCTAAAATCGGAAACCTCTTTTGTTTTTTATTTAACTAACCGCTTTAAAAGGGGTAGAGGGAGCAACTGTGACAGGAAGTGCAAAGTAACTTCCAATAAATATATTCATAAAAAGAAACACAATTTTTTTACTTCTATTGAAGATATAAAAAAACATGATGCCGCCCCATTTTTATTTCTAGGTTCTGGATTTTCAAGAAGATATATTGGTTCTCCCAAATGGGATGATTTATTAAAAGAATGTGCTTCCTGGACAAATAAAAATTATAAACAGTATGTATCAAAAGTTAAAGAGGTTCAATCAGATGATCCAATGTTTTTACCCCATATAGCAAAATTAATAGCTGAAGAGTTTGAAGATATATGGTGGAATGATGAATCTTACGATGATATAAGTAAAGAAAACGAAAATGATATCAAAGATTATGCATTACCCCTAAAAATTGCTACAGCTAAATACTTAGAAAAATTTAACCTCCTAAACTGTCAAAAAGATATGGAAAAAGAAATTAGTGCTTTAAAAAAGTTAGCAAAAAACAATTCTATAGACGGTGTTATCACCACTAATTGGGATTGCTTAGCCGAGGAGATATTTGGATTTGAAAAATTTATTGGTCAAAAGGCATTATTATTTTCTAATGTATTAAATGTAGGAGAAATTTTTAAAATACATGGTTGCATTACGGAACCAAATTCTATGATTTTTGATGCAAACGACTATGATTCGTTTAATAAAAGAAATCATTATTTAGCTTCCAAATTAACAACCATTTTTATTGAACACCCAATAGTTTTTATTGGATATTCTTTAAGAGATAGTAATATACGAGAAATTCTCAATGCAATAATTTATGGTATAGGTGAAGAAAGACTTGAAAAATTTGGTAAAATAATTTTTTCCTTGAATATGATTTTGAAGATGGAGATTTTATTTATACAACTATGCCAGTTGATTTACCAGATGGTACGCTCGAAATCACTTATATAAAAACACATGATTTTGCGGGTGTTCTTGAAGCACTAGGGGAGAATGAACGGAAATTTTCAGCCAAATTAGTACGCCAAATGAAATCTTATTTATATGAATTATTACTTACTGATGACCCCAAAGATCAAATATATGTAGCATCTGATGTAGACAGTAAAATCGATTTTGATGAAATTCAGTTTGTATATGGAGCTGGAATTATAGAGAAACTTTCGAACACAGGATATAGTGTAATACCTAATGATGAATTATTAAAAGATATAGTAGGTTTAAATGAGAAAAAATATGATTATAAAAAAATAGTTGAAGAAACTTTATTAACAGCAAATAAATATCATTTACCAGTGCATTACTTTATACATAAGAGTGGTTTAGATATAAGTTCTATAGATAATAGAATTATAAAACGAAGTGTTAAATCACATAAATCCCTGTTAAACTCTAAAAGAGATGTCGAAAACATTAATCAGTTGTATAAATCGCTAACAGATTTAACTAATAAAGAGGGTATTGATAAATCACTTGAATATGCACTTTACATCTACCCAGAGAAAATCGATAAAGATGAGTTAAAGGAACTCATCGTCTCTAATATTAATTTATTAGACCATGGGAAAACAACACAAAAAACTTCTATACGGAAGCTAATTAAATATTATGATTGGTTAAAATATAGAAAACCCAAAAAAGGGGAATTGATTTTAAAAGATCAGAAAACTGAAGTTTAGTTATATTATTCACTTTACAGGCTGAGGAAACTTGCTTACCTCTGAAACGAATGGCCGGAATAGATGTCCAAAACTTTGAAAAATATTAAATGAATAAATAATAAGAAAAGAATCCATGTTGATTCTTTTTTTATTATGTTCCAAAAGGTACACCTTTTGACAACACTTGAAAACTACTAAAACACACACTTCAAAAGGTTAGAAAAACATTTTTGAAGCACTTCAAAAATCACATATACCTTTTGGTGTGTTTTTTGTTATAATTCAATTAAACTAAATTAAATATTATCAAGATTCATACTTTGGAAGAGGTTGTTATTTTATGAACACTAAGAAATTTGGATACGTTCGTGTTTCCAGTAAAGATCAGAATGAAGAACGACAAATTATAAATATGAAAAATGTTGGAATTGATGAAAGAGATATTTTTATCGATAAAAAGACCGGAAGTAATATGGATAGAGAAAACTATCAAACAATGAAAAGAATTGTCCGTACAGGTGACACAATTGTTTTTGATTCTTTAACAAGACTTGGACGAACAATGAATGACATTTTAGAGGAGTTTAAGTATTACGAAGAACAAAAAATAAATTTAGAATTTTTAAAAGAACCATTTATAAATATGACTTATAACGGCAACGTCACAAACGATGTCATTCAAAGTGCTATTCAAAAAGCAACTGCGACTATTCTATCAGCTTTTGCTGAAAAGGAACGCCAGGACATTAAACAACGACAGGCTGAAGGAATCGCTTTAGCTAAAGCACAAGGAAAGCACTTAGGAAGACCTCGAACTAAAGTTACTCAAGAATTCATTGATGCATACAACGAATGGAAAGAAGGGAAAATCACTGCTACGGCTGCTATGATGAAATGCAATATAACTAGTAGTTCTACATTTTATAGAGTGGTCAAAAGGTACGAGAGTAAATAATGCTCTTATCTCAATATAAAATTAGTTAGGGATGAATGATCTTGTTCATTTACAATTAATTCCTTTATCGGGAGTTTATGAGAATAACGAAGGTTCCCATGTATCCTCAGAAACTAATTTTACGTTCCGGATCTATACTCAAACAACGTAGTATAGCGCTATGCACCTCTATTGAAGAACATAACAATATACTACGTTATTGTACAAAAATAACGATTTTATAGTGCTTTTTTAATACGATTCAATTCTTTTATGCACGAATTCATAAATAGCACATACATTAGATTTATCTAACGTTTTTGCCTTAGAAATAGAATTCTCACATTCCTCAATACAACCGTCTATAAGCTCTATTGCTATATCTCTGTTATTTTTTAAGACTTTCATACCTTCTTCTGTAATCCCCATAAGGATAGTTGCAATAACTTCCTTTATATTTACCATAAATACCACTCCGTTCCTATGTATTGCTACAATTATAATCCTGATATCTTTTTGGGAGTCCAATTCCTAATCCAAACCTATATATTATCTATTATTTTTAGACTTCATAAATTCATATGTATTTAAATACTTCTCTGCTATACCTGGTACAAATAGCCCCATGGATTTAAATTGTTTTACCGCTTCTTCTTCATCCATTTCCCAATCCACACAACGATTCAAACCAGGAACTCTGTTTTTAAACGGTATTTTATCATATTCTATCCAATTATACATATCTTCATTTCTTAATTCGAATTGTCCCGAAGGAGCTAATATTACCCCAATCCAATTTGTAGCTTCATGCCAACTTGCTGCTTCATCAATTGCTGGCCCAATCATTATATTCCCTTTTCTCGAATATTCCCCATAAGATGTCGCCCCTCTAACAGGAATATTATTTTTAATAGATTCGGGAATTATGTATTTACATATTTTCGCATGAATCGAGAGAGCTTTATCTGCATCTCCAGGTGTAAAAATAGCTATTGTATCAGATATACTTAATACATCTGTATTAATCCCTCTTAATTCAGGAAATCCTTCAAATTCCAAACTGGTAATTTCCGCTGCTTCTTTTTTTACTCCATTAATCATTTTTTCTAACTTTCGAAGGGAATCCGGATTATCCTTCCAAATCCCCTTCCATCCTAGAACATCTAAAAAAGAAACTGCTCCTGTCTGCATTATCATATTTACTTGTACCCCCTAAAAACACCACTCGGTGAGCCTTTCTCACATAAATTTACCCATTCTGCTAATTGGTTTAAGGAGCTTTGCACATCATCATAGCTCAATCCTTCTTCTTGAGCCTGCTCCCATAGCCATTCAAAATATCCTGGTAATGACTCTGGGTAATTAATTGAATCATGAGTGAAAGAAGCATATAAAAATGGACTTCCATCTTTCTTACAATCTCCTGTGTAGCTTAAATGACTAAGATGCCATCCTGATTCAATTCTCTTAATTTTATAAACGTCTTCATTTCCCCATCTTCTTGAGAAAACTTTGAAATCAAACTCATGCCCTATAGTTTGATCCACAGGATCGTCGTTTGCATGCACATCTTGTATGAAGTCTAATAAATCCTCAGAAGGATGTATATGTTTATAAAAATTAATATCATCTGATGACATCCCTCTATTTTGTATCATATATCTATGATGAACAGGTTCTTTTCCGTCTTCTTTCAATGACATATGAAGTTTATGTGCAGCATCTGCCATACGATCGAAAATTTTCGTTGTCTCTTCATAAGGAATTTTCCGTGAATGTATATCTGCTTTTAATGTTTCTAAACATTTTTCTACAATCCCTTTCAACTTTAATTGTTCGGGTTTCAAGTCAATACCTGCCATAAGTAACAATCCCCCTATAATATTAAAAATGTATACTTATATTATTACATATTCCCTTCATTTTCCGAAGAAATACAATATAAAACTATTTAAAAAATTACTTTTAGTATTATATAAAAATTACATAATAAAACAAATCATAACAGATTATTTATTATTGTTTTATATACTTCTTTATTTAGATATATTTATTACTGATTCAATATTTATAAAAGATAATTCGTCATGTAAGTTTATAATCCTGAGGTGATTTTTTAGCGTATCAAAATAATGGATATACCCAACTTCTGAATGAATTTTGTACTGCTTATAATATAAAAATGAAAAGAAACTTCCTACTATTTATAAGGAAGTTTCTTTTCATCTGAAAAACTTGGGGTTTGTGTCACTTGGTTAGCGGCCCCCCCTTATAAGCATACAGCACAACCTCCTAATATTGTTTTTACATTAATATCCATCTATCTGGCCGTTTTTGGACTTATCTCTGACATACCCCAATTTCTCTCGAGGACGAATAATTAAAATTGGAATTTATTTGCATATAGCCCCATATTTTGCTTTTGGTTGCCATACCCCTCTTTCAAATAAATGTAATCTTTGCAACAAAGCCACTTTTTATATTGTAGCAATAGACATTGTAATCAATCCCTACTTAATAAATTTCATATTCATCTAATATATCTTTCATTTCAAACCAATCATCATCTTCAAAAACATTGTCGAGTTTCGATAACTTAAATTTCAATTTCTGTGCAAAAATAAAAATGCTATCAGCCAGTTCAATTAATTGGTTATTATCTAGCTTATAAAGCGTATCTCCATATAAATATTGCCAAACATATTCTGTTACTTCTTCATCTTGTTCAGGCGAGTTTTCTATACATTCTATGATATAAATAAAATCTTCTTTAATCTTTTCGTATACTTCTTCTAATACTAATTTTTTTGGTATCTGTATTTGATTTTCAGTTAGCGATTGTATTAATTTTTCTTTTTGTTTTTTACTCAAACTATCGCTATTAAACTTGGTTTTTAAATCAATTAATCGGTCATATTCGGTATTGATTAAATTTATAATTTTTTTCTGATTAACTTTAAGAAAATCAATATCGCTATCAGTATAAATCCCGTCTGTATTAATCCTTCTAATTAAACTGTTTATATTCTTACCAATATAGTTTATTTCTTTAGTTAAATCTCTATAAACTTTCATATCAACATTAAGTTTAAAATGTATTTTTGCTGAATCAATAACAAAAGCTGAAGTTGATTTATATCCCAATTCTACAGCTTTATTTTTTATCATTTCTTTATCTTTTTCATCTAAAGTTATTTGCAAATATGTTTTATGAATAAACCCCATAATTTCACCACCAATTTTATAAATTAATCGAGCAAAGCGACAACAAATATATAAGTGATTTTGCAAAAAATCGCTTATTTATATTTGTAAAGGTCGTAGGAATCTCCTATCAAGTCAAAAACAACGTTTTTGGGGATTACCATGGTAATCCCGTAGCTTGCCTATTTACTAATACCCCAAAATCGTACCACCTTTTCCAGTTATGTGTAATAAAATGTTAAATACTTCATAAGGAAATTGGTATGGAAATGGTGAATATAGATGATACACAAAGATTGCAATGGAAGTTGTAGCACGAATCTTTAAATTATCGGCACAAGCCTTATTACATGTTTGAAAATCATTAACAAATTTACAAGAAAATAAAGAACAACCTACAGAAGATAATATTCTAGATGAAAACCCAAAAATTAGTAAACAAAAAATCAACGAACTTATTAAAAAGAAGAATAAAAATGATGGTGTAATTGCTTAAACATAATGTCACAAATTATGTTTAAAGCAGCACTGGAACCAATACGAAATATCCTAGAAGATATGACAGTTAGTTTAATAGCCACTGACATTTTCAGCAGGCAACGATTATTTTATCTACTTTGAGTAGTTAATTTATTCTAAACAAGAAGGGACTTCCTTCTCTTTATGCATTATGCTGGTCAAACTTATTAAGAAAGGAGAAAAACGAATCTATTTTCAGTTATAAATTTGTAAACTAAATAAAAATAGTGACATAGTGCTATGTTGCCGTTTTTATTTAGACACCTACCAGGAAGCAACTCTCCTAAGTATGAAAGCTTATTAATTAGTAGAATACTACTTATTACAAACCACCCAATTTTCATAAAGCTTCCCTTTTACGAAAGCATTGAATTTCTTTACTTGTTCAGCCATTAAAATCCTTTTATTTTAATGTTGGTCTAGCCAATAAGCAAATAATTCGCTAACACTTATGTTATGGCTTTTTGCAATTCTACGAGCTTTTTCCTTATGAGATGGTGTGAACATAAGTGACATTTGTTCCTTTTTTTCTTTTCCTTGTGGAATATTAATTTCAGGATTTTTAGGAAGCTTTAACCATCTCATATTCCACACCTCGACTCCAATTTCTACAAAGGAATCTGTTAGCTCCCACTTAATACCTTCACTTTTATGCTCTACAATCACTCCTTTTTCATTAATCCACTTCTCTCCAACCTCAGTAATTGCTAACATTTGTTGAGTATTTCTCATTTCCACTCTCTCCTTCTCTAATCAGATAACTATTTTTCATCTACAATATTATTGACTTACAAATCCTTTAAACTTAATCTCCTTCGAGATAAAGAAAATAGTCAAATGTTTGAAAAAGAAATAATCCATATGCATATATTATCACCAAACGAACACTAGCTCTACAAGAACTTAAAATATATTAAATATCTAACTTTTACACTTATTTAGTTAGTATATCTAACTTTTATGGTATGTAGATGACTGAATAACTATACTCGCACTATGAGAACATTAGGACAAACTATTAAATATTTTAGAAAAAAGACAGGGTTAATCCAAGAAGATTTTGCTGAAAAATATGGATTTAGTCATGGACAAATGAAGCATTGGGAAACAGATCGACACCAGCCGGATGTTGAGAGCATCAAAACTTTAGCATCGATTTTCCGCATTTCTACAGACACACTTCTCAACTTCGAGAACGAGCAAGATGATGCATTATTATCATTGCTACAAAAAGACGTCAAAAGAGCTTATGAGGAGCTTGACGGTCGTCAGAAAGGACGTTTCGCAAAACAAGTTTCGTTGTATGTAAAAATGTTGCAAGAAAACAAAGATGTACTATAATTTGATTTCATCATAAAAGAAATCATTTCCAAAATAAAGAGGTGAAATTTTACATAATTTTACCATTCTTACCATCGAGAGCGAACGCTCTCTTTTTTTATTTGTTTTAAATTACAATACATATTTTAGCCATTTAACTCTCACGCTTTAATACTTTACCCATCCCATCCTTAAAGCCCTTATAATAACCTTGATCATACGATAAATTTATAATTTCAACCTCTTGCTCATTTAAGTCTTGTTCGATACAATCCTCAATGTAATTTCATATTACTAATCTAGTATCCAAATCATTATATTTAATCGGTCGTGAATCAAAATGATTATCGAATAGATAATGTAAAAAACTAATTCTTTCATCATTTTTCATATTTTTTATATGCGAAATCATCTCATTACATGTTTTTTGTGTCATTTTTAATCACCCTCCTACAAGGCCCAGTACCAGCGTTGCTGTAACCAGGGGCAAACTAAGATGGTGGCCACATTGCCATCAACGTAAAGAATCAAAACAAAAGCCTATTTAAAGAAACAGACTTAAGGATAGAGTTTATGAATCTTTTTCAAACATTGGGGCTACTCATGAGCGATTAAACCGGAAAACTATTCGAAATATTATGTTGATTATGTTTCCATTTAAATAGATTTTGTTTTTTCATACTGATTACGTCCTTTTTAGAGTACTAGTATCAGTATATCCAAGATTTAGAGATTACTTGTAATTACCTTGAAATTTTTGCACCAAAACCTTTCTTGTATAGATGATTCAATAATATTAACTACCATATTAATATCTTCTTCTCTAATATGTTGATGTATAACAAGACGTACAACATTCGGCAACCAAGGAAAAACAAGTAGACCTTGCTCTCGGCAAGCGTTTGTAAAACTTTGAGAATCTATTCCCGTTCGGATTAAATCTATATATATCATATTTGTTTGAACTTCATGTTCTTCGATGGTGATTTTATTGATAAGGTTAAGCTTTTTAGCCAATAGTTTTGTTAGTCTATGATCTTCTACAATTCTATCCATATTATTCTCTAGTGCAAATTGTGCTCCTCTAGCATACATTCCAATTTGGTGTAATCCTCCACCAAATTGTTTTCGATATTTTTTTGCTTCTTGTATTACATCAGTTCTCCCCATTAACATAGAACCAAATGGTGCTCCCAGCCCTTTTGCAAAACATACAGTGAGTGTATCAACATTTTGGGCATATTCACTAAGAGGTACACCTGTGGCGACATGTGCATTAAATAATCTTGCCCCATCTAAGTGCAATGAGAGATTATTTTGTTTCGTATAATCTCGCAACTCTTTTATCACTTCTAGTGGAAATATTTTTCCTTGGTGATAATTTATTGTATTTTCTATACTAACTAATTGAGGCTGAGCATAAAAAGCTCCTCTTGGTTTAGCATTTATAAGTTTTTCAACTATAGATGGATAAAGTATGCCATCTATAGTTTGTATTGTATTTAAAACGACTCGATTTAGCATTACTGTTGAGGAGCTTTCATAAAATGAAATATGATAGTTATAGTCAGTGATAACCTCATTTCCCTCATTAACTTGGCTTTTAATTGCAAGTTGATTGGACATAGTACCACTAGGGATAAATAAGGCGTCCTCCATCTGGAATAGTCGTTTACAGTAGGCCTCTATTTGATTGACACTTTCATCTTCACCATAACAATCATCTCCTACATGAGCATGAAGCATTATTTCTTTCATTTCGTCTGATGGAATAGTTAACGTGTCACTTCTTAAATCTAGCATAATTAATCTCTCCATTTCATTTTGTAAATTTAATAGTATATGGAAAAAATCCACACCTTACCTTCAAAGTAGCTATCTAATAGTTGTTCCTTCCGTAACTAGTAAGTTATCAGTATCACAGACGGGAGATGTCAAAAGTTTTATTCTTTTAATAAATTTAACGCAAAATTATGGAAAAATTATGGAGATTATCTGTAAATAAACAGAAAATTACGTCTAGTGTTTTTTATCCAATTAAGGTAGAGGGAAAAACTGTACTGACAAGTGCAAAGTAGAATCAGATGGGGATACAGCCTAGATACATGTAAGTTCGAGTCATAAGGATATATTTTTTTACCAATAGGTATTTTTTAGGGTATTTGTAACATAAACGTTCCGTTTTTGTTACAAGGGAGAGTACTTTTTTATTTTGAAAACAAAAAAACCACCAAATAAAATGGTAGTTTAAAACACAATTATTTATTTTATAATAGTGATATTAGTGTACCACCAACAGCACCCGCCACTACAATGACCCAAGGTGGTAATTGCCAATACGCTAACATACTAAATAATATGGCAGCGAAAGCAAAATCAACAGGTTGTAAGATTGCACTTGTCCAAATCGGATGATAGAAAGCTGAGATTAAAATTCCGACTACAGCCGCGTTTACTCCCATTAAAGCACCTTTGATTTTAGGATTTCGTCTTAGTTGATCCCAAAATGGTAATGTACCTAAAATCAGAAGAAATGCTGGTAAGAAAATAGCTACAGTTGCCAATAATCCACCTTGCCATCCACCAATAACAGCACCAATATATGCTGCAAATGTAAATAACGGTCCAGGCACAGCTTGAGTAGCACCATAACCGGCTAAAAATGATGCTTCATCCATCAAGCCTGTAGGTACAAATTCACGTTCCAGTAACGGTAAAACAACATGACCTCCACCAAAAACTAAAGAACCTGAGCGATAAAAACTATCAAACATTGCAATCCAATTTAACGATGTAACCTCTCTTAGAATTGGGAGGAAAACAAGTAATCCCCAAAATAGTGATAAACAAATTACTCCTAACTTTCGAGAGATTGGGAAACTTAGTTTTGCTTCATCATTATCTGCATGATTTTTGTAGATAAGATAGCCAACTAGACCTGCTAATAAAATGACACCAACTTGTGTGAAAGCTGTTTGCCATAATAACGTTCCAACTAAAGCAAATAATGCGATTGATTTACGTTGTAAATCTGGTGTCAATTTTTGAGCCATTCCTAAAATCGCATGTGCTACTACTACTACCGCTACGATTTTCAGTCCATGAATCCAGCTAGCATCTCCAATGTTTAAACCTTGTAAAACTAATGCAAATATGATTAATGCTATAACAGAAGGAAGAGTGAAGCCTATAAAAGCAAGAATTCCTCCGAGTACACCTGCACGCATTACACCGATACCAATACCAACTTGACTACTCGCAGGGCCAGGTAAGAACTGACATAATGCAACTAAATCCGCATAACTTTTTTCATCCATCCATTTTCTTTTGCGAACATACTCTTCATGAAAGTAACCGAGATGTGCTATCGGTCCCCCAAAAGATGTAAGTCCAAGTCGAGTAGAAACAAACAGTACTTCTAATAAAATCTTAAATCTGCTTTGTTGTGTTGTATGATTCATTCTACACGCCCTTTCTTATTAGTCTTTAATTTCTTTAAAAAGTTCGTATGCTTTCTTTCGTGCTTCCACTAGAACATCTTGCCCTTTTTCAGTAGCTGTATAATATTTTCTGATTTTCCCGGCCACATTACGATCCTCTTTATTTAAAAGACCATCACTTTCCATTGCATGAAGAATAGGGTATAAGGTACCAGGACTTATAGTATAGCCATGTTCCCTCAGTTCTTCTAACATCCATGCACCAAAGATAGGATGTTCCTTAGCATGATGTAAAATGTGGATTTGGATAAATCCTAAAAATAACTTTCTTAATAATTTATCCTCCAAGTTTTCCCCCTCCTATAGCATCAAAATCGAAAAGCAATATCGAACTTCGTTATTAATGTATCATTGATATATACTCTTTTCAATTGCTTATAAAATAATTCACAAAAGCTTTACAATGATTAAAAAGTCAATTTCCTTACCGTACAGGAAATTGACTTTTTTATGTTTGAAATTTGTTTAGCGAATAAAAAAGCGATTTTCATCTACCAAAAAATATCTTAGCGTAGGTTTTATAACATTTAGTTGGTTGGCTCCCTTTTTTATGTATATTAATCTTATTTTACAGCCTCTTTTAGACTTTTCCCAGCTTTGAATGCTGGTACTTTTCCTCCTTGGATTTGCATTTCTTCCCCTGTTTGAGGATTACGTCCTGTACGTGCAGAACGCTCACGCACCTCAAATGTACCAAATCCAAGTAATTGTACAGATTCCCCTTTTTGTAAAGATTGTGTGATTTGATCCAGAACAACTTGCACAGATGTAGTTGCATCCTTTTTAGATAGGGATGCATTTGTAGCTACCTGGTTAATTAATTCCGTTTTATTCATGATAAACCTCCGTATTACACATTATGTTATAGGTTGTTATCATACCATAATGAATAATAAAATAAAAAACACCCAAAAACAATATACATTTCCAGTCTAGTTCTTCTTCTCTCTTTCTATGTTAGTTACATGTGTAGCGGTTTCTTTTTGTTATAATGGAATAGGGGATGACAAATGAGAAAGCCAGTACCTATAAAGTGCCTCCTAGGAGGAGATGAATGAAAGAATCACTTAATGTAGAGGGGAATGGTGAAATACATGGAGAATTTGCAAGAAAAACAATATAAACGACTAGAATTAGAGAAAAAAGATATTACCCTATTTTTAAAAAGTGGTGTGAGGATACCAGGAACGATTATTGGATCAGATCGTTTTACTGTACTAATGATGGTTAATGGAAAACAGCAGCTCATTTATAAACAAGCTATCTCCACGATTGCAGAGTAAAATGTCATTTATGATAAAAATAAGGGGTGAGTATTTATGTTGCAGGATAGGGTGAATGAATTAAATAGTGGAATTTTAGACATCGTGGGGGAAAAAGTCCGTGTAACAGGGTTTACACGTGAAGAAATACTGCAATCCTTTTTGAATACAGGAATAAAAGCTTGGAGCTTTATAGGATTGTATGATGTTCAAGATTTAGAATTTCATAATATCAAAGATGATGCATTAATCGTTGTTCGTAAAAACGGAAAGGAGCTAAACAGGTATCAATTTAAAAATGTCACGAAAAATACGGTTCAATTTAAAGATGTAAAAGGAAAGAATGTTTCCCGTACCTTTATTATTAGAAAAAGTATCTATAGCGACCATTATCACTTCTATTTCGTAGTGGATAAAGAAAAGGAATTTTCAGCATCTGACGAGGAAAAGCAATCAAGGCTATTCGACAATAAAGATGTATTAAATAACTTTTTAGTAGAAAAATACGGCATTCATTTTTAGGGGGTAGGATAGATGCAAAATATGATTTTGTTGGATATCGAGACCAGGGATTTTGATGTAGATTCAGGGATATATGAAGTTGCTCTATTGGTTGTAGAGGATGGGAAAATCATTTTGAGCGAACACATCGCAGAGGTAGAGGATGAAGCTTCTATTCATTTAGGGATGGGAGAGGGGTATGCAGATATCTCTGAAAGCGAATTACACAAAGAACGGTTCCGAACCATCATTAATACATACAAGTATCCAGTCGTTGCCCATAATGTTCCTTTTGATAGGAAATTTCTCATCCATTATGGCTGGATGGATGAAGAATATGAATGCTATGATTCGATACGAGCTATTAAATACGCGAATCCTCATTTATTTTCGTATTCATTAGGATATCTATTATACTTTTATAATATCAATCGTCCATTAACTCATATAGCGTTAGATGATGTTAAAGTGCTTTATGAAGTAATTTTAAAAGCGAGCCCGACCATATGGATCCCGTTATACAAAGTTTCCCCTAAAAAATTTAAAAACTTTGTAGAAACTACAGTAAATGTGGAGGGACAAAGCACGGTTTTTCAAGATAAACGAATTGTTTTTACTGGAGCAAGTCCTTTTTCGAGAGTCTTGATGCAAGAAATCGCAAAAAAATGCGGGGCAGTTGTAACAGGAAGTGTGTCATCGAAAACAGACCTTTTGATTTGTGGAGAAAAACCTGGAAGCAAGTTAGATAAAGCGAAAGAGCTAGAAATAGAGGTCCAAACAGATGAATGGTTCATTGATGCCGTTTCGAAGGATTTGAATTTGGCAACGGCAACGGTTACACGTCGAAGTATTGCTGCTACAGAGAATCCAGGAGTTCCGTTTAAAAAAGTTCCTGAATTAAAAGGAAAAACCGTTAATATTGCCCTTCTTCCCCTTAGTGTTCAAAGAAAGGTGGAAGATATTTTGATTCATCATATGGAAGTGTCGAGACTCAATAAAGGGTCAAACGGATACAAGGTCGATGCCATTATTTACGCTGATGATGGGGATTATGTCCTTTTGAAAAAGGCGAAGGAACTGCAAATTAAAACGATTCCCCTGTCTAAATTCAATCAAATGATATTAAATTAAATAAAACAAAAAAAGAAGTATGACGAATGATTCTTAAGGGGTTCTGAGACCTTTCTAACATTCCTCACACTTCTTTTCGTATTCCCCCTTTTCGAGGAGACGAGCAAAAATACCCCACTCCCTTTAAGTTCTTGAATTTTATTTATTCCAATATACTAAGTTATTATCTAAGTTATATTCTAATAAATTAATTATTAAGCAAGATTCCCTACTTTTTATAACTGCATTTAACAGGATAAATATATGTATTTATGCACTTATCATATGTTTTAACAAACAAATTAAAAATGTAATAACAAATGAATAAATAAAGAAAGAAAAAACTAACTAAAAAAAAACTTCAGACAATTTACAGAAAAGCTATTCCAAAAAAGATATAATATGGTTTATAATGTAATCGAAGTAATTGATAACCTAATAATGTAAGATATTTAATTTGATGTATTATTTTACCAAATAAGTTTTATATCTTAATTTATTAAGTGTTACATTTCCTTCCTAACTCTACGTTTTGGAATACAGTGGGGTAATATAATCTAATAGTTTGGGGTGCTCTTATGTTAACTACAGTTCTTAGTAATGAAAATAGTTTAGATGTAGAAAAAAAAGTAGAAGAATTCGAATCTAAAGGATACCTTCAAATCTCAAATGATGTTTTCTTGCAAGATGCAGAAAGTCACAATTTATTAACGCAAGCACAGTTAGATTACTACAACCTAGAAAACGACGCTTATGGTGAATGTCGTTCCAGAGCCTACTCAAGATATATAAAATATGCAGGTTCATCCGACTATGTTTTGGATACGGAAAATGGTTACTTCCAATCCGAAGAGTATAATTATGATGATGGCGGAAAAGTTAGAGACTTCAACAGTATAAATGATCAGTTTCTACATAATCCTTTGATTGAAAAAATTGTACGTTTTGATAGTGAATTTGCATTTAAAACAAATATTATAGATACAAATAAAGATTTAATCATAGGTTTACATCAAGTAAGGTATAAAGCAACGAAAGATAGTCCATCTTTTAGCTCTCCTATTTGGTTACATAAAGATGATGAGCCAGTTGTCTTTCTACACCTTATGAATTTAAGTAATACAGCTATGGGTGGAGATAATTTAATAGCAAATAGTCCTAGAGAGGTTAATGAATTTATCAGCTTAAAAGATCCTCTAGAAACTTTGGTATTTGGTCAGAAAGTTTTCCATGCTGTAACACCATTAGGAACTGAATGTAATACAGAGGCTTTCCGTGACATTTTGTTAGTAACTTTTTCTTATAAGGAGACAAAATGACAAATACTAAAACAATCATGATTTCGGGAGCAAACAGTGGTATAGGAAATGCTTGTATTCAACATTTCCTAGGAGAATCATACAATGTAATTGCTCTTGATATTAATACTAGTAATTTAATTGACTATACAAAGACACATAGTTCTTTTAAATTAGTACAAATTGATTTAAGTGATAGCAATGCAATTAACGAGCTATTTATAAAATTAGATTTAGAAAATATTCGTCCCGATATACTTATAAACGCTGCTGGGATTAGAGAGATAACACCTGTGTTAAACCTTTCTGATGAGCTATTTAAAAAAGTAATGGATGTAAATCTAGTAGCACCTTTTATTCTTTCTAGAGAAGTAGCTAAGCGATGGTGCGAATTTAAAATACCAGGTTGTATTATAAATATAGCATCTGTTTCTGGATTAATGGCTGAGCCTGAACGTGCGGCATATGTAGCATCAAAGCATGCACTAATTGGACTGACTAAACAAATGGCTATGGAATTTGGAAAACAAAATATACGAGTAAATAGCATTTCTCCTGGTGTTATTAGAACCGAGCTTACAGAAAGCTATTTTGATAATGAACAATTAGTATCTCTTATAAAAAGTAATCAGTGTCTAGATACTTGGGGATTACCACAAGATATTGTTTCATGTGTCGATTATTTGATTTCTAATAAGGCACGCTTTATTACTGGTTCTAATTTTGTTATTGATGGTGGTTGGACAGCAGGAAAGAACTTATAACTGAGTGTTTTAACCGAAAGCACCGGTCCTTTGTAAAAGGTCGGTGCTTTTCTTACTATAAATCTGTTATTTGCTGGAGGGATTGGATTGATTCAACAAACACTTAAAGATGGAAAATCATTGCCCGCTTTAAAAATGATAGCATCCATGGTTATTTTTGGTTCAGTAGGTTTCTTTTCTGTACAAACAAATTTACCGTCATTTGAGTTGGTATTTGTAAGATGTATTTTTGCAACAATATTTCTAAGCTTATGCTGGCTTATTACTGGACAGTATAAACAGGATAAATGGGAACGAAAAGAAGTTATTCAGGTCTTAATCTGCGGTTTTTTCTTAGTTTTCAATTGGGTTTTCCTGTTTAAGGCATTTGAGAACATGTCTGTTACAATTGCGATTTCAGTATATCATCTCGCTCCGGTAATTGTACTGATCATTGGTAGTATTGTATTCAAAGAAAAATTAACAGTATTGTCTGTTATTTCTATTGGTATTTGTTTTGTAGGAGCACTATTAATTGCGGGCATTGATAAAAATTTCTCCTTGGATTCACTAATGTCCTCTGGGATGGTATGGGGACTTCTTGCAGCTCTATTTTATGCATTTACGACCTTGTTTGGAAAAGGGATAAAAAAAATGAGTGCTTATGCAATGACTTTTTTGCAAACATTCTTAGGCATTTTTCTTTTACTACCCTTCATAGATTTTGACGCATTTAATGGACTCACTCAAAGTAACTGGACGTATATTATAGCAACTGGTTTGATTCATACGGGAATCGTATATTACCTATTCTTTGATAGCCTACGTGATTTATCTACAAAGTTAATTTCAGTATTAGTGTTTTTAGATCCAGCTGTGGCTATTTTATTAGATACTATACTTACTGGCTTCCGTCCAACTTTGATGCAGATATCAGGAATTACTTTGATTTTCGTTGGTATGGCATTAACATTAAAAAAATCTAAAAAGGAAACTTCACAATTAAAAAAACAAAATATAAAAGATAATGCCCATATATCATAATAAAAAGCTTTGCGAAAAATCATGCAAACCTTTTTAATTACATATACTACATGCTCATGCAAATGAATAATACTTATACCTAAAGAAACCCAAAAAGAAAAGCCACTATTTTAGTGGCTTTTCGTAAGCAACAAAAAATAATATTTTTGTTGCTTACTTAAAAAAATCCAATAGTTTATCAAATACTGATTTATTTTCTTTATGCATTAAGAGCTCTTTTTCATTCATTATCCCGGATCCATATTCATATTTACTTCCCAAACTTGTAGCTGTTTCTTTAAGTGTTTTTTCAATTTCAACATTACTTATATCATTATCATGTTGTTTGAGTAAAGCTATTAC
>NZ_JOTN01000021.1 GCF_000712595.1 Bacillus manliponensis
AAGCGTTCAGTCTTAACGACTGAACGCTTTTTATTTTTCTTTATTCATATCCGAAGCTTTTTTTGTAATCACACCACATGCCACTCGTTTTCCAGACTTTCCAGTTGGCTGTGTCATACCATCATCAGGACTTTCCGTAATAATGATGGAAGCCCCATCTTTTCGATGAAGCGACGTCTTCCCATCTTCTAACGTAACTTGTGGTACATCAAACTCTGCTTTAATTTCACCTTTATCATCCGCAATGATATTTGGTAAATCACCATTTTCAGCACCTTCTGGATGAAGTAATCCGTGCTTTTGTTTATCATCAAACTTCAAGTGATTACCAGACGAAACGAAACGCGGTGCTTTACACACTCCCATTTCATGAATATGTACACCATGAACCCCTGGTGTGAAACCCTCTCCGTTAATCGAAATTTTTACGCCATTTGTTTGCTGTACAACCTTTGCAGTGCCGACTTGATCGCCATCTGCATTATATAACTTTGCATCAATTTCTTTTGGTGTTCCTTGTGCGCATCCAGTAAAAAGGAGCATAAGAAAACAACTAAGTGCAAGCTGCTTTTTCACAACATTTCCCTCCAAATACATTCTGCACTTATGTTGTCCGAACTTCTCGTAAAACATGTAAAACTATTGCTTCTGTTCTCCAAGAAGTTTCTTCTCTGTCTCCTTTAACCGTTTCGCTTCACGATTCGATACACGAATGAACATACGCCACGTCATAACAGCTCCTACAAGAAATAACACACATACAATTCCAGGTATAATATACTCTGTCTTATCTTCTGGAAAATACATTGGCATCATTTGTCTTCACCCCTTATAAAAATTATACAGAATTTTCTATCAAAAAGTAACAATCTTTGACTCTCTTTCCCTCATTGCTTAAGATGAAACAGAGGTGAAAAACATGAACGAAACATTACAAGTTGGTGAAATTGTTACTGGTATTTATAAAACAGGTAAATACATTGGCGAAATTACAAATATTCGTCCCCAGTTTTATTTAGTGAAAATATTAGCGGTTATCAATCATCCAGTACAAGGTGATCTACATAATCCGCGCCAAGCAGACGTACCATTTTTCCATGAACGCCGCGCTCTTGCATTTCGTGAACAAACAAATATTCCACAAACAATGGTGAAAAAATATGAAGGTGAAATTCCCGACTATACAGCATCATTAAAGGAAGCATTAGCGAATCAAATAGCAAAGCTACAAGAGGAAGATTCTCCATTTGCCAAGCGCAGTTTACAAGCACTTGAACAGCTGAAGCATGATTATAAACTGTAAAAACAAAGCGACCAAATTACAAATGTGTTTGTAATTTGGTCGCTACTGTGCACTTACTTTCTTTAGCACTTTTGAAAAATCAATAAGCTCACCTAATGTGGGGGGAGCCGGCTTTACTAAATACTGCTTATCTTTTTCCACAAGTTTAAAAATATTATAAGTTGTCATCGCATCATCTAGCGCACAATGATGTGTTCCTGTCCCTGATTTTCCATACGCCTCAATTGCCTTCCATAACCCAGTTTGATTGCGATCCCCAAAGAAACTTTTATACTCAAGTGATAAATCTCGACATTGCCCCGTAAATGGATACTCTACACCAGCTACTGAGCAATTTTTCCGAAGTACTTTTATATCCATATGCCCCCATGTTACAACTGTCGTCTTACAACGACTTTCATACTTTTTTAACGTTTCTACTAACTGTGAGAATGAGATTCCTTCATCTACAGATTTTTGCTGAATACCTAAAAACTTTTTACACCGATCTGTTAAAGAAGAAAACGTAACAGGCTTTACATAAGAAGAATACGTACTTTCCACAGTACTATTTACAACTGAAACAAGTCCCACCTCAATAATTTCAGGAAAGAAACCTTTCGGGTTCTTCCGATTTTGAGGCATCGTAAACTCAAAGTCTAAAAATAAAAATTGTTGTTCATTCATACAATCCCTTCCTTATTAGTTAAATACATAAAAGATTTAAAAACCTTCTTTTTTGAGTTGGAGAGAGGAACTGGCCTTGCATAGTAACGGTCAGAGCCTTTGACTTCCACGCGCCAAGTCACAACACATGTACAAAGCGAGTGCTTATCTCCTTTCTTCTGCGTGGCAGAGAGTTTATTCGCTACAAGAATCATCTAAAACACGAACATGCTTGAATGCATTCACTCAAGTAGGGTGTATTTTATATATATGTCACATCACCATAAATATTTTCAAAAAAGAAAAAAACAGAAGGGAGGTCCTTCCGTTTTTAATAACGAGGTGTATGTTTTCGGACAAGAAACAGGTGCAGCGGAAAAAACAAACCTGCCGTCACAACATGTATGACAGTAAATAACACCGCATTATCCGCATACCTTTCTAAAATAGCATACATAACGTATATACCAAGTCCAACTGATAAAAAGCCTGTTAAAATATTAACAATTGGAATGAAGCTCAAAATAAAGATCCCAACATATACACCAAACAGTTTCCAGCCTGCCTCGGGGTTCATAAAACTCGGCAGTTTCTTCGCAATTAAATCCCCTTGCACTTTACAATTTATAATTGGAATAAATGCTAAAAATGCATCTTCTCTTTCATCATTCTTTGCCATTGTATACAGCGCGAATGCACTCAATAAATAAGCAGCAATTCCCCATATAATCGCAATCGTCACAAAAACAATCCCCAATGCAAAAAAGGCAGCCATTGCCCCATCATCTGGTGTACCATTTATCATGATTTCACTTTCCATGTACTTCACCCCTTTCTCTCTTTATATATTCAAAGCAAGAAGGATTCAGAAGCATAGGAAAGAATTTTCTAAGTGGATATACTGTACTCAAAAAATAAAGAAAAGAGGGATGAACATGCACCCATTTACAATTCGCTTACAAACGCATGCAAAACAATATGAAAACCAGGAAAAGGCAAAGTCGATGGAACGTTATATGAAAGATAATTTTCCTTTTTTCGGCATTCAAACACCTGAAAGAAAAGAGTTGTTTCGAGAAGTTTTGAAGATAGAAGGAGTACCAAGTATTGAAGATGTACCAAGTATTGTTCGTGAGCTCTGGACGCTACCAGAACGTGAATTTCAAATGCTTGCTTTAACATTACTAGATAAATATAAAAAGCATCTTAACGATACACACTTACCGCTATTAGAAGAACTCATCATTACAAAATCATGGTGGGATTCCGTCGATATGCTTGCGAGTCATTTTGTTGGAATCATACTTCAAAAACATCCAGAACTTATCCAAACAGAAATCCCAAAATGGATGGCATCAGGGAACATGTGGCTTCAACGGACATGTATTTTATTCCAACTTAAATATAAAAAACAAACGGACACGAAACTTCTTTTCTCTCTCATTAACGAGCTAAGTCACTCGAAGGAATTTTTCATCCAAAAAGCAATCGGCTGGACATTACGTGAATATGCAAAAACAAATCCAGATGCCGTATGGGAGTTCGTTCAAACGAATCATTTAGCACCGCTCAGTAGGCGAGAAGGCGTAAAGCATATTCAAAAAACATTTCAAATGTAAGTTTCTTATGAAAATAGGCTACACTACTTAATAGATACAACTCTACCCTCTATTGTGAATTAGGGGAGAACATGATAGAATATGTTCATCTTATTAAAAGCTTCAGCGGCTTGCTATAGCCACTGAATAATTATGAATATAGTAGCGACGACGGACATATAAGTACTTGCCCCATAAGCGATTCAGGGATAGTGAAAGCCTGAAAACAGCAAGGAAACGGCAGTCTCGAGCCATACACAACAAAGTGGATGTACAATTCGTACATCAACTAGGGTGGAACCGCGGGTATATACAGCTCGTCCCTAGGCCTTATGCCTAGAGACGAGCTTTTTTATATTTAAAAACGGAAGCGGCTCGTTCAGAACAGAAGGGCATTGGAGCTCCTGACGTAGAGGCGCTCTTTGCCTCGCAGGAAGGCGCGAAATGACCGACTGTTCTAGCCGCTGCAGCTGGATAATATTTAAAAGCGGAAGCGGCTCGTTCAGCCCAATGTCCCCTCGCTACTATACGCGCACTAAAAAAAGGAGGAGTTCTTCATGACTTCAATGGAACAAGTAGTAAACTTAGCGAAGCATCGTGGCTTTGTATTCCCTGGTTCTGAAATTTATGGCGGTCTTGCTAACACTTGGGATTACGGTCCACTTGGTATCGAATTAAAAAACAACATTAAAAAAGCTTGGTGGAAGAAATTCATCCAAGAGTCTCCTTACAACGTAGGTTTAGACGCAGCGATTTTAATGAATCCAAAAACTTGGATAGCATCTGGTCACGTTGGTAACTTCAACGATCCTATGATTGACTGTAAAAAATGTAAAGCGCGCCACCGTGCTGATAAATTAATTGAAGATGCATTAGATGCAAAGGGCATCGAAATGGTTGTTGACGGTCTTTCATTCGACCAAATGGCTGCTCTAATGAAAGAACATGAAGTAAAATGCCCAGATTGTGGCGCTGAAGATTTCACTGAAATTCGTCAATTCAACTTAATGTTCAAAACATTCCAAGGCGTTACAGAGTCTAGCACAAACGAAATCTTCCTTCGTCCTGAAACAGCACAAGGTATTTTCGTAAACTTCAAGAACGTACAACGTTCTATGCGTAAGAAACTTCCATTTGGTATCGGCCAAATCGGTAAAAGTTTCCGTAATGAAATTACACCAGGTAACTTCACATTCCGTACACGTGAATTTGAACAAATGGAGCTTGAGTTCTTCTGCAAACCTGGCGAAGATCTAGAGTGGTTCACATTCTGGCGTAACTCTTGTAAAGATTGGCTTCTTGCACTTGGCATGAATGAAGAAAGCATGCGTCTTCGTGACCATGGTGAAGAGGAACTATCTCACTACAGTAACGCAACAACTGATATCGAATTCAAATTCCCATTTGGCTGGGGCGAACTATGGGGCATCGCGTCTCGTACAGACTTCGACTTAAACCGTCATATGGAACATTCTACAGAAGACTTCAACTATGTAGATCCACAAACGAATGAGCGTTACGTACCATACTGCATCGAGCCATCTCTTGGCGCAGATCGCGTAACATTAGCATTCTTATGTGATGCATACGAAGAAGAGCAATTAGAGAACGATTCTCGTACAGTACTTCGTTTCCACCCTGCTTTAGCACCATACAAAGCAGCAATCTTACCATTATCGAAAAAGCTATCTGAAGGTGCTCGTGAAGTATTCGCAGAACTTGCACAAGACTTCATGGTAGACTTCGACGAAACGGGTTCTATCGGTAAACGTTACCGTCGTCAAGACGAAATCGGTACACCATTCTGTATCACATACGACTTCGACTCTGTTGAAGACAAAGCAGTAACAGTACGTGACCGTGACACAATGGAGCAAGTTCGTATGCCAATTAGCGAACTGAAAAGCTTCTTAGAAAATAAAATTAAGTTTTAATAGAAAAAGCTAGGCAAAGGAATTTATCCTTGCCTAGCTTCTTTTTTTACAAACTTATATAAAGTGAAACTTCACTCAGTGGGGGTTTTCTCCATCCCCCTAAATCACTCTATCGCTTCTCTTTCACCGCAACTGTGCATCTTGAAATGCAAATTAACTCATCGTCCTCATCAATAAGACGAATATCCCACACCATCGTTGTTTTTCCTTTATGAATTGGTGTACCAATTGCTGTTACTAAACCATCACGCTTGGAACGAATATGGTTTGCATTAATTTCAAGTCCAAAGCAAAGATACTTATCTTGATCGATTAAATTATATGTACCAACGCTTGCTACAGTTTCTGCTAACGCAACGGATGCACCACCATGAAGGAATCCAAATGGCTGGTGCGTACTTCCATGCACTGGCATTGTCGCCACAACTTTTTCCTCATTCATCTCTACCAACTCAATTCCTAACGCTTCCATCAAAGTCTTTGCCATAACTCTCTCCCTCTCACTTTCTACTTTTTGATTTCAAACACTACTCGTGACACAAAAGGGCTCTGACTGTTACTGTGCATAGCCAGTACCTCCCTTCAAATAGAAAAGAGAAAATCTTCTATCTTTCAGCTATCACAATATCAACGTCACGCCAAACAATAATACGCTTCCTCTCGCGTTCTAATTTTTGTTTTAAAACATCGCCTGTGGCACAAAAGGGCTCTGACCGTTACTATGCATAGCCAGTACCCCTCTCCAAACAAAAAAGAGAAAGCTTCTCAAAAAATGTATATTTTTTCTAATTCTTTTCAAACTATGAATATTTACTTCAGGAGGTATGTCTTTATGAAAAAACGAATCTTCTTTATGCTCTTGTTGCTCTCCTGCCTTACTATTGTACCAAATTACATAAGTGCGTCCCAACCATCTAACATGACAATCCATATCAATACTTCGACACAAAAAGGTAAAAATCCTTATTTTGAATATGAAATTTCTTATCCACAATTTAGTGGAATTCCTGATAAGCAATTTCAGCAAAAGTTGAACCATTACTATAAAAAGAAAACGCATCATTTTAAAAAGAAATTAGAAAAAGATGCAAAAACATATTACGAAGCTGCGAAAGAAAGTGACGCACACTTTCTACCTTATAGTGCTACTGTTGACTATAAAGTGACACTAAACAAAGCACCGCTTCTTAGTCTATATGTGAACTACTATCAATATACAGGTGGCGCGCACGGCATGTACGAATGGAAAGCAGCAACGCTTGATGTGAGTCAGAAAAAGCTGCTCCATTTAGCAGATTTATTCAAAGAAGATAGCAATTACGATAAAATTGTTCGAGAAGAAATGGCACGCCAAATTAAACAAAATGAAACGATGTACTTTCCAGATGCAACGGATAAAGTAATGAGTGAGAAAAAACTAAAATACTTTTTGGAAAAAGACAATCTTGTCATTTATTTTCCTCTCTATGAAATCGCACCATATGCGAGTGGAATCCCCCAATTCCCCATTCCATATACGCTTCTTACAGAGGAGTTAAAACCTGAATACAAAAATATTTTAATTGACAACCCTTAACTTCATTCGCTACTATAATGTTAACTTTAACAACAAAGGGGTTAACATTATGAAACAACTACGTCCTTTAGATTTAGCACTAGCTGCGATGTTTGTCGCATTAATGGCGATTGGTGCAAACATTACATCTTGGGCACCTTTTTTACAAGTCGCAAATATACCGCTTTCCATGCAACCATTTTTTGCGATTTTAGCAGGTCTTCTGCTTGGAAGTAGGATTGGAGCTTTATCTATGCTCGTTTATATGTTAGTTGGCCTTGCTGGTGCACCTATATTTGCGCAATTCCAGTCTGGGTTTGATACATTACTAAGTCCAACTGGTGGATTCGTTCTTTCATTTATTGTTGTAGCATATGTAGCAGGTGCAATTGTTGAACGAAAGCAGCAACCAACATTCGGTACGTTCGCATTTGCTTCTGCAATCGGAATCATTCTCGTATATTTTATTGGTACAAACTACATGTATATGGCTGTGAATGGCTGGATTGGTAGCAACATGAGTTATAAAGCTGCTTGGACAGTAATGATGTGGTTTATGGTGAAAGATATGATTTTCACTGCAATTGGTGCACTAATTGCGCCGCGTATTTATTTCGCTGTGCGCCGTTCTGCTTATCGCAAATCACATGCAGCGTAATAAAAAAACTCCCGAATCAGGGAGTTTTTTTACTTCGTATGTTTTTCTAAAATTTGTGTCATAAGTGCAACCATGTCTTCTTTTAACTCTGGATGCTGAAGCGCCATTTCGATTGTTGTTTGAACAAACCCTAGCTTCTCACCAACATCATAACGTGTTCCTTCAAAGTCGTATGCAAACACACGTTGAATTTCATTTAACTGTTGAATTGCATCTGTTAACTGAATTTCTCCACCTGCACCAATTTGCTGTTGTTCTAAGAACATAAAGATTTCTGGCGTTAATACGTAACGACCCATAATTGCTAAATTAGATGGTGCTGTTCCTTGTGCTGGCTTCTCAACGAACTTACGCACTTGATAACGACGGCCATCTTGCTCTAACGGGTCAATGATACCGTAACGGTGTGTATTTTCTTCTGGAACTGTTTGTACACCAATAACAGACGATAGCGTTTGTTCATACTCATCGATTAACTGACGCAAGCATGGATTTTCAGCTTGTACAATATCATCACCTAATAAAACAGCAAATGGCTCATCACCAATAAATTTACGCGCACACCATACAGCATGTCCTAAACCTTTTGGCTCTTTTTGACGGATGTAATGAATATCAACCATTTTTGAAGATTCTTGTACCTTCTCAAGTAAATCATACTTCTTCTTTTCTAATAAGTTTTGCTCTAATTCAAACGCATTATCAAAGTGATCTTCAATTGCGCGCTTGCCTTTTCCAGTAACAATAATAATATCTTCAATACCGGAAGCAACTGCTTCTTCAATAATATATTGAATCGTTGGTTTATCCACGATTGGTAACATTTCTTTTGGCATTGCTTTTGTTGCCGGTAAAAAGCGCGTTCCTAATCCAGCTGCTGGAATAATCGCCTTTCTTACTTTCTTCATGTTATAACCTCTTTTCTATTGTATTCCTTTGAAAATGAACCGCTTTCTTTCTCAATAAGGAAAAAAGGAGAAATGATTCTAGCCATTCTCCTCTTTCTATCATACTACAAACGATTCATAATATCTTCTTTAATGGAAAGTAACTTTTGTTCACTCTTCTCAAGCGTCTCATCTTTCACACCGAAATAAAACTTAATTTTCGGCTCTGTACCTGATGGGCGTAGGCAGAACCAAGAACCGTCCGCAAGCTGGTACTTTAGTACGTTTGATTTTGGTAAATGAATGTCCTCATTACGACTATCTGCTAAATATGTAATCGTACTTGCCTTAAAATCTTCAACTGCTTTTACTGTAATACCCGCTACTTCTGTTGGCGGATTCTCACGGAATGTCGTCATCATTTCTTGAATTTTCTCAGCACCATCTTTTCCTTTTAACGTAAGTGATACAAGATCTTCACGGAAATAACCATACGTTTCAAATACTTCTAATAAGCCGTCATATAATGTCTTCCCTTGTGACTTATAGTATGCTGCCACTTCACATGCGAATAACACAGATTGTACCGCATCTTTATCACGGCAGAATGGGCGAATTAAGTAACCATAGCTCTCTTCATAACCGAATTGGAAATCGTACTGCCCACTCTCTTCATATTGTTTAATTTTTTCACCGATAAACTTAAATCCTGTTAGCGTATCAACTGTTTCTAAGCCGTAGTGAGATGCAATTGTACGTCCAATTTCAGATGTTACAACTGTTTTTAATACAACACCATTGGCTGGCAGTGTACCATTTTCTTTCTTTTGTGATAGTAAATAGTGAAGCATTAGCGCGCCTGTTTGATTACCCGTTAATACTTGATACTCACCGCTATGATTACGAACCGCTACACCAAGACGGTCCGCATCTGGATCTGTTGCAATTAACACATCTGCATCCATTTTTTCACCGTCACGAATCGCAAGTTCAAATGCTGCATGCTCTTCTGGATTTGGTGATTTAACAGTTGAAAAATTTGGATCTGGAAGTTCTTGCTCTTTTACAACGGTTACGTTTGTAAAACCAACCGCTTCTAAGCCACGGCGCACTGGAATGTTTGCTGTTCCGTGTAGTGGCGAGAACACGATTTTCAACTCTTTTCCTACCTCTTTTGTTAACTCTGGATTGATGATTACCGTCTTTAATTGTTCTAAGTATGCGTCATCTACTTCTTGTCCAATAATATGTAAAAAGCCATTCGCTTTTAATTGCTCTATGTCAGCAACTTGTACTGTTAACTCGTCTTCTACATTGTTCACGTACTCAATTAATTCATCCGCTTCTTTTGGAGGCAACTGACCACCATCTTCACCGTACACTTTATATCCGTTATACTCTGGTGGGTTGTGACTTGCTGTAAGAACGATTCCACTTACTGCATTTAAATAACGCACTGCAAATGATAACTCTGGAGTTGGACGTAAACTTTCAAATACATATGTCGTAATGCCATGTGCACCAAGTGTTGCCGCTACTTCCATCGCAAACTCTGGAGATTTATGACGAGAATCATATGCAACTGCAACGCCGCGCTTTTTCGCCTCTTCTCCTAATTTTTCAATAAAGCGAGCTAACCCTTCTGTCGCTTTACGAACTGTATATACGTTTAGACGGTTTGTTCCTGCGCCAAGCTCACCACGCATACCACCTGTGCCAAACTCTAAATTTTTATAAAAGCTATCCTCAACCTTCTTTTCATCTTGCCTCATATCTTCTAACTGCCCTTTTAACTCTGCATCCAAGTTTGCAAATGATAGCCAACGACTATATTCATTTTTCCACTCCATATATCACTCTCTCCTCTCAGTTCGTTTATCCCGCATTAACTGGCTGTAAGACTCCCACCTCAAAACTTGAGAGAAGCAAAGAAGTTTAGGTGGGAGATTAACAACCAATAAAAGCCCGATTGGTTCAACTAACACTCAGCGGGGAATGAAGAAAACCCCCACTGAGTGAAGTTTCACTTTATTTCATTATATGAAAAACCAATCCATGCCTCAATATATTTTAAGGTTTAGGATTTTTTTCCTCTATGTTATATTTTCCGCTTTTTTCAAAAAAAATGACGTGCTTATTTGCACGTCATTCCCTTCTATTCTTCTTCAGCAAAACATTCAACAAACGTTGCTAACGTACGAACCATGGTACCAGTTGCACCAGCTGGCCCTAAATCATGTGCACTACCTTTGTCTGCTGTACCGGCGATATCTAAATGTACCCACGGTGTATCTTCTGCAAACTCAGCAAGGAATGCCCCCGCCATAATTGCGTGTCCATCGCGACCCGGTGAATTGTTTAAATCAGCAAATTTACTATTACGTACGCGCGCTCTATCGCGTTCATAAATCGGAAGTTGCCAAATTGTTTCATCTGTTTCCATCGAAGCCTCTAACATTTTTTCATATAACGCTTCATTATTTGTCATCGCACCTGTTGTATCTTTTCCAAGCGCAACGATAATACCACCCGTTAACGTTGCTACGTCAACAAGGTAATTTGCTCCAAGTTTTTTCGCATATGTAATGCCATCAGCTAACGCAAGACGACCTTCTGCATCTGTATTTAATACTTCAATTGTCTTCCCGCTCATAGATGTAATTACATCATCTGGCTTAAATGCCGTTCCACTCACAACGTTATCTGTGGACGGAATTACCATTACAACATTTTGCTCTGGACGCAATTCACCGATTACTTCCATTGCACCAAGTACTGCCGCTGCACCACCCATATCTGTCTTCATACCAACCATGCCATCACGTGGTTTTAGCGAATACCCACCTGTGTCATATGTAATCCCTTTACCAACGAAACCAATGACATCCGTCCACTCTTCTTTTCCTTTATAAATAAGTGCAATCATTTTCGGAGGCTCAGTTGAACCTTGGTTTACTGCAAGTAATGCTCCCATACCTAGGTCTTGCATCTCCTCTTTCTCAAGCACTTTATATTCCATATCATACTTTTCAGCTAATGATACCGCATACTCAGCAAGCTTTGTTGCCGTTAACTCATTTGGTGGCATATTAACAAGTGTACGAGCTGAATTTGTTGCTTTTCCATGCGCATACCCTACTGTTAGTGCAGCCTCAATTTCTTTTTCATCGTTCTCTGTTACAACGATAAAGTTCTCAAGTTCATACGCTTCTTTTTTATTTGTTTTATATGTTTGTAATTCATATGTACCAAGCTGTGATACTTCAGCTGTAATATGAGCAACATCAAGCGCATTGATTTTCTCTGTTACGAACGTATCAAGTACAAATGCTGCCTCTTTCACCCCTGTACCTTTTAACGTTTTAAATAAAGCTCCTAATGCCCCTCGTAACGTTTCAGTCGTGTACGCCTCTTTTTTGCCAAGACCAACGAAATAGTAACGCTTCACACTTGTCTTTCCTAAACTATGTACCTTTGAAATTGCTTTTTTCTTACTAGAAATCTCTTTTTCTTCTAATAAAATTTGCAATTGACCATCTAACTGTTTATCTACTGTTTGCATAAAGCTATTCATACGATCATCGGCAAATAAACCGATAATCGCCACTTCATGATTATTTACTTCTGTTTGTATTTGAAACATGTTCAGACCCCCTTGCAGTATCTGTTCTCATTATAACTGTATTTTTTGTAAAATGCGACAATTCAAACCTTACTTCATATTTAATATTAACTTTGGCAAAGGAGGCAATAAATGAACCTCTTCGAACATTACCTTATCTCGATTCGCAGGAAGAATGCTTAGGCATGTTTGAATAAATGTAATGACACATGCCACATCTAAATTCCAGTAAACTGGACTATACGGAGTTAAATACTGCTCTGCCACTTCCATCATCATGCGCGCGCCTTTTATATTCCCGTAACTATAATGATATTGCGCAACAGACATTTGCAATAACCCTTTTAAAAATAAGTTACTGCGGTCCTCAAGCCACATTTCCTCAAGTAAGTCATGACACGTATAATAATCTTCTTCATTATATTTCACGAAAAACTCGTAGTACGCTAACGGATAATCTTCCACAGCACTCCCTCCCCATTTTCTTTATCATCGCAAGCAAAATGAAAAAAGTCTAGCGCTTCTATGCGCTAGACTATCTGCCATTTTTATATTGATTTCGAAACACTTGCATTGCTTGATTTTCATTTAATTGTGCTAATTCTTGTTCATTCAACTTACCATTTCCCATTTTTACAATATAGACATGAAGCCTCTTTTTTCCCCACTCACTATATACGTCTTCCACAGTGTCATAATATAAATCGAGACGATTTCCTTTAATGGCACCGCCTTTATCAGCAACTACGCCATAGCCATAACCAGGGATAAATAAAACTGTTCCAAGCGGAAAAACACGCAAGTCAGCAGCAATTGTCGAGTATATATCACGTTTTACACGGACGCCAGAGTACGTAATCCCATACTCTGGGTGACCTGGATATTTTCCTGTTGATTCTACACCAGATGTATAACCTGTTGCTGTCACTTCCATCTGACGATACTGTGACCAATCCTTTGATTTTCCTAACGCTTCAATTGCCGCTCTACTTGGAGCAACCGCCTTCTCTCTCTCCGCTGCGTGAACTTTTGATACTGCACTTTCGTTATACCATTTCGCCACATCAGAAAAAGAAACACCTGTTATCGCCTGCCACGTCACACATAACGCTGTTACAAATAAACAAGTCATTATGATGCGTATGCCATATCGTTTTAACATTTTTATATTCCACACTCCTTCATCGTTAGTAGTTCCCTATACAGAAGGGAACTATTCATAGAGGAGCCAAATAGCCGATACACTCGCGAAAATAGCTGATATACCCGTGAAAATAGCCGATACACCCGTGAAAATAGCCGATATACCCGTGAAGATAGCCGATACACCCGTGAAAATAGCCGATACACTCGTGAAGATAGCCGATACACTCGTGAAGATAGCCGATACACCCGTGAAAATAGCTGATACACCCTCCAAAAACAAAAAAAACGACCACGAAACTGGTCGTTTTAAAACATTTGGTATCCATTTTGACGTAACTTTTTAATAACAATTCCTGACAAAAACGCGCCAAGTAAGCCTGTTGATAAAATAAATGCATCTGCTTGTCCGAGATTCATCATGCTTGTTCCAAGTGAAGAAAATGACTCTTTTGGGCTTAAAAAGTAATCAAATAAGCTCACTTTATCGATAATAAAAATGCAGATTAAAGGGTAAATAATCGCCATTACCCACGTTGCTCGTAAGATCATGTTGAGTAAAAAACCAATACCAAAAAATAAAACAAGAAATAGCATCATTGAAATTAGTAATACCGGTATACTCATACAGCTCCCCCTTTATCCCGCTTTAACGGGCTGTAATATTCCCACCAAAAACTTAAGAAAATACAAAGAAGTTTAGATGAGAAATAACCAGCCCATAAAAGCCCGATTCGTTCAACTAACAATCAGTGGAGAATAAAGCCTCTCCCACTGATTGTTAGTTGAACTTTATTTATAAAAACACATGATAGGCATTATATCCAAACTGCTCTCCAGGATTTACACCCTTGTCCATTTTTAAAAGAGACGTTGACATATGATCTAATAGATGCTGAATTAAGACAGAAGCATTTTCATCATGCGCCACTTCATTTGGACATAAAAAGGCTACTTCTGATAACTCTTTCTCCTGAACTACAATTTCTTTACTTTCAGGCTCTAATAAAAAAATAACCATATTATCACTAATTTCATTGTGAATAACACCTGAACGCATACCGATGATGCCCTTTACATTTGTTTTAATGCCTGTTTCCTCTCGTACTTCACGCTGTACCGCTGCATCAATTGTTTCACCTTCATTAACAAAACCAGCTGGCAATGACCATTTTCCTTTTAAACCACCGTACTTTTTCTTTACAAATAGCCACTTTCCATCTTCCGTTACAACAAGCCCACTAACAGCTAACCACACATTTCCGCGTTTCCCCATGCTGCAACACCCCTTCCACAAGAAACAACAGAATATTCATTCTTTTTTTATATATTATACTACACTTTTCCTGAAAGTGTATCACGGTTACATATTACACACCTTGCACCACTCTATTTTTTCATCATTAAACAAAATGAAACTTCACTCAATGGGGTCTCCATTCCCTACTGAGTACTAGGAGCTTTTACATTCAAAAGCGAAGACGACTGTTCAAGCACGACAAGCACAAGATAAGCCTTAGCGTGGCGAAGTTTGCCACAGAAAGGATTAGCTTGTGGCTCGAGTGCTTAGGAGTCGTAGCTAGATTCATACCGTTCATCTCCCACCTAAACTTCTTCGCTTTTCCCAAGTTTTGAGGTGGGAGTCTTACAGCAC
Organism: Bacillus manliponensis; assembly: GCF_000712595.1. Lineage (GTDB taxonomy): Bacteria > Bacillota > Bacilli > Bacillales > Bacillaceae_G > Bacillus_A > Bacillus_A manliponensis. The sequence goes on from NZ_JOTN01000021.1 coordinate 15,000, forward strand.
GTTAATGCGGGATAAACAAAAAGCAGAAACGACATATTGTCATTTCTGCTTCTTCTTACATATTAAAATAACTTTAATTTACCTTTTTTAAGAACTAATAACGGTCCACCAAGTAGGAATAGGTAACGGTTGTCGATTACTTTCTTCATGAAGGAAGCTTTCCAACCAGTTAACTTTTTGCCCATTACAACGCCCATTGCGTCGTCATGACCTAATGAACATACAGCACCTTTGTTGTCGAATGCAAATGTTTGCATTTCGCCTTTACCACGAACTAGTACAGCTAAGTTGTGTGCAATGCTGTAACCTTGTTGAATTGCGATTTGTGCTGTTGGTGGGTATGGACGGTTAATTTCTTCGTTAATGATTAATGCAGCATCACCAACCATGAATACATCTTCATGACCTGGAGCACGCATGAACTCATCAACTTTTACGCGACCACGCATTGCTTCAAAGCCAGACTCTTCAACAAGAGCTTTACCGCGAACACCCGCAGCCCAAACTACAGTTTCAGCTTTAATTAATTCTGTTTCTTCGCCATTTGCAACCATAATACCTTCTTCAGTTGCTTCTTTAATCGCAGTACCAATGCGGAATTCTACACCTTTTTTCTCTAACTGGCTTACAGCATAATCAACTAATGCTGGATCGAAACCAGGAAGTGCTGTTGGAGCAGCTTCAACACAGATGATACGTGCTTTTTCACGAGGTACACCGTATTGTTTGCAAAGTTCTGGTACGCGGTTTGCAAGCTCACCTACATACTCAATACCAGTAAATCCTGCGCCACCAACTACGATTGTTACTAACTCGTCACGCTTTTCAGCTGCATACTGAGCGAACTTCGCTTCTGTATGCTCACGAATTTCACGTGTTGCGTTAATTGTTGTAATAGAGAATGCATGCTCTTTTAATCCTGGGATACCAAATGTTTCAGAATCAAAACCAATACCTACTACTAAGTAATCATACTCTAACTCGCTATCTTTTAAGATAACACGTTTTTCTTCATGTTTAATTTCTACAACTGTATCTTGCACGAAGTTTACTTTGTTTGTATCAATTACATCTTGAATTTCAAGACAAATTTTATCGTCTGCTAATGTACCAGCTGCACTTTCATGTAACCAAGTTGTTTGATAGTGATAGCTGTTATTGTTTACTAATGTAATATCTGCCTCATTTACAGATAATGTTTTTTGTAGGCGAACTGTTGTAATCATTCCACCATAACCTGCACCTAGAACTACGATTTTTGGAGTTTTCACCCGAATCACAACCTTCTTCTTTATATAATAGTAATGAAAATAAGTACAAAGTGATTAACACTCAACTTGTCAAGAATGTGGAATTTCTCACATTCTCAACCGTAACAAAACGCATTCGTATAATATTACGAAATTTGTCATAAAAAATTAACATATTACTTACCTATATTAGTTTGTTTCTTTTTAGATTTCAAGCGCTCTGAAAATAATAAACATTTCTAAATAATCCTTGTTTTTGAATAACTTTTATTACATTTATATACAGAAATTAGTTTTCGCTTCTTTCATAAATCTATGCAAGAAGTGACATACTATTCAGTCTGTTTCTAAGGTTTTTTTCCATAAAATATGGTATGATTTGTTTTAAGTTTGATTACACTTCATTCACGGAAAAATCCAAATTTCTATGTATAGGGGGAGTCGGCAGTGACAGAAAATGAAAAAGTATATGACATCACGATTATTGGTGGAGGTCCAACAGGACTGTTCACAGCATTTTATGGCGGTATGAGACAAGCCAGCGTGAAGATTATTGAAAGTTTACCACAACTTGGTGGTCAATTATCTGCACTATACCCTGAGAAATATATTTACGATGTAGCGGGTTTCCCAAAAGTACGTGCGCAAGAACTCATTGACAACTTAAAAGAACAAATGAAAAAGTTTGATCCAACGGTTTGCTTAGAAGAAGCTGTCCAAACAGTTGAAAAACAAGCAGATGGCATCTTCAAACTTGTCACAAATAAAGAAACGCACTACTCAAAATCCGTTATTATTACAGCTGGAAATGGAGCATTCCAACCGCGCCGTTTAGAACTAGAAGGCGTAGAGAAATTTGAGAAGAAAAACTTACACTATTTTGTTGATGATATGAACAAGTTCGAAGGAAAACGCGTCGTAGTATTTGGTGGCGGCGACTCTGCAGTAGACTGGACAATGATGTTAGAGCCAATCGCTGAACAAGTTACAATTGCCCACCGCCGCGATAAATTCCGCGCGCATGAGCATAGTGTTGAAAACTTAATGAACTCAAAAGCAAACGTACAAACACCGTACGTACCTGTAGAGTTAATTGGCGAAGACAAAATTGAACAAGTTGTGCTACAACATGTAAAAACGGAAGAAAAGTTAGTCATTGATGTCGATGATGTTATCGTCAACTACGGATTCGTCTCTTCCCTTGGCCCAATTAAAGATTGGGGCTTAGAGATTCAAAAGAACAGCATCCTTGTGAACTCAAAAATGGAAACAAATATCTTAGGCATTTACGCAGCTGGTGACATTTGTACATATGAAGGCAAAGTAAAGCTTATTGCATGTGGATTTGGCGAAGCACCAACAGCTGTCAACAATGCAAAAGCATACTTTGATCCAAACGCAAAACTACAACCAATGCATAGTTCTAGTATGTTTTAATAAAGAGAGAGCCCCGGCATGCCGGGGCTTTTCGGTTTTCCGGTCAGAATTGCTCGGAATCCAGTCACTTTTTTATTTTTTCAGAAAAATATTCAAATCTCCTCTCATATATGTTACTCTAAATAAGAACTAATGTTCTATTTAGAGGGAGGAAAAAATATGCAACCTACAATTATAACAAAAGATATATTTCGCTCTGTCGGTATCTCTGTTACAACGCGAAACGACGTTGAATTTTCTGCTAATGGAAAGATTCCTCATCTATGGCAAACGTACTTCAAAGAAGATATTATGAATCAAATTCCGAATAAAACAGGTGCAGAAATAATCGCGCTATACTCCAACTACGAAAGCGATGAGACCGGCTCTTACACGTACACAATCGGCAATGCAGTTTCCGCTTTTGAGCCCATTTCAGAAAACATGACCTTACTTTCTGTTCCAAAAACAACATACGCTGTTTTTACGACGCGTCGTGGTAAAATCCCGGAAGTCGTTCCTGAGATGTGGGCATACATTTGGGAATGGTCAAAAGAAAATCAACGTGCCTTCACTGTCGATTTTGAGTTGTATGATGAACGTGCTACAAACCCCGATAATGCACAAGTTGATATTTACATAGCACTCGAAAGATAAACCTTCATATGCTTCCTTTCAATCTTAGCTGGGCAAATCCTCTATTTTTTCATACAATGAAAAAGTATCTGTATAGAAAAAGAAGAAACAGTAAAAAAAGATACTAAACTATGCAATAGAAAGGAAGCAATATGGAGGAACTACAACAAAAAGAAGTGGCCACCCCACAAGAAGAAGTAAGTGTTCCATTATTAAAGAATACAAACTTCCTCTTTCTTTGGACAGCTACTCTATGTTCAAGCTTTGCCTTAGCATTTTTTACATTTTCTCAAACGTGGTACATAGCAAAAACATTAAATTTAGAAGCTTCACTTGGCATTGTATTCGTGGCACTTAGTGTACCACGCCTTATTTTTATGATTGTTGGCGGGGCCATTGCCGATAAATTCCCAAAGAAAAATATCATGTTTTATTCCAATATTGTACGAGCCTTGCTTGTTTCAGCCATTTTAACTTGGTTTATTGTCGGTGATGTGACGCTTTATACATTTGCACTCTTCGCCCTATTTTTTGGACTTGCTGATGCTTTCTTTTGGTCAGCGGACGGATCAATTTTGCCTGAGCTCGTAGAAAAGCACCAGCTCACACAAGCAAATTCATTAACGCACATGTCAAACCAAGCATCCGTTATTTTAGGACCTGTGCTTGGCGGCATTCTTATTAAGTTTAGTAACTACGAAACGATTTTTTCAATCACCATTTTGTTATTAATCCTTGCTGCAATCCTTGTCCAAAAGATTCAAATGACATTGCAACAGGAAAAGAAAGAAGAAAAGAGTATGTTTACCTCCATCAAAGAGGGCATTCTTTATGTGAAAGAATCACCATTTCTTTCTACTTTCTTAATTTGTAGTGCCTTTTTAAATTTATTTTTAATCGGACCGATGCAAGTCGGATTCCCGCTATTTGTGAAAAACGTGCTGCACGGTGACTCACTTCATTTTAGCTATTTGGAAGCAGCTGTTGGAAGTGGAATGGCAGTTGGGGCCGTTATCGTTGGATTAAGGAATATAAGCAGACGCCGTGGTTTGTTTTGCATTGTAATGATGCTGTTGTCTGGTATGTTCTTCTTCATATTAAACTTTAGTACAGAGCTTTGGCACGCCTTACTTGCCGGTGCATGTTATGGCATGACAATTGCGATGGCAATCGTGCCGCTTATGGCAATGATTCAATCGACAGTGAAAGAAGAAATGATGGGACGTGTCATGAGTTTACTTATGTTAACATCCATGGGCTTCATTCCACTTTCCTATGCATTTACATCCCTTGCCTTAGCCGCAGGTTTACCGATTGTCACAATTATGAAAAGCGGTGCAATTGCTGTAATTGTATTTGTTCTTTTTGTCGCAATTCGTGTTCCTGTCGTACGAAAGTTTGATTAAGAGTCATGTGCTTAGCACGTGACTCTTTTTTAAATGGGAATCCGAGTGTTCCACGCCCCATTCTAATGATGCATCTACAATTAAAAAATGACAGAACAATTTGTTATAATTTCAACTATATATCGAAGGAGCAGTTTCACATGAACTATATACATACAATTCAGCAATATCTCCCGCATTTGCAAATTGAGTCATTCCAAGTAGAAACGCGCGGCTGGGATAACATTGGTGTTATTATTAATAACGAATGGCTGTTTCGTTTTCCACGTACAGAACAAAGTCGAAAACGGATTGAACGTGATGGAAAATTGTTAGAAAGGTTACATAAAGAGTTAGACATTTGTGTACCTTTGTACAACTTGCTACATGATCAACGCGGCAACGTATTTGGATGTTATTACAAATTAATTGATGGGAATTTTTTAACGAAAGAGCTATTACATTCTTTAGAAAAACAAGAAGTAGTCGCAGAGCAAATCGCTACATTCATGGCAACATTACATAGAGTAGATGTAGCAGGTTTAAATTATCACCGTGAGCATGACGAAGCATTTTGGAGAGACCATTTTCAAAATGTAGGACAATCTATTTTCCCACTTCTTACAAAACATGAACAAGAGTACATTCACGCGTATTTTTCTAACATCATTTCTCTCGTTCAACAGCAATCAACAGCCAAAAGCATCATCCACGGTGACATTAGTTACACACACATTTTATATAAAAATGGTCTTCACGGCGTTATCGATTTTGGCGACGCCTGTATTGGTGATCCGGCGTATGACTTTTACAGATTATATGCCGATTACGGCGCAACATTTGCAAGATTGGTATACAATTATTATAAAGAGCAAACACCGTTTCCAAATGACGAAACATTTTTTGAACGAATGGATCGTTATTATCAGCACCATGCAGTATTTCATGAACTGCTTTATAACCTAAAAATCGGTCATAAAAAAGGAATACACCAAAATCTACAAACACTTCGAGAGAAAATTCCTTTCTTTTAAAAAGGAGCGAATGCAATGATTGTTATTAGCGCTTGTTTAGCTGGCATCGCCTGTCGTTACGATGGGAACGATAACCTCATTTCTAAAATTGAAAAGCTTCTTCAAAATGAAGAGGCCACTCTCGTCTGCCCGGAAGTATTAGGAGGATTACCAACACCACGCCCTCCTGCCGAAATTGTTGGTGGAAATGGCGATGACGTATTAGACGGAACAGCAAGAGTCATCGATCAACATGGCAATGATGTAACGGACGCTTTCGTGCAAGGTGCATACGAAGCGCTAGAAAAAATTAAACCTTTAGCACCAGAACTGATCATTCTAAAAGAACGCAGTCCATCATGCGGCAGCTCCACCATTTACACCGGAGAATTTAACGGAAACAAAAAGGATGGATATGGCGTGACAACTGCACTATTCAGAAGATATGGATTCATCGTTATATCAGAAGTAGAATTTGAAAATATGTAAGTAAAAAAAGATTTGGCCCTCGGGCCAAATCTTCTCTATTACTTCACACCTAATTTTTCTTTTACCTTTTTCGGAAGCTCATCTTCTTTCACTTCCTGCCAAGATTTCACGCCTTTTTTCTCATCATAGTACAGACATAAGAATGCATCTTTACGTAAGTTCTTTTGCGCTGTAAATTCCATCTCTTTTTCTTTACCATCTTTATCAAATGAAGCTAATTTATACTCGAAAGTTTGAAATTTCTCGCCGTTATCAGCTTTGTCTATTTTTTCATTCCCATCAACCGTAATTTGTGTGTAATATTTATCAGTTCCAACTCGGTTTAAATTACAGCCTGCTAACATTGTTGTAAATACAACTAATACGCTTAAAAGTGCTAATACTCGTTTCATTTCCTTCACCTCAAATTAATTTTTATTTAGTTTTTCCAACGCTTTTTTCGGCACATCTTCTTTTTGCACTTCATGCCACCCTTTACCTTGTGCTCCTTTTGAGAAGATTCGTAAATACGCACCTTCACGAAGCTCACGATCCATCATCTTCTTAACGATTTGTTCATTTCCATCTTTATCATAGCCATGGAATGTATATAAGTACTTGCCGCCTTTTTCTTCTGGCTTATTTGTTACAACATAGTACTCTTTTACTTCTTTTGCAGAAAAGTAATTATCAAAAAACGCTTGTACACCTTCTGTTTTCGTTTGAACGTAAAACGTGCCAACGCCTAATATAAGTGCAATTACAACGAATCCTTTTACAATTGCTTTCATTTTTTCACCTCGCTTGCCTTACATATGTTATGTTACTAGCAAAGCCTAAAAGGTAAAATTCATTTCCCTTACAGAAAGCTTACAGATTTGTAATACACTATTTTCCCTTCCGTAGTCAGTTATCATCCTACATAACTGTGCATGAAATGTCGGATGGATATTTTCAATTCTTGCTATTGTATGAATGAAGGAGGTCGTCACAAATGGATTCGCTTAAAGGTATGAATGAAGCATTAAACTATGTGGAAGAAAATCTTATGAACGAGATTGATTTTGAAAAGGTTGCAAAGTTAGCGTTTTGCTCGCAGTATCATTTTACAAGAATGTTTTCTTTTCTTGCTGGCATAACACTTTCTGAATATATTCGCCGTCGTCGCCTTACACTTGCAGCGTTCGAGCTAATAAATAGCAATGTGAAAATCATTGATATTGCCATAAAATACGGATACAACTCACCTGATTCTTTTACAAGGGCCTTTCAAAAATTACATGGCGTAACACCTTCAGAAATAAGAAATAGTAGTTCTTCGCTGAAAGCCTATCCACGAATGACCTTTCAATTCTCAATTCAAGGAGGAAGCGAAATGAACTATCGGATTGTGGAAAAAGAGAAATTTCGAATTGTTGGGATTCAAAAAAGAGTTCCGATTATTTTTGGTGGAGTGAACCCAGAGATTGCTGCAATGTGGAGAAGTTTAGATAGTGAAATGATAAATACACTTAAAAGTCTATCAAATGTTGCACCTACCGGATTAATCAGTGCATCTACAAACTTTTCCGAGGACCGAATGAAGGAAAAAGGAGAGCTTGACCATTATATTGGCGTAGCAACAACTAAAAAATGTCCCGCTCACCTTACAACGCTAGAGGTCCCGGTCTCAACATGGGCGGTATTTGAAGCTATTGGACCATTTCCTGAAACATTGCAAAATATATGGGGACGTATTTATTCCGAATGGTTCCCATCATCAAACTATGAACAAGTAGACGGTCCAGAAATTCTATGGAATGAAGGAAAAGATGTAACCTCACCGATGTTTAAAAGTGAAATATGGATACCTGTTATAAAAAAGAACTAGGAGTTTTCAACACCTAGTTCTTTCTCAATTTGTTTTCGTATAATAAACTGTCCCTAATAGTAAGCTCAAACTAACACTTATAATAAGAAGAACAACTAAACTAACAGATATTGCGGAGTTAAATACAGCTACCATTCCAAATAAGAATGCAAATGCAACAACAATCGCCATGATTACTACACTAAAGAAAACAATAGGCTGTTTATTCTTAGTAACACCCCTCACAATTACATCTACAACAAGAGCTGCCGTCACAATTATAACACTAAATAAAACAGTATTTTCCCGACTAAATGGTTCTATATGCCCTGGGAGAATCCAATCAATAAGACGAATTCCAAAAGCAGTAATACCAAGCGCAACAACGGTCACAATCAGTCCTTCTATCACCGCTATTAATAACGCATTTCCAAGAGGACGTTTCTGCTGTATGGATTTAAAAACTCCTTCTAATACACTACTTAGCAATAAGAGTGCAATCCAAATATTTAAGTACAGAGGCATTTGCACCGTAATAAGTTCCCAGCCAATAAGCAATATTTCTTTAATCATCTCTATTCCTCTTCAAATGATAAATTTGTTGGTTCATCTAATAATTCTACAGGAAATGTCATGTGAGTCGTTGGTGTATTATGGTCTACTTCTTCAAATTTCAATCCGTCAATCCACACTTTTCCTTTACCGGAAAGCAATATTCCAAATAAAATTGTTGCCGCATTTTCCGGCACATCTAATACAATTGCATAATGATTCCAATGTTTCGTACCAACAAGAGGTCTATCGCTCATGTTATCAAACTGAAGTACCTCATCTCCAGCATTATCAACACGCATCCACATTCCTGCAAAAAATTCAACATCTGTTGTTTTAATAAATCCAGAAAGTTTGATTCGCTTTCCAACATATTTATCTGCCTTAAATTGTTGCATCATTGTCGCAAATTGTTCGCCATTTTCAACCGTTTTTGACTTTAAATATCCTGATACTCTTCCTTGATGTACAATCTCTCTATCCGTCCCCATCTCATAGTGAAACGGATGCGATCCACTTAAAAACCAACCTTTTATTTGCTCTTCCATACTCGAAACCTCCTTTTTTGTCATTACTATATCCCTCATCACACGCCGGAATTGACCAGGTGGTAAACGATACATCTTCTTAAACGCACGTGTAAACGCTTCTTGTGATTCAAACTGGAGATGTAAAGCGATATCAAGAATTCTTTCTTCTGTATACAGGAGTACTGTTGCTGCATTCGTCAGCCGCCTCATTCTCGTATATTCTGAAACAGACATCCCAACTGTATTTTGAAAAATTCTATGAAAGTGATATTTTGAAAAACCAGCAATATATGCAATATCATCTGCACAAATTTCTTCATGTAAATGTTCTTCAATCCAATCGATAGCTAATTGAATAGTTCCTTCGTATTTCAATGCTAAACCCTCCTCCCATTAACTATGATAACGAAGTAGCAACATCTTTTTTTGACTTTTTTTGCTATTTATAAAGTGAAACTTCACTCAATGAGGGGTTTCTTCATCCCCCACTGAGTGTCAGCCCGCAAATAGCGGGATAAAAAAATCCCTTTAACAATTGTTAAAGGGATTTCCTAATTATTTACTTCGCAACTTTAGGTAACTCAACATTACAGCTCACAAATCAAAAATATACTTTCATTAAAAGATTTACTATCAATAACATTTAACCTCTTTGTCACGAGGTTCATCTTATAAAGAATCCCACAAATCCCCAACGTGACTTTCTTCTTTTTCTGCTTGTAATTTTTTAATGTTACTATTTCTTTCTTCTGTTCGTTTCGCTAATTCATGATATTCAGCGTATATTTTTTTAATTTCGCTTGTAAAGCTCAATGGATATGGATAACAAGGTCTTCTTCTTAAATCATCTTCTACCCAAAGATTATGCTCTCTACCAGAAGTATACTGTTTTATTATAGGGTTTAACTCAACAAACCCTGCTTCTGCTAAAATAACTCCTAATTCTCCAAACATTAATTTAACAGCTTTATGAATTTCGCCTGGTATTCTATCATTGTAAGGAACAATCCATTTTTTCTCACTTAAATGCCACCATATTGAATTGTCATCTAAATACTCATCTACTAGCTGTTCTGATTGATTTATTAAATCTTCAATTCTCTTTTTTAAATTTCTTAATTGTTCTGACCCTAATCTTTTAGCTAATCTTGGCTTATCTGTTATTTCTAATTTTGCTTGTTTACGAAACCAATCTTTTGCATATGTAATAACTGCTTGCTTAAATTTAACTTTTGTATCTTCCATTTGAGTGATTAACTCTTCTTTTTCTTTTTCTTCATCAGCAATAAGTAATGTGAAATCTTTTTGCATCTTAAATCCTCCTCCACACTATTTATTATTTTGATATTTTTCAGCACTTCATATATTTCACTGAAAATTAGATTTTCTAGAATTTATTTAGAATAGGGAGTTTTATAATCTCTTTTTGATTTTATGTTGTATATAACATAAAAATTCCAGCTTGTTACAAAATATTCAATGCGATGTGTCTTTTCTTTTTCAATATAAAAAACCTTCTTAACGATTTAATTTCATCGTTAAGAAGGTTTTCTTTTATTACATGTTAGCTAGTCGTTTATATATATTTTACACAGTCTAAAACATATAACCCTCAACCGTTAGCTCAGTTTTCAAATAGACTAATAAAGTGAAAAAGCTTAACACTCTTCTGGCTTACCAGCATTCTTCGCTGTACGGAAAGATGAACCACACCCGCATGATGCGATTGCATTCGGATTATCGATTGTGAATCCGCCGCCAAGCATTGATTGTTTGTAGTCAATTTTCACACCGTTTACAATCGGTGTGCTTTCTTTATCAATTAAAAATGTTACGCCATGAAATTCAAGTACTGTGTCGTCTTCTTTGATTTCTGTGTCAAAGCCTAATCCGTAAGAAAGACCACTACATCCGCCACCATGTACCGCAAAGCGTACGTACTTCTCTCCATTTTCAGCTTGATTTAACATGTCCTGAATTTGATATGCTGCTTGTTCAGTTACTTCAATCACAGCATTCACCTTCCTTTCTTTTCTACTTCTATTATACATGTTTACTGTTATATGTCGTAATGATACACTCCTGTGCAAATGACTTCAGCAGGTCCCTTCATGAACACTGTTCCTTCTTCAGTCCATGTAATACGTAAATCACCGCCAGCTAAGTGCACTGTAATTTCTTTTCCACGCTCCATTTTCCCATTTAAAATGGATGCTACAACAGCCGCGCACGCTCCTGTTCCACACGCCTCCGTCACACCAGATCCACGCTCCCATACGCGAAAATGAAGTTCGTTATCGTTTACGACTTCAATAAACTCAACGTTTACTCCTTCTGGGAACATGTCATGTTTTTCAACGATAGGACCTAGCGTAGTAAGAGGTGCTTCACCAATCTTATCAACAATCGTAACGACATGTGGATTTCCCATAGATACAGCTGTGAACACATAATTTTTGTCATCATATGCGAATATTTCACGCTCACCTTCACCAAGCATCGGTAAATCTTCGCGTTTTAAACGAGGTGCTCCCATATCAATTGTTACTGATGTGACAACATTATCTCCTACTGTTACTTCCGCAGTGACAATACCGCCTAACGTCTCAATCGTAAACACTGTTTCTTCTACTAATTTATGTTCGTAAGCGTACTTCGCTACGCAACGTAAACCATTTCCGCAGTTTTTTCCTTCTGAACCATCTTTATTAAAGATACGCATTTTTACAGGTGCCACTTCAGACGGACAAATTAAAATCATCCCATCCGATCCGATTCCTGTATTCACATTTGAAACTTTTTCCGCAATGCGTGCTAGTTCTTCTTCTACTAGCGTTTCTTCAAACAGATTTACATAAATATAATTATTTCCAAGACCATGCATTTTCGTAAATGTAAATTGTTTCATCGTAGCCACTCCAAAAAAATTTAATTGCTTTAAGTATAAAATGCATGCTTTTGGAACACAATAAGAACGTCCCCCGATTCTTATATTTGACAACTTTTGGCGACTCCTAATATTAGTCGTGCTTACACAAGTGTTATAAGAAAAAAGCCCTTTCGGAAAGGGGCTTTTTTTGCATTTTATACAAACATTCCCGCAATTGCTGCGCTTAATAAATTCGCAAGTGTCGCAGCGATAATAGAGCGCAGTCCAAACTTTGCGATATCTCCGCGTCTTGTCGGTGCCATACCACCAAGTCCACCAAGTAAAATGGCAACCGATGATAAGTTTGCAAAACCACAAAGGGCAAATGTAATAATTGCTGTCGTTTTCTCAGAAAGTGTTCCCATTTGAGGTGCAAAGTCAGTAAATGCTACAAATTCATTTAAAATTAACTTTTGACCGATAAAACTTCCTGCCGTAATCGCTTCATTCCAAGGAACACCAATCACAAACGCTAATGGAGAAAATAGGTACCCAAGTATCAATTCTAGTGATAACTTCGGTGCACCAAACAATCCGCCAATACCACCAACAATTCCATTTAACAGTGCAATAATCGCAATAAACGCAATCAACATCGCTCCTACGTTCAGCGCAAGTGATAACCCATCAGCTGCACCACGCGCAGCTGCATCAATCACGTTCGCTGGCTTAGTATCACGATCTTCATCATTTTCTTCATGCTTTGTATGTACTTCTGGCTCATCTGTTTCTGGAAACAGCAACTTCGCCATTAACAAACCAGCCGGTGCTGCCATAACACTTGCTGCTAATAAAAATTTTAACGGTACACCAAGCGCAGCATATCCAAACAAAGTAGAACCGGATACAGACGCGAGCCCACCGACCATAACTGCAAACAATTCGGACTTTGTTAACCTTGGCATATACGGCCGAATCACAAGCGGGGCCTCTGTTTGTCCAAGGAAAATATTTGCCGTTGCCGATAATGACTCTGATTGACTTGTACCAAGCAATCTTGATAATGCTCCGCCAATAATACGAACGATCCACTGCATGATTCCTAAGTAGTATAAGACCGCAATTACTGAAGATAAAAAAATTAAAATTGGTAAGACGCGAAATGCAAATACAAACCCAGTGTTTTGCGTTGGGTCACCTAAACTACCGAATAAGAATAGGATTCCGGCATTTGCAAAATCCATAATCTTTTGGACAAATTGGGTTACTTTTTCTAAAATCATGCGACCAACATTCCACTGTAGCACCATAAATCCAAACAATAGTTGAATTGCTAAAGCACCAAAAACGGTGCGTGCTGAAATAGCTTTTCTATTATTCGATAACACATAGCCAATTAAAAGAATGACAGCAATCCCTATAAGCCCCCAAATAATGTTCATACTTTCACCTCGAAGTTTATAATTCTTCGTTAGCATTTCCTCTAATTGGTTTTTTACTCTCGCATGACAGCACTAAAAAAGACGCCTCTTTTATAAGGCGCCTTAAAACATTGGATTTTCGTCCAAATATTCATATACGTTATTTACAAGCTCTTCTACCGTTGCACCTTGAACAACTTCACCGTTCACAAGTGCAAATGGTCCCTCAAAACAAATACCACAATATCCGAGACAACCATATTCCATTACATCTAAGTTTGGATCTCTTTCCAACTTTTCCATCGCTGCTTGTGAACCACTTGCTAAGTTCCCGACGCAAAATTCGATTAATGGTTTGATCACTTTTCTCACCCCTGTTATCTATTTCAAACTATTATATGCCAACAATCGACTCCATTTTACTGTCACTTTTCTACCTATTGTACAACAGAGTGTGCATTCCTGCATTGTTATTTGTTCACAAATTCGATATAATTTGTATGAGTAAAGTCAAAATATTTTTTCAATATAAAATTGTATGACTAGGGGATATTTCAACAGAAAAGGGGTAATCCATCATGAAACACCTCGTATTATTAGGCGGGGGCTACGGTGGGATGAGAATTCTACAGAGGCTTCTACCACATAACCAACTTCCAGATGATGTCCAAGTGACATTAATCGACAAAGTACCATATCACTGTTTTAAAACAGAATACTATGCATTAGTGGCAGGAACAATTTCAGAAACACATATTCGCATTCCGTTTCCAGAGCATCCGCGTCTAAATATAAAATATGGTACGGTAACAAATATTGATCTTGAAAGTAAATCCGTTCATCTTGATGGCGGTGATATCGTACAGTATGATGACCTTATTATCGGACTTGGCTGCGTAGATAAATATCATAACGTTCCTGGAGCAGAGGAATATACGCATAGCCTCCAGTCCATTGAACAAGCACGAAAAACATATGAACAACTAAACGGTCTAGAACCAAATGCAACAGTTGCAGTGGTTGGTGCAGGACTAAGCGGTGTAGAAGTAGCAAGTGAATTACGTGAAAGTCGCCCAGATTTAGAAATCCACTTATTTGATCGTAAAGATCGCATTCTATATCCATATCCTGAAAAATTAAGTAGATACGTAGAAAAATGGTTTCACAAACATAATGTTAACATTATCCGAAACTCTAACATTACAAAAGTAGAATCAAACATCGTCTACAATCATGATGAACCATTAGAATGCGATGCAATCGTATGGACAGCTGGTATTCAAGCACATGAAGTTGTACGAAACTTACCAGTTGAACAAGATAACGGTGGCCGCATCGTTTTAACAAAACATCATAATATTCCAAGCAACGAGCACGTCTATGTTGTCGGCGACTGCGCAGCATTGCCACACGCACCATCCGCTCAACTTGCTGAGGGACAAGGAGAGCAAATTGTCCAAATATTAATAAAACGATGGAACAACGAACCACTTCCAGACGAACTACCTGTTATTAAACTAAAAGGTGTTCTTGGATCACTCGGAAAAAAGCACGGCTTCGGTTTACTTGCAAACCAACCATTAATGGGCCGTGTCCCTCGTCTATTAAAATCGGGAATTTTATGGATGTACAAATACCATAACGGTTAAACACAAAACAAGAGCCCAAGGGCTCTTGTTTTGTGTTGTGTAGCTAAGCAATTATTTCAGCTATTTTAAAAGTTTATCGGCTATCCTGTAACAACCACTTATTTGTACACACTTCAATTCCTTCGAGCAAATATTGACGCGTCATCTTCATCCGTGACCACCTTGTCATTACTCGCTCCCCTTTTCCAGTGCGAATTCTCTTTACTTCTTGCAAGAGCGGCTCCCACTTTGGAGAAGACTTCATCATATATGTTAGTCCTGCATCTTTTGAAACAATCCCGCCGTTCTCTAACGTATATAAAATACGTCCCATCGTAACAACTGCGGATTCTACCCACTCATCAGTGAAAAACAAATACGGACTTGCTGCTTTTTTACTCCAATATTGTTCTATATTATATTTCATCGTTTCCACAACATCATTCCAGCCTACTTGCAGTGACAACTGACTTACATCACGCCCTGTTACTGTAATTCCATGGTGCTTCAGCGTCCACCAAGTCACAGCGTTCACATCCCAATAGCCCTTATGAATTTTTCCATCTGCACAGTATTGATAAGCTGCCATCTCTTCGTTTTTCTGTCCGACGTGAGCAAGCGGAATATACATACCGTCCATTCGTTTCCCTAGCCCATGTTCACAAAGTCTTTTGTGAAGCGCGCAAAGATTCTCTTCTTCATCCTTCTTTAATTCTTCTTTTGTTACCGTCACAAAATCAATATCACTCGTTTCCAAATGAAATGCGCCAAGTGCTGTAGAACCATATACATATACACCAATAACTTGATCATGTGGTAAGGTGCTTTTTAATTCACTCACATACATATGTAAAAAAGCTTGAACTTCTACCGGTACATTGTTCATCATCTACTCTTCCTTTCTTTTATGCACCATAAGTAATTCTCGCTTTCTTTTTTATATCCTCCATAAAGTGAAACTTCAATCAGTGGGGGTTTTCTCCATCCCCCACTGATTGTTAGCCCGACCAATCGGACTTTTACATTCAAAAGCGAAGACGACTGTTCAAGCACGACAAGCACAAGATAAGCCTTGGCGTGGCGAAGTTTGCCACAGAAAGGATTAGCTTGTGGCTCGAGTGCTTAGGAGTCGTAGCTAGATTCATACCGTTCATCTCCCACCTAAACTTCTTCGCTTTTCCCAAGTTTTGAGGTGGGAGTCTTACAGCCCGCAAATAGCGGGATTAAAAATTAAGGCTTCCTTAGTAAGGAGTTTACAAAAAAACTCTCGCTACAATCACGAGAGCTTTCATTTTATAAATACTTTTCAATTTCTCCATATACATCTTTTAAACGAGGATTTCCTTCTCCAACAATTTCACCATTTATAAGAACAACTGGATAAAACAAATCCTCTTCAATGACTCGCTCTGCAAATGCTTGCTTCTCTTCATCTTGTTGCTCTTCATGAATATCAATATAATCAAAACAGAATTTCCCTTCCTGTCCTTCATACTTACGGCCAATTGCTGCTTGTAGCCATTCAAACGTTTCAGTCGAAGATGGCATGCCAACGCAGCTTGCACATACTACCTTTGCACCGTATACATCAATATGAATCATACAAACTCCCCCATCTTATGTAGTCGTCCTTTCATTGTCACAAATACAAAAGAAACTGTCATACAATAATTTTACAGTAATAAAAAATTAGATTTTCCCCTCTATCTTGATTATAATAAAACTATTGAAAGGAGTCGATAAATATGGAAAACCAAAACATGCATGAACAAGTAGCGGAAGTATTAGAGAAATTACGTCCATTCTTACTTCGTGACGGCGGTGACGTAGAACTAGTTGATATCGAAGACGGTATCGTAAAATTACGCCTTCTAGGTGCTTGTGGCAGCTGCCCAAGTTCTACAATCACACTAAAAGCAGGTATCGAACGCGCGCTTCTAGAAGAAGTACCTGGAGTAATTGAAGTAGAACAAGTATTTTAATTAAAAGCGGAGATGGCACGCACAGCTCTGACCGGCTAAGGTTCTTTCGCACAGAAAGTGTTCTTTACTTTCTCGTGCGGAAGGTTCTTAGACGCGAAGAGCTTGCCATCGCAGCTGGATATAATTAAAAGCGGAAGCGGCTAGAACAGTCGGCCACCACCGCTACATATATTACACCCTAATCAACGATTAGATGCTAAAAACACACAAGAAAAAAGAGACCACACTGGTCTCTTTTTTCACAATTACAACCAATCTAATTTACGGATATCTGTTTTTCTTACAGGAGTGCGAGCAAGTTGAAAGAAACTGCCGATAAATTGCTCGGTTTGACGTACATCAGCTAACATCATCTCGAGACGATCACGATATATTTCTCTTACAGCTTCGTTCCCTGTTAAGTAATACTGCTCCGCCGTTTCAAAATAATGAAGCGGAAATAGAAGACGCGCGAATAATAAGCGCCAACCGAAAGAAGATAATGGATATACCCTTTCATAATCAGTTAAAAATTGAGAAATGGTTTGTTTCCATTCTCCTTTCTTCTCAAATGATATGGTGCGAATCCATTCTGCTAAATCACGGCTTGGATGATCGAATACCCAATCAGCAGGGATTTTGAACTGTTGTGTGGACTTCCATAAAGAAGGAGAAAAGCGTTCCTGACAAATTGTTGCAGCATCGGCAAACTGTGGTGTATCATCTAGTTCCGTATCAGCAACATACTGAATTGCATTTTCAGCAATTCCTAGATAATAGGGAAAGGATTCGATAAACATTTGATCGAATGTATCAGTAGGATGGTTTGCCACCTTTGATTGCCAAAACCTTTCAAGTTGCTCGATTCTTTTTTCCCATAGTGCCTTCCATTCGCCAATGCGTCGTAAGTGCTCAACCTCACTTGGAAAATACGCACCGCGTTTATGAAAAACGGCAAGCTCATTTCCAAGTGAAGCGTTCGCATTTTGTACGAAGCGTGTTCCCGTTAACAAGCAATAATTTGTTTCTTCTATCTCAGTTACATAATAACCATGTATATTAGGTACAAATAACATAACTGTTTGATCGCCTTGTTGGCGCATATAGTCACTTAAATTTTTCATTTCGATTAGCTCATCTTCTTCTAAGTTACCAATTGGAAATAGTACATAAATTTGATTACGAATCCAAAAACTTTTATAGTGACCTAAAGGTATGAGCTCTTTCACTTGCAAATGATAATGCTCGTAAATATAACGAATCATAATCTTCGCCACCTACTGTTTTTTTCTATATATATGAGCTCTTGCTCGCCATTCATTCCTATGCACATGATAACGCAAAGTAACGTATACAATATTAAAAAGAAAACAGGTGATAACAATGAAACAACGAAACGAAGTAGAAGAAAAAGCATTACAATTATTAAAAGAACGTGGTGTAACGATTGAAGACATTAGTGAGCTAGTATATTTTCTTCAGCACAAGTATCATTCAGATTTAAAAATGGAGGACTGTCGTTATAACGTTGAGCGTGTATTATCAAAACGCGAAGTACAAAATACACTTATCACAGGTATTGAATTAGATATTCTCGCGGAAAAAGGAATGCTTAGTGAACCATTACAAAGTATCATTGGGCGTGACGAAGGACTATATGGTGTAGATGAAATCATTGCCTTATCTATCGTCAACGTATACGGTTCCATTGGCTTCACGAATTTTGGCTATATCGATAAAGTAAAACCAGGTATTTTGCAATACTTAAATGATAAATCTGGTGGGAAAGTTCATACGTTCCTTGATGATATTGTCGGTGCAATTGCGGCAGCTGCATCAAGTCGTTTGGCACACCGAGCTGCGCATGTAGAGTAGAATAAAGAGAAAAAGAACGGACCAATTTTGGTTCGTTCTTTTTTACAAATTCTAACAAGGATTTCCTAGGAAATTTGTCGTATATGTACAGAAGAAAGGATATATTGGGGGAATCTTATGAAAAAAATACTCACAAATAAATTTGTTGAAATACCGATCCATCTCGTTCTGTCGATAATCGTTATTTTATTTGTAGGGACATTACCACAATTATTTATTGGTATGAAAATTAACATAGATAACTATATCAATTCCATTACTTCAACATTTGCAAAATTCTTTGGAGATGAACCATTACTTTATTACGGATCTCATATGGGCCAAAATAGTGGAAGACCTATGTTTCCACAAATCTTTATACAGTATAAAGAAACCTTGTTTATCTTCTCAATATCCTTACTCGTTTCCGTACTCGTTTCTTTCATCATCGTGTATATCATCCTACAACTATCGAAACGTAAACAAGACAAAGTCAAAGTCTTTCTCGACTTTCTTGAGTCTATCCCAGACGTTTTATTCATCCTCGGGCTCCAATTACTCGTTGTATATATTTATAAAAAAACAAACGTACTAATTATGAATATTGCAAGCATACGCGATAAAGAAGTTGTTTTACTCCCAATTCTATGCCTTAGTTTACCCACCATTATATTATTTGTAAAACTACTATTATTCCGTTTTGAGACAGAATTGCAAAAAGACTATGTATTATTAGCCCGTGCCAAAGGTTTTGATAAACTACATATTTTAAATCACCACGTCCTCCGAAACGTTTTACTAAGCATGTTGTATTTTTCCAAAACAAATATATGGTTTATGTTATCTAATTTATACATTATCGAATATTTCTTTAACATTCCTGGCATTTTCCTGTTCCTTAAAGATTACAATATTCCTGAAGTATTTATCATTTCACTTTTGTTTATTTATATACCAATTTTTATTATTTTTAAATTGTTTCATATTTTCGTTCCAGATGAATTGAAAGGAGAAGCGTAACATGTGGCATGTATTAAAAAAAGATAAAAGTTTCCTTATTAGCGTCACTTTTCTCCTTCTCTTCGTACTTGCGAGCATTGGAAATACAATATTTCTAGATGGTAAAGTACGCCAAGTGTCTATGCAATTTGATAAAGAAGGGAATGTAGAAGTTGCACCTTTTCCCCCTTCTTTAGAATTTCCTTTAGGAACTGATAGAAAAGGATATGATTTATTACATCGCGTGATAGAAGGTGCGAAGTGGAGCATTGGTGCAGCCTTTCTAATTGCCTTCATTCGTACTGTTTTTGGGATTGGGTTTGGCATATTTATTGCCTTTTATGTGAAACGAACCTTTCGGACGTTTGAAGCAGCATTTGATAGCTTTAGCGTCATTCCAATGACACTGATTGCTTTTTTTATACTAGAAACTGTACTTACATTTGAAAGTTGGGAAATACCTCCTCCCTTTTATCAACGTGTTTCCTTTCAAATGATGGTTCTCATCGTATTAGCATTACCAACACTTTCAATCTATTTTTCCAATGAAACAAGGAAACTACTGTCAGAGGAGTTTATGAACGCTGCTCGTACACTTGGAGGGAGCAAATGGCACCTTGTAAAAAGGCACCTATTCCCTAACTTACGTCCGCTTTTTCTCATTGTATTCATGCAGCAATTTGTACAAGCTTTAATTCTTTTCTTACACTTAGGTATATTAGGACTTTTCTTCGGTGGAACTATTGTTTTCTCTGGCGGTGAGATTGAATCTGTCAGCAGTGAATGGTCTGGCTTAATCGGGCTGTATTTCCGTTCGTTATCAGCAAATCCATGGATTCCACTTGTACCGATTGGTTGCTTTATTCTTACTATTATTGCTGGAAATACAATTGTTCGGCGTCTGAAATTCGCAATGGAACAACAATATAAAATAAGAGAAACTGAAGAAGAACAATCTAAAGAGCAGCAAGTAACAATTACTGCGAATTCTTTTACATTTCATAAAGAAGGATAAAGTGAGACTTCACTATCCCCCACTGAGTGTTAGCCTGACCAATCGGGCTTTTACGGGCTGTTAATTTCCCACCTAAACTTCTTCGCTTTTTCTTAAGTTTTGAGGTGGGAGTCTCAAAGCCCACAAATAGCGGGATAAAGAACAGCCGATAACAGCATATTCATTTATCTTTTATAAATAAAAAGCTGTACCAACATTGGATACAGCTTTTTTCATTCCCTTATCATTAACAAAAACTCCTTTCCGCGGCTCATAAAAAACGTTTTCACTATAAATCCAGCATTTTCATATAACCGTATTGCTCGCTTATTAAACGACGCTACACTTAAACGAAGCTGTTTCGGCTGAAACTTCCTTTCTGCAAAATCAATTCCAGTATGTAAAAATTGCTCCCCTAAGCCTTTTCCTGTTAACTGCGGCTTCATCCCAAGGCCAATATCAATAACTCCTTCACCACCATATAAATTCGCGTCACGCCCTCCCGGTACTTGCGCCTCTTCACCAAAGCAAAAATAGCCGATTAATTCCCCTTCCTCATTTCGGTAGCTGTAATATGTACCGCCTAATAGTCCTTCTATCGTTTCTTTACTGTAAGAAAAGCTATACAATTCGTATGGTTCTTCGTATTGCCATGATGCAATTTCGTTTGCTTCTTCTCTCTTGATTTGTATTATATACATAGTTAGCTCTCTCCTTTTTTCAAATAAAGTGAAACTTTATCAGTGAAGACTTCCATCCCTATTAATTATTAGCGCGGCTAATCAAGCTTTTACATCGACTTAATGCAAGATAAATCCAAAACCAATTGACCAAATTAATAAAAAATTCAAAA
This sequence comes from Bacillus manliponensis, assembly GCF_000712595.1. GTDB lineage: Bacteria > Bacillota > Bacilli > Bacillales > Bacillaceae_G > Bacillus_A > Bacillus_A manliponensis. The sequence goes on from NZ_JOTN01000021.1 coordinate 36,678, forward strand.
CAAGGTATTTATATTAATACATTTCTTCAGTATTATATAAATATATCCACATTTTACCTTATTCTCAGTGATTTATAAAAAAGGAAGTGATATTTTGAAACTAGGTGAAAAAATACGTCAAATTCGTATACACCGTGAAATGACACAAGGAGAGCTAGTAGAAGGAATATGCTCCATTACATATTTAAGTCGCATCGAGAACGGAAAAATAAAACCTTCTCAATCTTTTTTGGAAAAAGTTGCAACAAAGTTAAATGTAGATGTTAAACATCTAGCAGATGCAAATGTGGATGGCATAGAAGAGACAATTGAGATGATCGCACAAAAATATAAGGAAACAAATACATTAACAGATCATGAAATTTCTCTATTAGAATTGCATTCCCGTGAGATGCATGGAACTCTCATACTTTTAAATATTTTTGGAGTGTTACTTCACTATTACATCAGATTTGATTCTATTAAAAAAGCCGAAACAATCTATAATCATTCTCACAACTTAATTCCCAATAGAATAAATGAGCAATACACTGAAGAGTTCTTATATTACTACATAGCCTGTGGTAATTATTTTTATTATGTACAAGATTTCTTAAAAGCAAACGAATATTATGTGCAAGCTGATAAACTGTTAAGTCCAGAAAACACATTACAGTATGCTGAAATCTGCTTCAATATGAGTTTAGTGAAACAACGCCTGATTACTAACCAAGATATTAGCCGTAAATATTCTAAAAAAGCGCTAGAAATTTTCGAATTTCTAAATATCCCTGAAAAAATTACAGATACCCTCATAACGATAGGCGTCCAATATCACTTAGATGGTAAATATGATAAATCATTACAATATTTAAAAAAAGCAGAAGTATATGCTCAATCTCTTAACTCGGCCCATCTATTAACAATGATTGAATATAATTATGGAAGAGTCTATCAAGGTCTAAAAGAATATGAAAAGGCTATCCAACATTTCACAAATACAATGCAACTGAATGATTCATTAAATCAATCTAAAGAAAATATATATTCTTTACGTAGTCTCATTGATATTTACTTACAATTAAAAGACTGGGAACAAGTGGATAAATCTATGTCCAGTGCACTAAAAATTGTAGAAAATAACAATCTTCCTTCTATTCAAACTGAAATCTATATGTATAAATCTCATATATACAAAATTCGTGGTGATTATTATAATTATGAAAAAAAAATGCAAAGTACGATTCAATTAGGAATCGATAAAAAACAATATGTACTCACAAAAAAGCTAGCTACTGAGCTAGGTGAATACTACTACGATATTCGAGCCTACAAATTAGCTGCAAAATATTTCAAAACGGCTCTAGATTGTCATTTAGATTTAAAATAAGAAACATTTCTTTGTAAAATCTATGCACTTTTTGGGTGAAATTTTTTATAAAATTTTACCTATTTTTTACTTGTTCTTTTTAACTACTCCTTTCATTTATATTTAAATTAAATAAGATAAAAAAAGGAGTAGTTAAAATGTTTAAAAAGAAATTCCTTATCACTACTTTATCCATAGGAGTGTTATGCACAGGTTTATACAATCTTCTAGATTTAAATGCTACACAGAAGCATGATGTAAAGCACCTAACAAACGAACAACAACCAACACCTTATGCTCCCGCTAATTATCTAACAAACGAACAACAACCAACACCTTATGCTCCCGCTAATTATCTAGCAAACGAACAACAACCAACACCTTATGCTCCCGCTAATCATCTAGCAAACGAACAACAACCAACACCTTATGTCCTTATCAAACTAACTCAAGTTTAATACTTCAAATACATATCTTATATCCTTTCCCACTATATATAACATCAGCTTCGCATACTATATATGCAAAGCTGATGTTATATGCATCTTCCTTGTCTATTTGATAGTTATAATATTTTTATATAAAACAATTATCTTCTTTGTATCTTTTATAAACAAAAATGCATATTTCTTGACTCTATCATAAAAAAGAAACACATACTAATGACGACATATCCACAAAGGAGGGTTTCACATGAAACATGTGATTGTATATGCACATCCAAATCCAAAAAGCTTTAATCATGCGATTTTAGAGACAGTAAAAGGACAATTAGAAGAGAAAGGACATGAAGTACGCGTCCGTGATTTGTACGAATTAAACTTTAATCCTGTGCTGGCAGCTTCTGATTTCATTTCATTTTCTGAAGGAAATACACCAGCTGATATTGCCGAGGAGCAAGAGCATATTAAGTGGGCTGATGCCATTACATTCATTTACCCAGTATGGTGGGCCGGACTCCCAGCTATTTTAAAGGGATATGTAGACCGCGTCTTTAGCCACGGCTTCGCTTACGCATACGGTGAAAACGGCATTGAAAAATTATTAAGTGGCAAAAAAGGATTATTGTTATCCACAATGGGAAATTCACAGGAAAATTATGAAGCGAATGGTATGTTTACTGCGATGAAGAACACAACAGATGCAGGTATTTTTGACTTCACTGGTATCGAGGTACTTGAGCATACTTTCTATACGAGCGTTCCGGCTGTTAGTGATGAAGTACGTAAGGAATATCTTGAAGAAGTAAAAGAAGTTGTAAATCGATTACTATAGTAAAAAACCACCGGATGAGGTGGTTTTTTACTTTGCAATTAATTTTGGAATATAACGTGAGAGAACTTCTTCAGCACGTCGCTGATGCTCTTTTTGAATCGATAACTTAACAATATAATTATTTTTTTCAAACCCACGATCTAAGTAAATATTTTCTTTTTCATACTCTATCGTTGATGTTTTATATCCTTTTAATTCATCGTACGGATAATAATGCATGCCATCAACAATCCCCGTTTCATATACTTCAACAGGTTTCATATTATTCCATGTCGTTAAAAATACAATGAGCAATAGTAAGCTATACCAAACAACTTCTAATAAAAAGGATTGTAAAGTAGCAATCTCACCGTTATGGTATTGGACCCACTTATATGCCATCAACCCAGAAAAGATAGGTATTCCAATTAATGTCCATAAGCGACTTTTCTTTCGAGAATACGTAGCCACCAACTGTCCTACACTCTTTTTCAAACGTGATGTTTTATACATTTTCCATAAGGTAGATGAAACTGCAAACAATCCAAACAAACAAAACAACATATTAATGATATCCACATTTACACTCCTTTTAAATTGCTTTATCAACATAATACAATGTTTATCCACAGAAAAAAACAGGCAATCCACAGACTGCCTGCATTTTATTACATTTTCGGAATCCATTCCGTTAAGTTATGCACAACATGTGTTGGATGCACTTCGTATTCTGTCAATTTTTCCACAGTTGTTACTCCTGTGTGGACAAGAAGTGTTTCCATTCCAGCGTTCATTCCTGCTAAAATGTCAGTATCGTAGTTATCCCCAACCATTAACGTTTCTTCTTTCTTTGTACCTAAAACTTTCAATGCTTGTTCCATAATAATGGATTCTGGCTTTCCGATAAAAATCGGATTTACTGTTGTGGATACCGCGATAACAGAAGTAATGGAACCGTTACCTGGTAATAATCCACGTTCTGTCGGAATTGCAATATCTCCATTTGTTGAAATGAATGTTGCTCCGCTGCGAACCGCTAAGCATGCTTTTGCTAACTTTTCATATGTAATCTCACGATCTAGTCCTACAACAACAAAGTCAGGATTTTCATCCACAAGTGTGAAACCCTTGTCTACAAGAGCATCACGTAAACCTTCTTCACCAATCATATACACAGTTGCATCTTGCTTTCGTTCATATATAAAATTCGCTGTTGCCATGCTCGTTGTAAATACTTGCTCTGGCTCTGCTGGAATATCAAAACGTTTTAATTTCTCTGCAACTTGCTCTGGCTTACGTGTCGAATTATTTGTTACGAATAAGTATGGTAAACCTCTCTCTTGTAATGCTTTTACAAAACCACTTGCTTCTTCAATTTGTTCCTCACCGCGATACATTGTACCGTCTAGATCAATTAAATAACCTTTATACATAGATGACACTCCTTTTTGCTTATGCTCTCTTTATATCTTAACCTCTTTTCCAAAAGAAAAAAACGCCCTCAAGAAAAGCGTTTCACAATGTTCATTTTTTCTCTTCAATTTTGTAAGAACAATTACAATCGCCAGCGCACATATTTGATAATACCTTCACATTTGCATCGACAAAAAGACGTTTATACATTTGTTTCTCTTCTTCACAAAGCTGTGGAAATTGTTTCGCAACGTCTATAAGTGGACAATTTTGTTTATGTAAAATAAATGACTTTTCTCCATCACTTTCAATTTCAACCATATAACCATTTTTCTCTTGAAGCAGAGCGACCTCTTGCAACTTATGAACAAAGCTCTCTTGCCTGTCCATTCTTCTTTTTAGTTGCTTTTCTATTCTTTCTGTTCGTGCCTTTAGCATTGTATTTACAACATCAAATTGCTGTAAGTCTTCAAGCATATCAAGTGCAAACTTTTTATAATCTTTCGGAAAAGAATCTTCACCTTTTTCACTCAACATATATACATACGTCGGTCGTCCAACTTGTTGTCGAACCATTTTAGAAGCGATAAGCTCTTCTTTTTCCAACTTACTCACATGACGACGAACCGCCATTTCTGTAATTTGTAATTCCTCCGCTAACATTGCAATTGTTTGTTCACCTTTTGTTTTAAAAATATGTATGATTTCCTCTTTCGTTGTACGTGCTTCCCCCATTTCTCATTCATCTCCCCTTCCTAACTAAATAATAAAGCCCCCACTAAAAAACGAGGACTTTATGCCATATTCAACTCATAATCAGTGGAGACAGAGCTCCACTGATTAAAGTTTCACTTTGTTAACTTATTGTGGAACAAATGCTGATACAGGTCCTAACTCTTGCTCTAAATATCGACGAACATTCACCGGATAATTAACTAAGGCTGCCATTTGTTCTTTCACTGTGTTGTACACAACTTCGTGGTCCATCTCAATATAGTTTTGAACAAGCATTTTACGCAGAAAAATAACCTTCTTTAATTCTTCCCCTGCTTCTTCACTTACTACTTTCTCATCGATTAAAATATCAATAATATCTTCATAACTTCCTGGGTCACGCATAATAAAACCGTCAATCATCGCATTTCCAACATCTAATACGCAATCAATCATCGTTTGAGCCATACGTTCTAACGCATAACGCTCAAGCGAATTCGTATATGTTTCATTCGCTTGGAATGTATGAACAGCTTCCTCTAAACATTCGAGCATCTTCTCAATTTTTTTACGATCTACAAAATACATGGATGTCACCTACCTGGAAATTAAAGCATTTTCATAACCATTGTACTCCTTTCTTCTGAAAAAATCGACAATTTTTCGAATTCACCTTTTCACCTTTCTTTGTTATAGTTATAATTGTATGATTTTTGAAACTGGGGGAATGACACTTTGGAACGTGAACTCGCATTAGAAATTGTCCGTGTAACAGAAGCAGCCGCTCTTGCATCAGCTCAATGGATGGGCCGCGGCAAGAAAAATGAAGCAGATGACGCAGCAACTACAGCTATGCGCACAATGTTTGACTCTGTCAACATGAAAGGTACTGTTGTGATTGGTGAGGGAGAGCTTGATGAAGCGCCTATGTTATATATCGGCGAACAGCTTGGAACTGGTTACGGTCCAGAAGTGGATATCGCTGTTGACCCGTTAGAAGGAACAAACATCGTTGCAAAAGGTCTTGCAAATGCAATGGCTGTTATCGCAATTGCTGATAAAGGCAATTTACTTCATGCACCTGATATGTACATGGAGAAAATCGCAGTTGGTCCAAAAGCTGCTGGTAAAATTAGCTTAGATGATCCAATCGAAAAGACGATTGAAATTGTAGCAGAAGCAAATAATAAACGAATTCGCGACTTAACAGTTATCGTACAAGAGCGTGATCGCCACGAAGAAATTATTGAACGTGTACGTGCAAAAGGTGCGCGCGTAAAATTATTTGGTGACGGTGACGTAGGTGCGTCTATCGCAACTGCTCTTCCTGGAACAGGTATCGATTTATTCGTTGGTACTGGTGGAGCTCCAGAAGGTGTTATTTCCGCAGCTGCATTAAAATGCCTTGGCGGAGAAATGCAAGCACGCTTAGTTCCGATGGATGCGGAGGAAGAAGAACGCTGCCGTAAGATGGGCTTAGAAGACCCACGCCAGCTTCTTACATTAAACGACCTAGTATCTGGAGATGATGCAATCTTCTCTGCAACAGGTGTATCTTCTGGCGAGTTATTAGATGGTGTAAAATTCCTTGGCGGAGACCTAGCGGAAACATATTCAATTGTTATGCGCTATAAAACAAGAACAGTGCGTTTTATTAAAACACATCACCACCTAGATCATAAACCTCACTTAGACTTAGAGATTTAATTTAAAGGAGAAGAGTTTATGGAAGAACGTTTTTTCCTATACGATGATACGGTAGAAACGAAAACACGATTCGTTAGCTTTATGGGGGAACACGAGCGTTACGATTTAGCTCTCCTCTATTCAGACCGTCACTACGGAAAAGTTATCGTATTAGACATTCAGCGCAATAAATTTGCAATTATTGGTCACGATGACTTAAATGAACCAGGTTACTTAGAGCATGCTTTTTCTGTTACCGAAGAAGTTGCTGAAGAGCTACGTTCATTTTTGTTTGAAGTGATTTAAAAAGCATCACCAGCCTATTTTGAGCTGGTGATGCTTTTTGTTTTTTAAAAATTCAATTCTTTATGATATACTAAAAGCAAATCTATTCGGAAGAAAGGATGCAAAGCTGCGTATGCCAACATTTACTGCGTAATGGACCAGCAATTGGATAGTATTGCTCTCAAAAAAGCACCAAGCTTTTTCAAGGGAGTAGTCTGCCCATTTCCCATTACACAGGAACGTAGCACATCTGTAATATGATGTTTACGGAGGTTCCTTAGCGGGGACCTCTTTTTTTGTGCTCCTATTACAAGATTCCGAATAGATGCTTACGTTCCTTTATAAAATACGAGGTGAAGGAACATGCAGAAAGTACAGCTTTCTTGGAATTTATACGAAACAAATGCGGAGAACGTCATTCAAAAACATTGTAAAAATTGTGGACAGATTACTGCTTTTACAGACTCAAATATTCGCCGGCATAACGCAAACGGAAAAAACATTTATCGCTTTGCCATCTACAAATGTCCAAATGGACACACATGGAACAAAAAATTAGAAATATATAAGGCATATACCGATCACGTTCGTCTCTTTGGTGAGCGAAGTGAAGAACAAACTGAAATAGATAATACTGTTTCCATTACCACTCATCAGCAGAGGGGCATCGATATAATTGAAATTATGCTCCGTGACATATACGGAACATTCCGTCTCGATAAAACATTAGCAATGCATATCGAAGACTGGAGCCGAAGTGCCATCGTCTCGAAACTAAATGACGGTTCTATCTTATTAAATGGGAATACCGTTAAACCAAGTACAAAATTATGTGCGGACGATTGTATATCTATTTTCGTTTCTTAAAAAGAGAGAAGCCCTTCAGCTGAAGGGCTTTTTAGCGTTCATCTCGCTTTAACGGACTGCAAGACTCCACTCTAGACAATGCTTATTTCTATCACTTACTTCTTCACTTTTCTCAATACAAAATACGAACATCCAAAATTACAGTACTCATACAAGTACTCAGATAATGTACTAATTTTTGTATCATACGTTGCACGTTGGTTGCTGTCATCAAAGAAGCCACGCAATCGAAGCTGTTCATAGCCCCAATCTCCAACGATATAATCGTATTTATTTAAAATTTCAGCGTAACGTTCTTTAAACGCCTCTTCACTATACCCGTTGCGGTAATCTTCTATTACTTCATAGTGAACGTTATTTATACATACAGTTGATACCGTCTTTTGTTTTTGCTCCATCTTTCAAGTCCTTTCCATTCATCATATAAGAGAGGAAAATTTGTTTCTTATCGAAGTTTTTCTTTATCGTATCATAAAGGGAACCAACCAACAATTTCAAATACAAAAAAACGGAAATTCGTACATGCTATTCATAAGGAGGTTCTCACAATGAAAAAATTACTTATTCTTTTTCTTCTTTCCTCATTATTTACAGCTTGTAATGTACAAGAAGAAGCTGAAATAAAGCAAGAAGAAGGAAATCGTGTTCTTGTTTCTGAGCGAAAAGATGTATATGGCAATCCAGAAAAGAGTGATCGCCTTACGAAAGTTGGCTACTCTTCTAAACAAAAAAATGAAGTATCTACTGGTCAAGTTGGCTCCATTAACCGCGAGAAGTTAGCGGAAATGATTACAGATTTAACTGTTAAGCTACCTGACGTTACAAATGCAGCAACGCTTGTAACAGACGATGAAGTCTTTATTGTCTACCGTGCAGATACAACAAACGAAGCACTTGTAGCTGATCAAGTGTACAAAACTGCGTTATCAATTGTGCCACGCTATTATAAAGCATATGTATCAACCGATCAAAAGTTAATCTCACAAATTCAAGGGTTACAGTCCGGCACAATGAATGATAAAGAATATAGACAATCCTTGGATATGTTGAAACGCGAAATAAAAAACAATCCTTATTACGAGGGGAAAAAAAGATAATATGTAATCTTCCCTCTACTTTTCCACCATTTTCATGCATAATTGTATTGTATCAATTTTAGAAAGTGGTGGAAAAGATGGTTTCAAATGCAGTTATTACAAGCATGATTATTCAGCTTGTTATTACAACCCTTGTCCCAATTATCGCGCTCGTATATCTCCGAAAGAAATACAATATTTCCTTTAAAGTTGTCCTTGTTGGGGTTATGATTTTCATCGGATTTTCACAAATTTTACAGTCTCCTATTCATATGATTGTACTAGGAAACGATACAATTAAAGGTATCCTTGATAGTAGCCCATTTCTCTATGCGACTTATGGCTCACTTTCTGCTGCTATTTTTGAAGGAGCAGGACGTTTTATCGCCTTTTTACTTGTCTTAAAAGCATATAGAAAGTATGAAGATGGCCTTGGCTATGGAATTGGACATGGCGGAATTGAATCGATTTTAATTGGTGGACTAGTTGGTGTACAAAATTTAGTCTTCGCTTTCAGTATTAACAATGGCAGCATGGCTGCTCTTATTGAAAAGCAACCGGAGCTTGGTAAAATCCAGGACGTTCTTGTAAATGCTGAAACGTATTTATTTTTACTAACAAGTGCAGAAAGAGTTATGGTACTCATTTTACAAATTGCATTCACGTTACTGATGCTATATGGCATAAAATATAAAAATCACATGTATGTTGCATATAGTGTTTTATTCCATATGTTCGTTGACTTCTTTGCTGCTCTATACCAAAAACAAGTCATCAACTTATTTGCTGTTGAGGGAATCATCTTTGTGTGTACAATCGCTGCTATTTTTGTCATCCGTAATATGAAAGAAAAACTACAAGCAGAACCAATTGAAAGCTAAGCCAATGGGCTTAGCTTTTTCATTTGCAGGATTCTCTTTCTATTTGTCGAAGTATAGTGCGGAGGGATATCAATGAAAAAGCTTATTCTTGTGCGTCACTGCTCTGCCACTGGGCAAGAACCAGACGCAGCACTAACACTTGCTGGGGAAAAGCAAGCCATTTCACTTGCCCATTTTCTTGTAGAAAAGAAACTATCTATACAAAGTATCATTTCAAGCCCTTTCAAAAGAACGATGCAATCAATCACGCCATTTGCTACAGAAATCAATATTCCCATCATAATTGATGAACGATTAACAGAACGTATTTTAAGCAGAGAGCCGATGGATGATTGGCTGCAAAAGCTTGAAAAAACATTTACGAATCTTGGCTTAGCATTTCATGGCGGAGAATCATCACAAGAAGCGATGAACCGCGTAGCACCCCTTATTCAACATGTGTTACAAAGTGAGAAACATACTACATTAATCGTTACACACGGTAACTTACTCACACTCATTTTAAAAATGTTTGATCAAAACATCGGTTTTTCCACATGGAAACAAATGAGTAATCCAGATGTGTATGAAATTACAATTACAAAAGATGAAACGAATATAAAGCGAAACTTCAATCAGTGGGGGTTTTCTCCATCCCCCACTGATTGTTAGCCCGACCAATCGGGCTTTTACGGGCTGTTAATCTCCCACCTAAACTTCTCTGAATCCTCTAAGTTTTGAAGTGGGAGTCTTACAGACCGCAAATAGCGGGCTAAAAAAACTGTGAAATAATGAAACGTCTATTACTTCTAGTTAATAAGAAAGGGGAATTATTACATCATGTATGAAGAAGTCATCTCGCTATTACATAAATCAAATACAATATACGAGAAATTTGAGCATGAACCAATCCTTGATTACGAGGCAGATCTTCTTATGCGAGAACGCCTTGGAATAGAGGGTATCCCAAGCAAAAGCTTATTTTTAAAAGCAAAAGACGATTCATATTACGTCTTTTTTACACTAGAAGGTACACGGCTTGATACAAAGCATCTAAAAGAACTAACTGGTAAACGTCTATCTCTTATTTCACCTGATGAACTAAGAGAAATAACAGGATGTGTACCTGGCTGTGTGGCCCCGTTTGGTTATACAAGTAATGTAACCATTATTGTGGATAATACTGTCTATGCGCACGAAAAATTACTTATTTCTCCTGGTGTTCCACAATTTACAATCGCATTATCAACAGAAGAATTTCGAAAGATTTTATCCACATGTGAAAATACTGTTTTTGAATATAAAAAAGAGAGCTGATGACAGCCCTCTTTTTTATTTTGCTTCTGCCGTATTTTGTTTTGCTGATTGTACTTGCTCATCTGCATGGTAAGAAGAACGAACAAGTGGGCCAGCTTCACAGTGACTGAAACCTTTGCTAAGTGCAATTTCTTTTAGCTCTGCAAACTCTGCTGGCGTGTAATATTTAATAACTGGTAAATGTTTCTTTGATGGTTGTAAATACTGTCCAAGCGTTAAAATGTTTACGTTGTTTGCACGTAAGTCATCCATTGCTTCGATAATATCTTCCGTTGTTTCTCCAAGTCCAAGCATAATGCTCGATTTGGTTGGAATATCTGGCTGCATTTCTTTAGCACGACGTAAAAACTCTAGTGAACGTTCATATTTTGCTCTTGCGCGAACTCGGTTAGATAATCGACGTACTGTCTCGATATTATGGTTTAAAATATCAGGACGTGCATCCATTAACATTTTTAAATTCTCTTCTACTCCGCCCATATCAGATGGTAATACTTCGATAGAAGTGAACGGGTTCTTACGACGAACAGCTCGTACTGTTTCAGCAAATACAGCAGCACCGCCATCCTTTAAATCATCACGTGCAACCGCTGTTATAACAACGTGCTTTAAGCCCATTTGTACAACAGAGTCTGCTACGCGTTCTGGCTCTTGTAAATCAAGCTCATTTGGTAAGCCTGTTTTAACCGCACAGAAACGGCATGCACGCGTACAAACTGCACCTAAAATCATAAATGTTGCTGTTTTTCTTACAGCCCAGCATTCATGAATGTTGGGACATTTCGCTTCTTCACAAACAGTGTGTAACTGTTTGGAACGCATCATTTTCTTTAAGCCTGTATAGTTTTCGTTTGTATTTAACTTAATTTTCAACCATTCGGGCTTGCGCTTGTATTCTGTTTGTTTTGTCATGTTATCAACTCCGCACAATATGAAATAGTTTACCATGTTCGCTTCTTTCAATGTAACATATCTATTTTATCGTAACAAAGGATTTTGCTCAAATGTAGATTTCGATATTTTTTTCCAATAATTAGCGATAATGAAATGCTCTCTATATCCCACACTAAAGATAGTGAACAAAAAGGAGGCTATTCTCGTGTATCGAAAACTGTTCCTTTTGCTTTTCGTTTATTTTTGTCTTCAGCAAGGATTAACTGTTCATGCTGCTGAGCAAGAACAAACGATATATGACAAGCGAATGATTTTATATAAAGAAATGGAAACGGCCTCATTCATCCCGTGGTATTATTTCGCTGCTATCGATCAATATGAACGAAATGTACGCTCCGTTCGCCGCGATATTCCAAAAAAACCTGATGCGGTTATTTCTATTTACTTTAAGCCCGAAATGTGGTCTGGTCCGATTAATCCCGATCCATATGATGTGCGTCCGTACACCATCTCACTTTTTGGAGGAATTGGCTTAGACGGCGACGGTGATGGATTTGCCAATATGAATAATGACCGTGATGTACTGTACACAACGGCCACAATATTAGGAAGCGGTGGTACAGATGAAGACCATATGAAGATTGCTCTTTGGGAACATTATAAACGTGCCAAAACTGTGGAGCTCATTATGGAATATGCTCGTCTTTACAACCATTACGGGCGCCTTCAATTAGAAGGAAGTGCTTTTCCTCTTCCTCTTCGTGCTGATTATAGTTATCGCAGTACATTTGGCGATAGACGAAGCTTCGGTGGACGCCGCATGCATGAAGGAACAGATATTTTCGCAGGGTATGGTGTACCTGTACGCTCAACATGTTATGGCATTATTGAAACGAAAGGCTGGAATCGCCTCGGTGGATGGCGTATTGGTATTCGCGATTTATATAACAACTATCATTATTACGCTCATTTAGGTGGGTTTTCAAAAGAAATACAACTTGGTCAAATTGTGGAGCCAGGAACCGTCATTGGATTTGTTGGTAGCACTGGTTATGGACCACCTGGCACAGCCGGAAAATTCCCACCCCACCTACATTTTGGTATGTACAAAGATAACGGCTATACAGAATGGGCGTTTGATCCGTACAACCATTTACGACTATGGGAACGAAAAGAGCGTTTGAATAGGAACAAATAACCACAGTGATTGCTGTGGTTATTTGTTCTTATATTTTTATTTTTATAATCTAATAATAAAAATATATTGTTTTTATAATTTAATTTCTATACAATTTACAAAGTAAAAAAAAATAAAAATGAAGGAGATACATATATGAAACAAATTGCAAATTGGTTTCGAGGAATTAATATTGGAAAGAAACTTATTTTTTCTTTTCTCTCCATTTTAATCATGCTAGGACTAATTATCGGTACTATATCTTACGAAACTGCTAAAAATAGTATCGACAAACAAATGCTCATCAATATAGACGAAAATGTCATTGTCCTGGACAATATGATTACAACAGCAGTTGAAGCAAAAGCAATTGATGTGGAATACTTTTCAAACCTCTTAACAGAAGATGCATATCAGGAAGCAAATATCGAAACTGCTAAAACAAACTTTATACATTACATGAACATGCATCCAGAAGTAGAGGGCATCTTCATAGGAACAGAAAGTGGCCTATTCGTAAGAGAACCTTCTATTAATCTAGATGAAGATTATAATCCAACAGAACGCCCTTGGTATAAACAAGCCATTCAAAATAGTAAGGAAGTTATTATCACACCTCCTTATCAATCCACTTCTACTAAAAATACAGTTATCACCATTGCAAAACAAACAAAAGATGGAAAAGGTGTAATCGGATTAAACTTAAAACTAGATAGCATTGTCAAACTAACGAGCTCTATTAAAATTGGCGAGAAAGGTTACGCCGTTATTTTAGATAAAGACGGAAAAGTAATCAGTCATCCTTCTTGGAAAGGTGGAGAAAAAGCAAACTATCCATTCCTTTCATCTATATATAAAAAAGATGCAGACACTATTTCTTTTATAGAAAAAGGTGCCGATAAGAAATTGGCCTATGCTACAAATAAAACAACCGGATGGAAAATTATCGGTGTCATGTATAATGATGAACTAACAGAAGCCGCAATGGACGTCTTATATAAGACGTTAGCTGTTATTTTTATCGCTGTATTAATAGGTAGTACTCTTGTTTATTTCATTACTTTATCCATTACGAGACCACTGCAAAATATCGTTACTTCTACACAGAAGATTAGTGAAGGCGACTTAACAGAAGAAATCTCTGTTCGTTCCAATGATGAAATTGGGCGACTTGGGCTCAATTTCAATGAAATGGCTTCCTCTTTACGAAATGTGATTTCAAAAATGAATGGTTCCGCTGAGCGTTTAGCCGCATCATCCGAAGAATTAACAGCAAGTGTAAAACAAGCAAATGATGCAACAGAAGAAATCACTGTTGCAATGGATCAAGTTGCAAGTGGAGCAAGCTTACAAAGTAAGGGTGTCGAAGAAGGTGCTTCCTTATTACAAGAAGTAAATGGAGCAATTGAATATGTTACACAAGGTACTGAAACAATTTCAAATTCATCCCGCTACGCAAGGACAAAAGCAGAAGAAGGAGAAACGTTTGTAAATCAAACTGTAACACAAATGGAGTCGATTCAGCAGTCAGTCTCGGAATCTGATCATATTATTCGATTACTTGATGAAAAGTCAAAGAGAATCGGAGCAATTTTAGAAGTAATTCAAAATATTTCCGGACAAACAAACTTACTAGCCCTAAATGCCGCAATTGAAGCAGCAAGGGCCGGTGAGCAAGGCCGCGGGTTTGCAATTGTAGCTGATGAAGTTCGAAAGTTAGCCGAGCAAACAGGAGAATCTTCTAATGAAATTGACCAGCTAATCGCAGAAATCAAAAAAGATATCGGACAAACTGTTTATTCCATGGAGAGCGTAAAACATGAGGTGAAATCCGGAATTGAAATCGTCAACAAAACAAAAACAAGTTTTACAGACATTCTACATGTTACAAATGACATTGCTTCCCAAGTTACAAATATGGTAGCAACAACAAAACAAATGAAAGATCATGCCAACGAAGTCACCAACACTATTGATAACATTGCAGCTGCTGCTGAAGAAAATACAGCAAGTATGCAGAACGTTGCTGCTTCTTCAGAAGAGCAAATGCATTCTATGGAAGAAATCAGTGAATCAGCGCAACAGTTATCCCAAATGGCAGAAGAATTACAAAATATGATAGAACAATTTAAAATATAACTCCTCCCTACGAGACGCTTTGAAATAATATCATTTCAAAGCGTCTCTTTTCATCTTATATTCCCTACTATTTTTTTAAAAAATATAAATATCTTTTAATTAATATTATTAGATATTGTTTCCAACCGATAAATTCTATACAATTTATTATGGGAGTATATAAAGGGGGAATTACATGAAGTTTCTTTCAAAAATAAGCATTACAAAAAAGCTTATTATTTCATTTTTAATTATTTTAACGGTACCGAGTTTTGTTATCGGAGGAATGTCGTATACAACGGCTAAAGAGAACTTCGAAAAACAAACGATGCTATCTATGTCAGCTAGTACAACAGTGTTAAATGGTATCATCGATCAGCAACTAGGTGCGAAAGCTACTGATGTTGATTATTTTGCAAATATCTTTTCTGCAAGTAGTTATGCCACAGAAAATATTGAAGCTACACGAACGAAACTAGCAGAGTATATCAGCCTTCACCCGGAAGTAGAAGGAATTTATATCGGTGGTGCCGATAAAACATTTATAAGAGAACCAAATTTGCAAATGCCTGATGGGTACGATCCAACAGAGAGAACGTGGTATCAAGAGGCTGTTCAAAAAAGTGGTCAACTTATTATAACAGCACCTTACGAGTCAAGCTCCACAAAAAATATGGTCGTGACAATTGCAAAACAAACGCCTGATGGTCAAGGTGTTGTTGGACTAAATTTAAACCTTGAGAGCATTACAAAACTAACAAAAATGATTCATATCGGCGAGAAAGGTTATGCCATCGTGTTAGATCAAAACCAACAAGTGGTTAGTCATCCGTCCATTAAAGGTGGGAAAAAGATAGAAGCTTCTTGGGTTACACCTATTTATGAAAAAGACAACGGAACAGTTTCTTATAAAGAGAATAGCGATGAGAAAAAGCTTTCATTTACAACAAATAAAAAGACAGGTTGGAAAACAATTGCTGTTATGTTTGAAGATGAAGTAACAAAAGCTGCAGAACCTGTTTTCTTAAAAACATTAATGATTGTAATCATTGCTGTTATGAGTGGCAGTGCGCTGATCTACTTTATGACCCTATCTATTACAAAGCCATTAGGGCGTATTGTGACATCTGCCAAAAAAATTAGCGATGGCGATTTAACAGAAGAAATTCCAGTTCATTCTAAAGATGAAATTGGCCAATTAGCCGAAAGCTTTAATGATATGGCCACTTCAATTCGAAATATAATTATACAAATGAATGAATCTTCTGGACGTTTAGCTGCATCATCCGAAGAATTAACAGCAAGTGTTAACCAAGCAAATGATGCAACAGAAGAAATTACAACCGCAATGGATCAAGTCGCAAGCGGCGCACAGTCCCAAAGCGAAGGTGTCGAAGAAGGAGTCGCATTATTACAAGAAGTAAACAAGGCAATTATGCACGTTACACAAAGCTCCGAAACGATTTCTACTTCTTCTACATATGCAAGACAAAAAGCTGAAGAAGGCGGCGCATACGTTGAACAAACGGTTTCACAAATGGAGTCAATCCATCAATCTGTCACACAATCAGATGATGTCATTAAACTACTAGATGAAAAATCAAAACAAATTGGTGCGATTTTAGAAGTGATTCAAAGCATTGCACAGCAAACAAATCTACTTGCTCTAAACGCGGCAATTGAAGCTGCAAGAGCTGGCGAACATGGACGCGGATTTGCAATTGTTGCCGATGAAGTAAGAAAATTAGCTGAACAAACAGGACAATCTTCAGGAGAGATTGCAAAGTTAATTACTGAAATTACAGCAGATATTCATGAAACAGTAAAATCTATGGGCGAAGTCAAACATGAGGTACAACATGGAATTGAAGTTGTCCAAAAAACAAAAACGAGCTTCGTGGACATTTTAAAAGTAACAAACGAAATCGTCTCCCAAATTACAACAATGACAACGACAACGAAACATATGGGAGAAAATGCAAACGATGTAACAAATGCAATTGATGAAATTGCAGCTGCTGCTGAAGAAAATACAGTAAGCGTACAAAATGTCGCAGCTTCATCCGAAGAGCAAATGCATTCTATGCAAGAAATCAGTTCAGCGGCAAAACAACTCTCACACATGGCCGAGGAACTACAAAGCATGATTGAACAATTTAAACTAAAGTAATAAAAAGGCGAGCAAAAGGATGAAACCTTTTGCTCGCTTTCTCTTATGCCAACGTACCATCTGTATTTAAATAATACCACTGACCTCCCTCTTGTAACCAGCCTGTCTGCATTTCTCCTGAACTATTTAAGTAATACCACTGACCTCCTACTGATAACCAACCTGTTTGCATTTCTCCTGAACTATTTAAGTAATACCACTTACCCCCAACAGATAACCAGCCTGTTTGCATTTCTCCTGAGTTATTTAAGTAATACCACTTACCCCCAACAGATAACCAGCCTGTTTGCATTTCTCCTGAACTATTTAAGTAATACCACTTATTCCCTACTGATAACCAGCCTGTTTGCATTTCTCCTGAGTTATTTAAGTAATACCACTTACCCCCAACAGATAACCAGCCTGTTTGCATTTCTCCTGAACTATTTAAGTAATACCACTTATTCCCTACTGATAACCAGCCTGTTTGCATTTCTCCTGAGTTATTTAAGTAATACCACTTACCCCCAACAGATAACCAGCCTGTTTGCATTTCTCCTGAACTATTTAAGTAATACCACTTATTCCCTACTGATAACCAGCCTGTTTGCATTTCTCCTGAGTTATTTAAGTAATACCACTTACCCCCAACAGATAACCAGCCTGTTTGCATTTCTCCTGAACTATTTAAGTAATACCACTTATTCCCTACTGATAACCAGCCTGTTTGCATTTCTCCTGAGTTATTTAAGTAATACCACTTACCCCCAACAGATAACCAGCCTGTTTGCATTTCTCCTGAGTTATTTAAGTAATACCACTTACCCCCAACAGATAACCAGCCTGTTTGCATTTCTCCTGAACTATTTAAGTAATACCACTTATTCCCTACTGATAACCAGCCTGTCTGCATTTCTCCTGAGCTACTTAAGTAATACCATTTTCCTCCTGATGCTACCCACCCTGTACTTACTTCTACATATGATAATTTCGCATCTTTTAAAATCTGTTGATAACTAGCTTGCTTCTCATGATTCATTTTGATTTTCCTTGAAAGCTCCTGTGCATAATTTGCTGTTGCAGCAGGATACTTTGTACGGTCCCACGTATGGTCCTTCGCAAGTTGCTCATCACTAACATTAAAATACGTATATATCACGCGATTTACTTTATTAGGAATCGGATCATTAAACGTTGTATCTAGGTGATACCATTTCCCATCAATTTGAACGAGATTCCACGCATGAGCTCCGCCGTTTCCAGTTCCTTCTACAATTTCTACATTCAAACCTGCATCTTTTAGTAGTTGATACGTTAATAACGCATACCCTTGGCATACAGCAGAACGTTGTTGCAACGCTTCATACGCCGTATATCGCTGCAAGGATGTATCATATGCAAGTAGCTTTACAACATAATCATGAATTGCCTTTACTTTTTCATGTTCATCCATATTTACATGAGTAATAGACTGCACAATTTGTTTTGATTGCTCTTTCACATAAGCAACTTGCTCTTTCGATTCTCGATAATTTACTGTAATTGTAAGGGTGTAATTACCGGAATATCCACGAATTGAAAAGTTTGAAGATCCTACTGTATAAAGAAGATAATCATCTTGCTGTAAAACAGCATTATATGTAGCCTTAACCTCATTTAATACCGCTTTTAAATCTTCTTGCTTCGTGTTGTGAGAAAGGATAATCTTTTCTTCACGATTATTCAAATGTACTTTAAGTTGTCCTTCTAACTGCTGCAATAGCTGTTCCTCATATTGCTGAGCTGTTCCATTTGCATATACAGACGGAGTCATTGTACTAAAAGTAACTACCGAAGAAAGCATTGCAGCACATATGTATTTTTTATATTTTTTCATTATAATCTCATTCTCCCTTATCTATTTTTTTATATCTCTACTATTATTTAAAAATATATATCTTATTTTTTCAATAATAATACTTAATATTAAAATAAAAAAATATAAATAATAAGGTGGAACTTCAATCAGTGGGGGTTTTCTCCATCCCCCACTGATTGTCAGCCCGACTAATCGGGCTTTTACAGGCTGTTAATGCGGGATAAAAAGCGGACCAATCACTTATCCGCTTCCTTTTCCTTTTTATTCGGGACCACTACACTACCACTTCCATAATAATCCGGTACTTTCCCTTGTACAATTTTCGTTGCAATTGGTATTTCTTGTTTTACTTTTACTTCCTCAGCATGAAGGGGAATCAGCACTTGCAACGCAACTTCTACTTCCATCACAACTTGAATTGCTGTATTGTTAATCCCATGTTCTTCAAATTTTTGTTTAATATCTGTATGAACATGACCAACTGTTGTAAATTGAACTGGAATATTCGGCCCCATATTACCAAGTAGCGCATTATCAGTAATTCTTCCAAGTGGAACTGACATTGCTATCCCGTCTTTTTCTAACGTACCAATTGCTTTTGTATCTCCTTCCCCTACTTCATGTAAATACTTCTCTATGTATGTTGTTGTTGATGTCAAAATCTCATTGACTTGCTTTGTATTCACATCAATTGTAGATACGTTTCCATTTCTATCAGTCTTTACCTTCATTAAAGAATCAACGTCGAACCCTTCATCTATTCGATCTTTTACTGCTTTTGTCATCACAGCAGTCGCAACTTTCTTTGACTGCACTTCAGCATATTTTATTAACGTTGGTTGAATACTTTTATTTACAAACCATATCCCTTGCACCGTCAAAATGATAAAAATGATGAATGAAAGTAGCAACACGTAGCGAAATGGGAGTGGACCCTTTCGTAATTGTGACATTTTCAGACGAAATAAACGCATAGAAAATCCCTCCTTCATATTTCATGTGTATGCAAAAAGGAGGGACAATATATACTTATATCATTTTTAATAATGCGTCTTTTCCAATTGTACCTGCTGGAATACCTAAATTCTCTGCTTCTATTGTTACAGACTCAAGCGGTGCTTCTAGCAGCTGTTCAATCGTTCTTACACCTACAGCACGCCCTGCGATAATGCCTCGATCTGCCAATTTTTCATTTAATAAACCAACATCTAGCGCACCACACATAATATATCCTTTATCACTCATAACAGCGAGTAAATTTGTCTTTGGAAGCTTTACGCTCACTGCTATGAATGTATAGTTATCAATGACAATTGGCTCTATATTGACCATAGCCCCCACTCCTCTCCCTTTATCTTTATGAAAGGGGAAAAATGAGTGTGACTACAGTTTTACAGAAGAGGCAAAAGACGCTAACATCTCTGTTACCACATCGCGCAAAAGTTCTGGCATATAGTAAAGCTTCTCTTTTTGCGTCGCAATTTCTGGATATAAATACCCAAATGTAAACATGTCAATCGTAGCAACTGTGTATATCCGATCTGGTTGCAATGATTCTCCATTAATTAGCACATCTTGCAATAATATTTTATTACCTGGAATTGTGTCAGGAATTACTTCTACACCTGCGTAAATCATTTTCCCCATCACTTTCCCGCGGAAGCCTAATCCTTTTACTTGAAGCTGCTCCATGCTCTCTTTACGCGCTTTTAAAATAACTTCACGAAGCGTCTTTCCTTTCATATGTACTTTACAAGGGTTAATAGGATGTGGACAAATGCGATGAATATCACCTCGTGTAACCACACCTTCTGGCAGTCCATCTAATAATACACCTGCGTTGACCATGCCAATTTCCGCGTCACACCAATCCTTTAATGCCTCTGCTAACATGTTTGAAAACGGCGTTTCTTCAAACCAATCAACGGAAAGTGGCTCTTTTAACTGCACAACAGGCTCGGCCATTATCACGCTGCTTTCTCGTTCTAAATCTGCTAATAAGGCGTTCTCTTTCATATACGTGCCAAGCTCAGCATTTGGGATTGCTCTAGCATCTTTGCGTACAACACGCTTACAATCAAGATCAACCGTAATTTCCACATGACCAACGTAATGCCCCCACTTCTCACAGCAACAAAGAAGTGTATCATTGATAAGCATACCGCGCTCAAATAAGTGGTGTGTATGTGCTCCTAAAATCACATCAATTTCATAATGCTCGGCAATATATTCATCAGCACTTTTTCCAAGGTGAGAAAGAAGCACGACAACATCAGCTTGCGAACGAATTTCCTCTAATACGCTCTCAAGTGGTCCAATCGGATCCTCTACTTGCCAATCAAGCTGTGCATAAAAATCAGGATAAGCAACAGTCAAACCGATAAATGCAATCGTAATACCATTTTCAAGCGTCTTTAATTCATATGGCTTTGCCCACTTCGGACGCGCCCCATCACGCTCAAACAAGTTCGCAACAAGCACTTCAAACTGAGCTTTATTATATAATTCATCTAACTGTTCCTTTGCAAGGGTAATCCCTTCATTATTACCAATTGTTACATAATCATATAACGCTTCATTTAATAAAAGTGTGTTTCCTTTTCCATTTGTCGCTTCTGTTATCTTATGAAAACGATCCACATGATCGCCAATATCTAAAGTGAATACAGCTTCATCCGCCGCTTGATGACGTTTTTTCTCTTCTCGTACAAATCTAGAAATTTGCGGCCAATTTTCAAAATGACTATGTATATCATTTGTATGATAAAGGTGAATGGTAACTTCATTTTTCGTATGCAGAGAAAAAACCTCCTCTCATTTCTCCATGTACTCATTCATACGCTACTTACGCGTAGGAATCCTGTAAATACTTTTCGCCTTTTCTTGCTATTTTACATTGTACTGCGATTTCATGGAAAAAGAAAAGATTCGGGGTTAAAAACATGAAAGCATTTCTTTTTTAAATTTAAAAGTGCCACTAGCCGTGCAGAATAACGGTCAGGTCCTTTGACTGCCATGTGCTACGTTAATGCGGGATAAAACAAAAGTAGAAGGTAGGAGCTTTTCTCTTTCTGTTTTGCAGGGCTCTAGCTTATTTTGTTGAAATTTAGAATATATTTATATACAAGGAGGAATACAAATGATTCTAGAAGCTGTTATGCTTCAAGTCAAAGAAGGATTGGAACAAGAATATGAGAATGCATTTAAAGAAGCATCACCGATTATTTCTTCTATGAAAGGCTATATCAATCATGAATTACAAAAATGCATAGAAGTCCGTGGAAAATACTTATTATTAGTCAAATGGGAAACGCTAGAGGATCATACAATTGGTTTTCGAAAGTCTCCCGAATATGAAAAGTGGAAAGAACTGCTTCATCATTTTTATGAACCGTTTCCGGTTGTGGAACACTTTGAGATGATACAAACTTAATTAGTACGAAAAACAACCTAACAAATAAAAATGCCTAGAGCATCATAGCTCTAGGCATTTTTTCATTGTCATTCTCCCTTACATGAAAATATATTAATTACCACTCGATTTCACATACTTCATATATACCAGATAATTAATTCCACTTTTCTTACTATGTTTTGGTTTCATGCGCTTTATCTCTTTATAACCTAACTTTTCATATAGCTTAGCTGCATTAGTGTTTGTATCCGCAACTTCTATTACGTACTGACTATATTGTGGAAAAGAAAATATAGAGTTCATAAGGGCAGTTGCAACACCTTTACCGCGGTATTTAGAAGTTGTTGCAACAAACTCAACCGATGCAATCCCTTCCCCTACCTCAAATGGAGGTTTTTCAAATTCCGATTTTAAAAAAATAGAAGCGAGTATTCCTTTATAAAATCCGAGATGCTTCCTTAATTCTTTATTATTAAGACGAACAGAAGAACGCTCACCGGTTATACAAGCAGTTATACCTGCAATTTCACCATCTACGAAAGCACAGTAAAAAACATCATCGATAAACATATGCTCAAAAGCCTTCGCTAACTTCTTTCTATCCTTGGAGAAAAACGTTAGATCCTTCCCAAAAGCATCAACGAAAACCTCACTTATTTTTTGCTTTGCATCTTCTCCTAGTTCACTTGCACGTTTAATTTCAATCATTGTAATTCCTCCCTTCTAATGAGATATTCTTTTAAAAATCCATCACAAAATGCACCTTTAATTTTTATGTAAATACATTCTATCATTATGTTAAATATTATTCCTTATTCTATAATCCCGTTCATTTACATACAAAAATAGAAGCGCCCTGTTTAACAGAACGCTCCTACTTTTCATCTATTCAGCTTTGATAGCTAGAATGCTCAGTGGCTTCTACTTTTAATTACTAACTACTTTATAAACATTCAAAACCCCATTCCCATAAAAATTCTTACTATGCTTTTTATCCACACCATGTGTATATAAAAACTCAACTGCTTTTTCTGGCTCATCTTTCAATTGATATTTATCCACAATTAACGCTAATGCGCCTGATACTTTTGGCGCAGCAACAGAGTTTCCAGCGCTATAAAAATAACCATCGGGCCATGTGCTTAACACTTTTTCATTTACGAGAAGACGTTGATCCATCTGTGGATTATTACGGTACTGTTCGAATAACCTATAATCCCCACCATGAGCTACAATGTCGATAAAGTTATCCCCATAGTTTGAAAAGATGGACAGTTGATTTGTCGGTCCGACTGATGCTACCGTCACAACGTCTTGTAAATCTGCCGGAATATCTTTTACTTCACCAAAGAAAGAGATACCATCTTTCGCGTAAGCGTTTGTTAAGTAGTCTCTCATTTTTGTTTGATCTCTCACATCTAAACCGTCATTACCAGCTGCTGCAACAACAATACTGCCTTGTTCTTTTGCAAACTGTATTGCTTTTTCGTACGCTTTAATTTCAGCAGAACCCTTTTTTAACTTCTTATCTCCTGCAAACGATACACCGTCTACTAAATAACCACCTAAACTTAAGTTAATGACGTCGACATCATCTTTTGCAGCTTCCACAATTGCTTTTATAATCCAAGAAAAATCAGCTGTTTTTCCACCAAATACACGATACGCTTTAATCCCAACTTCAGGTGCAACACCTTTCACTCTACCATTCGCAGCAACTTGTCCAGCCACATGTGTTCCATGACCTAACTTATCCATTAAATAGTTTGGATTGCCACTTTCTCTTCGTTCTTCTCCTCTGAATCCACCTTTTGGAACAAGGTTTTTGGATCCTGATACAATGTTATCTTTTAAATCAGGATGTTCAATGTCTAAACCAGAATCGATAATACCAACGACTGTGTTCTTACTTCCAGAGTAGATGTTATAACTTTCTCCATTATTCGTAACTGCCTTCATATCCCATTGATGCTCAAATAAACTATCAGAAGGAACAGCCTGACTTGTACTTGTTACTTCAGGAAAAACAGCCCGTGCTGAAGGATTATAAGAATCGATTAGTGAAATCTTGCCTAGCTGCTTCATACTACTTTCTGTCATTTTTACTTGAACGAGTCCAACTTCATCAACAGTGTATGTAACCTCCCCGTTATGTAAAGGGACTTGCTCTACAACTTCATTCATTTTCTGTTTATCTTTTACTAAAATTGTATAGTAATTTGTTTGTTCCTCTGCATGAACTTCATGTAAAGGAAATGAATAACACTGTACAAAAGCCAAAAGAAATAACACGAAACATTTCATTTTTCTCAATTTGATCACCTTATTCTTTATTTTTGGTTCATTTTAACATTAAATCCTAATATAAAGAACAAATAATTATAAAGATATAAAAAAGCGTCCTGTTAAACAGGACGCTTCATACTGTTGAAAAACAATCTAGTCAATA
>NZ_JOTN01000022.1 GCF_000712595.1 Bacillus manliponensis
TTGGCATTTGATTGTTTTCCATCATTGGCATCATGTTTGGCATTTGGTTATCTTCCATCATCGGCATCATGTTCGGCATTTGGTTGTTTTCCATCATCGGCATCATGTTTGGCATTTGATTGTTTTCCATCATTGGCATTTCAATATTTGGTGGCTTTACTTCTGGAATTTGCATATTCCCTTTTATAACTTCTTGTTTGGATACATTGCTTACATTTTCTTTCTTTACTGCTTCATTTGATACATTACTTACATTCTCTTTCTTCACTTCTTGTTTGGATACATTACTTACGTTCTCTTTCTTCATTTCTTGCTTGGATACATTGCTTACGTTCTCTTTCTTCACTTCTTGCTTGGATACATTGCTTACGTTCTCTTTCTTCGCTTCTTGCTTGGAAATATTACTCACATTTTCCTTTTTCGCCTCTGGTGAAATATTTGATTTCATTTTTTGAATTTGCGGCGCAATTAAGTCATTTCCTTTTTTTATAATATCTGAAATTTTATAGTCCTTTGCAGGCTTTACTGGTGGTTGTGGTGGTTGCGGTAAAATATTCACCGAGAACTTCGTATTCTCTTTTTCTGCTGGTTGTTCTTTTTGTACTTCTTTTTGTACCTCTTTTACTGGCACTTCTTTTTGCTGTACTTCCTTTTGCTGCACTTCCTTTTGCTGTACTTCTTTTACATATTCTTTCGGAGGGAGCGAACCAGTACCACTATTCTTTTTCGCTGAAACACCGCCAGTTGGCACCTTGATTTTCGCACCCGGCATAATTAAATCAGGATTACTTAATTGCTTATTTGCTTGTTTTAATACTTCAAAATCCACTCCATATTTCTTTGCAATTTTCCAAAGGGTATCCCCTTTTTGCACGATATGAATTTTCAAATTTTCCCCCTCCTGTACAACGCATCTATAAATAAAGTGAAACTTTACGCAGCGGGAAACTTTCTCCACTGCCTGTTAGTTGAACTAATCGAGCTTTTACGTGATGTCCATCCTCCACTTAAACTCCTTCAAATGCTCTGTAATTTTGAAATAAGAATTTCACAATCCATCATGTTGTATGGCGAGCCTTTTATCCGTCCTCTATAAGTTGAACACATGGTGCCTATTTACAAGTCTGCATAATAAACACAACGATAGCTTCAACACAATGTATGCTCATAAAGACCGAATTATGTACAAAAGAAAAAGCAGCGAATTTCCGCTGCTTTTACACTCGCTCTAACATACGATTTAACGCGAGCACTGCTTCTTCTGTTACTTGTTTCTCTACTTGAATTACATTCACAACCTCACCTTCACTTATCATTTCTAGCGCCCATAATAAATGAGGTAAGTCAATACGATTCATCGTTAAGCAAGGACACATAAATGGGTTTAAGGACACAATTTCTTTATCCGGGTGCTGCTGAATGATGCGATTCACTAAATTCATCTCCGTTCCAATCGCCCACTTACTACC
Source organism: Bacillus manliponensis (assembly GCF_000712595.1). Classification (GTDB taxonomy): domain Bacteria; phylum Bacillota; class Bacilli; order Bacillales; family Bacillaceae_G; genus Bacillus_A; species Bacillus_A manliponensis. Next base: position 1,470 of record NZ_JOTN01000022.1, read on the forward strand.
AGAAGGTGCCTTTTCAATCATATCAATAATATACTTCGTTGACCCTGCGTAATCAGAAGCAGCCACCACTTCATAGCAACACTCAGGGTGAACGATAATATTCATATCTGGATGATTTTTTCTCACACTTTCAATATTTTTTACAGTGAAATTTTGATGAACCGAGCAATACCCTTTCCATAAAATCACTTGCACATCCTCTATATTCCCTTTGTACTCTAACTCGTCACGATGCGGATCCCAAACAGCCATATTATGTAATGGAACACCAAGGTCATGTGCGGTATTTCTCCCTAAGTGCTGATCTGGTAAAAATAAAATCCGTTCTTTTTGTGTAAATGCCCAATCAACCATTTCTCTTGCATTTGAAGATGTAACTGTTGCGCCGCCATTTCGCCCACAAAATGCTTTAATCGCCGCTGTTGAGTTCACATACGTTAACGGTAACATCGTATCTCCAAATAACTTCTGTAGCTTTATCCAAGCTCGTTCTGTTTGTTCAATATCGGCCATATCTGCCATCGAACAACCTGCACGCATATCTGGTAAAATGACAACTTGTTCTTCTGTTGTTAACATATCTGCTGTTTCTGCCATAAAATGAACACCGCAAAAAACAATATATTTTGCTTTTTTATTACGTGCTGCCACTTGTGCAAGCTGAAGCGAATCACCTGTAGAGTCAGAAAACTGAACAACCTCATCTTTTTGGTAATGGTGTCCTGGAATAAATAACTTCTCTCCTAACGCTTCTTTTATTTCACGTACGCGCGCTTCCATTTCTTCTACCGGCATCGTACGATAACGTTCTGGTAACATTGTTTCAAGTGGTTCTATCGTTTCTAAAATCCCCATTGTTTTCCCCTCTTTCTTACACTTCGATATTAAAACTAATATCTAAAGCCTGCGTAGAATGCGTTAATGCTCCAAGTGAGATATAATCCACACCCACATTTCGATACGCTCTTAAATTTTCAAGCGTAATCCCCCCTGACACTTCCGTTACAATCACGCTTGGGACGAGCTTACAAAATGCACACACTTCTTCAGGTGTTCGATTATCAAACATAATAATGTCTGCTCCGGCACTTACCGCTTCTAACACTTGTTCTTCCGTCTCAGTTTCCACTTCTACTTTCACCATATGGCCGAGTTTTTCTTTTACCGCTATGACAGCTTTCGTAATGGAACCAGCAAACGCAATATGATTATCTTTAATCATGACGCCATCATATAATCCGAAGCGATGGTTATAACCACCTCCGCATGTTACTGCATACTTATCAAACATACGAAGACCAGGCATCGTTTTTCTCGTGTCACAAATGCGTGTATGATCACTCTCAAGTACCTGCACTGCTTTTTTTGTCATCGTCGCTACACCGCTCATCCGCTGAATCATATTTAAAACAACTCGTTCACCCGTTAATAAAGACGAAATAGGACCTTCAACAGTTGCAATGACCTCTCCTTTTGTTACTCCATCTCCATCTTTCTTGTGCAAAATGATTTCAACTCGTTTATCTAACAATGCGAAGCCTTCTTGAATAATGCTTACTCCACAAAATACACCCGTATCTTTTACAAGAAACGTCCCTTTTGCTACAAGGTCATCTGGAAAGATAAGCTGTGATGTAACATCTCGTTCCCCAATATCTTCTAAAAAAAATCGTTTTAATGCTTCTTGTATTTTTAACGTATTCATAAGACGCTTCTTCCCCCTCGTTACACAAACTCTAATACATTCTTTTGTATGATGATTTCTCGTACTTCTTTATTTCGCTGTTGAAAATCACTTCGGTAATGGCCACCAACACTCTCTTTTCTCGCTAATGCTGCTTTCGTTACGAGATAGCATACCGTTAACATATTCATAACTGTAATTTCTTCATCCGATAATTCCTCATACTGCATAGGATCATCGTATACGTCATATTGTTCAAGCCATTTTTTCACATATAATAAATTTTCTTCTGTACGAACAATGCCAACATACTTCATCATAAATTGTCGAATCTCCTGTTTCTTCGGCAAGGCTTTCGCTTTAGAAGCTACGATACAATCTGCTCTTTCTTTTCTTCTAAACGTCACTTCTTGCTCTAAAATGTATTCTCCCGTTCGCTTTCCAAAAACAAGTCCCTCTAGCAATGAATTACTTGCTAAACGATTTGCTCCATGTACGCCATTACAAGCAACTTCACCAACTGCATATAAGCCGTTAATTGATGTTTCACCGTTTCCATTCACTTTAATTCCGCCCATATGAAAATGCGCTCCCGGAGCAACTGGTATTTTCCCTTTTTTCATATCAAGCTGCTGCGCCTCACATAAAGCTGATACAGTTGGGAAACGCTCTGCAAAATGCGGAATGTTTGTTATATCTAAATATACCTCTTCACCTGCAAGGATTTGCTCGTGAATCGCACGAGCAACAACATCACGAGGGGCAAGCTCTTTTTGCTCATGAATATGCTCCATAAACCACTCACCTTTTCCATTTCGCAAAATAGCTCCCTCTCCCCGCACCGCTTCTGAAACAAGTCCCTTCCCTTCGCCATTTATGTATAACATCGTTGGATGAAATTGAATAAATTCTAAATCAACAAGCTCAGCTCCAGCTCGGTACGCTATCGCTAAACCGTCACCAGTAATACTTTCATCATTAGAAGTACATGCATATACACCACCAATTCCTCCCGTTGCAAGAACAACATGCTTTGCATCATAACGATGTATCTGCCCTTTTTCATCACGTGTAATAACACCACAGCATCTATTCTCTTCCGTAACCAAATGTAAAACCATTTCAAGCTCAATGATTGTTACATACGGAGTAACCTCTTTCAAAAGTTGTTGCAATAAAATTTTCCCTGTTGCATCTCCACCAGCATGTAAAATGCGGTGTTTACTATGTCCTCCTTCTTTTCCAAAATGTAAACCACGCTCATCACCATCAAAGATCATGCCACTATCTATTAATTCTTTCATCACCACCGGACCATGCTCGACTAAATAACGAACAGCTTCTTTGTTGTTGTAGTAACAACCTGCTGCTAACGTATCTTCATAATGGTCATTTGGATGGTCATACGAAGCAATCGCTGCTGCAATTCCACCTTGCGCTAAATTTGTATTGTTATTTTGTTTTGTCCTTTTTGTGATAAGTATCACATTCTTTTCGTGACAAATAGCTTTTGCAACAGAAAGCGCTGCAACTCCACTGCCAATAATGACGACATCTGCATTTGGCATTGTCACTACCTCCTACTTTACACTTTTCAACTGTCTTGACACCTATATTTACATATATTTAAAATGATGACAAGAACTTTTTTCAAAAAGGAATGAGACATGATGATATATCTTGATTACGCAGCAACAACTCCAATGAGTGAGAAAGCACTGGAAACCTATATAAAAGCAGCTACGAACTATTTTGGAAATGAACAAAGCTTACATGATGTTGGTAGTTCTGCTTCGTCTTTACTAGAAGCATGTAGAAAAGCTTTTGCAAAGATGATTAGTGGAAAAGAACAAGGTGTATTTTTTACAAGCGGCGGCTCTGAATCCAACTTTCTAGCACTGCAATCATTACTAGAAACACACGATGGTAGGCATATTGTGACAACACCACTCGAGCATGCTTCAATTCGTAGTTATTTTCATTTGCTGCAAGCGAAAGGATATACCGTTACAGAAGTTCCCGTCGATTCGTCTGGTTTACTTAATTTAAAAGCTTTAGAGCAAAGCATTACTACCGATACTGTACTCGCTTGTATTCAGCACGGAAATTCTGAAATTGGCACGGTGCAGCCTTTAGCTGAAATTAGTAAGTTATTGAAAAAACACAATATTTTATTGCATACAGACTGCGTACAAACGTTTGGAAAACTACCAATCGATGTAGAAAAAATGAGTATCGATAGTCTATCTGTTTCCGCACATAAATTGTACGGACCAAAAGGTGTAGGAGCATGCTATATCAATCCGAGGGTTCGCTGGAAAGCAGTATTTCCAAATACATCTCATGAAAAAGGCTTTCGCCCTGGCACTGTCAATGTTCCAGGAATCGCTTCTTTCATTACCGCATCAGAAGAAATGATAAAACATAGAGAAGCTGAAATGAAACGTTTACGACAGCTGCGCACATATTTTATAGAGCGTTTGCAAGCAAATTCAAACATAATTCAAATAGAAGGACATTCTACTTCTTGTTTACCACACATCGTTGGGGTTACAATAAAAGGAATAGAAGGACAATATACAATGTTAGAATGTAACCGGTATGGGATTGGAATTTCAACGGGAAGTGCTTGCCAAATCGGAAAACAAGAACCTTCGAAAACGCTGCTAGCCATCGGAAAAACAGTGGAAGAAGCAAAACAATATGTCCGCTTTTCTTTCGGACGTCCTACAACAAAAGAAGAGATCGATGCAACCATCGATGTATTAAAAACAGTGGAAAATCAATTTTTTTATAGAGGTGTTACATTATAATGACTGGAAACGAACAAAAAAAGATTTTAGGAGAGGAAAGAAGGCAGCTTATTTTACAGTGGCTTCTTACGGCAAATAAACCACTATCGGGCAGTGAATTATCAAAGAAAACAAACGTAAGCCGCCAAGTAATTGTCCAAGACATTTCTTTATTAAAAGCGCGAAACGAGCCAATCATCGCAACTGCACAAGGATACTTATATTTAAAGCCTACCGAAAAACAACATACATTTGAACGTGTGATTGTTTGTAAACATAAGCCAAGCGAAGTACGCGACGAATTAACATTACTTGTAGATCACGGTGTTGTGATTAAAGATGTAAAAGTAGAACATCCTGTATATGGTGATTTAACAGCTTCCATTATGGTAAGCAATCGTTTTGAAGTGGAGCAATATTTAAAGAAAGTTGAAAACACAAACGCAGCTTACTTATCACAATTAACAGATGGTGTTCACCTTCATACAATTGAAGCAGACTCAACTGAAAAATTAAATGCAGCTTGCGAAGCATTAAATAAAGCTGGATTTCTCGTTCATTAATTAGAAAAGCACAGAGATTTCAAGATTCTCTGTGCTTTCTTATATATATCCAACTTGACCATTTTACACAAAAGTAGCTGCCACGTATATAAGAATGATAAACGTACTCATTTCATCCATTTGTTGTAACATAGCGCGCAGTAGGAAAAGGCACTGACCGCTACTGCACATGGAGGAACACCCTCTTCTACCGAAAAAGAAGAGGGTTTGTTCGTTTTTTAACTTGTATTTATATATTTTGAACATGCTATAATACTTACAATTATAACAAAGGGGGATTTTGATGAAACTCGTTCACTTTAGCACTGGTAAACCAAAAATCGTCACATATGGCGAAGAGAAAGAAATGACATCTGGCATTTGTAAACAGCTAACAGAGGAAGCTTTTCTATCAAAAGATGGATTTCAAGGAGATGGTGTTGCCGATTTACGTCATCACGGTGGACCTGACCGTGCAGTTTGTATATATCCTTATGAACATTATGAACTTTGGGAGAAGGAATTTCAAAAACCGCTTCCTTCTTCGGCATTTGGAGAAAACATTACCGCTACTAATATGTTAGAGCGTGACGTATACATCGGTAATACATATCAACTAGGGGAAGCCATTATCGAAATAACGCAAGCACGGATTCCGTGTAGTACGATTTCAAAACGACTAGATACACCAGCCATTTTACCTCGCATTGTGGAAACAGGTTATACCGGTTACTTATGCCGCGTTATAAAAGAAGGTATTGTTCGTAACAACTCTACCATTACACTACTAGAAGAACATCCAGCTAAAGTTTCCGTTCTCTTTTGCAACGAAGTGTATTTTCATAGACGAAAAGATATAGACAGCATGAAAAAAATTGTTGCTGTGCCAGAGCTAGCAGATGTATGGCGTGAACAACTAACCGGAAGACTTGAGAAGCTATCATAAAATAAAGTGAAACTTTAATCAGTGGGGGTTTTCTCCATCCCCCACTGATTATTAGTTGAACCAATCGGGCTTTTACAGCCCGCAAATAGCGGGATAAAAGCGGAGGGAACATCCTCCGCTTTTATTTATACCCAATACGCTGAATAACTCCCAAGCACTTTCACAGAAACTCCAAGTGCCTCAAGCTCCATCATGACGCCTGGTATCAACACATCATCATATTCTTGCTCAACGTCAATTAAGAAAAAATAATTGCCAAGTCCCGTTTTCATTGGACGTGATTCAATTTTTGATAAGTTTAATTTACGCCAAGCAAATGCAGCTAACACTTGATATAACGCACCTGCATAATCAGACGGTAACGTTACCATAAGTGTCGTTTTATCGCCGCGGTATTCTCCGTTTTTCGGTAATTTCACATAACGGTTTTTATGTAAAACTAAAAAACGAGTGTGGTTATTTTTATGTGTATGAATGTCACGTTGTACGATGGATAAACCATATTTCTGTGCGGCTGCTTCGTTGGCAATTGCCGCAATCTTTTTGTCACTATTTTCCTTCACAAACTGAGCAGCTGCACTCGTTGACGTCATATCATATAACTTTGCCCCTTTTACATTTTCATATAAAAATTTATGACACTGTGCAATTGCATGGGGATGTGAATATACACTTTCTACTTCTCTCCACCCATTTTCATGTTCTGGATGAACGAGCAAATGTTGCTGCACCGGTACAGTAATTTCTCCAACAATCGGGAGTGTCTTCTCATGAACAATATAATCAATTGTAATGTTGACTGACCCTTCAATCGCATTTTCAAGCGGGACGACGGCAAAATCGACTTCCCCACGCGCCGCTGCATCAATACATTCTGGAATTGTACGATACGGTATATGCTCTCCTTCTATAAAAAAACGACGAACTGCTACATTTGTAAACGTCGCTTCTGGTCCTAAATATCCTACTCGCATACTCATCGTGCCCCTTTTTATTTTTCTTTCTGTTATAACATAAATAATTTTATTATTCTATATTTTCTTCACAAACAAAAGACTAGCATGTAGCTAGCCTATATGTTTCATATATTCTCTTTGTGCAAAATAGAAAAAAACAGTACATGCACAAATATATCCAACAGCAACTACACTTGTCGGAAAAACCCCCGTCCTCACAAACACGCTATTATAAGTTTGTAACGCGACTATGCTGTGGATACATCCAAATAGAACGGGTAAGAAAAAAGGAATAGCTAACTGTAAACGTAATATATTTCGTACTTCTCCATTCGTCACACCTATTTTTGTTAAAGTCTGATACTGTTTTCTATCATATTCAAGATTATAAAACCATTTAAAATAAACTATACTACAGGATGCCAAAAAGAAAAGAATACTAATAAACGAACCGACAAATAAAATAAGCATGCTTCCATCTCTTACCATCGTATAATTTAATATAGAATTATATGTTAGGCCAACCTTATCATCTGAAATAAGATTATTTAATTCCCATCCTAATTCCTTTAAATCTTCCAACTGGTCCAATTCATAGCCATGGTATGTATACTTTTCTTCATCCGATGTTTTTTGGAAAATATGTCGAAAATCCTTATCATCCATAATAAGAAACTTACCACTATATCCATTTATATGCCTATTAAAAATACTTTCATAATATGCTCCATTATAGCCAAAACGTCTACTTTCCCCTTGAATTTCAACAGTGATATACCGTTTATCATAACGTGGTACATCTCCTCCATTCACATGTACATATGCCACCTTTCCTTGTTTCAGATGAAATTGACGCTGCCCTTTTCTCTTTGCTTCACGATTATAAGCATCCTCACTAATTAACATTACATGTTCTATCCAGTCTAATTTCATTTTTGCTGGCACTCCTGAAAACGTAATATAACGAAATTCCTCTACACCATGCTTATGAAATAAGTTTTCAATTGTTTCTTTCTCAATAATTTCATTGGATCCAACGCCTTTTTCTTCATATGAAAATGCATGGGGTTGTTCAACGAATTCTTTTACACTAAAAAAATGTAAATAAACCGTACCTGTTGCTGTTATAACAAATGTTGTCGTCATCGTTAACATGAAAAGAAAACGTCTATTATCTTTCACACGATGTAACAATTGATTGACGAGAAACAAATATGGGTATTTATACATAAGCTGTTGCTTCTTCATCCACTCGAGCACAAACATTAATCCATGCGTACAAACAAAATAAGTCCCAAACGTAGTCAGTCCAACAACCGGAAAGAAAAATAACACGATATAAACAATTGTTTTTGGTATTACATATAACGCTAACGTATACGCTGTTAAAATACAGACAACTCCAAATACAGCACGCCATTTTTGATTTTTGTGTTTCCTGTTCAATTCCCTTTTCTCAGCCTGCATCTCTTTTAATAAATGAATAATTTCGATTTTCCATATACGAAATGCATTGACAACTGACAATAAACTAAACAATACACCATATACGAAAACGGTAAGAACAACTGCTTTCATACTAAATATAAACACCATTTCATTTGGCATATGTAGTAACAGACTAAAAATCATAAAAAATAACTTTAAAAATAATGTACCAATCATAATACCGACAGCACTTGCCGCCATGCCCATAACTAGTTGCTCTATCATTAACATGCTTATCATATTTCTTTTAGTCGCTCCCGTTAAAATGAGCAATCCAAATTCTTTTTTACGAGACTGTATAAAAATAGAGCTAGAATACAAGATAAATATGATAGAAAAACTTAATACAATTACCGTACAAAAAACAATTCCAGCTTTTACCCCTATGTACAAAGGAGTTTCATTCATAATCGGATGAAAAATAACCGATGTATACATAAAGAAGGCAAATATTGAAAAGCAGCTGCTGAAAAAGAATACTTTGTAGCTACGCCAATTTCCCTTCACATTTTGCAACGCAAGCCTATAAACGTTCATCTTTTCACCCTTTCATCCGTTACATACGTAAAAAGCTAGGAGAAACCCTAGCTTTTTACATGCTTTAAATATCCTCTTTGTGCAATCATAAAGTAAATTGCTGAGGCTGTTAAATACGCTGTAATAATTAAAATTCCTGATTTCAATAAATCAATGTGTAACATGTTACCTAATGTATACAATGCAAAACCACTATGGACGATACCGATTAAAATTGGGATAAAGAAGACAGCACCCATTTGACGAATCGCAATTGTACGAATTTCTTTTTCTGTCATACCAATTCGTTTTAACGATGTAAACTGAATGCGATCTTGTTCCTTATCGTTAAACCATTTAAAGTATGTCATGCTACATGCAAAGAAGAAGAATAACACAGTAACGAAGAAACCGATAAACATTGTAATAGAACCTGATTCTTTTATTTCTTTATAACTTAAGGCTGAATTTGAGAACTGTCCTTGTTTTTCTGAAGAAATGATTTGTTTCATATCTGTTGCAAGTCCTTCAGTTGCTTGCCAGTCTTTTATATAGTAGCCGTAATACTTTTGTTTTTCCGTATCTGGAACTACACTTGCATACTTTTTATAATCTTCATCATTTACTACTAAAAATCCCATACCGTTAAATACAGACTCTGCATACATTTTATTTAACTTAAGAGTATGCGCTTCATTTTGAACAGTGAACTGCACAGTTTTATCAAAGTTTATAAAGTCCGTCGCCATACCTTCTATAACGAGAGTACCAGCTCCGACCTCGTTATAAATCTCCTCTTTTTTCTGTTTTTTCGCTTCTTTATTAAATTCTTTTTCGGATATAATCGGCACATCACCTTCTATCTCTCGACCAGCCATTTTTATTTTCATTGTCCCAGGTACAATTTCAATAGTAGCTTTTCTTGCATCTTCAAATTTATGTTTCTTTAACAATTCGTCCATTTTCTGTTCATCAATTACTTCATTGGATCCAATACCGTTTTCCGTATAAGCTACAGCATGTGGATGTTGATGAACTGCTTTGTTACTCATATCTTCAAAGAAAACATATAACGTACCAGAAGCAGACGCTACAACTGCAGTAATGATAGAAATGATAAATAAAAAGCGAGCATTGTCTTTCATTTTATAAATTAAGTTACTTAATACAAACAAATTCGGTTGTGTATAAAACAGCGACTTTCTTCTTTGCAATGCTTTTAATAACACAACACTTCCTTGCGTAAATAAAAAGTACGTTCCGACAATTGTTAGTCCAACAATTGGTAGGAAATAAATGAAGAAATTTGCAAATGTAACTTGGAAACAAAGTACATACGCCACGATGATACATAACAAACCAACTACAAATAACCAAACGAATGAGAACGGTTCAACTCGTTGCTTTCTTGCATCACGAAGCAAGTCAATAATTTGTAATCTCCATACCGTCCATAAGCTAAAGAGCGATAGTACGAAAAAGAGTGCCATATATACACCAGCAGTAATCCAAATTGGTTTCCAGTTCCATACGAATGGAAGAGATGTTTCAATTCCAACTGCTGCGCTTACTGCTTTAAAGAACAATGTAGACCCAAGCATACCAAATGCGATTCCAACTATAACTGAAACGAAACCAAGAATTATTTGCTCTAGCATTAGCATTCTTCCAAGTTGTCCTTTTGTTGCACCAATTAACGTTAATAATCCTAGCTCTTTTTTTCGAGAGCGTAAGAAGATAGAGTTCGAGTATAAAATGAACATCCCAGAGAAGATAACAACGATGTAGTTCATTGCTTCTAATCCTGCTTCAACACGCATCTTTTGACTAATGTTACCGCCTACTACGTCTGGGTGATAAATAAATGATGCATACATAAAGAAAACGATAATTGATAGACAGCTACTAATTAAAAACGCTTTGTAGCTTCGCCAGTTTCCCTTTATATTATTGAACGCGAGCTGCTGAAACTTCATGGTGCTCTCCCCCTAACATCGCAAGTACATCTAATATTTCTTGGAAGAAAGCTTGCTTCGTTTGTCCTTTATGAATCTCAGAGAAAATTTCACCGTCACGAATGAATAAAATACGTTCACAATAACTTGCAGCAACAGGATCATGTGTTACCATTGCAACCGTTACTTTTTTCTCCTCATGAAGACGCTGCATTGCTCCCATTAATGACTTTGCTGATTTAGAGTCTAAGTTTCCCGTTGGCTCATCTGCTAAAATTAACGTTGGCTCATGAATAATCGCTCTTGCCGCTGCCGCACGTTGTTGTTGACCACCTGATACTTCGTACACCTTTTTATTTAATACACCTTCAATATTTAAAAACTTCGCAATTTCTAATACTTTTGCATCAATTTCTTTTACAGGACGATTTGCCATTACAAGCGGTAAAATAATATTTTCTTTAATTGATAACGTATCAAGTAAGTTGAAATCTTGGAAAATAAATCCTAAATGTGTGCGACGAAATGCTGCTAATTTTGATGCACGCATTTTATTAATTTCTTCATTGTTGATATATACATGACCAGATGTCGGCTTATCAATTGTTGCTAGTAAGTTCAGCAGCGTTGTTTTTCCGCTACCAGATGGTCCCATAATTCCAACGAACTCACCTTCTTCAATTTTAAAATTAATATCACGTAAAGCAGTTGTCGCAACCGCACCTTTTGATTGATATACTTTCGTTAATCCTTTTACTTCTAATACACTCATTTTCATAGCCCCCTATGTCGTTTTCTTCTTATCTCTACTATAAGAAAAATATGGAGATGAAACGAGTGATTTTCCTTACAAAACAGCCCGTTATCTTACAGTTTTGTCATTTTTCTCATTAGTTGGTGATAACCTTTATCTTTAGCAAACTGAAATGTAAAGGTTGCCCCTTCACCTTCTTCTCCTTCAGCAGTAAGGTTATGCTGCAAGTTCTCACAAATTTGCTTCGTAATATAAAGCCCCATTCCTGTTGCTTCTCTCGTCTTTCGTCCATTTACCCCTGTAAAAAACGGTTCAAACACACGTTTTACATCTTGTTTTGGGATGCCGATACCGTTATCACGAATATGTAAGAAAATAAAATGTTCATTTTCTTCAATACTAAAATGAATTTCTTTTTTCTCTTTCTCAGTAAGCTTCGTATACTTTAAAGCATTCATAACAACTTGATTTATGGCAATGCTAAGCCATTTTTGATCAGATGATATTATGTATTGCTCCTTTTCAAATACTAATTTTGGATAGATAGAATTTTGGATAAAGGCTTTTCGATGCTGATTAATGCTATCGCGTACAATATCAATAACATTCATCTCTTCTACTTTATAATCCTTTTCAAACTGCTCAATACGTGCCATATGAAGCGCCAAATCTAATCCATGTAAAATGCGATTATTTTCTTCACGAATACTTTCAATTGTCAATCTCGCATCACGGTGCGTTTGTCCAAGGTTTTGCAGAAGCAGTTCAATAACCGATACCGGCGTTTTCATTTGATGAATCCACTGATTCATGAAAATAACTTGTTGTTGTTCCTTCGCCTGCTGCTCATGTACTTCATTCATATATTGTTCACGAAGCAGTGAGAATGCTTCTACAATTACTTCTTGTTCATAGGAAGAAGAATCCGTTACAAGTAAAGAATCATGAAGTGTATCACCATCAGCAATATATTGCTCTACTCGCTGCAGAAAGGATGCTCGTTTTCTGTAGTCATAAATAAGAAATACAACAAGTATTGTTATTCCAAGCACGAAACCATATAACCACGTATTCCAACTAATAGACTGCTTTCTTAATAAAATGTCTAGTTGAAGTACAAGACCAAATAAGCTAATACTTAAAATATAGGAAAATATTAAAGGTAACCGGTCTAGCAAATACGTCTTATACCTCATTTGCCGTCTCCCATTTTGTTACGAGCGCATAGCCGTACCCTCGCTTTGTAACAACCGCATTTTTAATCCCGATTTCCTCTAACTTTTTCCGAACGCGCTTTATATTTACTGTTAACGTATTGTCATCAACGAAAGCGACTTCATCCCATAATGCTTCTAGCAACTCTTCTCTCGTTACATATTGATCAGCTTGTTTCATTAAGCAATCTAGTAAATAATATTCATTTTTTGTAAGTTCAACTTGCTTATCTTGCCACTGTACAATATGCTGTCCTGGGAATAATACTAATCCATTTACACCATAGTAATCACTTTCTGATGATCCTGCATATTCTCCATACACACGGCGCATCGCACTTTTTATTTTCGCCATAACAATATCTAAATGAAATGGCTTTGCAATATAATCGTCACCACCGTGTTCAATTGCCATTACTTGATCCATTTCACCAGTCCGAGCTGATACAAAAATAATCGGTGCATTTGAAACCGTTCGAATTTGGCGACACCAATAAAACCCATCAAAGTATGGCAAGTTAATATCAAGTAAGACAAGATGCGGATTTACTTTCACAAACTCATCTTTTATATGACGAAAATTTTGCACACGAACCGACTCATACCCATACTTTTGTAAGTGATCTTCTAAAATATGTGCAATTTTATCATCATCTTCCACAATTAACACTTTATACATATAACCCCACCCTTTAACAATTACTTATAAGCAACATATATTTCCATTATAAGGTCACTTTTCCATTTTATAAATAAAAAAAAGACTGCTGATATTCAGCAGTCCTATTCAATAAATTCAAATTCGTATTCAAGAATCTTAACGATATCTCCATCTTTCGCACCGCGTTCACGCAATGCCTCATCGATACCCATACCGCGCATTTGACGAGAGAATCTGCGAACAGACTCATCGCGGCTAAAGTCTGTCATCTTAAATGTCTTCTCAATCTCATTACCAGTAATAACAAATGTGCCATCGCCCTCACGTGTAATTTCAAACTTGCTACCTTCTGTCTCAAATTTGTACATTACACTAATGTCAGACTCATCTACTACTTCGTGAATTGGGAACTCTGGTGTTGTTTCAATTAGATTTGCTACTTCAAATAATAGATCACGAACACCTTGTTTTGTTACTGCAGAGATTGGGAAAATTTTCACATCTTCTCCAACCTGCTCTTTAAACGTTTGTAAGTTTTCTTCTGCATCTGGCATATCCATTTTGTTTGCAACAACAACTTGTGGACGCTCAGTTAAACGAAGATTATACTCTTTCAATTCGTTATTAATCGTTACGTAATCTTCATATGGCTCGCGGCCTTCTAAACCAGACATATCAATTACGTGAACGATTACACGTGTACGCTCAATGTGACGAAGGAATTGATGTCCTAGCCCCACACCTGCATGAGCACCTTCAATTAGTCCAGGAAGATCTGCCATAACAAAACTACGGCCATCACCAGTTTCAACAACACCTAAGTTTGGAACAATTGTTGTAAAGTGATATTCAGCAATTTTTGGACGAGCTGATGATACAACAGATAACAACGTTGATTTTCCAACACTCGGGAATCCAACAAGTCCAACATCTGCTAATACTTTCAACTCTAAAATAACGTCACGCTCTTGACCTGGTTCACCATTCTCGGCAATCTCTGGAGCTGGATTCGTTGGTGTTGCAAAGCGTGAGTTACCACGGCCACCACGGCCACCTCTTGCGATAATTGCTGACTGCTCATGTGTAACTAAATCTGCAAGGATTTGTCCTGTCTTTTCATCTTTTACAACTGTTCCCGGTGGAACCTTTACAATTAAATCATCAGCTTTACGACCATGCTGACCTTTACTCATTCCATGTTGCCCACGATCCGCTTTAAAATGACGTTGATAACGGAAGTCCATTAATGTACGTAAGCCTTCATCTACAACGAAAACAACATCTGCACCTTTTCCGCCGTCACCACCAGCTGGGCCACCTTTTGGAACGTATTTCTCACGACGGTATGCAACCATTCCGTTTCCACCGTCGCCGCCTTTTACATATATCTTGACCTGATCTACAAACATGATTTCACCACACTTTTTCTATTTCGTTTCATATATAACAATTGACATTTCTTCTTCCCCTGCGGTAAAAGAAATGGAATATAACTCATCTTTTATGGACGCAAGCCATTTCGTTATGTCATCTACATTTGTTAGCTTACCACGAAAATCGAAAAAGAAACGAGTCTTCTCTTCTCTACATTCAACTGTGATACAAACATAATTTTCAACATAAACGTCTAAACTATGCTGAAGTAACCTAAAAAATTGTTCTGTCCATTTCCAAATCGCTTCATCAAGATGCGATACATTATGTACGTCACCAATTACTTCATATTCCAACAAGCATGGCTGTCTTTTCCAATTATATGTTAAAATCCATTCTGTAAACTGAGGCATTGAAAGCCCCATCAAAATGGATTCTTGTCTCGCTTCTTGGACAAAACGCTCGATTAGTTCATGAATTTCTTCTACTTTTCCAAGCGAAAGGTTTCCTTTAATCATCTGCAATCGATTCAGCCAATCGTGTCTAGAATGATTGAGTGCATCCATTATTGTCCATTTTCTGTTCATTCATATACCCCTTTAATATAGAAAAACTCTAACCTGCACTCAGGTTAGAGTTTTCCGTGAGTTCTTATGCTTCTTGAGCAACAGGATATACGCTCACTTGTTTGCGGTCACGGCCAAGACGCTCGAAGCGTACTACGCCGTCAACTTTCGCGTATAATGTGTCATCGCCACCACGACCAACGTTAACACCTGGATAAATTTTTGTACCGCGTTGACGGTAAAGAATTGAACCACCTGAAACCATTTGACCATCTGCGCGTTTAGCACCAAGACGTTTTGACTGAGAGTCACGACCGTTCTTTGTACTACCTACACCTTTCTTAGATGCGAAAAACTGAAGATCTAATCTTAACATACGTTACACCTCCTGCACTTTTTCTATTAATCGGATATATTTTCCGTAATCAAGTTCGATCGTTTTTAGCGAAACAACCATGCCCTCTAGTAGGAAAGAAGCTTTTTCTTTCGTACTATTATCTAGATCACTAGGTAATTCGTACGTTAAAAATCCACCGTCTGTTCCAAGTTCAATAGTTGCTTGCACATTACAAAGTGATTCCACTGCATTTATCACACCGAACACAACCGCTGTTGTCCCCGCACAAACAAGATCTTGTCCATGTGGCGCAAAGTTGGCGTGCCCTGTCATTTTAAATGATTGGATACTTCCTAATGTCGTTCGGTTAATCGTAATTTTAATCATGACAACCCGAATTAAGCGTTGATAGCTTCAATCACTAATTTCGTGTATGGTTGACGATGACCTTGTTTCTTACGATTGTTCTTTTTCGCTTTGTATTTGAAAACGATAATTTTCTTAGCGCGACCTTGTTTTTCAACTTTCGCAGTAACCGTTGCACCTTCTACAACTGGGCTACCAACTTTAACAGTTTCGCCACCAACGAAAAGAACTTTGTCAAAAGTAACAGTTTCACCAGCTTCTACATCTAATTTTTCAATGTAGATCGCTTGACCAGCTTCAACTTTAATTTGTTTTCCACCTGTTTCGATAATTGCGTACATACTTGCACCTCCTCATAATTACTAAGACTCGCCAAAACGAGGTAGACATCACTGTCATTTCAGAACCTGTTTCGTGCGGTTGTAGCATATAGCCGTTTAGGTGCTATAAACTATAACATAGAGATGTTATCATGAAACATAGACGATTGTCAATAAAGGTTCCACTAACTATTTTTTCCGAAAAATAATTTCTTCTTTATCTCCAAAACGTATGACGGAATACCCCATTTCAATTTGCTCTATAAATTGAACGTCATAACGCACATGCTCCTGCAAATCGTTTTGCATAAAAAATCGTTGTATACTTGAGTGAGCAGAAACAAGAGCTGCCTCCTCATCTGTTCCATTATAAGAAAGAAGTTCCCGCTCAAGTTCGTATGCAATTGTTTCTGATGACGGTGCATATCCACTCCCGCTGCAAGAAAAGCAGTTTTTCTCTAACATATCTCGCAGTGATTGCTTCTTTCGTTTACGCGTCATTTCTAAAATACCGAGCTCTGTAAATTGTAAAACACGTGTATATGTATGATCGGTTTTTAAACCCTCTATTAACGTGTTTCTTACACTTAAACGGTCTTCATACTTCTTCATATTAATAAAATCAATTAAAATCATCCCGCCAATATCACGAAGGCGAAGCTGACGAGCAATTTCCTTTGCTGCTAATTCATTTGTACGCAGCACCGTATCTTGTAAATTTTGCTTCCCTGTAAACTTACCTGTGTTCACATCAATCACTGTCATTGTTTCTGTTTGTTCAATTAATACATACGCGCCATTTTTGAGCCAAACAACTTTTTGAAGTGCTTTCTCAATTTCACGATCAATTCTATAATGACTAAATAACGGTGTTTTTTCGTTATAAAAACTTACTTTACCTAAACCTACTTTCTCCTCTAACAATTTCATAATGTTACGGTCATCTACAATCACTTCTGTCACCGTTTCAGTAGGTACAGCTTGAAAGAGACGCTCTAAAAATGAAGACGGGCTATGTGCTAGTAGTGGCGCTTTCCCATTTTGCTCTAGCTGTTTTATAGTGCAAAAAACACGTTGTAGTTCTTCCATTTCTTTTTGTACATCTTCTAAATTTGCCTTCTCGCAGGCAGAACGGAAAATAAACCCTCCTTCTCCTTGCAATCCTTTCAACTCTTCTCGCCTTTTTTCTTCTTTTATTTTCCGAGAAACAGCATGAACTTCCTCATATGGCATATAAACGACATATTTCCCGGTAAATTCGATATTAGCTGTTACCTTTGCTCCTTTCGTATCGATTGGTTCTTTTACAACTTGTAACAAAAGAGCCTGTCCTTCATGGACACGTTGTCCTGCTGGTACATCTTCATATGATAAATAAGCATGTTTTTCAAGACCGATATTAACAAACGCAGCATTCATTCCAGCTACTGTGCGTACGATACGCCCTACATATATATTCCCTACAATTTGTTCTGTTTCTTCCCTTTCTAAAAACAGTTCAACAATTTCATTTCTTTCTTCAACCGCCACTCGTTTTTCTGAACCGAGATAATTGATGTATAGCTTTTTCAACATATTTGCCTCACTTCTTTTATGTTCTTATTCATAACAATAGTAAAAGGTTAGTGCTATCGTCAACACTAACCTATTAATTCTTCTACCGATGAAGTTGTCCGTTTCTCTGTAAAGTAAGCATATAATAATTCATTTTCATCCAATGTATAACGCTCTTTATTTTCTCCGCGTATAACAATGGAGTGTTTATATCCTCTTCGAAACTGTGTAAAGATTGTATATAGCCGATCGTCTTTCCCAGCCTCAATTGGTGCAATTTTTTCAATTCCACGCTTATTCCCATAGTATCTCTCCAATAAAAAGCGAATAAATGCATAACGACTCTGTTTCCATTCTTGATATAACGATACAGCTACAAAAAGAAGCAATATCCACATCATCATATTTGTTATATTCCAAAATAGTTGCCACATAAGAATAAACTGAAATAGAACAAATGACACTTTTAACATCATGTCATGTGCACGTAAAAATGGAAGCTTATATGAAAGTATATTAAACATAATCTTCCCACCATCTAACGGCCATATCGGTAATAAATTAAAGCATAAAATGAGTAAATTGTTCCACATAAAGAAATAATACATTTCTTCTCTAACGATGCCCATTGTGTAGAGAACATACGCAACTGCAATCATCCATACGTGCTGCAAAGGGCCAGCTAACACAACAACTAACTCTTCTTTTAACGGTTTATTCCCATGTTCATCAAGCTCCGCAACACCACCAAACGGTAACAGCTGAATTTGTTTAATGCGCCATTTATAATGGGCAGCTGCAAGCGCATGACCTAATTCATGGATGAAGACAATACAAAATAAAATGATGAGCTCTTTAAAACGAGCTGTAAAGATTCCAATCATTATAACGCCCCAAAACAACGGATGCACTTTAATTTTCGTTAAAACTTCCATATATTTATTCAAATGAAATCACCTGAATTGGGTCAATAAATTTTTCATTCTTTTTTAATGCGAAATAAAGAACACCACTTTTTTCATCTGACTCATTTGCGACTACACCAATTTTTTGTTTTTTATCTACATAATCATATAAATTGACAGTAACCTCTTCTAAATTCCCATACCAAGACTCCGAACCATCTGTATGCTGAATTTGAACAGTATTCCCATATCCTTCTTTTTTTCCAGCAAATACAACGAGCCCTTCGTTTACCGCTTCAACTGTTGCACTTACCTCTGTTTCAATAAATACACCTTGCCCATTTGCTTTAAAGCTTTCTGTTACTTTACCAAAAGTCGGCATCGCATAATCCTCTTCTTTGCCCTGTGTCCCCTTCTCCATAGAAGGTAAAAATGTTAACGGATCTCCAAATTGTTTTTCATACCAATTCGATACAGCTGCAAATTGAAACTCTTCTTTCATCACCCTCTCTACCGTTACTTTTGCACCTTGCATAGATGCTGGTGTGTTTTTAAACAAAATCGCAACAACGAGAACAAGAATAGCAGATAGCAGAATTTTAAAGAAAAAGACTTCTTTTCGAAAAAGAGGATGCACTTCTCTCTCTCCTTCTTCCACCAAAAACGGTTCATACTCATATTCCTCATTAGAAAAGAACTGCCCATCTTCTTCTCTTTGTTGCTGCGCTTTTCTCTTTGCAATGCGCTTTTTAATCTCCTCGATTCGTTTATCCCTCATTCTATATCGTCCCTCTTTCCTCATACTATACGAGATTCTATTGCCGCTAAAAAGACAGTTTGTACATATGTATGAGTTGTCCGATTCATATATTCATGAGAAGTATAAGAGAAAAAAGAAAGCACTTCGCATATATGCGAAGTGCTTTTAACGAATACCGAAAAATTTCTTCATTTTTGTGAAAACAGAAGCTTTTTCTGGCTCTAACGATTGTAATGGTACTGCCTCTCCAAGAAGCCTTCTTGCAATATTACGGTATGCAAGTGAAGCTTTTCCATTCGGTTGCAACGCTACAGGCTCTCCCGTATTTGTCGCAAGAATAACAGCATCATCATCTTCTACAACACCAAGTAAATCGATTGAAAGTGTACGTACAATTTCATCTACATCTAACATATCTTGTTCATTTAACATATGACTACGTACACGGTTAATAACAAGCTTTGGTGGCTCGATATCTTCCTTTTCTAACAAGCCGATAATTCGATCTGCATCACGCATAGAAGAAACTTCTGGCGTTGTGACAACAATTGCCTTATCCGCTCCGGCAATTGCATTTTTAAACCCCTGTTCAATACCTGCAGGGCAATCAATTAATATGTAATCATAATCTGGACGCAACTGTTGCACAAGTTCATCCATTTGTTCAGGTGTTACCGCTGACTTATCACTCGTTTGTGCCGCAGGTAATAAATGAAGGTGGTCAAAGCGCTTATCCTTAATAAGAGCTTGGTTCACGTTACATTCGCCTTGAACAACATCAACAAGATCAAATACAATCCGATTTTCTAGACCCATCACTACGTCTAAATTACGCAAACCAATATCTGTATCTATTAAACATACTTTTTTTCCAGATAACGCTAAGGCTGTTCCAATATTTGCAGACGTCGTAGTTTTCCCTACGCCGCCTTTTCCAGATGTAATAACTATTGCCTCTCCCACAGCTATACAATTCCCCTTTCTAACCTTGTTAAATTAGGTCTTAGATGAGTGAGAAGGTGAATCCGTTCGACAGCAATATGATCGTCTTCATCAATGAACGCACATTCTGCTCCTAATGCATTCTCTTCTTTCTCTTCAGGAGCACGTCTCATCACATCACCAATTCGAAGCTGCATTGGATTCATGACAGATGCTGCAATAACGGCCTCTACATCTCCATAATAACCAGCATGTGCAATGCCTCTTAATGCCCCAATTACAAAAATATTTCCCCCAGCGATTACTTTACCGCCTGGATTAACATCTCCAATTAATAATAAATCACCTTTTACATGCAATACTTGACCAGAACGAACAACTTTAGAAATAGACACAACTTCCGTCTCTTCTTTCCATGCCAACGCTTCCTCTTTCGTTATCACATTACTTTCAATAGAATCTACAACAAGGTTTTTTTTATTACGAATTAACGTTTTAATTTCCTCTTGTTGTACTTCCGTTACATAACGATTTCCAACTTTGACATGTACCTCAAGCAGGGAGCGTCCATCACCATCATAATAATGAGTTGAAAGCTTTTCATCAAGTTCTTGCAATAATTCATGAAATGAACAGGAGTCATCAAGGTGCAAGGTTAACCCGTCTTTTGTTCCTTTTATCGTCACATAAGCTTGCTTTTTTTCTTCCACTAACGCTCACCCCACCGATTCAATTCGACATAAAATCAGAAAACCCTTTTTTCTTTTTCTTCCATTATTTTCGAAAGACGTAAAAGATATCGTCTCAGTGGGAAACATACTAATAATAGAAAGATTCCATTTAACAACATCGTAGCTAAAAGACGATCTGTAAAAAAGCTCTGCGCTGTTATGTGTACACGTCCAATTAATGTTAAAAATCCATATACGTAATATTCTAGTGCTGCAACGCTTACAAGTGAAATAACAGAAACGATAAATATGTTCACCTGTAAAATACGCATCGCTTGATACACTAAATATGTTAATAGTGGAAATGCGAAAATGTACACACCCACTAATTCTGTATATATAATATCAAATAAAAAACCAAACAGTAATCCATAAATAACGCCTTGCATCGGACTAAAGTAAATTGCAATAAAACAAAGTACAATCATTAAAAAACGAGGAACTGCTATGCTATTCTCCCAAAACAACTCTGTAGGTGCAACAATTGAAAACATACTTTCAAGTAAAAAAACAAAGAGAAGCAGAAGAGGAAGAACTGCTTTTTTCATAATCTCCATCTCTTCCCCTCCTATCTTTCTAAATCTACCGTTGGCTTATCTCGTTTCGCAACAACCATTGTATGATTGACATCATCTAAATTCGCTGCCGGTTTCACATATGCCGTTTGTGTTAGTCCGTATGGATCTGGTGTTACTTCAGTAATTGTACCAATAATTAGCCCATCCGGGAACACACCGCCTAATCCAGATGTAACAACCGTTTGGTCTTTTTGTACGTTTGCATCAGATGCAATTTTTGTAAAGACAAGCGCTTGTTTTTCCTTATCATACCCTTCAATCAATCCAAAGATTTTGTCATCACCTTGGACAACTGCTGAAATACGATTCGTTCGATTGATTGAGCTAAGAAGCTCTACTGTTGATTTAAATTGTGACACACTTTTCACCTTACCGATTAATCCACCATTTGCCGCAACGACAGCCATGTCTTTTTCAACACCGTGCTGCGCACCTTTATCAAGTGCGATTAAGTCATACCATTTGTCCGGATTACGGTTAATCACAGTTGCTTGCACAGGCTTATAATCACGAAGTGTTTCTTTTTTCCCAAGTGCCTCATTAAGTTCTACATTGTCTGCCTTTAAGGCCTTTAGTTCTTCAGACAAGCTTGCATACTTGTCCAGCTCAGCTTTTAACATTTTATTTTCTTCATACGTGTTCTTTATATCTTCCACGTTATCAAAAAATTCAACAACATAATTCACTGGTTTTTGAAATACACGCTCTACAACACCGACGGTATCTTTGACGAATTGCTCTGGCCATGTTAGACTTTTCCGCTCTTTTAATGAGATCCCAATCAGCGCCACGAGAAGGATGATACTAACTAATAAAACAAGTAATCTTTTGTTCCAAAAAAACTGCGGCACGTTCACACCCTCTTAATTTCAATGGTTTTTATTTGGAATATTATCGCGCGTTTTTGAACAGGTCAATATTATCTAACGCTTTTCCTGTTCCAATTGCTACGCAGTCTAATGGATTTTCAGCAACAAGTACTGGCATATTTGTTTGTTCACTAATTACTTTGTCTAAATTACGAAGTAGTGCACCGCCACCTGTTAACACGATACCACGATCCATAATATCTGCTGCTAATTCTGGTGGAGTTTTTTCTAATGTATTTTTAACAGATTCTACAATTGCATCTACTGTATCTTTTAGTGCTTCTGCAATTTCTTCCGGACGAATGCTTACTGTTTTCGGTAATCCGGTCACTAAGTCACGACCGCGAATTTCCATCGGCTCGATTCCGTCTATGTCTCCAGCAGATCCGATTTCAAGCTTTAACGCTTCTGCAGTTCTTTCCCCAATCATTAAATTGTAGTTTTTCTTAATGTATTGAATAATTGAATCGTCCATTTCGTCACCTGCTACACGCACAGATTGACTTGTTACGATACCACCAAGAGAAATAATGGCAACTTCAGTTGTACCGCCACCGATATCAACTACCATACTTCCAGTTGGCTCCCAAACAGGTAAGTTTGCACCGATTGCAGCTGCAAATGGCTCTTCAATTGGATATGCATCACGAGCGCCAGCTTGGCGAGTTGCATCGATTACTGCACGTTTTTCTACCGCTGTAATACCAGATGGTACACAAACCATTACATATGGTTTACGAGAGAAAAAGCCGTTTGATTTTTGTGCTTGCTGAATATAGTATTTCATCATTGTTGCTGTTGTTTCATAATCAGCAATAACGCCATCTTTCATTGGACGAAGTGCTACAACATTTCCTGGTGTACGACCAATCATTTGTTTCGCATCATTACCAACTGCAACGATTTGTTTTGTATTAGTTTGTAGTGCTACTACAGAAGGCTCACGTACAACAACACCTTTTCCTTTCACGTATACAAGTGTATTTGCTGTTCCTAAATCAATTCCAAGATCACGAGTAAAACCACCAAATCCGAACATATTAAGTATCTTCCTTTCTTATTTCACGAACTTTTTTTAAAAAACTTATTTATATAAAACAGAACATTGTTTCATTTTATTTAGTATAGTGTAGACGAAAGCCCACAAAAAACTCATAAATCACATTATAAAACAAAATAAGTAAAAAGCATAGACTTAAATATGACCTTTTTCTTTCAAACTGATGAACTTATGGTCACCTATAATAATATGATCGAGTACATCAATCCCAATAATCTTTCCACATTCAACAAGACGTCTTGTTACTTCGATATCTTCTCTGCTTGGCGAAGGGTCTCCAGATGGGTGATTATGTAAACATATAATAGAGGCGGCTGCGCGGCGAAATGCTTCTTTAAATACTTCGCGTGGGTGTACAAGCGAGGAGTTTAAACTTCCAATGAAAATAGTTTGCCGATGAATCACTTGATTTTTTGTGTTTAAATAGAGACAAACAAAATGTTCTTGCTGTAAAAAGCGCATCTCTTCCATCATATAATTAGCGCAATCTTCTGGACTTCGAATACTATAACGCTGCGCATATTGTAATCGTACCATTCTTCTTCCAAGTTCAAAAGCAGCAAGAAGCTGTGATGCCTTTGCAACTCCAATTCCGTGTATACTTGTCATCTCTTCTACTGTTGCATCTTTTAACATACGAAGCCCATCAAAGTGATGTAAAATCCTGTTTGCTAATGTTAAAACTGATTCATCTTTTGAACCAGTGCGCAGAATGACAGCGAGCAGCTCTGCATTTGACAAACTGCCCGCCCCTTCTACTAATAAGCGTTCCCGTGGTTGATCCTCCTTGACAACATCACGAATTCCGCTCATATACTCCCTCCTTTATGCTCCATAAAATTGTTTTAATTCACGAGAAAGGCGAGCAATTGGTAAACCAACAACGCTGTAATAATCACCTGTTATATGCTGAACAAACACAGATCCTTTTCCTTGAATACCATAACTACCTGCTTTATCTAACGGCTCTTTTGTTTTAATATAAGCGTTAATCTCTTCTTCTGTTAATTCCCAAAATGTTACTTCTGTCCTTTCATAGAACGTAACTGTTTTTTCTTTAGAAATAAGAGCTACTCCAGTGTACACTTCATGTGTTTTTCCCGAAAGAAAATGAAGCATTTCCTTTGCCTCTGCTTCATCAATTGGTTTCCCTAAAATGCGCGACTCATACGTCACAATTGTATCCGCACCAAGTACTACGCAGTCTTCATAATCTTTCGCAACATCTGCTGCTTTTTGCAGTGCAAGTGACATCACAATATCATGCGGAGAAGAGTAAGCTCCAATTGTTTCATCGACATTGCTCACAGCAATTTCAAACGGAATATCAATCAGTTCCAGTAATTCTTTACGTCTTGGCGAGCCAGAGGCTAAAATTAATCTTTTCATATTCTCTCCTTCTATTGTCAAAATAAGCAGGAAGATACAAAGTAAACGTAACAAATACAAATCTTCCTTTCAAATTTTGAAAATAACGTTTTTCATTTTACAAAATGCAAAAGAAAAGAAAGAAGGTTGCGCTTCTTCTTTCTTTAATTATTATATGTTTTTTCCTTTTCGGAAACTATTTTTTCGTAAGAAAGAAGCCCATCAATTATGATTTTTTCTAATTTCGTCAACGTTTCAACATCTTTCTTTTCAGTTTTAACTGTTTGTACTGCAACAGATGTATACGTAAGCAATTTTCGTATATCTTCTCTTTTTATAGTTTTCCCGTTCTCTTCAATTTCTCCCCACTTTTTTTCAATAGCTTGTATTTCCTTTTTATCTATTTTTTCACCTGTCTGTAACTCACCGACATAAGCTACAAGTGCTGTATATAATGACTGTACATCTAGTAATAATGATCCATATTGTTTATCTTCCTTTAACAGCGCTGAATCAGTAATTTCCCATTTTTTCTTTAAGACAGACATTCCTTTTTTCTTATGATCTGCAATTAATGCATCTATTGCGTTCTCATCATTTGTCATACCCATAACAAGTAAATATTTGTCACCACTTGGCTTCAATGTCCCACTAAATCCTTTTTCTTTCCATTCGGCTAACGCTTCTTCTCCTTTTTCCTTTGTAGAAAAGGCACCTCCTTGTACAAAATATAGCGATAAGGCAGGTAACGGCATTGACGCACTTTGCTTCCGTTCTTGCTTCGGTTCTTGTATGCTTGTCGTATTTACTACTGGAGCGACTTGTTGTTTCGTACCATCTTCCGTGAACAGTTGAATCATCCCCATCCCAAAACCAGTACCAATTAGCACAGCGGTGGAAATAACAATAACAAACTTATAACTTCCCTTCTTTTTTTCCTTGCCACTAACGATTTTCTCTCCTTTTTGAAAAGGCACAACATTATGAATCGTACTCGCTTCTGGCAACATCCACTCGAACTCTTCTTTTTCTTTTTTACGCTCTACATACTTTGCTTCCGTTCCGTTCACTTTCACTGAAATTGTTCGTGATTGCTTGTCCATCGCTCCCACTCCTCACTTCACGTCATTGCTCGCATCGTATCATATTCCCTTTAAAAAAGAACGAGATATTTGTCAGAGTCATTCGTCAAATACTCCATTTTGTTATTTCATATGTATGCTTTTGCATCTATTTGTAGAACAAAAAACAAGAAGAGGAGTCTCATCTTGTTAAATACAAATAAAAAACGGTCTTTTTAGGTTAGATAGAGCTTTTGGCCGTGTATTGTAACGGTCAGGACCTTTTTGTACCACGGGCTTTGTTTAAACATAAGGGACAAGTGAGTGTAATCTCTTTCTTTCTGCATAGCCGTTACTTTGGTGTCTAAACACAACACATATTTCTCTTTCAAAAGAAATGTGTGATAACAATCCACCTTAAATGAACATTTTCCGTAGTAGCTCATTGGTTACAAAAAACGTTTAGCACCTTTTTTGCAGCATGTATTTACGCACTTCCGATATAAAGTAAAGTGAACCTGTGATAATAAACACATCATCTTTTTGAAGACTTTCCACTGTGCTATCAATTGCTTCTTGCCAATCTTCAAATACTCGCTTTGACTTCATTTGCGAATAAGCGGCTAAATCTTCGGCACAAACTGCACGGTCGAACGTAAATGTTGTAAAAATTATTTCATTTGCAATCGTTTCTAACTTCCCTACCATTTCTTCTAATTGCTTATCACCAAGTGCTGTAAATAATACAGTTACTTTCTTATCATCATAATGCGACTTTACTGTCTCTGCTAAACTAGCTATTCCTTCTGGATTATGCGCACCATCGATAATAATGGTTGGTTCTGTCTGTAATTGTTCAAATCGTCCAATCCAATACGCATCATGAAGCCCTGTTTTTATATGCTCGTCCTCAATACGTAACCCTTGCTCTTTTTGTAAGTATAAAAGTGCCATTAGAGCTACCCCTGCATTACGTACTTGATGGTTTCCTTTCATCGAAATATGCACGTCATGATACGAACATATTTCCGAGGAAAATGTAAATGTCTCACCTGCTGCATCCGATTCACACAAAGTAGCTATAAATTCTTTTCCAAGTTCGTATACATCTGCTCTTTTCTCTTTTGCTACTCCTCGAATCACTTCAAGGGCTTCCTGTTGATAAGTCCCTGTTATTACTGGAGTATTATCCTTTATAATCCCCGCTTTTTCATATGCAATGTCTGCAATTGTATTCCCTAAAATATGCATATGATCGCGGCCAATGTTTGTAATAATCGTTAAAATAGGAGAAATAACATTAGTTGAATCAAAGCGGCCACCAAGACCCGTCTCAAGTAATACAACATCACATTTGTTTACACTTCCAAAATAATAAAACATCATCACAGTAATAATTTCAAATTCTGTCGCAGCCCCTAAATCCGTTTCATCTAACTTTTCTACAACAGGCTTTACTACATTTACAAGCATCTTAATTTCTTCATCTGTAATCGGCTTTCCATTCATACTAATTCGTTCGTTAAACGTCTCGATATAAGGAGAGGTAAATGTTCCTACTTTATAATTTGCTGCCTGTAATACACTTCGCATATATGTTAATGTGGAACCTTTCCCATTCGTTCCTGCTAAATGAACACACTTTATATTTCGTTCGGGATTACCAAGCTCTTGTAACATCCAATTCATTCGCTCTAATCCCGGCTTAATTCCAAACTTTAAACGACTATGAATCCAATTTATAGCTTCTTCATATGTATGCATTATGTACGTTTCCCCTTTCACTCAAAAAAAGAACCAAGACAAATGTCTTAGTTCTATTATACGCAAATAGAATAATCTTTGCCTTGGTTCATTGTTTCAATTTACTTTTGTAAATCTGCTAAACGTTGACGAACTGCTTCACGTTTTTCTAGGTAATCTTTCTCTTTCGCACGCTCCCCTTCAATTACGGCAGCTGGTGCTTTCGCTACGAAACCTTCATTTGCAAGTTTCTTTTGAACACGCTCTACTTCTTTATCGAACTTCTCAAGTTCCTTTTCAAGACGTGCTTTTTCTTCGTCTAAGTTAATTAAGTCCGCTAACGGTAAGAATAACTCTGCACCGGATACGATTGCTGTCATCGCTTTTTCTGGCGCTTCTAAATCCGTTTTGATTGTTAATTCACTTGGGTTACAGAAACGCTCGATGTATGAGCTATTTTTTGTAAGCTGTGCTAATACCGCTTCGTCTTTCGCTTTAATTTGCAGCTGAACTTTTTTGCTCATTGGCGTGTTTACTTCAGCGCGAATGTTACGAACTGAGCGAATAATATCTACAAGAAGATTCATTTCTACTGCTGCACCTTTATCTTGTAAATCTTCGCGAACTGTTGGCCAAGCTGCTACTGTAATAGACTCACCTTCATGCGGTAAATGCTGCCAAATTTTCTCTGTAACGAATGGCATGAATGGGTGAAGTAAACGCATCGTTTGATCTAGTACGTATGCTAAAACAGAACGAGTTGTATGCTTCGCCGCTTCATCTTCTCCGTATAACGGTATTTTCGCCATTTCAATATACCAATCACAGAAGTCATCCCAAATGAAGTTGTATAACGCACGACCAACTTCACCTAGCTCGTATTTATCAATGTTACGTGTTACGCTCTCGATTGTTTCATTTAAGCGAGTTAAAATCCATTTATCCGCAACAGACTTTTCACCTGTTAAATCGATATCTTCATACTTCATACCATCAAGATTCATTAATACGAAGCGAGATGCGTTCCAAATTTTATTGATGAAGTTCCACGTCGATTCAACTTTCTCCATGCTGAAGCGTAAATCTTGACCTGGAGAACTTCCTGTTGTTAAGAAGAAGCGCATTGCATCTGCACCGTACTTCTCGATAACATCCATTGGATCAATACCGTTTCCAAGAGACTTACTCATTTTACGTCCTTGCTCATCGCGAACAAGACCGTGAATTAATACATCTTTAAATGGACGCTCACCTGTAAACTCTAATCCTTGGAAGATCATACGAGATACCCAGAAGAAGATAATGTCATAACCTGTTACAAGAACATCTGTTGAGTAGTAACGTTTAAAGTCTGCTGATTCTTCATTTGGCCAGCCGAGTGTTGAGAATGGCCATAATGCTGAACTGAACCATGTATCTAATACGTCGTTATCTTGCTCCCAATTTTCGATATCTGCCGGTGCTTCCATACCTACATGTACTTCACCAGTTTCTTTATGATACCAAGCTGGTATGCGGTGTCCCCACCATAATTGACGAGAAATACACCAGTCATGAATGTTTTCCATCCAGCGTAAGTACGTATTCTCAAAGCGTTCTGGAACGAATGTTACTTTTTCTTCTTCTTTTTGCTGAAGCGCAACTGCCTTTTCTGCAAGTGGTGCCATTTTTACGAACCACTGCGTTGATAAGTAAGGCTCAACAACAGCGCCGCTACGCTCACTATGACCTACTGAGTGCATATGAGGTTCAATTTCTACTAATACGCCAGCTTCTTGTAAGTCTTTTACTAATTGCTTACGGCACTCGAAGCGGTCCATATCTTTGTACTTACCAGCTTTTTCGTTCATCGTACCATCTTCGTTCATTACAAGGATACGTGGTAAGTTATGACGGTTACCTACTTCAAAGTCGTTTGGATCATGAGCTGGTGTAATTTTTACAACACCTGTACCAAACTCTGGGTCTACGTAGTCGTCAGCAATAATTGGAATTTCACGATTTACGATTGGAAGTGTAACTGTTTTACCAATTAAATCTTTGTAACGCTCATCTTCTGGATGAACCGCTACAGCTGTATCACCAAGCATCGTTTCTGGGCGAGTTGTTGCAAGACGAATGTGACCAGATCCATCTGTTAATGGATATTCCATATGATAAAATGCACCTTGTACATCTTTATGAATTACTTCAATATCAGAAAGGGCTGTTCGCGTTGCTGGGTCCCAGTTAATAATGTATTCACCACGGTAAATTAAACCTTTTTCATACAGTTCAACGAATACTTTCTTAACCGCTTCAGATAAACCTTCATCAAGCGTAAAGCGCTCGCGAGAATAGTCAAGTCCTAAACCAACTTTCCCCCACTGTGCACGAATGTGAGATGCGTACTCTTCTTTCCACTCCCACGCTTTTTCAAGAAACTTTTCACGGCCAAGGTCGTAACGAGAAATACCTTCTTCACGAAGTTTCCCTTCTACTTTCGCCTGCGTTGCAATACCTGCATGGTCCATACCAGGTAACCATAATACATCGTATCCTTGCATGCGTTTCGTACGTGTTAAAATATCTTGAAGCGCTGTATCCCAAGCATGACCTAAATGAAGTTTACCAGTTACGTTTGGAGGTGGAATTACAATCGTGTAAGGTTGTTTTTTCTCGTCTCCTGTTGCTTCAAAATATTTACCCTCTAGCCACCATTTATAGCGGCCTTCTTCTACGGATATATGATCGTATTTTGTTGGTAAGTTATTTTCCGTATTTGACATATTTTTCCCTCCTTAAAAATAAAAAAACCCCCTCATCCAAAAGGACGACGGAGATCGCGGTACCACCTTTTTTTACAGATATAGATACACTACACCTGTACGCTTAACATCTGTAACGGGTTTCACCGGCTCCTCCTACTTTCCAAACGTGAGTTCAAAGAAGCTGCTCAAGGGCGACCTTCCAACACTACCATCTAAGAAATCTCTCAGCAAATGATTTCTCTCTCTGAAGACGTAGGACGCTGTACTCTTCCCTTTCAACGCATTGTTATATACGTTTTGAAATTATAAATATATCTTATAGTCTAAAAAATAAATGTGCAATCGTCAATAAGCTTAACCAATTTTTTTATACTATATGCAAATAAATATAAAAAGTGCGAAATAGACACGTAAGTTTCTATCTCGCACTTTTTATTTTTTCAAGATATTTACGCTTTGCTACTTCTTACTGTTCTCATTTCATGTATGATACATTGCAACTTAAATTATGACGGATTTTGCGCGTCAGCTGCTTGCAATTGAGAAATAAAATATTCAATATTACTGACGAGCCAATAGGACTGTTGTAACCCTTTTGTATTTCCTAATTCACTATGTTCGCTACGACTTTTTCTCGCATTCATATACATGCGCAGCTGCTCAATAAAAGGACTAGGGTATGTTAAGTATGCACGAAACAAAAGATGTTCCTCGTTTGTAAATGGAAAACTCCCTTGATATTTTTGATACCATTCATAACGATCACTTCTTACAATTGGATACGTACGAAAAGAACGGGAATAAAATTGAACGAGGTCTTGAACAGGTGTTGTAAAATGAGAACGTTCAAAACTAATGAAATAACCATTTCGATGATGATCAAATAGAAAGTGATTCATTGCAACATTCCCATGAACGAATGAAACACGCGTTTTTTCTTTTTCTTTCATTGCCTCATGCCACTGCGCTAACTGCTTATTTGCAAATTCATGTGCACGAGAAACGTAATGGTAATAAGTACAATACTGCAATTCAAATGGAGACATGTACCACTTCGATTCACATTCAATAAGAAATTGTTCGAGTAATTCCCCGTCTTTTTCCCATCTCGCTTGCATATTTGTCACATGATTTTCTATTTGCTCTTCTGTTATATTTTCCTCACGCACTGTTTTTTGATGAAGCAAGCCGAGTGTCTGAAGCATTTTATGGTAATGATCATTTTCTTCACCATCTCCCTCTCCATGTTCAAGCCACGGCATTAAGTAATAGTTATACGCTTCATCACTTAAAATATGACGTCCATCTTTCGAATGATAAACGGGTGCAAAATGCGTAAATCCTTTTTCGTACAGAAATTGAATATGTTTCATAATATCGCCCCGATGTTTCCGCATAAGAGGGAGCTTCTTTAACGCATATGGCCCTTGACTTGTATGCACTTTTACGACATTTCCGTACTCTTCTATATGTTCGACCTGCAATTGATACGAATGTAAAATTGGTGTGTAACGCTCTCTAAGTTCTCTATCCACTGCAAACAACGCCCCTTTCTAAAGGACGTAAAATAAAGTGAAACTTCAATCAATCGGACTTTCACGGGCTAAAGTAAAACTTCAAATCAGTGAAGACTTTCCACTAACCATTATCCGAACCGATTGATAACAAGAAAATAAAGGAGAAGAGGATAAAGTGAAACTTCACTAAGTGGGGGTCTTCATCCCCCACTTAGTGTTAGTCCGACCAATCGGGCTGTTAATCTCCCTTCTCCATTTATAACTTTACTTCATCCTCGTTCTTGGAACAGGAATATATATAATTTGTCCTGTCGATAAATACATATCATCCATCCCATTTACACGATGTAAATTTTGGACAGAAGTTTCATATCTTTCTGCTACAGAATCAACTGTATCCCCTTCTTGCACGAAATACATACGGAGCTTCGTAAATTCTTCTTCGCCGCCTTTTGTAAATAATTTTGTTAAATATAATGCATTTTCATCTCGATCAGAGTATGAGATTTCTTCCTTCTCTTCTAACTCTTGTTTCCCGTATTTTTCTGCTACCGTGTCTTTTCGTCCAAATAGTTCAAACTGAGGAGCAGCCTCCTCATGAACAGTCTCTTCTTCCTTTTCTTCCTCTTCTATAACAGCCTCTTTACGCGATTCAATTTGAAACGGTTCAAATGCATAGTCGTTCCATTCTGTTTCTTCTTCCTCTTCTAGCACTTCCTCTTCTTCATACAGCTGTCCAATATGACTTTCCCTTTCTTCTTCAGCACAGAGCCCTTCAATTGATATATCAGCTAACAACTGCAAACATCCTACTTCTGGTAATTCATAATCAAATTCTTCAATTTCTACTTGTAGCCGCTCCACATCTTCTACACGACTTCGTGGAATTGAGATTTCTAACGGAAAAGAATGAACAAGCTCATTCACACCATCTTCACGCACTTCAACATAATCTATCATTCTTGCTGGAGATAATTCCCTCAGTGAAAAAGTCGAATCATCCTCTTCTGCAACGTACTCTCCCGTCAAATCAAGCTGACCTCTTACGATTACTTCATGTTCATTCTCTTCTATAACAACGTCAGGATCTAACGAAATAGAAATAAGTTCTTTGACTTCCTGTCCTTTTTGGAACCAAACAGATTCTTTTAGCGAAAAGCGCAATGACGTCTGTTGATCTGTTGCCACTTCGTATTCCCCCTCTCAAACTCTGTGTCATTACAGGTTTATGTGCAAGGTGAATACTTTATGAATAAAAAAATCGCTCTCAAACGAGAGCGATTGATTTCATTCATTATCCCTTTAATTTGGACATTGCAACTTCTGCCGCTGCAATTGTCGCTTCAATATCCTCATCACTATGAGCAGTAGATAAGAACAAGCCTTCAAACTGAGAAGGTGGTAAGAAGACACCTTGCTCAATCATTTCTCGATAATAAGCCGCAAAAAACTCTAAGTTAGACGATTTTGCTGCTTCATAGTTGATGACATTTTCATCAGTAAAGAAAATACCCACCATAGAACCAACGCGGTTAATGCAGTGCGGAATACCGTGTTTTACTGCCGCCTCATGTAAGCCTTTTTCAAGCACTTCTGCTTTTCGTTCAAATTCTTTATAACACTCTGGCGTTAATTGAACAAGCGTTTCATAACCAGCCGCCATTGCAAGCGGATTACCAGACAATGTACCCGCTTGATAAATTGGACCGCTCGGTGCAACTTGTCTCATAATTTCAGCCTTTCCGCCGTAAGCACCAACTGGAAGACCACCACCAATTACTTTTCCTAAACATGTTAAGTCAGGCGTTACACCAAAGTAACCTTGTCCACAGTCATATGCTACGCGGAATCCTGTCATAACTTCATCGAAAATAAGAAGTGTTCCATGTTGCTGTGTCACTTCACGTAATCCTTGTAAAAATCCAGGAAGTGGTGGTACAACACCCATGTTACCTGCAACTGGTTCAACAATAACAGCAGCAATATCATCACCATAGTGCTCAAATGCAACTTTTACACTTTCCAAATCGTTGTAAGGAACTGTAATTGTATTTTTCGCTACCCCTTCTGGTACACCAGGGCTATCTGGTAAACCAAGCGTCGCTACGCCAGAACCAGCTTTAATAAGGAGCGAATCCCCATGGCCGTGATAGCATCCTTCAAATTTTAAAATTTTATTGCGACCAGTATAACCACGCGCTAAACGAAGCGCACTCATCGTAGCCTCTGTACCAGAGTTTACCATACGCACAACCTCAATTGATGGAACACGTTCAATGACGAGCTGCGCAAGTTTATTTTCCATTTCTGTTGGCGCACCAAAACTCGTTCCACGCTCAGCTACTGCTTGTAATGCATCTACTACGCGTGGGTTTGCATGACCGTGAATAAGCGGTCCCCAAGATAATACGTAATCGATATATTCATTACCATCAATATCATAAATTTTCGACCCTTTTCCACGGTCCATAAAGATTGGGTTCATTCCAACAGATTTAAATGCACGAACCGGGCTATTTACACCACCTGGCATTAAATCTTTTGCTGTTTCAAACGCTTCAATTGATTTTTCAAAACTTCTCATTAGCGCACCTCTCCTTCTCGTAACCATTTTGCTGCATCTTTTGCATGATACGTAATAATTAAATCTGCTCCAGCACGTTTCATACCGATTAATTTTTCAAGAACAACGTCTTTTTCTTGAATCCAGCCATTTTGTGCTGCCGCTTTAATCATTGAGTATTCACCGCTTACGTTATATGCAACAACCGGTAATAAGTAATTGTTTTTCACATCACGAATAATATCTAAATACGAAAGAGCTGGTTTTACAATTAAGAAATCAGCACCCTCTATTACATCAGACTCTGCTTCTCTAAATGCTTCTAAACGGTTCGCAGGATCCATTTGATACGTTTTACGATCACCAAATTGCGGCGCACCGTGTGCTGCATCACGGAACGGACCATAAAAAGCAGATGCATATTTTACTGCATAAGACATAACCGGTACATGTGAGAACCCATTTTCGTCTAACGCATGACGAATTGCAGTTACAAACCCATCCATCATATTAGATGGGGCAATAATGTCAGCGCCAGCTTTCGCTTGGCTTACAGCTGTTTTTGCAAGTAACTGTAAAGATTCATCATTAACAATTACTCCATCTTCAATCACGCCGCAATGACCATGATCTGTATATTGACATAAGCATGTATCCGCAACAACAACAAGCTCTGGAAGTTCCTCTTTAATTTGTTTGATTGCACGCTGTACAATTCCCTTTTCACAATAAGCAGAAGACCCTACCGCATCCTTTTCAGCTGGTAAACCAAAAACAATAACAGAACGAATTCCTAACGCTGCGACCTCTGCCATTTCTTCATGTAGAAAATCAAGTGAGATTTGATACACCCCTGGCATAGATGGCACTTCATTACGCACACGCTCTCCTTCTAAAACAAAAATAGGGTAAATAAAATCTTCAGGTCGTAAATGCGTTTCACGTACAAGCGCACGCATCCCTGCACTATTTCTCAAACGACGGTGGCGGCTAAATTGTAAAGAATTCATTCATTTCCATCTCCAATTCTTAAAAATTATGTATATAACGAGCAGAAGCTTCCATTTATGTTTTTTGACAATATTCTGAAATAGTTGTTAACATTGCTTCAATTGTATATTCTTCTGGCATAACAATGTATTCAAAATACTTTCTTGCTTCTTTTTCTGTTACAGGCCCTATACAAGCAATTGTACACCCTTTCATCCAATCTCTCCACTTTGTACCTTCAAGAAGTGTAACAAAACTTCTAACAGTTGATGGACTTGTAAACGTAACGACATCCACAGCTCTCGATTGAAGCACATCAATTAAAGCTTGTTTATTCTCTCTATGTATGTTCGTTTCATATACAGTCATCTCTTTTAAGGAAATACCACGCTTTCGGAGAGCTACTGGAATTACTTCTCGCCCTAAATTCCCTTTCGGAAACAAAATATGCTCACTCCCAGCTAGCTGCTTCGTAAACTGCTTGGCAAATACCTCAGCAACAAAAACCGTTGGCATAAATTGAACTATGTAACCTCGTCTTTCTAATTCCTGTTTCGTTTTCACACCAACGGCAGCAATTTTTATAGAAGAAGGTAAGTCCATCTGCAAACCATCTAGAAAATAAGCAACACCATTTTTACTCGTGAAAATAATCCAGTCATAAGAAGATAATGTAGTACGAATTGATGAAAAGCAATCGTACGAGACATTTGCTATATGTAAAAGCGGAATTTCCAGTGGAATTCCGCCTCGCTCTCTTACTACCTTACTCATTTCTTTTGCCTGATGCGCAGCCCTTGTTACAAGTACCGTCTTTCCATTAAGGCCTGGCATATTACTTCTGCTCCTGCTTCGCAGCCTCAACTAACTCTTTTGCACCTTGCTCAATTAATAACTCAGCTGCTTTTTCGCCTACCTCTGTAGCATCAACACCTGTTACTGTTTCTTTTAACAATACAGAGCCATCTGCTGAGCCAACAAGCGCTGTTAATTGTAGTTCTTCATTTTCATTCACCGTTGCATAACCAGCTATCGGCACTTGACAGCCACCTTCTAATTTATGCAAGAAGACACGCTCAGCTTTTACTGCTTTTTCTGTTACAGGATCGTTAATATGAGAAAGAAGCGTTAGTAAGTCCATATCATCTTCGCGACACTCAATCGCAAGTGCTCCTTGTCCAACAGCCGGGACGCAAAACTCTTCATCTAAATATCCTGTAATCACATCTTCTGCCCAGCCCATGCGCTTTAAGCCTGCTGCTGCTAAAATAATCGCATCGTATTCTTCTTCTTTTAGCTTACGAAGACGTGTATCAATGTTCCCGCGAATCCACTTTACTTGTAAGTCTGGACGCGCCGCCAATAACTGTGCACTACGACGTAAGCTACTTGTACCAATCACCGCACCTTCTGGCAATTGTTCAAATCGTTCGCCATTTTCAGAAATAAATGCATCACGCGGATCAACACGCTTTGGAATACAACCAATTGTTAGGCCTTCTGGTAAAACAGCAGGCATATCTTTCATACTATGAACTGCCATATCAATTTCTTTCGTAAGCAATGCATGTTCAATTTCTTTTACGAACAATCCTTTTCCGCCTACTTTTGAAAGGGTCACATCTAATACGACATCCCCTTTTGTTACAATTTCTTTCACTTCAAACTCATATGGCAAACCAAGCGCTTTTAATTGCTCGATAAACCAATTTGTTTGTGTTAATGCTAATTTACTCTTTCTTGATCCTACAATAATTTTTCGCATCGGTTCTCTCTCCTAATGATTAGTACCAGAAATGGAAATTCGATAAACTGCTAAATAGAAAAATATTTATTAACATCACAAGGAATGCCCCGATATTCCAGCTAATAATTTTCTTTCCTTGTAACGTGTCGCTTCCGCGTAAATAAATCCCTGCACAATACACAAATAATACAATGAACGAACCAATTACTTTCGCATCATACCAATGAAAATTATGCAACTTCGTATATCCCCATATACAGCCAAGTAAAATGGCTAGTAAGAAAAAGGGAACTGAAAATAAATTTAAACCATATGACATCGATTCAAGCTTCTGCAAATTCCCTAATCTTCGTAATCTTGTATTCCACTTTTTCTGCTTTAATAAACGATACTGAAGCAAATACATGATAGAAAAAATGAATGAAACTGTAAATGTCGCATAAGAAATAATCGCCATCCCAACATGAACGTAAAGAAGTTCTAGTGATAGCTGATCGGCAAGTACTGGTTCCATTTTTCCTACAGGAGTAAAAATAGCAACTGCACTCACACCAAATGCCACTACATTTGTAAAAAACACTAAAAAGTCAATTCGCATAAAGCGATTAATAATTAACGAGATTGTAATGAGGAGCCACACATAAAAATAAATGCCCGATAATAACGTTAGAATCGGATGAATTGTTGATTCTGTCGCCCGAAGGAACATAAACAGTGAATGTAGCACCCATACAACAGAAAGTAACCAAAAGGCAATTTTATTCGCCTTTCGGTTACTTTGAAAATAATCTATAAAATATAAACTAACGCTACAAGCGTATAAAATAATTGCAGTATGATAAATGATACTATTATTTAAAAAATCCATCCCATCATCCTTTCTCACTTATACAGATGAAACGGATGATAACCACGGTTGTTTCGCTTCTTGTTCTTCCATATTCTCTTCTACGTCTAAGTTAAAAATTTTCGCAAAAAGAGCTAATTTTTCTTCTGCGTCGTTTTCTCCTGCTAACTCTTTTGCCACTAGAATTGGATCCTTCAAGAGCTGATTAATAATACTTTTCGTATGCTTATTAATTACTTTTTGTTCACGTTCTGTTAATGTCGGAATCTTTCGTTCAATACTTTGCATCGTTTCACTTTGAATAACAGCTGCTTTTTCACGAAGCTGTGAGATTAATGGAACAACACCAAGCGTGTTCATCCAAGTTTTAAACATAACAATCTCTTCTTCAATCATAATTTCGATTTTCTCAGCCTCTTTCAAGCGCTCCGTACGATTCGCCTCCACAACACCTTGTAAATCGTCAATATCATAAAGGAAAACGCTCTCTAATTCATCGATTGCAGGATCAATATCACGGGGAACAGCAATATCAACCATAAATAACGGACGACCACAGCGCATCTTTTCAACCCGAGCCATCGTATCCTTTGTAATGACATAATCGGATGCACCCGTAGAGCTAATTAAAATATCCGCATCTAACAAAGCACACTGCATCTCACTTAATGGTTTTGCATAGCCCATATATTTTTCCGCCATTACTGCCGCTTTTTCAAACGTACGATTCATAACGGTTACTTTACGCGCACCACTTCCGTATAAGTTTTGTAGTGCAAGTTCACCCATTTTCCCAGCACCAAGAATCAACACATGACAATCGTATAATTCACCAAAAATTTTCTTCGCAAGTTCAACAGCTGCATAACTAACAGACATTGCGTTACCACCGATTGTCGTTTCTGAATGAGCACGCTTTGCAAGGGTCACAACTTGTTTAAATAATTCATTAAAAATTGTTCCAGTCGCCTTCACTTCTTGTGCCTGCAAGAAACCGTTGCGCATTTGTCCTAGAATTTGGGTTTCACCAATCACCATTGAGTCTAATCCACATGTTACACGGAATAAATGCTCTACTGCAGCGTCTTGTTCAAAAATAGACAAATAAGGAGATATTTCTCCTACTTCAAGCTGAAACCAATCAGCCATAAACTTCTTAATATAATATCTCCCTGTGTGTAGTTGATCTACGACAGCATAAATTTCCGTTCGATTACATGTTGACACAATGACATTTTCTAACACGCTTTTTTGCTTTTGTAGTGTTGTCATCGCTTCCTCTAACTGCGCTGCCTGAAACGATAGTTTCTCTCGAATTTCTACAGGGGCTGTTCGATAGTTAACACCAACAACAAGAATATGCATGCCGCATGTCCCCCTTCAGCCGTTTTTTCACCTTATCTACTATGATAATACAAATTTCCTATTATGAGTCTGACAATCGTGTGAACATCACAAAAAAATTTTCTATATTTTTGCGATTTATTCGTAACATATACAATCCGTTCATCAATACCGTCTTTTCATTACTTTATAGTTATTATAAAGTAATTACCCTATGTTGTACGTTATCAAAAAAACGAGTCAGAATCAAGTGATGGAAACTATTCCATATGATTTATAAAACTGTTACTCCTAGCTTCTTTCATCACAGAGAAAATTATGTATGATTGCCCAAAATATAACAAACCTAGAACAATTATTCGCAGCTGGTTATGCAGCATGCTTTGATAGCGCCTTACAACTTGTAATTCGCACAAAACGTATCAAAGTGGAGCGCACAGAAGTGACCGCACATGTTTCTATCGGTAAAGATACAGATGGTGGTTTTGGGTTATCTGCTGTACTTGACGTACGCGTTGCTGGTGTTTCCCATACCGAAGCTAAGCAACTTGCGGAAGCAGCCCATAGTGTATGCCCTTATTCAAAAGCAACTAAA
This sequence comes from Bacillus manliponensis, assembly GCF_000712595.1. Taxonomy (GTDB): domain Bacteria; phylum Bacillota; class Bacilli; order Bacillales; family Bacillaceae_G; genus Bacillus_A; species Bacillus_A manliponensis. The sequence goes on from NZ_JOTN01000022.1 coordinate 41,865, forward strand.
GGAAATATTGAAGTAACATTAAACGTACTATAAGAAAAAACGCGTGACAGTTCGTCACGCGTTTTTCGTTTTTGTAAATTTATGAATCGCTTTCCATGCATCTTCTTTTCCAAGTCCTGTTTCTGAAGAGAATAGTACCACTTCATCACTCGGGTCAACATCAAGCGTTTCTTTTACAACTTTCAAATGCTTTTGCCATTTCCCTTTTGGAATTTTATCTGCTTTCGTTGCGATAATAATCGTTGGAATTTCATAATGCTTTAAGAAATCGTACATCATAACATCATCTTTTGTTGGGGGATGACGAAGGTCAATTACTAATACAGTTGCGTCTAATTGCTCACGCGTTGTAAAGTATGTTTCAATCATTCTTCCCCATGCTGCACGCTCTGTTTTTGATACTTTTGCATAGCCATAACCAGGTACATCAACAAAATGCATCATGTCGTTAATGATAAAAAAGTTTAACGTTTGCGTTTTTCCTGGTTTAGAAGAAATACGCACTAACTTTTTACGATTTAAAATAGTATTAATAAATGAAGACTTTCCTACATTGGAACGACCCGCCAATGCGATTTCTGGTAAATCACTCTCTGGGTACTGCTCCGGTTTTACTGCACTAATTACGATATCTGCTTTTGTTACTTTCATGCTTTCACTCCTACTAACGCGTGCTCTAACACCTCATCTAAGTGAGATGCAAGTACAAACGTAAGGTTTTCCTTTACGCTCTCTGGAATATCTTCTAAATCTTTTTCATTTTCTGCTGGCAAAATAATTTTTGTTAATCCAGCACGATGAGCGCTTAATGTTTTCTCTTTCAACCCACCAATTGGTAATACACGACCACGAAGCGTGATTTCTCCAGTCATCCCAACTTCTTTACTTACTGGAATGCCTGTCAACGCAGAAATAAGTGCCGTTGCCATCGTAATACCAGCTGAAGGTCCATCTTTCGGTACAGCTCCTTCTGGAACATGAATATGAATATCATTTTTTTCATGGAAATCTGGGTCAATCTTTAACTCAGCTGCTCTTGAGCGAATGTAACTAAACGCTGCTTGTGCAGACTCTTTCATAACATCCCCTAATTTCCCTGTTAAAATAAGTTTCCCTTTACCAGGGGCTACAGAAACTTCTATTGCGAGCGTATCACCACCAACGGCTGTATAAGCTAAACCTGTCGCCATTCCAACTTGATCTTTCGTTTCCGCTTGTCCGTAGCGATATATACGCTTACCAAGCAATTCAGCAATGTTCTTCTCTGTAACAACCACACGTTTTCTTTCTTCCGTTACAATGATTTTCGCTGCTTTACGGCATAATTTCGCAATTTGACGCTCTAACGTACGCACCCCTGCTTCACGTGTGTAATAACGAATAAGTTCAACTAACGCCTCATCACGTACTTGTAAGTTTCCTTTACTTAGTCCGTGTTCTTTTAACTGCTTATTAAGTAAGTGTTCACGAGCGATATGTACTTTTTCAAGTTCTGTATAACCAGCAATTGAAATAATCTCCATACGATCAAGAAGAGGTCCTGGAATACTAGATAACGTGTTTGCCGTTGCAACAAACATTACTTTTGATAAATCATACGGCTCTTCAATATAATGGTCGCTAAAGTTATGATTTTGCTCTGGATCAAGCACTTCTAATAACGCCGCTGAAGGGTCACCGCGGAAATCATTTGACATTTTATCAATTTCATCTAATAGGAATACAGGATTTACTGTTTTCGCTTTTTTCATCCCCTGAATAATACGACCTGGCATTGCACCAACGTATGTACGACGATGACCACGAATTTCGGATTCATCCCTCACACCACCAAGAGATATACGGACGAAGTTACGATTTAACGAAGTTGCAATCGATTTTGCAAGTGACGTTTTACCAACGCCAGGAGGGCCAACTAAGCAAAGGATAGGGCCTTTTAAAGAGCTCGTTAACTTTTGCACTGCTAAATATTCAAGAACTCGCTCTTTTACCTTCTCAAGCCCATAATGCTCTTCGTTTAATACTTTTTCTGCACGCGTAAGGTCAATCACATCTTCTGTTGCCTCTGTCCAAGGAAGAGATAATAACCAATCAATATAATTACGAATAATACCGCTCTCCGGTGAGTTGCTCGGCAACTTCTCATAACGATTTAACTCTTTTAATGCAGCTTTCATTGTTTCCTCTGGCATTCCAGACTGTTCAATCTTTTCGCGTAATCCTTCTACTTCTCCGCCTTTTCCTTCTTTATCGCCAAGCTCACTTTGAATAGCTTTCATTTGCTCGCGTAAGAAGTACTCTTTTTGCGTACGCTCCATCGAACGTTTTACTTGTTGTCCGATTTTCTTCTCTAAACTTAACAACTCTTTTTCGTCTTGAAGAAAAGAAACCAAGGTATGTAATCGTTCTTTTACTGAAGCAATCGCTAATATCTCTTGCTTTTGCTTCATCTTTAGCGGCAAATGAGAAGATACTAAATCTGCTAAGCGTCCCGGCTCCTCTACATCTACTACTGTCGCAAAGGTTTCATTAGATACTTTTTTTGACAGTTTAATATACTGTTCAAAATGTTCAATTAATGTACGCATTAACGCTTTTTCTTCTAAGTCAGCTTCGCCTTCTTCTTCTAAAATGTGTACATTTGCCTGAATTGTATCGTCTTGTTCAATAAACTCGACCATTTCAGCTCTATGTAAACCCTCTACAAGGACACGCATCGTTCCATTCGGTAACTTCAACATTTGCTTTACTTTTGCTAATACACCTATATGGTATACGTCTTCTTCTTTCGGATCATCGATATTCACATCTTTTTGCATCACTAAAAAGATAATATTTTCATTTATAGCTGCTTGTTCTAGTGCTTCTATCGATTTATCACGTCCTACATCAAGATGCAGAACCATCGTCGGATATACGAGAACGCCTCTTAATGGTAGGAGGGGCACAATTCTTTCGTTCACATTCATACTACACTAAGCACCTCCATAATATATAAATCTTTGTGTCATTATTTTATATTACAATAAAACCTTACGCAATTGCAGACATTTCCATCATTCCCTAAAAGAAAAAGGGACTCCGTTTAAGCATACAAACTTAACCGGAGTCTGGCAAGTAATTACATCGATTGCACGTCCCCTTCATTCTCAGAAGGAAGTATATCTTCTTTAAAACGCGTGCCATCTTTCATAAAGGCTAATGCAAATACTTCTGTTAATTTCCGAACTGGAATAATTTCAATTCCTTTAATAGTATATAAAAACGGTTGTACATTTTCAGCAGGAATTAAAACCTTTTTCGCTCCAGCTTTTTTTGCAGCTTTTACCTTCGCGTATACACCACCAACTGGCTTCACTTCACCATGAATACTAATTTCACCGGTCATCGCTACCTCATTGCTGACATATACACGGTGAATCGAAGAATATACACCAGTGGCAATTGCAATTCCAGCAGATGGACCATCAATTGGAATACCACCCGGGAAATTAATATGTATATCATATCCTTCTGGTAACAATTGCAACGACCTAAGCACAGTAATCACATTATCAACTGAGCCTTTTGCCATACTTTTACGGCGAATAGATTTCGTTTGACTACCAATACTTTCTTCTTCTACAATTCCTGTAACCAAGACAGAACCTTTTTCTTTCGCTGGAATTGCTGTTACCTCTATCTCCAACAAAGCACCTGTGTTCGGTCCATATACAGCTAATCCATTTACAAGACCAATTCTCGGAATTGGATATGTACGCTTTTCATACTTTGGTGTTAGCTGGCTAGAATGAATGACCCACTCAATATCTTCATCTTTAATAAATGTACGCTCTTCATTAATTGCCATCCCAGCAGAGATTTGAACAAGATTAATTGCTTCTCGGCCATTTCTAGCGTACATACCAATCATTTCAATACCTTGCTCTCCAAGCGTCATATTTACTTTCTCAGCCGCATTATTTGCAACCGTTTCAATTTCTTCTTTATCCAATTCTCTAAAAAACACTTCTAAACATCTTGAACGAATTGCTGGAGGAATTTCTTCTGGAGAACGTGTTGTTGCGCCAACAAGACGAAAGTCTGCTGGCAACCCTTTTTGAAAAATGTCATGAATATACGTTGGGATGAGTGTATTTTCTTCGCTATAATATGCGCTTTCTAAAAATACTTTCCGATCTTCAAGCACCTTTAACATTTTATTCATTTGGATAGGATGCAATTCTCCAATTTCATCAATAAATAAAATACCTCCATGTGCATCTGTAACGGCTCCTTTTTTCGGCTGGGGAATTCCCGCTTGTCCCATTGCACCTGCACCTTGGTAAATCGGATCATGTACAGAACCAATTAACGGGTCTGCAATCCCTCTTTCATCAAATCGTGCTGTTGTGGCATCAAGTTCGATAAACGTTGCATTCATTTGAAAAGGAGACTTTTCATTTTTCTTCGCTTCTTCTAGCACTAGACGTGCAGCCGCTGTTTTCCCTACCCCAGGTGGACCATATATAATCACATGCTGCGGATTAGGTCCACAAAGCGCTGCCCGAAGTGATTTAATGCCATCTTCTTGACCAACAATATCAACAAAAGATGTTGGACGAACTTTTTCCGCAAGTGGTTCTGTTAATGAAACTTCACGCATCTTCCTAAGTTTATCCATCTCTTTCTTTGATTCCCTGTCAATTGAGACCTTTTGTGTTCGCTGGTTTTTAAGTAAATGCCAAAAATATAATCCGACAATTACCCCAAAGACAAGTTGAACGATTAAAAAAATATTTGTCCAGCTCATTTTCATTTCCTCCCGCTATGTTTTACATACCAGTATTTCCGGGGAGGAAAGACGCTAAACATAATAAGAAACAGCAATTATAAAATTGCTGTTTCTCGATTACTTATGCAGATGTTTTCGTACCCTGTTCAAGAACAGTTCCATCTTGCAATACTAATTTTGGTACTGCATTTTCTGTTATTGTTTCTTTAGAAATGATACATTTTTCAATGTCTTCACGTGATGGAAGCTCAAACATCACTTCTAACATAATGCCTTCGATAATAGAACGAAGTCCACGTGCACCTGTTTTTCTTTCAATTGCTTTTTTCGCAATTTCAAGCAGTGCATCCTCTTCAAATTCTAATTCTACATCATCCAGCTCTAACAATTTTTTAAACTGCTTCGCAAGTGCATTCTTTGGCTTTGTTAAGATGTCAACAAGCGCATCTTCATCAAGTGGCTCTAAGTTTGCAATTACAGGAAGACGACCGATAAACTCTGGAATTAATCCAAATTTCAATAAATCTTCTGGTAGAACATGTGATAACACATGCTTTTCTGTTACATCTGCATTTTTCTTTTCAGAACCGAAACCAATTACTTTCTCACCAAGACGACGTTTAATAATTGGTTCAATACCATCAAATGCACCGCCGCAAATGAATAGAATGTTTGTCGTATCGATTTGAATGAATTCTTGATGTGGGTGTTTACGACCACCTTGAGGTGGAACGCTTGCTACAGTACCTTCTAAAATTTTCAGAAGTGCTTGTTGCACACCTTCACCAGATACGTCACGTGTAATAGATGGGTTTTCTGATTTACGTGCTACTTTATCAATCTCATCGATGTAAATAATACCTTTTTCAGCCTTTTCAACATCATAATCAGCTGCTTGAATTAGCTTTAGTAAAATATTTTCAACATCTTCCCCAACATATCCAGCTTCTGTCAGCGATGTTGCATCAGCAATTGCAAATGGAACATTTAAAATGCGCGCTAATGTTTGTGCTAATAACGTCTTACCGCTACCAGTTGGTCCAATAAGAGCAATATTACTTTTCGCTAATTCTACATCATCAATTTTGCTGTTTGAATTAATGCGTTTGTAATGATTATATACCGCTACCGCTAGCGCTTTTTTCGCTTGATCTTGTCCGATTACATACTCATCTAAAATCTCACGAATCTCCATCGGTTTTGGTACATCTTTGAATTCTACTTCTTCATCTTTCGCAAGCTCCTCTTGCACAATTTCCGTACAAAGTTCTATACATTCATCACAAATGTAAACACCAGGACCTGCAACAAGCTTTCGGACTTGCGTTTGTGTTTTGCCACAAAAAGAACATTTTAATTGCCCTTTTTCATCATTAAATTTAAACATATTTTCACACCCCTTACAAAGTGCTGGACTCTTACCTACGTATGTACACGATAATAATGTATCGTATGTAAATACATATTATGTCACTACGTGGCCAGAAATACAAATAATATGATTAGTTATGTACAAATAAAAACTTTTTAAAACTTATTGAAGTATGTATATTCGACTTTTGAACTCATTTTCCTTCTCAGTTTAAAAAATGTTTTATTTATTTATAAAACAAGGCACGATGCATATCGTGCCTTGTTTTTTTATCCCGATATGAACGGGCTCATCATAAAAGATAATCTTTTATGAAAGTTTCCATTTATTACTTGCTGTTTTCAGCTAATAATTCTACAGCTTTACGAACTTTAAGGTCTTCTTTTACGCCTTCTAAGTTACCAAGAGCTTGTGTTACAGCATCAACTGGCATGTTGTACATTGCAGCCATTTTTTCGATTTCTGCAGTTACTTCTTCTTCTGCAACTTCGATGTTTTCAGCGTCGATGATTGCTTCAAGAACAAGGTTTGTACGTACGCGTTTTGCAGCGTCTTCTTGCATTTGCTCTTTTAATTTCGCTTCATCAGTACCTGTGAATTGGAAGTAAAGCTCAAGGTTCATACCTTGGTGGCTTAAGCGTTGCTCAAACTCACGAACCATACGATCTAATTCTGTTTCGATCATAGCTTCTGGAATATCAACTTCTGCGTTTGCAGCTGCTTTTTCTACTACTTCGTCACGAAGTTTGTTTTCAGCTTCGTTTTTCTTAGCAGTTTCTAAGTCTTCACGAATTTTTGCTTTTAACTCATCAAGAGTTGCAACTTCTTCGTTAGCATCTTTCGCGAACTCATCGTTTAACTCAGGAAGTGCTTTTACTTTGATTTCGTGAACTGTTACTTTGAATGTTGCTGGTTTACCAGCTAACTCTTCAGCATGGTATTCTTCTGGGAATGTAACTTCTACTTCCTTCGCTTCGCCAGCTTTTACGCCTAATAATTGCTCTTCGAAGCCTGGAATGAATGTGTTAGAACCGATTTCTAAAGAATAGTTTTCGCCTTTTCCGCCTTCGAATGCTTCACCGTTAACGAAACCTTCGAAGTCGATTACAGCTGTATCACCGTTTTCTACAGTGCCTTCTTCTTTTACTGTAAGTTCAGCTTGACGCTCTTGTAAAGATGTTAATTCGTTCTCTACATCTTCGTCAGTTACAGTAGCATCAGCTTTTTCTACTGCTAGTCCTTTGTATTCACCTAATTTTACTTCAGGCTTTACAGTTACTTTTGCAGTGAACACTAAGTTCTCGTTCTTTTCGAACTTCTCGATGTCAATCTCAGGATGAGCAACTGGGAAGATACCAGTTTCATCGATTGCTTCACCGTATGCTTTTGGTAAAAGGATGTCTAAAGCATCTTGGTATAAAGATTCTACACCAAAACGTTGTTCGAATAGTGGACGAGGCATTTTTCCTTTACGGAAGCCAGGTACGTTAATTGTTTTTACTACTTTTTTGAACGCAGCGTCGATAGAGTTGTTTACTTCTTTAGCGTCAACTTCGATTGTTAATACGCCAACGTTACCTTCTAATTTTTCCCATTTTGCAGTCATTTATTCTTTCCCTCCAACTATAATAATGTATGCACATACCTCTAGGATTGAGGCTTTTCATGTTTCATCAAGTAAGATGAAGCATCGTTAGTAGAGTTGATACAATCAACTCATCTATTCTCAATCTACTATTTGTCATAAGACAAAAGCGGTATATTTTGTTCGAGAATAATATGAAACGTATAAGTAAGAGAACATAGCTTCTATTCTCTTACAAAAAGGCACAGTTATGCCCTTTGCAACCCTTACATTATAACATAGAATATTCTCGTTTCAATAACCGAAACATTCTTTTTCATTATACTGGCATATAACCTTCTTTCTCAATACGTAAAAACCACTTATATGCAACATGGAGCTCTTCAATGGTAATGTTATATGTAAACAGTAAATCAGCTTCGTTTATCGTCATTCCAAAGCGTTTTCGTCCAATTCTCTCAAGAACAGCAGCCCACACCTCAATTTTATCGGTAAATAAAGGAATTGGGAACACACTAACTTGCATTTCTTTCCAATATGTAACAATCGTTTCGTACAATGTTGGGTTATCACTTTCTACATGAGTAGATAACATATGTAACACTTCATTTGTAAAGGTATCATCGACTTGCAACGTCTGCGGAACTACCGTAATTCTTTCACCAAATTTCTCAACCTCTATCTCTTCCTCTACACCACATTCCATCAATATATGTAGAATAGAAGTTTTTATATACGGATGTTTCGTTTCATCCACTAAAAACTCAGATAACAAAGGTAAAACTTGTTCCACATTATGAGATGATATTCGTTGAATTGCTCGAAGTTGTTGCCCGTAATTATTTGCATGTAAGTCATGTACAAACAACTCTTTATCAAATAAACTACCATCGTCTACTTGATTGTTTCCTTCACTATCAATCATACTTTTAGCAAACAGCGCCAGCTGTGCTAGTTTCTCTCGTTGTTCATCGGTAATCTCTTTCGTTTGCAACACTGTTTCAACCGTTTCGATCATACCTTCATAATCATTCATTTGCACTAAAATAGTCACATATGTCTCTAAAATGTCACCAAATAGTAGCGTCCCTGTTTGAAACAGCTCTTCACAACGCTCTCTTGCCTCTTTCATTTCCTTTAATTCAAGTAAACAAATAACAGCGGCAAGCTCTGATTGCTCTGTATGCGCCTCATATTGACGTAATGAGTCGAAGCAACTTAACGCCTTTTCGAACTGCCTCTCTTTTAATGCAGCAAATCCTTCTTCTACGTAACGAGCTGATAAATGCGGAAACAATACGACTGTACTTTCTTTTTTATTCATAAGTCCGCCTCTTTTTTAAAATTTTAATTGCATTTTACAGTAAATATAACAAATGATTATGCAGAACACAATATTCGGACAGTTCGGTTATATAGAAACGTATTTTGAAAAAGTTCTTTAGAGGACAAATCATAGCTAACTATGCACTCTGTAACAATTTGATTCTTTTCTATTACATATCACTTCTAATTATTAAAACAATGGAATCTAACACTTATATAATAGCTACAACTCAAGACAAAGAAAAAGAGCTTTTCTCTCAATCTAACTATATTTTGAAAGCATTTGTCACTTCTGGATAAAGAAAGAGGGCTATAATTTGAAGAAGGATTATAACCATTACCGCTATACAAAAGAAGAAAATCGGACGATTCCGCTGCATAAGAATCATTATCGCCAGCATCGTACTTAAAATTAAGAACATAAAAAATAAGTTTGTACCTACACTTACTACCCCAACCGGAAATAGTAGCAGTAATATTACACTACAAATCCCAATAACGCCAAACAACCATTCCATTTCTGTTCCCCTTGTAAACGTGATCTATGAAATCAAATTCTCTACAATCTCAATGACATGCAAACATTTTTCATACGCAACAAATCCAAAGGCAGCGGTTAATGCCGCTAGAACCAATCCTTTCATGATTCATTTCTCCTCGCTTCATTCTTTTACCATCTATTATAGAGTTTCTATATTTTCGTACCATCGAAATCTCTTACATATATCTTACAAAGTTGTAAGGTTTCTTATCTTTACCTTAATTCAAACATTTTCCTTCTTAAACGTGATATACTTACGTTGAAAAGCCTTAAAATGTAAATTGAGAGGATGAAATTTTATGTTTAAAAAAGTTGCAAATGATATGCTTGGTTTAAGTGATATTGGCGCGGTTATTACACCTGCTGATTATGACAAAACAGACGCTGATGACTACATCATGCATGAAGAAAATGAGAAGATTTACTTTTTAATCAAATCAAAAACGGATGAGTATTGCTTTACAAACACAGCACTTGTTCACGTAGATGGAACGAGCGCTGTAAGCAAAAAGCGTACACTGCGCCGTTATAATTATAATACACACCGCATTTATAACGTTTTACTTGAAACAGCAGGTACAATTGATTTAGATGTGGAAATTAAATTCACAATGGGTGGAGAAAACTATTCTATCGATATTCATAAAAAGCATATCGAAGAAGTAAAAGATTTATATAAAGCCCTTTTAAAGATTGAAGAGATTATGCACGATAACGATATCGCTACACAATATGCACATAAAAGCTTAGAAATGGCATCTTCTACGTTAAATAACGTAAGAAACGCTGAAGTAAACGTTGCAGAGCAATTTAAAGAAATTAATCAATTTGCATTTAACTGGCTTGTTGATACAAAAAACCAATACAACGTAAAAGACTTCGGACACGTGTTTGAGAAGTTTATTAACAACTAACGAGAGAAAAAGCAAAGGCATAAATTTGTCTTTGCTTTTTTATTACTTAATGGATAGGTGAAATAAATGGAGATTGTATACGAAACTACTCGTTTACAGTTATGTGTATTCAATGAGGCACATCTTAAGTATGTAAAAGAGTTTTGGGGAGACAAGGAAGTTATGGATCTCTGCAATGGCGCCACCGCGCATCATTTATTACCTCAAATTATAGAAGGCTATCGAAATTGTCATCTAAAATATAATTTATCCGTATATGCTGTAAAGGAGAAAAAATCAAACATCATTATTGGTGCTGCTGGATTTAATATTACAAATACAGCGGAAACAGTAGAGTTGATTTATCATTTTAGTAAGAAATACTGGGGAAAGGGATTTGCAACTGAAGCCGCGCAAGCTTGCATCGAAATTGCGAAACACCATGGAATGGTACGTATCATCCATGCATCTACAGATCCTCAAAATAAAGATTCTTTAAAAATATTAGAAAAGGTCGGTTTTATCTATACAGGGATGAAATGGTTTGAAGATACAAAACAGGAAGAACCTTTTTATAAATACAAAATACAGGATTGAAAACAAATAAAAAACCTTGTTATCTTTGATAACAAGGTTTTTTTAGCGTCCCGGGAGGGATTCGAACCCCCGACCGACGGCTTAGAAGGCCGTTGCTCTATCCTGCTGAGCTACCGGGACATGGAGCGGGTGAAGGGAATCGAACCCTCGACCAGAGCTTGGAAGGCTCTTGTTTTACCACTAAACTACACCCGCATATGTTATTTTTCGTTATGCGCCCTATCGACATTTTTTATTATATTACCGCCTACAATTAAAGTCAACATCTTTTTTAAAAATAGGATGAAGAAAACTTCATCCTATTAAAAGTGCTTTTGTGCAACGATTGTACCATCCAATGTTAGAAATTGAATGTGAATATTTTCTCCCTCTATTTGTAACAAAGCGAATGTTTTTTCTCTTCTTCCACGTGGTAATAAAATACTACCTGGATTAATAAAGAGAATATCATCAATAATTTCTGCACCAAGCATATGTGAGTGACCGAAGCAAACAACATTTGCCTCTAATTCCTTTGCACGATACAGAAGAGTTTGTAAGCTCATTTTAATATTATATAAATGTCCATGCGTGATGAAAAAACGCGATTCTTCTACTTCTAGCGTTATATCATCTAGAAAATCACGATTAAAATCACAATTTCCTTTTACAACATGAAAACCTTGTAACTCAGCTTGCTGAGCTGTAAGTTCTGAATCTCCGCAATGGATCATAATATCAACATTATTTTCGTACTGCTTTTTCAACTCTGCTAGCTCTCTTACAGAGCCGTGACTATCACTCACAATTAACGCTCTCATTTTTCTCGCTCCCTTATTTTTCCCCTAAAAACCATGCCGGAATTTTTTCTTCTAATTTGCGAAGTGCACGCCCACGATGACTAATCGCATTTTTTTCATCAGACGATAATTCTGCCATCGTACGTTTATACTCTTCTACATAAAAGATTGGATCATATCCAAAACCACCTTCACCGCGTGGTTGTTCTAAAATTTCTCCTTCGCACGTACCATTTACAATAACCGTTTGTTTCTCATCTTTTGGGAACGCAACTGCTAACGCACAATAAAAACGAGCCTTACGACTATCTTGCTCAATACCATGTAGCTCTTCTAATACCTTTTGAATGTTCGCCTGATCATCTTTTTGTTCACCAGCGTAGCGAGCAGAATATACACCCGGCTTTCCATTTAAAGCATCTACAATTAGCCCTGAATCATCAGCAATTACAATTTCATTCAACTGCTTACTTAAGCTTTCCGCCTTTAAAATTGCATTCTCTTCAAATGTCTCTCCCGTTTCTTCTACTTCTACAATGTAAGGGAAATCATGTAATGATTTTACCTGTAAACCAAACTTCCCGAATAACTCCGCAAATTCACGAGCTTTACCGCTGTTTTTCGTCGCTACAACAACTTGCTTCATTTCCTTCACCTCTATCCGATTTGAGCTGTAATCTCACCTAGTGCTTCTTTTTGGATTTCAACAAGCTTTAAAATTCCTATTTCTGCTGCATCAAGTAATTCATTTAACTCACTGCGACTAAATGTCGCTTCCTCACCTGTTCCTTGCACTTCAACAAGCTGTCCTTTACCAGTCATAATAACGTTCATATCTACGTTTGCTTGTGAATCTTCAATATAATTTAAATCTAACACAACACCTTGTTCCTCAACGATGCCAACGGATGTTGCAGCTAAGTAATCATGCACTGGTACTTTGGGTAACTTTTCTGCTTCAACAAGCTTTTGGAATGCAAGTACCATCGCCACGTAAGCTCCTGTAATTGAAGCAGTGCGTGTCCCGCCATCAGCTTGAATTACATCGCAATCAATCCAAACTGTCTTCTCACCTAACGCCTCTAAATCAACAACAGCACGTAACGCACGCCCAATTAAACGCTGAATTTCCATCGTACGTCCTGTTACCTTCCCTTTGCTCGATTCGCGAATTGTACGCTGCTCTGTCGCACGAGGAAGCATAGAATACTCTGCTGTTACCCATCCTTTTCCCTCTCCGCGCATAAACGGGGGAACACGGTCCTCAATCGTTGCGGTACATATAACTTTCGTATCACCAACTTCAATTAGTACAGATCCCTCTGGATGTTTTAAATAATTTGTATGCATATGTATGCGTCGTAAATCTAATGCTTGTCTATTATCTACTCGCATGAAAATAACCCCCTTGTAACTACTACTTGTTAGTATAGCCTATTTTAAAAGTATGTTATGTATAAATAGAAGAAGGGGAACTCTTCAATTGATTGGTTCCCCTCTCTTACATAAGTATATCAAATTATAAGTAATTAAAAACTACCTGTGTTAACGTTTTGCGGGCGATTCACCGGTTTTACTAACTTTTCTCCTTTTTCGTTCACAACATTCGCTTTTCCATTTACTTCTAACGCCACATTTTTAATCCCTTCGTGCTCTGTTAATGTTAAAACGAGCGATTCTAGCGCAAGGTCAGAAATCTTATTTTCCTTCTTACTTGTATAAATATTCTCATTAAAATTCAACGTTACTTTCCCATCTTCAATTTGTGGTTTATTTAATAGTTTTACTTCCGTATCAAAATCATAAGCAAGGGACGATTGATTTGAAGGACCTTTTAATAGTTCATTCACGATTGTTACAACTTCATTTTCCGAACCTTCAGCTACACGGCGCGTTATTGGAACATAGTACTTTTCTTTCCCCTCTTGCGCGATAAAATAAAGAGTAACTGCTTTCGTATTTGTAATATCTGTCACTTGTTCATTATCAAAGTTAATCCCATTCTCCCTGCTTACACCATTTCCAAGCGGTGTTCCATTAACGGGCATTTTCACTAAATTCTTCCCGTCCATACTAAACTTCACTTGTTTCACTTCTTTAAACTGCGTTAATGTCCATGTGACCGCTTCAACAATTTTACGTTCATCTGCTTTACTGTAATTTTTAAATTCTTTTGAAAAATCAACAATGGCAGTTCCGTCTTTTTTTACATCTACTGTCATCGCTGTATCTGCTGGAAGGACTGCACGAAATCCATTTGGCAGTAGCTCTGTCACCGGCCCATTTTTGACAAGATACTCAAGTGATTGCTGAATTACCGCATTCCCTTTTGGTACCGGTAACTTTACAGTTTGCGGTACAACATATCCATTTTTATCAACAAGATATAATTCACGACCAATTGTCTGCTCTGCCTTTTCTTTCTTTGCAGTCTCTTTCTTTTCTCCTTCTTTTTTCCCATTCTCTTTTGCTTGTTCATCTGTATATGTTACTTTTTTAGGCGGATCAATTTGTTCCGTTTCTTTCTCTTGATTTAAAAAACCACAACCTGTTAATACAGCAGTACTTAAGACAGCACAAATCAACCATTTGAAAGTGGATTTAGGCATACATTCTCCTCCTAAAATCTAAGTTTGTACTTTATATATACGAGCCACGCTCTAACTTTAGAACAAGCAATGACAACCACTACACAAAAAAAGACATCCTGTTAGAATGTCTTTTCCGTTAACGTGATATATTTTACATTTTCAATCGGCTGCCCGAACCATTTAGAAGCAATTTCTTTAAACACACCAACTTCTCCTGTCGTCAAGAAAAGATGATCACTTTGTTCTTCACCTTCATTTAACATTTTACTATGATACAAAATGGTACTTACTTCACGTGCTGTTTCGTCACCGGAAGAAATAAGTTGCACATCATCACCCATTACATGTTTAATGACTGGACCTAAAATCGGATAATGTGTACACCCTAAAATAAGGGTATCTATTTCTGTTTCTTTTAATGGTTCTAACGTCTCCTTTACTGTCTCGTAAGCTAACTTGCTATCGAAGTTACCACTCTCGACAAGCTCAACAAACGGTGGACACGCTAAACTTTCTACCATCACCCGATTATTGATAGATTTTAACGCTTCTTCATATGCCCCGCTCTTCACTGTACCAATTGTACCAATTACACCAACATGATGCGCTCGGGTCACCTTTAACGCTGTACGCGATCCTGGATGAATAACACCAACTACAGGAATCGGTAGCTTTTCTTTCATTTCTTCTAACACAACAGCTGTCGCTGTATTACATGCAATCACAAGCATTTTAATATTTTTCTCAAGTAAATACTCCGTCATTTCCCACGTAAACTGTCTTACTTCCTCTCGAGAACGTGGACCATACGGACAACGTGCTGTATCTCCTACATATATAATACGTTCTTTCGGAAGCTGCCGAATCAATTCTTTTGCTACCGTTAGACCGCCAATACCTGAATCAATTACACCAATCGCTCTATTCAAAACAATCGCCTCGTTTTCTCATACATAATCTCAAATGTACACAATGAAATAATCCGCTTTATCCTATGTTTAACAGCCCTTAAAATCCCGATTGATCGAGCTAACACTCACCGAGGAATGTAGCCCCTACTGAGTGAAGTTTCACTTTATTGCCGATAGACTAATAGAAGCGGTTTACTATGTACCTTATACACCAAATAACACGTTCTCTTCTATTTACCTTATAATGAGTAATTCGAAATGAGAACAAATAAGCATGTCCATGCATTAAAATATGCCACTCCTCTTCACTCGAGGATTTACATCTCTTTATTTTCCTTCTTTTCCTCTTAATTTGCAAGCAACAAAAATAACCGGCTTTTTTGTAAAAGCCGGTTTCATCTCTTATAATTGAAGCTCCCCCATACGAAGAAGCTCAACAACCGCTTGTGAACGCCCCTTAACCCCTAGCTTTTGCATTGCATTTGAAATATGATTACGCACTGTTTTCTCGCTAATAAAAAGTTCACTTGCAATTTCCTTTGTTGTTTTATCTTGCACAAGTAGTTCAAATACTTCTCTCTCTCTCTTTGTGAGTAACGGTTTAGATTGAAATCCTTTTTCCTTCAATTGTTATAACCCTCCTTGCTTAAGCCAGAGCTGTCCTTGTGTAGGTTGGGTGTTTATTTAGTCATGATATTGTATGAATAAGGGGTGCTAGTGGTGAATGAAAATAGGCGAAAACATAAAGGGTCTTTCTATTTCATTCCACTAATCTCCCACCTAAGCTCCTTTACTTCTCTCCAGTTTCGAAGTATTACTCTTACAAGTTGTAAAAAGCGAAAAAAAGAAGCACACCTCTAAAAAATGAGATGTGCTTTCGTTCTATTTTCTTATAAATTTCGCTAAATCTTTAAACTTCACCTTATCAGAATAATTCATCACACCATTTACATAAATACGGCTTACCAGCCAGTTTAAAACAACAATGGTTGCAATTAAAATACCGAGGGTAACACTAATTTCAAGCGTACCCGCTTCTCCTGCTACAATACGAGAGAAAGTAACCATTGGGGAGAAGAACGGCACATAAGAACTAATCACAACAATTGTACTGCTAGGATCTCCTAATGACTTAATACTAATAAAGAAACCGGCCATAATTAAAATAGTTGCCGGAAATGCAACAGACTGTATATCTTCTACTTTTGAAACGACAGCTCCAGCCGCGGCATACATCATCGCATAAAGCAAGTAACCTGTAATAAAGTAAAGAATAAACATACTGATCATCATTGCATCGATTTTTGCTAAGTCAATTGGTATACCAAATAATGAAGCATTATCTACATCAACCCATCCAAGTAAATACGGGATGAAAAATCCAAGTCCTAAAATTGCAATTTGTAAAAGTGCCGTCGTAACAACAGCTAAAATTTTCGCATACATCATGTGAAGCGGTTTTACTTTCGGAAGCATAAGCTCCATGACACGAGATGATTTCTCTGTTGCAATGTTCATTGCAATCGTATTTCCAAAAGCAACAATAAACATGTATAAAAGAAACGTAAATACATATGCAATTCCAAATGAAGATGTACGATCTTTTATTGCTTCTTCTTTTACAACTACATCTGCCTGTAACTGCGCAGCTACTTCTGGGGAAACATTATTTTCCGCAATCGTCACTGCTGTATATTGCTGTTTAAAGTAGTTTGCAACAATTGTAGATGTTACTTGGCTCGGAAAACCGTTATACATATATGTAACTTCTGGCACACCATTTTTTTCAGTCACATGGAATAAACCATCCAAATCGCCTTTTTCAACTTGTTTACGTAGCTTTTCTAACTTTTCATGCTCTGCAACTTTGACCGTAGCGGATGGTAATATTTCATTTAATGCTTCTTCCTCTACTTTATATGTAGTACCATCTACAATAACTGCTAACTTATCCTTATCTTCAGTGCCATCTTTATCCGCTGTAAAATGATTAAATGCAAAAATACCAAATACAACTAAAAATAAAATACCACTTGTAATTAATGATTTTTTCGATAGAAATGACTCTCGAAAATAAAATGAAAATACATGTGAAAATTTACGCATCATTATTTCGCCCTTTCTACAAAGATTTCATTTAATGTCGGCTCTAACATTTTAAATTGGTGCAAAGATAACCCTTGCTCTTGTAGGTTTTGCAAAATAGAAAGCGCTTCTTTCGCATCATTAACCTTTATGTAAAGAGAACCATGCTTCTTTTCATATAATATATGTAACTTTTGCAATACTTCTTCGTTTCTCTCTTCATCTTCAATAATCAAATTACGAAAACCGTATTCTTTCTTTATATCACTTAACGTTCCTTCAGCAACTGCTTCACCCTTCTTTAAAATACAAACATGTTGACAGAACGTCTCCACTTGCTCCATACGGTGACTCGATAAAATAATTGTCTTCCCTTTTTGAATTTGCTCTTCAATAATATTTGCAAGCATCCCTGCATTTACTGGGTCAAGACCGCTAAAAGGTTCATCTAAAATAAGGAGCTCTGGATTGTGAATAAGCGCTGCAATTAATTGGATTTTTTGCTGATTCCCTTTCGATAGTTCCCCCGCCATCTTATGCTTATATTCTGGAATTGCTAATTTCTCTAACCAGTAATCAATTGCCGAATCCACTTCTTTTTTTGTCATACCTTCTAACCTACCGAAGTAACGAAGCTGATCAATAACTTTACTTTTCGTATATAAACCTCGCTCTTCCGGAAGATAACCAATTGTAATACCACTTTTTGAGATGTCACACCCATCCCATGTAATCGCGCCTTCATTTTGCGTTAGTAATCCTAACAACATTTTAATCGTTGTTGTTTTCCCAGCACCATTTCGTCCTAACAAACCTAAAACTTCACCTTTTGGTAATGTCAGGTTAAGACTATTTACAGCAACATTGTCACCAAATTTTTTCGTTAATTGCTGGATTTTTAGTGTCATATCGTAACCCTCCTTTAAATGTTTCCACTCCATTACAAACCTATTTTTCTACCATTTTTATTATAACATGCCGAACTTTTCAAAACAGAACTGCGTACTTACGTAAAGTGAAACTTCACTCAGTGGGAGTTTTCTTCATTCCCCACTGAGTGTTAGCCCGACCAATCGGGCTTTTACGGGCTGTTAATCTCTCACCTAAATTTCTTTGTTTCCCTTAAGTTTTGAGGCGGGAGTTTTACAGCCCGCAAATAGCGGGATAAAAATAAAGGATGCCTCATGGCATCCTTTACACTTTGTTGAAAAAAGATTTTGTCAAGAAA
>NZ_JOTN01000023.1 GCF_000712595.1 Bacillus manliponensis
CTCATTTGGCGACTTCCTTATGTTAACATCTTAGTTATTTAATGTCAACCAAGTTTTTTTCTTTTTTCGCTTGATGTATTTGTTCATCAGCGACGAGATTTAATTTACCATATATTAAATACTATCGTCAATACCTTTTTAATAAAAAACTCGTTTTCTTACATAACGTATACACTCTTCATGATTTGCAATCTTCGTAAACAAAGTAAACACAATCTTATAACGCTCTTCCATTGTTTTTTTCACAACATCATGAATACGATCATCTGTAAAATCAAATAGCAATTCATCTAGTTCACGTTTTAATATATACTCCATTTCTTTCATTTCTTTTTTCGTAACTAATAATCCTATCATTCATCCACCTCTATATTTTAGGAACTATGTTTTCTGCTATCGTGGCATTTCTTTTCTCTCATTCATTATATCCTTTTCCTATAATGTTAATCGTTCAGTTCTCTTTTCTCCTATTTATGCATATAAGTAACTGAAAAGAATTGGACAAAGGGGGGATATCACATTGTTCTTCTCCGTAACAGATAAACATAAGTTGAAACAATTAAGCTTAATTATCTTACTTTCTCTATTTACAGCTTGGTTTTTATTTTTACAAACCTATTCTCACCAATCTACCTTTTCAACAAAAACCGGTCCGAAAGTAATTTACAAAGGGGAAGATTCCTCAAAACAAGTCTCATTAACTTTTGATATTAGTTGGGGGGATAGAAAAGCACTACCTATACTAAATACACTAAAAGAAAATAACATTAAAAACGCTACATTTTTCCTCTCCGCTGCTTGGGCAGAAAGACACCCTGATATTGTCGAAAGAATTGTAAAAGATGGACATGAAATTGGAAGTATGGGCTACAACTATAAAGACTATACTTCACTAGAGGCAAATGAGATTCGAAAAGATCTTCTTCAAGCGCAGGATGTTTTCAAAAAACTTGGCATAAAAGAGATACAACTACTACGCCCTCCAAATGGTAATTTTAATAAAACAGTCTTAAAAATTGCAGATTCTCTTGGGTATACTGTTGTTCATTGGAGCAACAATTCACATGATTGGAAAAATCCTGGAGTCAATAAAATTATAACAAACATTTCTGATAACCTTCGAGGTGGGGATATTATTTTACTCCATGCTTCTGATTCAGCTTTACAGACAAATAAGGCATTACCGCTCCTTCTTCAAAAACTAGAAAATGAGAAATATGAACATGTTTCTGTTTCACAACTTATCGCAAATACAAAATCAAATAGTAAAGATGTAGATTAAAAAAGCCGATGCTTAAGCATCGGCTTTTTTTGTCCCAACTAAACGATGTAATACTAACATTTGATATGTATTACATATTAATAACGGTATAACCATTAAGTATAACCAATCTGTATCGTTAATACGTAACGCTGGTACCCACTCAACAATCGTTACAACTACCATAAAGAAAAGGGCTGGAATGAAGGCACCTTTATTCGTCTCTTTACTTTTGATATACGCAACGATAATACCAAACATAAATACAGCTGCTGCCATGAAAATGTTATTCCAAACAAATTCACTCCCATTTTCAATTAATACAGACCGTAAATAGACAAAATCAAACAAAACAAAAATAATAAAAAATACTTGTACCATATTCCATAATCTAGCTGATTTAAACATCCCTAACCCGAAACGATGAACGGTCAAATATGCAAAGAAGCCCATTTGGCTAATTACACTAAAAATAAAACCTACACCAAGAAACCAGAAGGAAACCATTAAAATTTCCATTCCGTCAAAATCTTTAAAAAATTTACCGTATTTGTCCCACCCTAAAACGAACCCAATAAAAACCGTGCTGCTTCCTCCAAGAAGTAAAGTCGTCAAAAATAGATGTACCCATTTTCGGCTATTCACAACACATCCCCCATTATCTATATATTTCCTAATTAAATTGTAACAACGACAATTTTAAAAAGCTACCCATGAAAATGTATAAATTCCCTCAAGATATTTATATTAAAAAGGAGAAACGCTTGAAAGGAGCCCTGATTCATGAAACGGATTCTGCTCATTTTGGTCTCTTCCATCCTCTTTATATCTATAACCGCATGTGCACAAGAAAAAGAAGCGAAATCCGAGCTCGACTATGACCAAACAAAGAAAATGATTGTCGATATTTTAAAGACCGATCAAGGTAAAAAAGCAATCCAAGATGTATTAACAGATGAAAAAATGAAACAAGCTCTTATATTAGATGAAGCAGTCGTAAAAAAAACGATTGAAGATACAATGGTATCCGAAAAGGGCCAACAACTTTGGGAAAAATTATTTCAAGACCCAAAATTCGCTGCAAACTTTGCAAAGAGTATGCAAAAAGAACAAGCCAACTTAATGAAATCTTTATTAAAAGACCCTGATTATCAAGCCGGAGTCATGGAGATTATGAAAAATCCTGAAGTTGAAAAGCTAATGCTACAAACAATGAAAAGCAAAGAATACCGTCAACATTTGCAACAAGTATTAGCTGATACTGCTCAAAACCCACTTTTCCAAGCGAAAATGATTGAGGAAATTAGTAAAAATATCGGAAAGTCTGAAAAGAGTGGCGGTAAAGACGAACAAAAAAGTGAACAAAAATAAACCTCTCTAGAGAGGTTTATTTTTGTACTGCTTCTATTCTTTCAATTATTCGTTCTGCAATTTTACTATAAATGACACCCGTTTGATGTGTTTCCTCATACACAGATGGCGCAAAGTCTTCTTCGTTCCAATCTGGTTGCTGCAGTGGAATACGCCCTAAAACTGTCGTTTGCAATTCCTCCGCCAATTTATCGCCTCCACCTTTTCCAAACACATACTCTTTTTCACCGGTTACTTTACTTTCAAAATAAGCCATGTTTTCCACAACACCGATAACTTCGTGTTCTGTACGCAATGCCATTGCACCAGCTCTTGCCGCTACAAAAGCAGCTGTTGGATGCGGTGTTGTAATAATGATTTCTTTACAAGCCGGAAGCATCGAATGTACGTCTAATGCTACATCTCCTGTTCCTGGTGGTAAATCTAATACTAAGTAATCTAAATCTCCCCACTCTACTTCTGTAAAGAAATGATTTAACATTTTTCCAAGCATTGGTCCACGCCAAATGACAGGAGCATTGTCTTCTACGAAAAAGCCCATTGAAATAACTTTTACTCCAAAACGCTCTACTGGAATAATCTTATCGCCACGTACAATTGGACGTTTCTCAATTCCCATCATATCCGGCACACTAAATCCATATATATCAGCATCAACAATCCCTACTTTTTTCCCTAGACGCGCAAGAGATATAGCAAGGTTAACAGATACTGTTGACTTTCCAACGCCACCTTTACCACTTGCTACCGCTAAAAATGTTGTTTTTGAATTTGGTGCTAATAAAGACTCACTCTGCACTTCCTCCTCTTGTGGAGCAAGTATAGCAAGCTCTTCTTCAGTAAACTCCGTAAATCTTAAACCAACTGTCGCTGCTCCAAGCTCCTTAACAAGCTTTACAATATTTGTTTGCAGTTGCATTTGTTCAGCTGTTCCTGTTTTTACAATCGCTACTTTCACACTTACATGCTGCTTGTCTTCCTTTACTGTTACTTCTTTAATCGCATTTGTTTCTTGTAATGTTTTATGTAGAAACGGATCAGTAATCCCTTCAAGTACTCCCACTACTTGTTCTTTCGTTATCATAATCAGCCCATCCCCCTGTACGAAATTAAAATGATATGAATTGGGTTCTTATTCACATGTCATTGTTAACCTAAAATAAATGCGTTTTCATTCTCAGTATATCATATTTTCGGAAAACTTCGTTAACAGAAGGAACTCCCCCTTATTCTGGAGGAGTTCCTTCTTCTGTGAAATATCGTAATATCCCACGATATATAGCTGCTGCTACTTTTTGCTGGTATTTTTCTGAATTTAGCAAGTAGCGCTCATTTACATTTGATAAAAAACCAGCTTCAATCAATACGCCTGGAGGTTTTGCATGCTTTAATAAATATACATGTGAAATTGTTTTTGCTGAACGGTTCGTATTTTCTAAGCTCGTACGAAGCTCTGCTTGAATAAATTTCGCCGCACGTTCATTCTCGCCTAACGAACGATAATAAAATGTTTGAGCGCCTCGAGAATTTCCTTTCGGCAACGCATTAAGGTGAATACTCGCAAAAAAATCTGTTTCTGAATCATTAACAATTTGGACGCGTTTTTTTAAATCTTCTACCTTCCGACGACTATATCCCTTCGTATCTTTATTTGCTAAATCATAATCGCCATCTCTCGTTAAAATAACAAGAGCACCTTGTTCTTGCAAATAGTCACGTACTTTTTTTGTAATTTCAAGTGTAATATCTTTTTCCACAATATCTTTACCACCAACCGCTCCTCCATCTGGGCCGCCATGTCCAGCATCTAAAACAATCACCTTCCCGGATAACGGTAAATTCCAAGCGCGCCATGAGTCTGTAATTTGAAATTCTTCTTTTATAAGGAAAAAAAATACAACTACCGCTAACAAAAACGAGATAATCCGAATCCTTTTCATAACTTTCCTCCTCCAGCTAGTCCCTCTACTTACTTATATGGGACAAGAGGAAAGTTTATGATTTTCTTTAGTGAAGCTTTAGACGATATCTTCTCTCACCTTTTTCGTACCCTTCCTGCCACCAGGCACTAATAAAACGTTGACATGATTCATATAACTTTTCTTCTTTACTTGTGTCATTTAAAAATGGCATGCTTGTCAAAAAATGAAACAGTAATTCTGTTAATTGAAACTCTTCTTGGGAAGATCTGCTTTTCACATCTATAAAAGATTCTCCATAATACCCAAATTTACTATAACGTGCTCCGAGCAAATAGGATTCAATCCCAAGTTCAATACAATAATCTTCATGTTGGCAATGGAAGGTATCCATCGAAAAAGAATTACGTATATTTTCTCTTAATGTTTTTAATGATAATTCACGTAACATTTTACGTTCATATTTAATCTGTTTTTCTTTTTGTTTTTCTTTTAGGCTAACAATGACATTCATAGTACTTAAACCTCCCTATGTACGTATTAGTCTAAACTTCTAAATCGGAAGCATACGCAAGAAGGTAGCACTAAAATATTCCAAAGAAGAGGGAAATATGAGAAGAAATTCAAAAAAGAAGAAATAAAAAAACCCCAGCCAATAGACTGAGGTTTTTGTTCGCAAAAATTAACGTTTTGAGAACTGAGGTGCACGACGTGCGCCTTTAAGACCGTATTTTTTACGCTCTTTCATACGTGCGTCACGAGTTAATAGACCAGCACGTTTTAGAGTTAAACGGTATTCTGGGTCTGCTTTTAGTAAAGCACGAGCGATACCGTGACGGATTGCACCAGCTTGACCAGTGTATCCACCACCATTTACGTTTACAAGTACATCGTAGTTACCTAAAGTTTCTGTTGCAACTAGAGGTTGTTTCACTACTTCACGTAATGCAGCAAATGGGATATAGTTTTCAAAATCACGACCGTTAATGATAACGCGTCCTTCGCCTGGAACTAGGCGAACGCGTGCTACTGAACTCTTACGACGTCCAGTACCATAGTATTGAACCTGTGCCAAAGTAAGCCCTCCTTTAAATGATTATCCGCGAAGTTCGTAAACTTCTGGTTTTTGTGCTTGATGTGGATGCTCAGATCCAGCATACACGTTTAATTTCTTAGACATTTGACGTCCTAAACGTCCTTTTGGAAGCATGCCTTTAATAGCAAGCTCTAACATTTGTACAGGGTAGTTTGTACGCATTTCTAGAGCTGTTCTTTGCTTAAGTCCACCTGGGTGGTTAGTGTGACGGTAGTAAATTTTATCGTTTAATTTATTACCTGTTAAATGAATTTTCTCAGCGTTAATAATAATTACATGATCACCCGTGTCAACGTGTGGTGTAAATGTTGGTTTGTTTTTACCACGTAAAATGGATGCTACTTCAGTAGAAAGGCGGCCTAAAGTTTTACCTTCAGCGTCAACCACATACCATTTACGCTCAACTTCGTTAGCTTTTGCCATAAAAGTCGTACGCATTTGTTTCCCTCCTAATCATTATCTTTTCTATAAGAAAAAATCTATTGTTTATTCTTAAACACGATTTCCTTCCGGGGCTAATCGCGGTTTTAGAAACAATACCATATGTTATGATACCTTTCTGGGAATCTAATGTCAAGCAAATGTTACACCAGGATTAGTTGTTATAGTTTACCTCCCATAAATAAAGGCCATGACCTGGTACCATCTTCCCAGCAAAGCGGCGATCCATCTTTTGTAAAATCTCTGGAATACTGTCTGGATCTATCTTCCCTTGCCCTACGCTAAGTAGCGTTCCAACAAGAATTCGGACCATATTATATAAAAAACCATTCCCGACAAAACGGAAAATAATTTCATCACCTTGTTCGATTAGTTCAATTTCATAAATTGTGCGCACTTTATCTTTTTTGTCAGTTTTTGCCGAACAAAAAGAAGTAAAATCATGTGTTCCAATTAAATAAGGAATTGCTTTTTGAACAAGTTGTATATCAAGTGGGTAACCATACTGATATGCGTAGTTTCTCCGGAATACATCCGCTATTTTTGATACATGTACACGATAGCGATATTCCTTTTTCACTACGCCATATCTTGCATGAAAGTCCTCTGTTTTCTTTTCTACTTGTACAATAATGACATCATCTGGTAAAAGTGTATTCAGAGCGTTCCCCCATTGCCTTTCATCGAGCGACAATGGTGTATCAAAATGAATAACTTGTCCTTTGGCATGAACGGTAGAATCCGTTCTTCCAGATGCCTGTATACGCACTTGCTCTCCTTTATGAAGCTTTTGGAGTGCTTTTTCTATCTCTTGCTGCACGGTGCGATGCTGAGGCTGGATTTGAAACCCACAAAAGCCCATACCATCGTATGCAACTGTACATTTTATTCTTTCCATTTTTCTATTCTCCATTATGACCGCACCCATACTAAAATACACACTAAACAACCTAAACTGATTATCGTGAGCGTATCAAGCATTTTCCATTGAAGCTGTCTAAACTTTGTACGCCCTTCACCACTTTGATATCCTCGCGCTTCCATTGCAATTGCTAAGTCCTCAGCACGCTTAAACGCACTAATAAAAAGTGGAACAAGCAACGATATAATTGCCTTTACACGTTCTTTTAATGGCCCGCCAGCGAAATCAATCCCTCGAGAAGCTTGTGCTTTCATAATTTTACTTGTCTCTTCCATTAAGGTAGGGATAAAACGAAGTGAAATGGACATCATTAATGCAATTTCATGGACGGGTACTTTTATACTCTTTAAAGGATGTAACAACGTCTCCATTCCATCGGTAATTTCAATTGGTGTTGTCGTTAATGTTAGTAACGTCGTCATAAAAATAATAACTAAAAAACGTACGGAAATATAAATTCCTTGCTGCAATCCTTTTTCATAAATTGAAAACCAGCCTAATTCAAGTAACACTTCTCCTTCTTTTGTTGTGAAAATATGGAGGAAAAACGTGAACAGAAATATCCAAAGAACTGGCTTCAATCCGGAAATAACATACCGGATCGGCACTTTTGCAAGAAACAAAGCAATAAGAGCATATAAAAATAAAATCCCGTATGAAATTGCATTGTTTGCTAAAAATACAACAAATACATATAAAAAAACGATTAACAGCTTTGTACGAGGGTCCAATTTATGGATTATCGATTGTCCCGGGATGTATCTTCCAATAATCAACTGTTGCATCGTTAGCGCCCACCTTTTCGTAACACTTTTTCGATTTCTTCTGTAAGCTCTTCTAGAGATAAGGTGGCTTTAGGAATTGAAATACCAAATTTCTTCTCAATTGCATGTTTATACTGGAGTGACATTGGGAGTGCGACACCAATTTGCTCTAATTTTTCCGTATGCGAAAATACTTCCTCTGATGTTCCTTGCAAAAGGACCGTTCCTTTATGCATCACGACAATTTGATCCGCATACTTTGCAGCAACCTCCATATCATGGGTAACAAGAATAACAGTAAGTCCTTTTTCTTTATGAAGGCGATAGAACATTTCCATAAGCTCATGCTGACCTTTTGGATCCAATCCTGCTGTTGGCTCATCTAATACGAGTACATCGGGTTCCATTGCAAGTACACCAGCTATGGCCACACGTCTCATTTGTCCCCCACTCAACTCAAATGGAGAGCGCTCTAACAACTCTTCATCTAACCCTACTAGTCGGACTGCATCTTTTGCTTTTTGCTTTGCTTCTTCTTCTGATACTCCGAAGTTTAAAGGGCCAAAGCAAATATCTTTTTCAACTGTTTCTTCAAATAGTTGATGTTCTGGAAATTGAAAAACAACCCCTACTTTTTTTCGAAGAGGCTTTAATTTTTTTTCTTTCTTCTTAGCAGAAATCGTATAATCACCAATTTGTACTGTTCCGCTTGTTGGCTGCAATAATCCATTTAAATGTTGAATCATCGTAGACTTTCCTGAACCAGTATGCCCAATAATAGCATAATACCCGCCACTTGAGAAAGAAAGATTCACATCATATAAAGCTCGCCTTTCAAATGGGGTTTTATATTGATAACGATGTTCTACTGTTTGGAATGTAATCTCCAAAGTTCGTTCACCAAACTTTCCATTGTAAGATGCGTTGTTTGTAAAGGAATGTCATTTCTTTTTAATAATTCTGCTATTTTCACTGAAAATGGTACATCCAGACCAATTTGTTGAAGCATATGTGGTGAGCGAAAAATATGCTCTGGTGTTCCTTCTTTTAGAATTTCACCTTGATTTAAAATAATAACACGATCTGACTGTGCGGCCTCTTCTAAATCATGCGTAATTGAAAGTACTGTTATCCCCTTTGTTGTAACTAGTTCTTTAACAGTTTCTATTACTTCGCGTCGCCCCTGTGGATCTAACATAGATGTTGCCTCATCTAAAATTAAAATAGATGGCTGAAGTGCTAAAACTCCTGCAATTGCAACGCGCTGCTTTTGTCCCCCTGACAACGTATGTGGCTCGGCATTTTGAAACTCTTCCATCCGCACAAGACGCAATGCCTTATCCATTCGCTCTATCATTTCTTCACGTGGCACGCCAATGTTCTCCAGTCCAAAAGCAACATCGTCTTGTACCGTCGTACCGACAAATTGATTATCAGGATTTTGAAATACCATTCCGATTTGTTTTCGGATATCCCATACCGTTTCTTCAGACAAAACTGTCTCATTATTTACAGTAATCGTTCCTACTTCTGATAAAAACAAACCGTTTAATAACTTTGCTAACGTAGATTTCCCTGATCCATTCTGTCCAATAACAGACACCCATTCTCCCTCATATAAGGAAAATGAGACATCTTGCAAGGCATAAGAATTAGCTCCAGGGTATTGAAACGATATGTTTTTCACACTGAGTTTCTCTCTCTTCACTTCAATCACCCTTTTATATAATCGAATCAAGTACTTATATTTCCATATTTAAAAAAAAAGGGCCATGACCAGTTACTTAAAAAGTACTGTCCTGCCCTTTTGTTATAATTATACTAACTCGATAATTACCATTGGTGCAGCGTCACCGCGACGTGGACCAATTTTCGCAATACGAGTGTATCCGCCTTGACGCTCAGCGTAGCGTGGAGCTACATCAGCGAATAACTTTTGTAATGCATCTTGACCAGTCTCAGCATTAGCAACCTCATTACGAATGAATGCTGCAGCTTGACGACGAGCATGAAGATCTCCGCGTTTACCTAAAGTGATCATTTTTTCCACTACAGAACGAAGTTCTTTTGCACGAGTCTCTGTCGTTTGGATGCGCTCGTTGATAATTAAATCAGTAGCTAAGTCACGTAACATAGCTTTACGTTGCGCACTTGTACGGCCTAATTTTCTGTATGCCATTCGTAGTTCCCTCCTTTGTTGGTAATTCTAAAATCCTCAGTCGTCTTTACGTAAGCCTAAACCTAGTTCTTCTAGTTTATGCTTTACTTCTTCTAAGGATTTACGTCCTAAGTTACGAACCTTCATCATATCTTCTTCTGTCTTGTTCGCAAGCTCTTGTACAGTATTAATACCTGCACGTTTTAGGCAGTTGTAAGAGCGAACAGAAAGATCAAGCTCTTCGATAGTCATCTCAAGAACTTTTTCTTTTTGATCTTCTTCTTTTTCAACCATGATCTCAGCATTTTGAGCTTCATCAGTTAAACCAACGAAGATGTTTAAATGCTCCGTTAAGATCTTTGCACCTAAAGAGATAGCTTCTTTTGGCCCGATGCTTCCATCCGTCCAAACATCAAGCGTAAGTTTATCATAATTCGCAACTTGTCCGACACGTGTCTTTTCCACTTGGTAAGTCACACGTGATACTGGAGTATAAATAGAGTCAATAGGAATTACTCCTATTGGTTGATCTTCGCTTTTATTTGCATCAGCTGGCGTATACCCACGGCCACGCTTTGCAGTTAAACGCACGCGGAAATGCGCATCCTTTGCTAACGTTGCAATGTATAAATCTGGATTTAAGATTTCAACATCACTATCGTGAGTAATATCAGCAGCTGTGACAACACCTTCGCCCTGTACATCGATTTCGAGCGTCTTCTCTTCATCAGAGTAGATTTTAAGAGCTAACTTTTTCAAGTTTAAGATGATAGTTGTAACATCTTCTACTACGCCCTCAACTGTCGAAAATTCGTGTAAAACGCCATC
Organism: Bacillus manliponensis; assembly: GCF_000712595.1. Lineage (GTDB taxonomy): Bacteria > Bacillota > Bacilli > Bacillales > Bacillaceae_G > Bacillus_A > Bacillus_A manliponensis. Next base: position 10,761 of record NZ_JOTN01000023.1, read on the forward strand.
GATATGGATAGCAGTTACAGCGGCACCAGGGAGTGAGGATAACAGGATACGACGTAAGGAGTTACCCAAAGTAGTTCCATATCCACGCTCAAGCGGTTCAATCACGAATTTACCATACTTGGCATCTTCGTTAAGTTCAACCGTTTCGATTTTCGGTTTTTCAATCTCAATCATTAACTAAACCCTCCTTCAAAACGTCGAAACCTCGGTTAGACACAGGAAAACACCTTTGTCTAACCGAAAGTCCCCCTTAGGCAGTTCCCGATTGTGCACAACAAGCGATGTTTCTGTACGAAATTTCTCGATAATGCATCATATCCATTATAGACAATAGGGAAAAATCTATACAGAAAAATTACACACGACGACGTTTTGGCGGACGACATCCATTATGAGGTACTGGAGTAACATCTTTAATTGCTGTTACGTCTAGACCTGCAGCTTGAAGTGCACGAATTGCAGCTTCACGACCAGCACCAGGACCTTTAACAGTAACCTCTAAAGTTTTTAAACCGTGCTCCATAGCTGTTTTTGCAGCTGTTTCAGCAGCCATTTGTGCAGCGAATGGAGTAGATTTACGAGATCCACGGAAACCAAGAGCACCAGCACTTGACCAAGAAAGTGCGTTACCATGAGTATCTGTAAGTGTTACAATTGTGTTGTTGAAAGTAGAACGAATATGAGCGATACCAGCTTCAATATTCTTTTTCACACGTTTTTTACGAGTGTTTGTTTTACGTGCCATAACTAGTTCAACCTCCTTTACTTAATTATTTCTTTTTGTTTGCTACTGTACGACGTGGACCTTTACGTGTACGAGCATTGTTTTTAGAGTTTTGACCACGAACTGGTAAACCACGACGGTGACGAAGACCACGGTAAGAACCGATCTCCATTAGACGCTTAATGTTAAGAGAAACTTCACGACGAAGGTCACCCTCAACTTTAATGCGGTCGATAACGTCACGGATACGACCTAATTCGTCTTCCGTTAAATCACGAACACGAGTATTTTCAGAAACTCCAGCCTCAGCTAGAACTTTTTCAGCAGTTGTACGACCAATGCCGAATACATAAGTTAAAGAAATAACAACGCGTTTGTCACGAGGAATATCTACACCTGCAATACGTGCCATTCCGAATACACCTCCTTCAGATTAACCTTGTTTTTGTTTATGTTTAGGGTTTTCACAAATAACCATTACTTTTCCACGTCTACGAATAACTTTACATTTTTCGCAGATCGGCTTAACTGACGGTCTTACTTTCATGTCTCGAACCTCCTTAAAGATTACGGAGTGCTATATTATTTAAAACGGTACGTAATACGACCACGATTTAAATCGTACGGAGATAATTCTACCGTAACTTTGTCTCCTGGTAAAATACGAATGAAGTTCATACGGATTTTACCAGAAACGTGAGCCAATACGACATGCCCATTCTCTAATTCTACTTTGAACATAGCATTTGGCAACGTTTCAAGAACGGTACCTTCGACTTCAATTACATCATCTTTAGCCATTCAAATGTTCTCCCTTCTTCAAATCAGTAACGTTTGACACTGTTCTGAAATCCCGGAGAGCTGCTACTTATAAAGTGGTAAGGATTTCGTATCCTGCTTCTGTAAGAGCAATCGTGTGTTCAAAGTGAGCACACCATTTACCATCTACCGTTACCACTGTCCAGTCATCAGATAGTGTTTTAACATATCGTCTTCCTTGGTTCACCATCGGCTCAACACAAATCACCATTCCCGGCTTTAATCTAGGGCCTTTATTCGGTGGACCATAGTGCGGGATTTGAGGGTCTTCATGTAAGTTTTGCCCGATTCCATGACCAACATACTCCCTAACGATCGAGAATCCCTCTCCTTCTACATACGTTTCAATCGCATGAGAAAGGTTAGATAATCTTTCGCCTGGTTTTACTTGTTCTAGACCAAGATACAACGATTTTTCTGTGACATCAAGTAGCTTTTGAACAGATTCTGAAATGTTTCCTACTGGATACGTCCATGCAGAATCTCCATGATATCCATTATATTTCGCACCAATGTCGATACTTATAATATCGCCTTCTTGGAGCTTGCGCTTTCCTGGAATCCCATGTACGAGCTCTTCATTTACAGAAGCACAGATGCTTCCCGGAAATCCATTGTATCCTTTAAAAGATGGTGTAGCACCATACTTTCGAATCATCTTTTCCGCTATTTGATCGAGCTCTTTCGTTGTAATTCCTGGGGCAATATGCTTCTTCAACTCTTGATGAGTTAAAGCAACAATCTTGCCAGCTTCTCGCATAATTTCTATTTCGCGAGGAGTTTTGCAAATGATCATTACGCTAAGCCTCCGATGAGAACATCGATATCAGTAAATACTTTCTCGATATGTTGCTCACCATTAATGTTTTTCAAGTAACCTAGCTCTTCGTAGAAATCAAGCAATGGCTTTGTTTGCTTAATATTCACTTCTAGACGATTTGCTACTGTTTCCTCGTTATCATCTGAACGCTGATACAGTTCGCCACCACATTTATCGCACACGCCCTCTTTCGCTGACGGATTGAATTCTAAGTGGTAAGTTGAACCGCAATCTTTACAGATACGACGACCTGTAAGACGCTTCAGTAAAAGTCCAGAATCAACATTAATGTTTAACACGTAGTTGATCTGTTTACCAAGATCTTTCATGATCTCTTCAAGAGCAGATGCCTGTGCAACTGTTCGTGGGAAACCGTCTAATAAGAAGCCTTTTACACAGTCTTCTTGGCTTAAACGTTCACGAACGATTCCGATTGTTACTTCATCTGGAACAAGTGCACCTTTATCAATAAAAGATTTTGCTTGTAAACCAAGTTCAGTCTCATCTTTCATTGCTGCACGGAACATATCTCCTGTTGAGATGTGAGGGATGTTATACTTGGCTACAATTTGTTCGGCCTGTGTGCCTTTACCAGCACCAGGAAGCCCCATTAAAATTAAGTTCATCGGTATTCCCCCCTCATGTCATGAATGAGCGTGGAGGGAAGATTTCTCTTCCCAACAAACTCACTGTTTGATAAATCCTTTGTAATGACGTTTCACTAACTGACTCTCAAGTTGTTTCATTGTCTCCAATGCAACACCGACAACAATCAGTAAGCTCGTTCCGCCAATTTGCGCTGACTGTGGCAGATTTGCAATTTCGATAAAGACTACCGGTAAGATTGCAATTAATGCCAGGAAGATCGCACCTACAAAGGTCAAACGATACAAGATTGTAGTTAGATATTGTTCTGTATTCTTACCCGGACGAATACCTGGAACATATCCACCTTGTTTACTTAAATTCTCTGCCATTTGTTCAGGATTCACCTGTACAAACGCATAGAAATAAGTGAATGCTACAATAAGTGCAACATATATTGTCATACCCACAGGGTGAGTATAATTGAAGTTAGTAATAATCCACTCTGCGACTTTGTTACCTGAGAAGAACTGCGCAATTAGCGGGGGCGTCATCAAGAATGAAACAGCAAAAATTACTGGAATAACACCCGCACTATTTACCTTAAGTGGTAAGTGCGTATTTTGTGCTCCAGTATGACCACTATTTCCTCCTGTTACGCGCTTTGCGTATTGAATTGGGATCTTACGCACCGCTTGTTGAATGTAAATAACACCAACAACCATCGCTAAAATAGCAAGTAAAATCAATACAATTTTAACAATGCTGATAAACAATTGGTCTCCCACATTCTGGAACTGCTGAGCATACACTTGATTTATAATATTTGGGATAGCTGCGGCAATACCTGCAAAAATCAAAATAGAAATACCGTTTCCTACTCCTTTTGCGGTAATTTGCTCACCTAACCACATTAAGAATGCAGTACCAGCAGTAAGCACCGTAGCAATATATAAATAAGTTGACCAGCCAGGATCCACAATTAATTGTCCATTTGCCATATTGTTAAATCCGATTGACATCCCGATAGCTTGAATAAACGCAAGAACAATCGTGAAGTAACGAGTAAATTGAGCTAACTTTCGACGGCCCATTTCACCCTGCTTTGACCATTCCGTAAACTTAGGAACAACATCCATCTGCAATAATTGCACAATGATGGATGCTGTAATGTACGGCATGATTCCCATCGCAAAGATAGAGAAGTTTTGCAAAGCTCCTCCGCCGAATGTATTCAAAATACCTAGTACATTCAACTGGTCTTGCGCTTTCAGCATATCTGCGTTCGTATGTGGTACTGGGATAAATGTACCAATACGAAACACAATTAACATAGCTAAAGTGAATAATATTTTATTTCTTATCTCAGCAACGCGCATAAAGTTGGAGATTGTACGAAACATTAGATCACCTCAACTGTTCCGCCAGCTGCTTCAATTGCTTCTTTTGCACTTGAAGAGAACTTGTGAGCTTTCACAGTTAATTTTTTCTCAACTGCACCGCTTGCAAGAACTTTAACACCATCATTTAATTTGCTGATAACGCCAGTCTCAAGCAATAATTCAGGTGTTACTTCTGTACCATCTTCAAAACGGTTTAACACTGATAAGTTTACGATAGCAAACTCTTTACGGTTAATGTTTGTGAAGCCGCGTTTTGGTAAACGACGGAATAATGGAGTTTGACCACCTTCAAAGCCAAGACGAACACCGCCGCCAGAACGTGCGTTTTGTCCTTTATGACCTTTACCAGCAGTTTTACCGTTACCAGAACCGATACCACGACCAACACGGTTACGTACTTTACGAGAACCTTCTGCAGGTTTTAATTCATGAAGTTTCATTCCCAGGCACCTCCTTATATTAATGAGTTATCATTAAGCTTCTTTTACAGTTACAAGGTGAGAAACTTTGTTGATCATACCGCGAATAGCAGGAGTTTCTTCCTTAACTACAGTTGAATTCAACTTTTTAAGACCTAAAGCTTCTACAGTCGCGCGTTGATCTTGCGGACGACCAATTACACTACGAGTGAGGGTAATTTCTAACTTTTTCGCCATTTGTTTTCCCTCCTTCTTAACCTAGTAGCTCTTCTACAGATTTACCGCGTAATTTTGCAACATCTTCAGCACGCTTAAGATCTTTTAATCCATTCACAGTAGCACGGATCATGTTAATTGGTGTGTTCGTTCCAAGAGATTTCGAAAGAATATCTTGTACACCAGCTAACTCAAGAACCGCACGAACTGGACCACCAGCGATAACTCCAGTACCTTCAGAAGCAGGTTTTAGGAATACTTCACCAGCTCCGAAACGACCGATGATTTCGTGTGGAATTGTAGTACCAACTAATGGTACTTCGATTAAGTTTTTCTTAGCATCTTCGATAGCCTTGCGGATTGCATCTGGTACCTCTTGCGCTTTACCAGTACCGAATCCAACATGACCGTTTTTGTCACCAACTACAACAAGTGCAGCAAAGCGGAAACGACGTCCACCCTTAACAACTTTCGCAACACGGTTGATCGTAACTACACGTTCTTCAAGTTCTAATTTACTTGGGTCAATGCGACGCATTAATTTTCCCTCCTTTGACCATTAAAATTGTAAGCCAGCCTCACGAGCAGCTTCAGCTAGAGCTTTAACACGGCCATGGTATAAGTAACCACCGCGATCAAATACTACTTCTTTAACGCCTTTCTCTACAGCACGCTTTGCAACTAATTCGCCAACTTTTGTAGCAGCTTCAACGTTGCTAGTACCGTTAAGAGCAAGGTCTTTATCAAGAGTAGATCCACTTACTAATGTTACACCGTTTACATCATCAATAACTTGAGCATAAATGTGTTGATTAGAACGGAACACGTTTAAACGTGGACGTTCAGCAGTACCAGTAAGTTTAGCACGTACACGTGCATGTCTTTTCTTACGAGTCGCATTTTTATCAGCTTTAGTGATCATTCTTGTCACTCCTTTCTCTCAGCAATGTTAGCTAGCGAGTTTACTTCGCAGTTTTACCTTCTTTACGACGAACAACTTCGCCTTCGTAACGAATACCTTTGCCTTTATATGGCTCTGGAGCACGTACAGCACGAACGTTTGCAGCGAATTCGCCAACGCGTTGCTTGTCGATACCTTTGATTACGATCTTAGTTGGAGCAGGAACTTCAACCTCAAGACCTGCTTCAGGAGTCATTTCAACTGGGTGAGAGTAACCTACGTTTAAAACAAGTTTGTCACCTTGTTTTTGTGCACGGTAACCAACACCGATTAATTCAAGGTTACGAGTGAAACCTGTAGTTACACCTTCAACCATGTTTCCTAGTAAAGCACGAGTTGTACCGTGTAGTGAACGGTGTTCCTTCTGATCAGAAGGACGCTCTACTGTTAGGATGTTTTCTTCAAGTTTGATAGCCATATCAGCATTAAATGTACGAGTCATTTCACCTTTAGGGCCTTTTACTGTTACAGTGTTATCTTCTGCTACAGTTACAGTAACACCTGCAGGGATTTCAAGAATCTTTTTACCAATACGAGACATGTTGTCACACCTCCGTTCGTTTAAATATTACCAAACGTATGCTACTACTTCTCCACCAGTTTGTAATTGACGAGCGTCTTTGTCTGTCATTACTCCCTTAGATGTAGAAAGAAGAGCGATACCTAATCCGTTAAGTACACGTGGTACTTCATCAGCTTTTGCGTATACGCGTAAGCCAGGTTTACTGATACGTTTTAATCCAGTGATTACACGTTCGTTGTTTACACCATATTTCAGGAAAATACGTAGGATACCTTGTTTGTTATCCTCAATGTATTCTACATCACGAATGAAACCTTCACGTTTTAAAAGTTCAGCGATCTCTTTTTTGATTTTAGAAGCAGGAACTTCTAATTTCTCATGACGTACCATGTTCGCATTACGGATGCGAGTAAGCATATCTGCAATTGGATCTGTCATCACCATGTGTTTTACCTCCTTCCCATTTGTGGGTTTTACCAACTAGCTTTTTTAACACCAGGAATTTGACCTTTATATGCAAGTTCACGGAAACAAATACGGCAAAGTTTAAATTTGCGGTATACAGAATGCGGACGACCGCAGCGCTCGCAACGTGTATACTCTTGTACTTTAAACTTAGGAGTACGCTTTTGTTTCGCAATCATAGATTTTTTAGCCACGTTTTCGCCTCCTCTACTTAGCGTTGGCTTCCATTATTTTTGGAATGGCATACCGAATTGTGTTAAAAGTTCACGAGATTCCTCGTCAGTTTTCGCTGTAGTAACGATTACGATGTCCATACCGCGGACTTTGTTTACTTTATCATAATCAATCTCAGGGAAAATTAACTGTTCTTTAACACCTAATGTATAGTTACCACGACCATCGAAAGATTTCTTAGATACACCACGGAAATCACGTACACGTGGTAAAGAAACAGATACTAATTTGTCGAAGAACTCATACATTTGCTCACCGCGTAAAGTAACCTTTGCACCGATTGGCATACCTTCACGAAGACGGAAACCAGCGATAGATTTCTTAGCGCGAGTGATTACAGGTTTTTGACCTGCGATTTGAGTTAATTCTTCTACAGCATTGTCTAATGCTTTAGAGTTAGATACCGCATCACCAACACCAATGTTGATAACGATCTTTTCGATCTTTGGCACCTGCATTACAGATTTATAGTTAAACTTGCTCATTAGAGCAGGAGTAATTTCCTTTTGGAACTTCTCTTTAAGGCGATTCAATGAAGTGACCTCCTTTCTTAAGAAAATTATTTATCTAATAATTCACCAGATTTTTTAGCAATACGAACTTTTTTACCATCTTCCACTTTGAAGCCTACGCGAGTAGGTTCACCAGTTTTCGGATCTAATACCATAACATTAGATACGTGAATTGGTGCTTCTTTCGTGATGATTCCACCTTGTGGATTTAATTGAGATGGCTTAGAGTGCTTCTTGACGATGTTAACACCTTCAACGATAACACGGTTTTCTTTTGGGAAAGCGGAAAGGATAACGCCTTGTTTTCCTTTGTCTTTACCAGTGATTACCTGTACTTTATCACCTTTTTTTACATGCATCTTAATTCGCACCTCCTTAGCAAGGCAATACCTTTAATTATAGAACTTCTGGAGCTAAAGAAACAATCTTCATGAAGTTGCTATCACGTAATTCACGAGCTACTGGTCCGAAGATACGAGTACCACGTGGGCTCTTATCGTCTTTAATGATAACTGCTGCGTTTTCATCAAAACGAATGTAAGAACCATCCGGACGACGAGCACCGCTCTTCGTACGTACTACTACTGCTCTAACAACGTCACCTTTTTTAACAACGCCACCTGGTGTTGCTTGTTTTACCGTAGCAACGATAATATCACCGATGTTAGCATATTTGCGGCCAGAACCACCTAATACTTTAATTGTTAAAAGTTCACGTGCACCAGAGTTGTCAGCAACTTTCAAACGAGATTCTTGTTGGATCATGTTATGAAACCTCCCTTCGGACTTAAAATTCCGATTCGTCTATTTAGATAATAACCGCTTCTTCAACGATTTCAACTAAACGGAAACGCTTAGTAGCAGAAAGCGGGCGAGTTTCCATGATTTTAACGATATCGCCAACTTTTGCTTGGTTTTGCTCATCATGCGCTTTGTACTTCTTAGAATACTTAACGCGCTTTCCGTACAAGGAATGAGTTTTGTAAGTTTCAACTAAAACTGTAATCGTTTTGTCCATTTTGTCAGATACAACACGACCAGTATAAACTTTGCGTTGGTTACGTTCGCTCACTTTGCAAACCTCCCCTCAATTTATCGATTAATTCCGATCTCTCTTTCACGAACTACAGTTTTCATACGAGCAATTGCCTTACGCACTTCACGGATGCGTGTTGGATTCTCTAATTGTCCTGTAGCAAGTTGGAAGCGTAGGTTGAATAACTCTTCCTTTAACGCTTTAACTTTTGTTTCGATTTCGGCAGTGGTTAATTCACGAATATCATTAGTTTTCATTAGATTCACCACCATTTTCTTCACGTTTTACGAATTTACATTTCACAGGTAACTTGTGAGCTGCAAGACGTAATGCTTCGCGTGCTACCTCTTCAGATACACCCGCGATTTCGAACATAATTTTCCCAGGTTTTACTACTGCTACCCAGCCTTCAGGAGCACCTTTACCGGAACCCATTCGAACTTCTAGAGGTTTTGCAGTGTAAGGTTTAGAAGGGAAAATTTTAATCCATACTTTACCGCCACGTTTCATGTAACGAGTCATTGCACGACGAGCTGCCTCGATTTGACGGTTAGTGATCCAAGAAGCCTCTTGAGCTTGAAGACCGAACTCACCGAAAGCTACTTCAGCGCCACCTTTAGCACGACCACGCATTTTACCACGATGCTCTCTACGATATTTTACGCGTTTTGGCATTAACATATTATTTTCCTCCTTCCTCAGAAGCTTTCTTTTTTGTAGGAAGGACTTCTCCACGGTAGATCCATACTTTTACGCCTAACTTACCGTATGTTGTATCAGCTTCAGCTGTTGCATAGTCAATATCAGCGCGAAGTGTATGAAGTGGAACAGTTCCTTCACTGTAAGATTCTGCACGAGCGATATCTGCTCCGCCTAGACGACCAGAAACTTGTGTTTTAATACCTTTAGCGCCCGCACGCATTGCACGTTGGATAACTTGCTTTTGTGCACGACGGAAAGATACACGGTTTTCTAATTGACGAGCGATATTATCCGCTACTAACTTAGCGTCAAGATCAGCTCTCTTAACTTCTAAGATGTTGATGTGTACACGCTTGCCTGTTAATTGGTTAAGAGCTTTACGAAGTGCTTCAACTTCTGTACCACCTTTACCAATTACCATACCAGGTTTTGCAGTGTGGATTGTAACATTTACACGATTTGCTGCACGCTCGATTTCTACTTTAGAAACAGAAGAATCTTTTAAGCGAGCTGCGATGTACTCACGAATTTTGATGTCTTCATGAAGAAATGTAGCGTAATCTTTCTCAGCGAACCAACGAGATTCCCAATCACGAATAACGCCGACACGAAGACCAATTGGATTAACCTTTTGACCCATCGATTATCCCTCCTTCTTTTCTGATACCACAATTGTGATGTGGCTTGTGCGTTTGTTGATTTGGCTTGCACGGCCCATTGCACGTGGACGGAAACGTTTTAACGTTGGACCTTCGTCAACGAAAACTTTCTCAATAACTAAGTTATTGATGTCCATTTCATAGTTATGCTCTGCATTTGCGATTGCAGATTTTAATACCTTCTCTACAACTGGAGAAGCAGTTTTAGGTGTATGGTTAAGGATTGCGATCGCTTCACCAACTTGCTTACCTCGGATTAAGTCTACTACTAAACGAACTTTACGAGGAGCAATACGAACTGTTCTCGCTACTGCTTTAGCTTGCATTGAAGTGCCTCCTCTCATTATCTTCTAGTTTTCTTATCGTCAGCATCATGACCTTTATACGTACGAGTTGGTGCGAATTCACCTAACTTGTGGCCAACCATGTCCTCAGTGATGTATACAGGTACGTGTTTACGACCGTCATATACAGCAATTGTATGACCGATGAACTGAGGGAAGATTGTTGAACGACGAGACCAAGTTTTTACAACTTGCTTTTGCTCAGTTTCAGTTAACTTTTCAATCTTATTCATTAAATGATCATCAACGAATGGTCCTTTTTTTAAGCTACGAGCCATTTTAGGGCCTCCCTTCGTGATTGCCGTACGGTTCTAGAAATGAACCGTACTACAATCCCATTATTTTTTGCGACGACGAACGATGAATTTATCAGACGCTTTGTTTTTCTTACGAGTCTTGAATCCAAGAGTTGGTTTACCCCATGGAGACATTGGAGACTTACGTCCGATTGGTGAACGACCTTCACCACCACCGTGTGGGTGATCAACTGGGTTCATTACAGAACCACGAACAGTTGGGCGTTTACCTAACCAGCGAGAGCGACCTGCTTTACCGATTTTGATAAGTTCATGTTGCTCGTTACCTACTTGACCTACAGTAGCGCGGCAAGTAGCAAGAATTAGACGTACTTCGCCAGAGTTTAAACGTACAAGTACATATTTACCCTCTTTACCAAGTACTTGAGCAGATGTACCAGCAGAACGAACTAATTGTCCGCCACGACCTGGCTTAAGCTCGATGTTGTGAACTACAGTACCAACTGGAATGTTCACTAATGGTAATGCGTTACCGATTTTGATGTCAGCTTCAGCGCCAGACATAATTTCCATACCTACTTCTAAGTTCTTAGGAGCAAGAATGTAACGCTTTTCACCGTCAACGTAGTTAATTAATGCGATATTCGCAGAACGGTTTGGATCGTATTCGATTGTAGCAACGCGTCCTGGAATTCCATCTTTGTTACGTTTGAAGTCGATGATACGGTATTGACGTTTGTGTCCGCCACCTTGATGACGTACAGTGATTTTACCTTGGTTGTTACGACCAGCTTTCTTGCTTAAAGGAGCAAGTAAAGATTTTTCCGGCTTGTCAGTCGTAATTTCAGCAAAATCATTTGTAGTCATGTTACGACGACCGTTAGTCGTTGGATTATACTTTTTGATTCCCATCTCAATTTCCCTCCTTCTTTAGTAAGAATTAAACGCCTTGGAAGATTTCGATTTCTTTGCTGTCTGCAGTAAGTTTAACGATCGCTTTACGGCGACGGTTAGTGAAACCAGCATGACGACCTACGCGCTTAGCTTTTGGCTTGTAGTTCATGATGTTTACTTTCTCTACTTCAACACCAAAGATCGCTTCGATAGCGTCTTTAACTTCTGTTTTATTAGATTTAACGTTCACATCGAACGTGTATTTTTTTTCAGCCATCATTTCCATAGAACGTTCAGTGATAACTGGGCGCTTAATGATATCACGAGGATCTTTCATTATGCAAGCACCTCCTCTACTTTTTCCACTGCCGCTTTTGTCATGATTAGCTTATCATGATGAAGCACGTCTAAAACGTTTACGCCATCAGCAGTGATTACTGTTACTCCAGGAATATTGCGAGCAGATAACTCAACAGCTTCGTTTAAGTCAGCAGTTACGATAAGAGCTTTCTTCTCAACAGATAGACCTTTAAGTACCGCTACCATGTCTTTTGTTTTTGGTGCATTTAACACTAAGTCTTCAAGAACTACAACGTTGCTCTCTACCACTTTTGTTGCTAATGCAGATTTAATAGCTAAGCGACGAACTTTCTTAGGAAGTTTGTAAGCATAGCTTCTTGGTGTAGGTCCGAATACCGTACCACCACCACGCCATTGAGGAGAACGGATAGAGCCTTGACGAGCACGTCCAGTTCCTTTTTGACGCCATGGTTTACGGCCTCCACCGCGTACTTCAGAGCGACCTTTTACTTTATGTGTACCTTGACGTAAAGATGCACGTTGCATCATTACAGCTTCAAAAAGTACAGCTTCATTTGGTTCGATACCGAAAATAGCTTCCGCTAATTCGATTTCACCAACCTGAGAACCAGTTTGGTTATATACAGTAACTTTTGGCATTGGAATTCCTCCTTCCTTTAGTGAATTATTTGCTAGCCTTCACAGCGCCACGAACGACTACAAGAGACTTCTTAGCACCTGGAACGTTACCTTTTACTAACACTAAGTTGCGCTCAGCGTCAACTTGAACGATTTCTAAGTTTTGAATCGTAACTTGATCTCCACCCATGCGTCCAGCAAGCTTTTTGCCTTTGAATACGCGGTTTGGAGCAACTGGTCCCATTGAACCAGGACGACGGTGGTAACGAGAACCGTGAGACATTGGTCCGCGAGATTGTCCGTGGCGTTTGATAACACCTTGGAAACCTTTACCCTTAGAAATTCCTGTTACATCAACGATTTCACCTGCAGTGAAAACTTCTACTTTTACCTCTTGACCAACCTCTAGTCCGTCCACGTCTGCATCGCGGATTTCGCGAATGAAGCGCTTAGGAGTAGTAGATGCTTTAGCAGTGTGGCCTTGTTCAGGTTTGTTAGCTAATTTTTCACGCTTGTCAGCGAAACCTAACTGGATTGCATTGTAGCCATCAGTTTCAGTTGTTTTCTTTTGAAGAACAACGTTTGGAGTCGCTTCGATTACCGTTACAGGGATTAGTTCACCGTTTTCAGCAAATACTTGAGTCATACCGATCTTTCTTCCTAAGATTCCTTTGGTCATGAGTTACACCTCCTACATGTTTAAGTTATATAAATTATAGTTTGATTTCGATATCTACACCAGATGGTAAGTCTAAACGCATTAAGCTATCTACTGTTTGTGGAGTAGGGCTCACGATGTCGATTAGACGTTTGTGCGTGCGCATTTCGAATTGCTCACGAGAATCTTTGTACTTATGAACAGCACGAAGAATTGTGTAAACAGTCTTTTCAGTTGGTAATGGAATCGGACCAGAAACTGTCGCTCCAGAACGCTTAGCTGTTTCTACAATTTTCTCAGCTGACTGATCAAGAATACGGTGATCGTAAGCTTTTAAACGGATACGGATTTTTTCTTTTGCCATTATTTTCCCTCCTTCGTTCGCCTATTTCTAAAATAGACCTTCTCCATGGAAATTTCCTCACACCATGCCATGGCAAAGCGGCCGGGTGTGTCAGCAACCTTCCACTTCATCGCAGTCAAAGACCAACATTGTTTATTATACAATGTTTTTCGCCTAGATGCAACACTAATTTTGTTTGCATCAGCTTTTCTCTACTTTTGCTATTATACATTGCACTTTCGAGAATTTCAAGTTTTGAGCTACTCTTATTCTCTTTACAGTTTTTGGGTTCTTTTTCGTTTGGTTATATACTATAGAAGAAACTCGGTAAAAGAAAAAAATCCATGTTTCTTCTATTATAAAAATAAAAACTCAAGGGGAACTCCCCTTGAGTTTTTATGGAATCTATTTAAAGATTACTCAGCGATGATTGTAGCAACTACACCAGCACCTACAGTACGTCCGCCTTCACGGATAGAGAACTTAGTTCCCTCTTCAACTGCGATTGGAGCGATTAGTTCAACAGTCATTTCGATGTTGTCGCCAGGCATTACCATTTCAGTACCTTCTGGTAATTGGATGATACCAGTTACGTCAGTTGTACGGAAGTAGAACTGTGGGCGGTAGTTAGCGAAGAATGGAGTGTGACGTCCACCTTCTTCTTTAGATAGAACGTAAACTTCAGCTTTGAATTTAGCGTGAGCTTTTACAGAGCCAGTTTTCGCAAGAACTTGTCCACGTTGGATATCTTCACGAGATACACCACGAAGTAAAGCACCAATGTTGTCTCCAGCTTGAGCTTGATCAAGAAGCTTACGGAACATTTCTACACCAGTTACAGTTGTGTTAGCATTCTCTTCAGCAAGACCGATGATTTCTACTACGTCACCAACTTTAACGATTCCACGCTCAACACGACCAGTAGCAACTGTACCACGACCAGTGATAGAGAATACGTCCTCGATTGGCATTAAGAATGGTTTGTCAGTTTGACGTTCTGGAGTTGGGATGTAAGCATCAACTTCAGCCATAAGCTCGATGATTTTTTCTTCCCACTCAGCTTCACCTTGAAGAGCTTTAAGAGCAGAACCTTTAACTACAGGGATGTCATCGCCTGGGAAGTCATACTCAGATAATAGGTCACGAACTTCCATTTCTACTAATTCAAGTAGCTCTTCGTCGTCAACCATGTCGCATTTGTTTAAGAATACAACGATGTAAGGAACACCTACTTGACGAGAAAGAAGGATGTGCTCACGAGTTTGTGGCATTGGGCCGTCTGCAGCAGATACTACTAAGATACCGCCGTCCATTTGTGCAGCACCAGTGATCATGTTTTTAACATAGTCAGCGTGACCTGGGCAGTCAACGTGTGCATAGTGACGAGTTTCAGTTTCGTACTCAACGTGTGCAGTAGAGATTGTGATTCCACGCTCTCTTTCTTCTGGAGCAGCGTCGATTTGATCGTATCCGCGAGCTTCAGCACCACCAGCTTTTGCAAGAACTGTAGTGATCGCAGCAGTTAATGTAGTTTTACCATGGTCAACGTGGCCGATTGTACCGATGTTAACATGGGGTTTAGAACGTTCGAATTTAGCTTTAGCCATTCTAAATTCCTCCTTAAGTTATATAGGTTATTTTATATTGAATCTAAAAAGCGTGGGGGCATAAGCCCCGCTTTTTAGCTTACATAAGTAGTTATACGTGAACAAGCGATAAAAATCAATTATTCACCTTTATTTTTTTTGATAATTTCTTCTGAAACAGACTTTGGTACTTCTTCATAATGGTCAAATACCATAGAGAATGTTCCACGACCTTGCGTGTTAGAACGTAATGCCGTTGCATAACCGAACATTTCAGAAAGTGGAACCATAGCGCGAACAACTTGAGCGTTACCGCGAGCTTCCATACCTTCTACACGTCCACGACGAGATGTTACGTCACCCATGATGTCTCCCATGTACTCTTCAGGAATTACAACTTCAACTTTCATCATTGGCTCAAGAATTACTGGGTTACATTTAGAAACCGCAGCTTTAAGCGCCATAGATGCAGCGATTTTGAACGCCATCTCAGAGGAGTCAACATCATGGTAAGATCCGTCAACTAATGCAGCTTTAATGTCTACTACAGGATATCCTGCAAGTACACCATTTTTAAGTGCATCTTCAAGACCTGCTCCTACAGCTGGGATGTATTCACGTGGAACTACACCACCGACGATCTTGTTTTCGAATTCGAATCCTTTACCTTCTTCGTTAGGTGCAAATTCAATCCAAACGTGACCGAATTGTCCACGACCACCAGATTGACGTGCAAATTTACCTTCAACTTTCGCAGCAGCGCGGAAAGTCTCACGGTATGCTACCTGAGGAGCACCAACGTTTGCTTCTACTTTGAATTCACGGCGCATACGGTCAACGATGATATCAAGGTGAAGTTCACCCATACCAGCGATGATTGTTTGGCCAGTTTCTTGGTCAGTGTGAGCACGGAATGTTGGATCTTCTTCAGAAAGCTTAGAAAGTGCTGTACCCATTTTATCTTGGTCAGCTTTAGATTTAGGTTCGATAGCTACAGAGATAACTGGCTCTGGGAATTCCATAGACTCAAGGATAACAAGACTCTTCTCGTCACAAAGAGTATCACCAGTAGTAGTATCTTTTAAACCTACAGCAGCAGCGATATCACCAGCGTAAACTGTTGAAATCTCTTCACGGCTGTTTGCGTGCATTTGTAGGATACGTCCTACACGCTCACGCTTACCTTTAGTTGAGTTTTTCACGTATGATCCAGAGTTTAACACACCAGAGTACACACGGAAGAACGTTAACTTACCAACATAAGGGTCAGTCATGATTTTGAATGCTAGAGCTGCAAATGGCTCTTCATCGCTAGACTTACGTTCTACTTCTTCATCTGTATCCGGAAGAATACCTTTAATAGCAGGTACGTCTAATGGAGATGGTAGGTAGTCGATAACTGCGTCTAACAGAATTTGAACACCTTTATTTTTGAATGCAGAACCACAGATTACTGGGAAGAATTCTACAGAAGTTGTAGCCTTACGGATACCAGCTTTAAGCTCTTCAATAGTGATTTCTTCACCTTCTAGGTACTTCATCATCATTTCTTCATCAAGCTCAGCTACCGCTTCGATTAATTTTCCACGGTATTCTTCAGCTAGTTCTTTGTGCTCTTCAGGAATCTCAACACGTGTAATGTCAGTTCCTAAATCGTTACCGTACATGTAAGCACACTCTTCAACAAGGTCAATGATACCATTGAACTCGTCTTCAGCACCGATTGGTAACTGAATTGGATGTGCGTTTGCTTGTAAACGATCATGGATTGTACCTACAGAATATAAGAAGTCTGCACCGATCTTATCCATTTTGTTAACGAATACGATACGAGGTACGCCATAAGTAGTAGCCTGACGCCAAACAGTTTCTGTTTGTGGTTCTACACCAGATTGTGCATCAAGAACTGCTACCGCGCCATCAAGTACGCGTAAAGAACGTTCTACTTCTACTGTGAAGTCTACGTGACCTGGAGTGTCAATGATGTTTACACGATGACCTTTCCATTGTGCTGTAGTTGCAGCAGAAGTAATTGTGATACCACGCTCTTGCTCTTGCTCCATCCAGTCCATCTGAGATGCACCTTCGTGAGTTTCACCGATTTTATGAATACGGCCTGTGTAGTACAGGATACGTTCAGTAGCTGTTGTTTTACCAGCATCGATGTGAGCCATGATACCAATATTACGAGTGTTTTCTAAAGAGAACTCTCTTGTCATTTGGTGTCTCGCTCCTTCCAAATATGGATTGGATTATTTTATTTTAAGTAGCAAAAAAGCCACTTTATATGTTACACATGTCAGTATGTTCAGTACCCTCATTATGTAAAACGAGCGCCCAATGAAAGGGAGAGGCATTCTCCCTCTCCACACTTCCACAAGCGACAAATAAAGCGGTTTATGCTTACATTTATTTTTCGTTGAATCCTACCAACGGTAATGAGCAAATGCTTTGTTAGCTTCTGCCATTTTATGAGTGTCTTCGCGCTTCTTAACAGATGCACCAGCGTTGTTAGCTGCATCTAAGATTTCGTAAGCTAGACGCTCTTCCATAGTTTTTTCACCACGAAGACGAGCGTAGTTTACTAACCAACGAAGACCTAAAGTTGTACGGCGTTCCGGACGAACCTCAACTGGAACTTGGTAGTTAGCACCACCAACACGACGAGCGCGTACTTCAAGAACAGGCATGATGTTCTTAAGAGCTTGCTCGAATACTTCCATTGGTTCATTACCAGTACGTTCACGAACGATATCGAACGCATTATAAAGAATTGTTTGAGATTTACCTTTTTTACCGTCAACCATCATTTTGTTGATAAGGCGTGTTACAAGTTTCGAATTGTACATTGGATCTGGTAACACGTCACGTTTCGCAACAGGTCCTTTACGAGGCATATTGAGTTCCTCCTTTCAGTTTAAAATTATTATTTCTTAGCAGGTTTTGGTCTCTTAGTACCATATTTAGAACGGCCTTGCATACGCTTGTCAACACCAGCTGTATCAAGCGCACCACGAACGATGTGGTAACGTACCCCTGGTAAGTCTTTTACACGACCACCGCGAATTAATACTACGCTGTGCTCTTGTAAGTTGTGACCGATACCTGGGATGTATGCAGTAACCTCGATACCATTTGTTAAACGTACACGAGCATATTTACGTAACGCTGAGTTTGGTTTCTTTGGAGTCATTGTACCAACACGAGTACATACACCACGTTTTTGAGGTGCAGAGATATCAGTTGCTTTTTTCTTCAAAGAGTTAAAACCTTTATTTAACGCAGGTGATTTAGATTTCCATACTTTATCAGTACGACCTTTTCTTACTAATTGGTTAATAGTAGGCATTTGATTTATCCTCCCTTCGCATGTTTGTATGACCACATATCCAGGTGGTTCATTATTAGTTGAAAACAAAGTTTTTGCAAGGAAGGGCATGATGCCCTCACCTCACAAAAACAGTTTTAACTTATTATTTCTATCACTGAAGCTCCTATTTGAATGATAAACATTCAAATTGTTACGGGCATGTTATATTGTTGCGAAACAATATTTTCAACTATGCCATTTTGATTAGCCTTCAATTTTACATCTCCAGCCTTTCACACTTCTTCAGTAAGGAAAACCTTTATTCAAAGTGTTATTCAGGAGCAACCTTGCTTATAGTAACATTTCCGATTAGGCAATGTCAACTATCATTCATCTTTTTTATACAAATTTCCAAACGGAAAATTTTAGTTTTCTACGTAAATCTCATCACTTTCAACATTTGCTTCTTCTTGCATATTCTTCACAAGATCTACTTTGCGGTAGCGATTCATACCTGTACCAGCTGGAACAAGTTTACCAATGATAACATTTTCCTTCAGACCAAGAAGTTCGTCACGTTTGCCTTTAATTGCTGCATCCGTTAACACACGAGTTGTTTCTTGGAATGATGCTGCTGATAAGAATGAATCTGTTTCAAGTGAAGCTTTCGTAATACCAAGAAGAACTGGACGTGCTGTAGCAGGTTGTTTACCTTCTAGAAGCACTTTCGCATTTGCATCTGTAAACTGATGGATATCAAGTAATGTTCCTGGTAATACATCTGTGTCACCAGCATCGAACACACGTACTTTACGCAGCATTTGACGAACCATTACCTCTACGTGTTTGTCGCCAATTTCTACCCCTTGCATACGGTATACTTTTTGAACTTCACGCAGTAAGTACTCTTGTACCGCTGTAATGTCCGTTACTTTTAGTAATTCTTTCGGATCGATAGAACCTTCTGTTAACTCTTGACCGTGATCGATTCTTTGTCCTGGCATCACTTTTAAGCGAGCACCATAAGGAATCGCATACGTGCGAGCTTCAACTTCACCTTGTACCACAACTTCTTGACGATCTTTTACATCGTTGATAGCTGCAATAACACCGTCGATTTCACTGATAACAGCTTGACCTTTCGGGTTACGCGCTTCGAAGATCTCTTGGATACGAGGTAAACCTTGTGTGATATCATCTCCGGCAACCCCACCTGTATGGAATGTACGCATCGTTAACTGAGTACCTGGCTCACCGATAGATTGAGCTGCGATAATACCTACCGCTTCGCCTACCTCTACATCTGTGCCAGTCGCTAAGTTACGACCGTAACACTTCTTACATACACCATGACGTGTATTACATGTGAATGCTGAACGGATGTTAACTGTTTCCACACCGGATGTTTCAACAATTAGTGCGATATCTTCTGTGATTAATTCGTTTTCACGAACTAATACTTCACCTGTTTCTGGATGTTTTACAGTTTTTCTAGCGAAACGTCCTACAAGACGATCATATAGAGACTCGATTATCTCATTACCCTCTTTAATTGCACCGATTAATAATCCACGATCTGTACCACAATCATCTTCACGAACGATAACATCTTGTGCTACGTCAACAAGACGACGTGTTAAGTAACCAGAATCGGCAGTTTTAAGTGCTGTATCGGCAAGACCTTTACGCGCACCGTGAGTAGAAATGAAGTACTCAAGTACTGTTAAACCTTCACGGAAACTTGATTTGATTGGAAGTTCGATGATACGACCAGATGGGTTGGCCATCAGACCACGCATACCAGCTAGCTGAGTGAAGTTTGATGCGTTACCACGGGCACCAGAGTCACTCATCATGAAGATTGGGTTGCGCTTATCAAGGGTTTTCATTAATTTACCTTGGATAACATCTTTTGCATTACTCCAAATAGAAATAACGCGGTCATAACGCTCTTCTTCCGTAATTAAACCACGACGGAACTGTTTAATCACGTTATCTACTTTTATCTGCGCTTCTTGAAGAATTTCATTCTTTTCACCCAATACAATAATGTCAGATACCCCAACTGTGATACCAGCTTTTGTAGAGTGTTTAAATCCTAAGTTCTTCATGCGGTCAAGCATACGAGACGTTTCTGTAATTTTGAAACGCTTGAAGATTTCCGCAATGATGTTACCAAGAATTTTCTTATTGAATGGTGCTACTTCTTCGCGACTAGCGATAATTTCTCTAACGTTCTCACCTTTTTCAACGAAATACTTCGCTGGTGTTTCTTTTTCAAGGTTTGAGTTCGTTGGTTCATTAATATAAGGGAACGACTCTGGTAAGATTTCGTTAAATATTAATTTACCAACTGTTGTTAATAGAAGCTTACTATTTTGCTCTTCTGTAAACGTTTCGTTGTTTAAAGAATTTGCAGCAACCGCAACACGTGTATGCAAGTGAACATAACCGTTTTGGTATGCAAGTAATGCTTCGTTCGTGTCCTTAAACACCATACCTTCACCAATTGCACCTTCACGCTCAAGTGTTAAGTAGTAGTTACCTAATACCATATCCTGAGATGGTGTTACAACTGGTTTTCCATCTTTCGGGTTCAAGATGTTTTGTGCCGCTAACATAAGAAGACGCGCTTCAGCTTGTGCTTCTGATGATAATGGAACGTGAACCGCCATTTGGTCACCGTCAAAGTCCGCATTGTATGCTGTACATACAAGTGGGTGAAGACGGATTGCACGACCTTCTACTAATGTAGGTTCAAACGCCTGAATACCAAGACGGTGAAGTGTTGGGGCACGGTTTAGAAGTACTGGGTGTTCTTTAATCACAGATTCTAAAACATCCCAAACTTCTGGTTGTACACGCTCAATTTTACGTTTAGCACTCTTAATGTTGTGTGCTAAACCTTTTTCCACTAACTCTTTCATTACGAAAGGTTTGAACAGTTCAAGCGCCATTTCTTTCGGTAAACCACATTGATACATCTTTAGGTTCGGTCCTACAACGATAACAGAACGACCAGAGTAGTCAACACGTTTACCAAGTAAGTTTTGACGGAAACGTCCTTGCTTACCTTTTAGCATGTGAGAAAGTGATTTTAACGGACGGTTACCTGGTCCAGTAACTGGACGACCACGACGACCGTTATCAATTAATGCGTCAACTGCTTCTTGTAACATACGCTTCTCGTTTTGAACGATGATGCTTGGTGCACCAAGGTCTAATAAACGTTTCAGACGGTTGTTACGGTTAATTACACGACGGTATAAATCGTTTAAGTCAGAAGTTGCAAAACGTCCACCATCTAACTGTACCATTGGGCGCAGTTCTGGCGGGATAACCGGAAGAACATCTAGGATCATCCAAGATGGCTCATTTCCAGAGTTACGGAATGCTTCTAATACTTCTAGACGTTTAATAGCACGAGTACGACGTTGTCCTTGTGCTGTTTTTAATTCTTCTTTCAAGAAGTCTACTTCTTTATCTAAATCGATATCTTGTAATAACTTCTTAATTGCTTCTGCACCCATAGAAGCTTGGAATGTGCTTCCATAACGCTCACGATATGCACGGTATTCCTTTTCAGAAAGTAATTGCTTCTTATCAAGTGGTGTATCTCCGCTCTCTGTTACAACATAAGAAGCAAAGTAAATTACTTCTTCAAGCGCGCGAGGGGACATGTCTAAGACAAGTCCCATGCGGCTTGGGATACCTTTGAAATACCAAATATGAGATACAGGAGCAGCAAGTTCAATATGACCCATACGCTCACGACGCACTTTTGCACGTGTTACTTCAACGCCACATCGATCACAAACTACACCTTTATAACGTACACGTTTATATTTTCCGCAATGACATTCCCAGTCCTTTTGTGGTCCGAAAATACGCTCACAGAATAAACCGTCCTTCTCAGGCTTTAATGTACGATAGTTAATCGTTTCTGGTTTCTTAACTTCACCATATGACCAAGAACGAATCTTGTCAGGTGAAGCAAGTCCAATCTTCATATATTCAAAGTTGTTTACATCTATCAAGGGGCCTACCTCCCTTTTAGTCTACAGGTTATCCCAATTATTCCTTCGTTGTCTCAACTTCGATATTTAATTTATCTGCTGATTGATGATCATCGTCGTCATCAGTATCACGCATTTCAATTTCCGTATCATCGCTAGACATCATCTTAACATCCATACCTAAGCTTTGTAGCTCTTTAATTAATACTTTGAATGACTCCGGAACACCTGGTTCTGGAACATTTTCGCCTTTAACAATTGCTTCGTATGTTTTCACGCGACCAATAACATCGTCAGACTTCACTGTTAAGATCTCTTGAAGAGTATAAGCAGCACCGTAAGCCTCAAGTGCCCAAACCTCCATCTCACCGAAACGCTGTCCACCGAACTGTGCTTTACCTCCAAGAGGTTGCTGCGTTACAAGTGAGTATGGTCCAGTAGAACGAGCATGAAGTTTATCGTCAACCATGTGCGCAAGTTTGATCATATACATAACACCAACAGATACGCGGTTGTCGAACGGTTCACCAGTACGTCCATCATATAAAATTGTCTTCGCATCGCGTGCCATACCAGCTTCTTCAATAGTTCCCCATACGTCTTCCTCACGAGCACCATCGAATACTGGTGTTGCAACATGGATACCAAGGTATCTTGCTGCCATACCAAGATGTAATTCTAACACCTGACCGATATTCATACGAGATGGTACCCCTAATGGGTTTAACATGATATCGATCGGTGTGCCGTCTGGTAAGAATGGCATATCTTCTTCTGGTAAAATACGAGAGATAACACCTTTGTTACCATGGCGACCGGCCATTTTGTCACCTTCAGAAATTTTACGTTTTTGAACGATATATACACGTACAAGTTGGTTTACACCTGGTGGTAATTCATCACCATCTTCACGGTTAAACACTTTTACGTCTAAAATAATACCGCCACCACCGTGTGGTACACGTAGTGATGTATCACGTACTTCACGAGCCTTCTCACCGAAGATTGCGTGTAATAGACGCTCTTCAGCTGTTAATTCTGTTACACCTTTTGGCGTTACTTTACCAACAAGAAGATCTCCGTCTTTTACTTCCGCTCCAACACGGATGATTCCGCGCTCATCAAGGTTACGAAGCGCATCTTCACCAACGTTTGGAATATCTCGCGTAATTTCTTCCGGTCCAAGCTTTGTATCACGAGCTTCTGATTCATACTCTTCAATATGAATAGAAGTATAAACATCGTCTTTTACAAGGCGCTCACTCATAATGATCGCATCCTCGTAGTTATAACCGTCCCATGTCATGAAGCCAACAAGCACGTTACGACCAAGTGCAAGTTCACCTTTTTCCATAGAAGGACCGTCCGCAAGGATTTCACCTTTTACAACTTTATCGCCAACACTTACGATTGGACGTTGGTTGTAACAAGTTCCTTGGTTAGAACGAACGAATTTCAACATTTTGTAGCGATCTAAATCACCTTTTACAGTTTGACCATCTACTTCGATATAACGACGTACCCAAACTTCACGTGCTTCTACACGTTCGACAATACCAGGGTGTTTACAGATCACTGCAGCACCTGAGTCTTTTGCTGATACGTACTCCATACCTGTACCTACAATCGGAGATTCCGGATTCATAAGCGGAACCGCCTGACGTTGCATGTTCGCTCCCATTAGAGCACGGTTGGAGTCATCGTTTTCTAAGAATGGAATACAAGCTGTCGCAGCAGAAACTACTTGTTTTGGAGAGATATCCATGTAGTCAACGCGATCACGTTTTACAACAACGTTCTCGTCACGGAAGCGTGCTACAACGTCTTCATCAAGGAAGTCTCCTTCTTCAGATAAACGTGAATTCGCCTGTGCCACAACGTAGTTATCTTGCTCATCTGCTGTTAAGTAGTCGACGCGATTCGTCACACGACCAGTTTCAGGATCAATACGACGGTATGGTGTTTCAATGAAACCAAACTCATTTACTTTCGCGAACGAAGATAGTGAGTTAATTAAACCGATGTTTGGTCCCTCTGGCGTTTCAATCGGACACATACGACCGTAGTGAGAGTAGTGAACGTCACGTACTTCAAAGCCTGCACGCTCACGCGTCAAACCACCAGGTCCTAATGCAGATAGTCTTCGTTTATGTGTTAACTCAGCTAATGGGTTCGTTTGATCCATGAACTGTGATAACTGAGAGCTACCGAAGAACTCTTTAATAGATGCAATAACAGGACGAATATTAATTAACGCCTGTGGTGTAATTGCATTTGTATCTTGAATGGACATTCTCTCACGAACTACACGTTCCATACGAGAAAGACCAATTCGGAATTGGTTTTGTAATAATTCGCCAACAGAACGAAGACGACGATTTCCTAAATGGTCGATATCGTCTGTATCCCCTACTTTATAAAGAAGGTTAAAGAAGTAGCTGATAGAAGCGATAATATCTCCTGGCGTAATATTTTTAATATCACGTTCGATATTTGCATTACCAAGTACATTGATAACGCGCTCTCCATCTGCATCTGGAGCATAAATCTTAATAGATTGCAGCTCAACAGCGCCTTCTACCACTCCACCCATTGGTTTAGCTGTTTTGAAACCAATGTTTTCTTCTAAGTAAGGTAAAATGCGATCTAATGTACGACGATCTAAAATTGTTCCTTCTGCCGCTAAAATTTCACCTGTTTCAGGATCTACTAACGTTTCAGCTAAACGCTGGTTGAACAATCTGTTTTTAATGTGTAGTTTTTTATTAATCTTATAGCGACCTACATTCGCTAAATCGTAACGCTTCGGATCGAAGAAGCGAGAAACAAGCAAGCTCTTTGCATTTTCTACTGTTGGTGGTTCACCTGGACGTAGACGCTCATAGATTTCAAGCAATGCTTTTTCTGTGCTATCCGTGTTGTCCTTATCTAGCGTGTTACTTAAGTACTCGTTGTCACCTAAAAGCTCGATGATTTCTTGATCAGAGCCAAACCCTAGTGCACGTAACAAAACAGTTACAGGCAATTTGCGTGTACGATCGATACGTACATAAACAACATCCTTAGCATCTGTTTCATATTCCAACCAAGCTCCGCGGTTTGGAATTACAGTAGCAGTAAAGCCACGCTTTCCGTTTTTGTCCACTTTGCCACTGTAGTATACGCTTGGTGAGCGAACTAACTGGGAAACGATAACGCGTTCTGCACCGTTAATTACGAATGTTCCTGTCTCTGTCATGAGTGGGAAATCTCCCATGAACACATCTTGCTCTTTTACTTCACCAGTTTCTTTATTGATTAGACGCACTTTCACACGAAGTGGTGCTGCATACGTCACATCACGCTCTTTACATTCTTCTACAGAATACTTCGGCTCGCCTAGACTGTAGTCGATAAATTCAAGCGATAGATTTCCCGTAAAGTCTTCAATCGGAGAAATGTCTTGGAACATTTCTCGCAAACCCTCATCAAGAAACCATTGATAAGAAGAGGTTTGAATTTCGATAAGATTTGGTAACTCTAATACTTCACTAATACGGGCATAACTTCTTCGTTGGCGGTGGCGTCCGTATTGAACTAGTTGACCTGTCAACTGCTTCACCCCTCAAATCATGAGTATTATAAATGCACAAAAAATGTGCAAAATCACAAATAAATACAGCTAATGCATATTGCTTAGCCTTTCCTCTTAAAGATAGATACGATGTCATTTCCAACTGCGCAAAAAAGAAAAATGGCTTCTTAAAGAAAACCATCATTCTGTTTCATGATCTGCTGATTTTACTATCTTTTCCAAGAGAAACAAAATTATACATCGTTCTCAGCCCAGAAAATCATATATTGGCATTTTATAATGGTATCACAAGCAAAAAAAACCGTCAACGTTTTTTTGATTTTATGATATAATATCCTTTTTTCTTTTCTACCACTTCAACCTCTGAGAATACTTCTTCTAATTTCTTCATCGCTGACGGCGCACCTTGCTTTTTCTGAATCACAATCCAAAGCTCACCATCAGGTAAAAGATGATCATATGCCTTCTCCAAAATATCATGAACAACTTGTTTCCCAGCACGAATTGGCGGATTTGATAAAATCGCCGCATACTGCCCCTCCACTTGTTCATATACGTTACTTTGATAAATACGAACGTTACTTACACCGTTGTTACCAGCGTTTTCTTTCGCAAGGCCGAGTGCTCTTTCGTTCACATCAATCATATGAATCATACGTTTTTGATATTCTTTCGCAAGCGATAAACCAATTGGTCCGTATCCACAACCAACATCTAATAGATTACCTTCGACATCCGGAGGAGTGAACGATTCAATTAAAACACGCGAACCAAAATCCACTTCACTTTTAGAAAATACACCGTAATCAGATAAAAAAACAAAACGATGTCCCTTTAAAGTAAACTCAATTTTTTTACGGTCACTTTTACTAGAAGGATTGTTAGAAAAATAATGGTCTGCCATATGGCCACCTCTTTCTAGTTAAAAAAAAAGCTCGCATGAGTGCGAGCTTTTTTAATAACGAAATTACTTAACTTCTACAGAAGCTCCAACTTCTTCAAGTTTAGCTTTGATTTCTTCAGCTTCTTCTTTAGAAACAGCTTCTTTAACAGCTTTTGGAGTGTTGTCAGCTACTTCTTTAGCTTCTTTTAAGCCAAGACCAGTGATTTCACGAACCACTTTGATAACTTTGATTTTTTGAGCGCCTGCATCAGCAAGTACTACATCAAATTCAGTTTTCTCAGCAGCAGCTTCACCAGCAGCGCCACCCATTACAGCTACAGGAGCAGCAGCAGTTACGCCGAACTCTTCCTCGATAGCTTTTACTAAGTCGTTAAGTTCTAAAACAGTCATAGATTTAACTGCTTCAATGATTTGTTCTTTAGTCATTGTAAATATCCTCCCTTAGATAGGTTTGTATTGTTTTATTGATAACGTATAATTATCTTTTAAAAAATTAAGCGCCTTGCTCTTCTTTTTGATCTGCAACTGCTTTAGTAGCAAGTGCAAGATTGCGGATTGGAGCTTGAAGAACGCTAAGAAGCATAGAAAGTAATCCTTCACGAGATGGAAGAGTAGCGATTGCTTTAACCTCAGCCTCTGTTACGATTTTACCTTCAATTACACCAGCTTTAATTTCTAAAGCTTCGTGTTCTTTAGCGAAGTCGTTTAATACTTTCGCAGGAGCTACTACGTCTTCATTACTGAATGCGATAGCGTTTGGTCCTGTTAAGAATTCGTTTAACTCGCTCATTTCAGCAGTTTCAGCAGCACGACGAGTTAAAGAGTTTTTGTAAACTTTGAACTCAACGCCAGCCTCACGTAATGTTTTACGTAATTCTGTTACTTCTGATACTGTTAAACCACGGTAGTCAACAACGATTGTAGATTTACTTTCGCGAAGTTTATCAGCGATTTCAGTTACAACGTGTTGTTTTGCCTCGATTGCTTTGCTCATGTTATTACACCTCCTGTAGATTATATAGAAGATGTACCGAAAGTGCACTAAAAAACCTCCATGCCCAAGTGTAGACATGGAGGCATATAGTCACAGAAATATTCCGTTCATATATTCACACCTCGGTAGGAAATTAAGCCTTAACGGCACCTACTGTCTACGGTACACTATTAAAATTCACAACATAAATGATTATATTAAAACTTCTTTATGAAGTCAACTTCCAATTTTTACGCGATTGTTGAAACTTCAACACGTACGCCAGGTCCCATTGTAGAAGCAACTGTTACGTTCTTCATGTAAGTACCTTTTGCAGCAGCTGGCTTAGCTTTTTGAAGCGTGTCAGCGATTGTTTGTAAGTTTTCAACTAATTTTGCATCTTCGAAAGATACTTTACCGATTGGAACGTGGATGTTACCAGATTTATCAACGCGGTATTCTACTTTACCAGCTTTGATTTCGTTAACAGCCTTTGTTACGTCGAAAGTAACTGTTCCAGTTTTAGGGTTTGGCATTAAACCTTTTGGTCCTAATACGCGACCAAGTTTACCAACTTCACCCATCATGTCTGGAGTTGCTACTACTACGTCAAAGTCGAACCAACCTTGTTGGATTTTGTTGATGTAGTCTGCATCGCCTACGAAGTCAGCGCCAGCAGCTTCTGCTTCTTTCGCTTTCTCACCTTTAGCGAATACTAATACACGTTGTACTTTACCAGTACCGTGTGGAAGAACTACTGCACCACGAATTTGTTGGTCAGCTTTCTTCGGGTCTACACCTAAACGGAATGCAACTTCTACAGTCGCATCAAATTTAGCTGTATTTGTTTTTTTTACTAATTCTACTGCCTCTGTTGCAGAGTAAGCAGTTGCACGATCAACAAGCTTTGCAGCTTCTACGTACTTTTTACCTCTTTTAGCCATTTCATTTCCTCCTCGATGTGGTTTTAGCGGAATAACCTCCCACGTTTACGCGTTCATTTTGGTACGACCGAGGGCGCGCGCAACCCTTTTATTTAAAAAACGACAATCATTTACGATAATAAAGGTTGCGAATTGGAATTCCAGACCCGCAACCTTCCTTAAAAACAAATCGAATTAGTCTTCGATTACGATTCCCATGCTGCGTGCAGTACCTTCAACCATGCGCATTGCAGCTTCTACGCTAGCAGCGTTTAGGTCAGGCATTTTAGTTTCAGCGATTTCGCGAACTTTATCACGCTTTACAGTTGCCACTTTATTACGGTTTGGTTCACCAGAACCAGACTCGATACCAGCTACTTTCTTAAGAAGAACAGCAGCAGGAGGAGTTTTAGTAATGAAAGTGAATGAACGGTCTTCGAATACCGTAATTTCAACAGGAATGATTAGACCAGCTTGGTCTGCTGTACGAGCGTTGAACTCTTTACAGAAGCCCATGATGTTAACACCCGCTTGTCCTAATGCTGGACCAACTGGTGGAGCTGGGTTAGCTTTACCTGCAGGAATTTGAAGTTTTACCATTTTAATTACCTTTTTAGCCACGAGACACACCTCCTTAAGTCCGTGATGTGGTCAATTGGGCAGTGATTTGCCCTCCCACTTTACTTCTACCACTAGTAGAAGCTTTCAAAAAACGTCTCCGTTATCGAAGACGTATTGACCTTAAAGATATTATCACTTTTTACAATTCATTTCAAGTTTCATTTTATAATTTTTCAATTTGGTGGAAGTCCAATTCAACTGGAGTTTCACGACCAAACATATCAACAAGAACTCGAACCTTTTGTTTTTCTGTATCAATTTCTTCAATTGCACCAGTGTAATTCGCGAATGGACCTTCATTTACACGTACTGTTTCATGAAGCTCGAAATCGAAATCAACCACTTCATTATCCATTCCCATATGCTTAAGAATGGAAACAACTTCCTCTTCTAATAAAGGAGATGGCTTTGAACCAGAACCTGAAGAACCAACGAAACCTGTTACACCTGGTGTATTACGAACAACATACCACGAATCATCAGTCATAACTAATTCTACTAACACGTAACCTGGGAATACTTTTCGCTTCGTCAGCTTTTCTTTCCCATTTTTCATTTCTACTTCTACTTCTTCCGGTACAATAACACGGAAGATTTTATCTTGCATACCCATCGATTCTACACGTTTCTCTAGGTTCGTTTTTACTTTGTTCTCATATCCAGAATAAGTATGGACAACATACCAGCGTTTTTCCATTATTTTTAGGACGAGTGTCCTTTCCCTCCCTGACGTACATTTTTTTGTGCAAATGAAAAAACCCGTTCACCGGGCTTTTACACAGTTCGTATAGATAACATTATATCATGTATAAGTGCTTCTTATTCAAGAATTAACCGAATTAAAGAAGAAATACCCATATCTACTATTGCAAAGAAAATTGCAAAGAAAACAACTGTTGCGATTACAGTAACTGTAGAACGAAGTAATTCATCTTTTTTAGGCCAACTCACTTTTTTCATTTCGCGACCTACATCGCCAAAAAAGTTCGTCAAACGCATCTATGGGACCTCCAGTGCATCATTTCGATTTTTTATTTTGTTTCTCTATGAATCGAATGCATATTGCATGTCTTACAAAACTTCTTTATCTCAAGTCGCTCTAATGAGCTTGTATCCTTCATAGTCGAGTAATTACGATTATTACACTTTTCACATGCGAGTACTACTTTTTTTCTCAATTTGTTACACCAACCTTGTAACATTATGTCTTTAAAAATGTATCATACAATAAAAGACAATGTCAATGACATGCCTTGTGTATCCTCACAAATGAAAGCTATATTTATTTGATAAAAAAACATCACTGTAAACGACTTAACGTTTCAGTGATGACGAATTAACAGCTGTACTTTCTCTCATTTCCATATATCTCTCCAACTTCCGCTTTACACGCTGAAGGGCATTATCAATTGATTTCACATGTCGATTTAATTGCTCAGAAATCTCTTGATAAGAACGCCCGTCTAAATATAAGGAAAGAACTTTTCTTTCTAAATCGCTCAATAATTCAGATATTTTTGATTCTATATCGATATATTCTTCCTGACTAATGATCATTTCTTCAGGATCTGTCACTTTCGACTCTGAAATCACATCTAATAGAGTTCGATCAGATTCTTCATCATAAATTGGTTTATCCAAAGAAACATAGGAATTCAAAGGAATATGTTTTTGTCTTGTTGCAGTCTTGATTGCTGTGATGATTTGACGTGTAATACATAATTCCGCAAAAGCTTTAAAAGACGATAGCTTGTCCTCTTTATAATCACGAATTGCTTTAAAAAGACCAATCATACCTTCTTGAATAATATCTTCGCGATCAGCACCTACTAAAAAGTAAGATCTTGATTTCGCTCGTACAAAGTTTTTGTACTTATGAATCAAATATTCAAGGGCCTCAATGTTGCCTTGACGCACTAACTCTACTACTTCCTCATCTTCTAACTCTCGAAATGTAACGTCACTTATGCTTACGAAGTCTGTCTCCACTCTGATCCCTCCGACCGCTAGTTATTTAGAAATATTATACAGTAAGCACTTAAAGAGCGTCAATGACTCAACGCTCTCCTCGCCTTAATTTTTCTAATTTTTCTGCAATATCAGGACTAAATATGGTTCGCATAGCCGGTTGTTGTTCTTTCTTTTCCCTCGTTTTTCGGCGCACTTGTTGCTCCATTGCTTGCACTTCAAGTTCGAGCTCCCGCGCAGATTTCCGCAAGGCACCTTGACCAAAAATTGCCCACTGCTGTGTATAATCTGATGTTGCTACATAAATACGCGTATTGATATTTCTAAGCTCAATTGCCAGTTGTTCAATTTTTTCATCAGCCGTTTGATTTTTTCTTGTGAAAATGACTTCAACACGTGCCTGTTTCATCTTTTTCTCGATACCGTGGACTGAGTATGCATCAAATACAATCATTACTCTTGTCCCTGTATACCCTTGGTAGTCTGCCATCTTATCAATGAGTAAGTCTCTAGCATCTTGCAAATTTACATCCCTTATTTTTTTAAGGTCGCTCCAAGCACCGATGATGTTATAACCATCAACAATTAACAGATCGTCCATTTTCTATTTACCGATCGGATTTCGTTTTCGATATACCTCATACATTAACAAGCTAGCAGCAACAGACGCATTTAAAGATGTAACTTTTCCAACCATCGGTAAATGAATAAGGAAATCACATTTCTCTCCAATGATACGGCTCATACCCTTTCCTTCACTACCAATTACTAAACCAATTGGCATATTACCATCTAATTGACGATAATCCGTTTTCCCTTTTGCATCCGTACCAGCAATCCAAAGACCACGTTCTTTTAATTCATCAATTGTGCGCGATAGATTTGTTACACGTGCAACCGGAATATATTCAATTGCTCCAGTTGAAGCTTTCGCAACCGCCGCTGTTAAACCAACTGCTCGGCGCTTCGGAATAATAACTCCATGCGCTCCCACGGAATCTGCGGTACGCATAATAGAACCTAAATTATGAGGATCCTCAATCTCATCAAGAATAAGGAAGAATGGATCTTCATTACGCTTTGCAGCCACCTCAAATAAATCTTCTAATTCCGCATATTGGTATGCGGCTACTTGTGCAATGACACCTTGATGATTGCCATCAACAAGCTGATCTAACTTTTTCTTTGGCGCATGTTGTAAAATAATTTTATTTTCTTTTGCTAACGCTAGTACAATTTGTACTTGCCCTTTTGCAGCACCTTCTGCAATCCAAATTTTATTAATATCTCTTCCTGATCGTAACGCTTCAATTACAGGGTTACGACCGATAATGTATTCACTACTCACGTTATTTTCCTCCTTCCTTCTCGTCTAATAAATCAATTGCTGTAAAAACAATTTCTTCTACACGGGAATGGTTCTGTAATAAATAATGATAACCAATTAATGCCTCAAAAGCTGTACTATATCGATACGTCTGTACATCTGTATTTTTCGGAACAGTACCTGATTTCGCATTACGCCCTCTTCTTAATACTGCCTCTTCTTCTTCTGTAAAAAATGCAACCTCTAACAGATGATGGACGACTTTCGCTTGTGCTTTTGCAGAAACAAAGCTCGTCCCTAAACGATGTAACTGGTTTGGGCGCACTGTTCCTTTTTGAAGCAGGTGATAGCGGATATATTGTTCATATACCGCATCACCCATATAAGCTAACGCTAAGCTATTTAACTGCTTTGCATCAATCATGTTGTTTTAGCCTCTTTTCCATCTCGTTCCTTGTGGTGTATCTTCTAAAATGATATTTCGCTCTTTCAATTCATCACGAATTTGATCAGATAATGCAAAGTCACGATTTTTACGAGCTTCAATACGCTTTTGAATTAGCGCTTCAATTTCTTCGTCAAGTAACTCTTCTGCACCTAATTCTAAACCTAAGATTGCAAATAGCAATTCAAACTGTTTCATATACGCTTCAATAACACGAACTGACGTATGCTGTTCTAATAAGTATTGATTTGCATGGTTCGCTAAGTTATATAATTCCGTTACTGCATTAGCCGTATTGAAATCATCATCCATCGCTTCTTCAAAAGCAGTCTGGAATTTCTTTATTTCAGCAAGCCATTTCTCATCGTGCTCCGTTAAATTTGTACTGCTTTCTAAACGATGCTTTAAATTACCATAAGCTGTTTTAATGCGATCTAATCCATTATTTGTGCTTTGTAGTAGCTCTTCACTAAAATTAATTGGATGACGATAATGAACAGAAAGCATAAAGAAACGAATCAATTGCGGGTCGTACTGCTTAATCATGTCATGGACTAAAATGAAGTTCCCGAGCGACTTCGACATTTTTTCATTATCAATATTAATATATCCATTATGCATCCAGTAGTTCGCGAATGTTTTACCTGTTAGCGCTTCTGACTGCGCAATTTCATTTTCATGGTGAGGGAATGATAAATCTTGACCACCAGCATGAATATCAATTGTATCCCCTAAATATTTACGCGCCATAGCCGAGCATTCGATATGCCAACCTGGGCGACCTTTACCCCACGGGCTATCCCAGAAAATTTCTCCTTCTTTTGCCGCTTTCCAAAGAACAAAATCTAGTGGATCTTGCTTTTTCTCTCCAACTTCAATACGTGCACCGTGACGTAAATCGGCAATCGGCTGATGCGATAACTTTCCATACCCTTCAAACTCTTTCGTCTTGTAGTACACATCACCTTCAGACTCATATGCGTAACCCTTATTAATTAGCTCTTCAATAAACTCGATAATAATATCCATGTTCTCTGTTACACGCGGATGAACTGTTGCGTGTTTGCAACCTAGCGCCGTTACATCTTCAAAATACGCTTTTACAAAACGGTCCGCAATCGTTGGAACATCTTCCCCTAATTCATTCGCCGCTTTAATTAACTTATCATCTACGTCTGTGAAGTTTGAAACATAATTCACATCATAGCCTCGATGTTCTAAGTAGCGACGTACTGTATCAAATACAATTGGTGGTCTTGCGTTACCAATGTGAATATAGTTATATACTGTTGGTCCGCACACATACATTTTCACTTTATTGTCTTCTAGTGGAATAAACTTTTCTTTTTGACGAGTTAGCGTATTATAAATGTGAATAGTCATTTTTGTCTTCCCTTTCTTTTTTTAATAACTGCTCTTTTAATTGTTCCATCTCTAGTTCCATTATCTTTAGTTTATCGAAAATTGGGTCTGGTAGATCGCAATGATTCAAGTCTCTATCAATCTTAATACCATTTTGGACGACAACACGACCCGGTATTCCAACAACCGTAGAGCACGGTGGCACTTCTTTCAACACAACAGACCCTGCACCAATTTTAGAGTTTTCTCCAATAGTAATTGAGCCAAGTACTTTTGCCCCGGTAGCAATTAGCACATTATCTTGAATTGTCGGATGACGTTTTCCTTTTTCTTTTCCGGTACCTCCTAATGTGACTCCTTGATAAATGGTAACATTATCTCCAATCTCACATGTTTCTCCAATGACAACTCCCATGCCATGGTCAATAAAGAAACGACGGCCAATTGTTGCACCTGGATGAATTTCAATACCAGTAAAAAAGCGTCCCATTTGCGATATAGCTCGTGCTAAGAAGAAAAATTTCCGCTTATATAAAGTGTGTGCAACACGATGTGCCCAAATCGCATGTAATCCAGAATACGTTAAGATAACCTCCAAGTAACCTCTCGCTGCTGGATCTTGTTCAAAGACGACTTCAATGTCCTCACGAAGCCTCTTAAACATCGTTGTTCCCCCTCTTCTTATAAAGTGAACCTTCACAGTGGGGGTTTTCTTCATCCCTCACTGAGTGTTAGTTGAACCAATCGGGCTTTTACAGCCCGTTAATGCGAGATAAAGTGAAACGATCAATAAAATGCCTTACTCCATTTAAAAGGTATAAAAAAAACGCCTCTGTACATTAGACAGAGACGCCTTTTCAGCGCGGTTCCACTCTGTTTAGGTCTAAAAAAGACCTCAAACTCAACCATGATAACGGTATACACCGCTTCCGCTTACTTTCACAACGTGTTGTTCAGCAGAAGACTCCAAGGGGCACTTCAAAAACCCGCTTTTAAACCACTCCCAGCCAAATGGTGGTTCTCTCTGTGAAAAGCCTGATTTTCTACTTCTCCTTTTCGTCGCTTTTACTTATATTATTTTAAAGTATTTTATTATATTTCCAAACCGGAAAAATGTTAACCAATTACTTTACGAACACGATTTAAAACTTTTTCTTTCCCTAAAAGTGCAATCGCGTTTGGAAGCTCAGGACCATGTGTTTGACCAGTTGTCGCTACACGAATTGGCATAAATAGAGCTTTCCCTTTTTGACCTGTTTGCTTTTGTACTGCTTTAATTGAAGTCTTTACTGATGCAGGTGTCATCTCTTCTAATGCTTCAATTTCAGCTGCAAATGCACGCATAACTTCTGGTACTTGTTCACCTTGTAATACTTCTTGTCCTTCTGCATCATATTCAACATGATCTTTAAAGAACATTTCAGAAAGCTCTACAATCTCAGCACCAAAGCTCATTTGCTCATGATATAAAGCAATTACGTCGCGAATCCAAGCTGATTCTTGCTCGCTTGCATTTTCACTAATACGACCTGCTTTTACTAAGTGAGGCATACTTAGTTCTACAACACGATCTAATTCTTGCTTTTTCATATATTGGTTATTCATCCATTTTAGCTTCTGTGAATCGAATAATGCAGGTGACTTAGATAAGCGAGCCGCATCAAACATTTCGATAAATTCCGCTGGAGAGAAGATTTCTTCTTCTCCTACTGGCGACCAACCTAATAATGCAATGAAGTTGAACAATGCTTCTGGAAGATATCCAAGTTCTGCGTATTGCTCAATAAATTGAATAATTGACTCATCACGTTTACTTAATTTCTTACGACTCTCATTTACGATTAATGTCATATGAGCAAATTCTGGCACATCCCAACCAAACGCTTCATAGATCATCATTTGTTTCGGTGTGTTTGAGATGTGATCATCTCCACGAAGAACGTGAGAAATTTCCATTAAGTGATCATCTACTGCTACTGCAAAGTTATACGTTGGAATACCGTCTTTCTTTACGATAACAAAATCACCGAAGTCATCTGAATTAAAGGATACTTCACCTTTTACCATGTCATTGAATTTATATTCACGACCAGCAGGTACACGGAAGCGGATACTTGGAATACGCCCTTCTGCTTCAAATGCTGCTACTTGTTCTTCTGTTAAAGAACGATGATTCCCTGCATAGCGAGGTGTTTCACCACGAGCAATTTGACCTTCACGCTCTGCTTCTAACTCTTCCTCTGTCATATAACATTTATATGCTAAACCGCGCTCTAGTAATTCTTGATATAACTCTTTATAAATATCTAAACGTTCTGTTTGACGATACGGTCCGTATTCACCTGGAACGTCAACACTCTCATCCCAGTCGATGCCAAGCCATTTCAAGAACTTTAATTGGCTTTCTTCACCGCCAGCTACATTACGCTTTACATCTGTATCTTCAATACGAATGATGAACTTTCCGTTTTGATTACGTGCGAATAAGTAGTTAAACAGTGCCGTACGTGCATTTCCGATATGTAAGTGTCCTGTTGGACTTGGCGCATAGCGCACTCTCACTTGCTTTTCCATAATTGGTACACCTTCCATTTCTAATGTCAACATATTCTCTAATTGTACACCAAAAAAATACGATTATCCATCTCAGGAATAAAAAACGACTATTTTTTCTGTAGCAATACAACAGCTTGAGAAGCAATCCCTTCTTCTCTACCTGTAAAACCTAATTTCTCTGTTGTTGTCGCTTTTACATTTACATTTTCAATTGATGTTTCTAGCAATTCACTAATACGTTTTCTCATACTATCAATATGAGGCGCCAT
The DNA here is from genome assembly GCF_000712595.1 of Bacillus manliponensis. Lineage (GTDB taxonomy): Bacteria > Bacillota > Bacilli > Bacillales > Bacillaceae_G > Bacillus_A > Bacillus_A manliponensis. Next base: position 48,108 of record NZ_JOTN01000023.1, read on the forward strand.
TTTCGGCTTTTGTGCAATAATTGTACAATCTAAATTTCCAAGCTCATATCCTTGGCTCTTCACAAATTCCCATACTTTTTGTAAGAGTACCGCTGAATCGGCATCTTTAAAAGCTGGATCTGTATCCGGAAAGTGCTTACCAATATCTCCAGCAGCAATTGCACCTAAACATGCATCGGCAATTGTATGTAATAATACATCCGCATCAGAATGACCGATTAATCCTTTTTCATAAGGAATCGTAATACCGCCGATAATTAACGGTCGTCCTTCTGCAAATTCATGTACATCAAAACCTTGTCCAATTCGAAACATCATTATAAATCCTCCTTAAACGAAACTACTACGTTGTATCATATCATATTCTTGATTCTATGAGAAAAAGCCCGGTAGCCACCGAGCTTTTTCTGTCAATCATTATAGTATTGCTTGTATCACTTCTGAACGCGTATAAAGTTTTCAGCAATCAACAAATCTTCAGGAGTAGTTACTTTAATATTATAGTAACTACCCTCTACTACACCTACTCGTTTTCCTGCTCGCTCTACTAAACTTGCGTCATCTGTGCCAAGAAACCCTGCTTGTTTTGCACTTTCATGAGCTTCTAATAAAAGTGGAACATAAAACCCTTGTGGCGTTTGAACCGATCGTAGCTCAGATCGCTCAACAGTTTCTACTACTACCCCATCGTTCACCTTTTTTATTGTATCTTTAACAGGAACTGCACAAATAGAGGCACCTTCTCGCTTTGCACATTCTAGCACATGGCTAATCATTTCCTTCGTAACAAAAGGGCGAGCTCCATCATGTACTAAAACATAATCAACATCTTTAACATGTAACAGTGCATGATATACACTATCTTGCCTTTCAGCTCCACCTTTAATTAGTTCCACATGCTTTGTAATACGATAGGTATGAAGAAGCTCTTCAAAATAAGGACGCTCCGCTTCATTAATTGCCATAACGATACCCTTACAATCTTCATCTTGTTCAAAGGCACGTAACGTATGTACAATAATCGGTACATCGTTAATTGATAAGAACAATTTGTTTTTGCCAGCACCCATTCTCTTCCCTTGTCCTGCTGCTGGAATAATTAATGTATACATACTTGTATTCCTCTGCTTATAATGCTTTTTCTAATAGCTTTCGCTTTGCAAAAATCATGCGGCCAGCAGACGTTTGTAAAACACTTGTAACAAGAACATCAAGTTGAGAACCAACGTACTCCTTGCCGTCTTCCACAACAATCATTGTGCCATCATCTAAATATGCAACACCTTGATTTTGCTCTTTCCCATCTTTTACAACGTATACACTTAGCTCTTCGCCAGGAAGGACAACTGGCTTAATTGCATTAGCTAAATCATTAATGTTTAATACGGTTACACCTTGTAATTCAGAGACTTTATTTAAGTTAAAGTCATTTGTAACAACTGTACCACCTGTTAATTTACCTAATTTAATAAGTTTGCTGTCTACTTCATGGATCTCTTCAAAATCACCTTCATAAATTTCTACCGGTATCGGTAACTCTTTTTGAATGCGATTTAAAATATCCAATCCTCTTCGGCCACGATTTCTTTTTAATGCGTCAGAAGAATCTGCAATATGTTGCAATTCTTCTAATACAAATTGCGGGATAACAATCGTTCCTTCTAAAAACTTTGTCTGACAAATATCTGCAATACGACCATCAATAATAACACTAGTGTCTAAAATTTTCCAATTAGATGTAGGTGTATCCACCTCTGCATCATCACTTGCATTGTTCGTATTCTTCTTTTTCCCTGCGCGCTGCGGCAACGTAAATAACCCTAATAATTCATTTCTCTTTTTAAAACCAACTTGAAACCCTAAATAACCAAGCAGTAACGTGAAAAATACCTGCAACACCGTGCTAATTACCGGGATTGTAAATTCCCTGATTGGAATTAAAATCAAATATGCAACAATAAGCCCTGAAATTAATCCTAAAGTCCCAAACAAAACATCCCCAACAGGAGCTTTTACAAGAGCTTCTTCAATATGTTTAATTAACTGAACGATATAATCTACAAGCCAAAACGTTGTTAAGAATAAAATAATTGCACCAATAATCGCACGTGCATAAGATTCTTCAAGCCACGGTACTGAACCAATATTTAATATATCAATTAATTTAGGAATCAAAAAAATACCTAGTGCTCCTCCAATTACTAAAAAGAAGAGCTGTACGATCCGTCTTAACATCCAACCACCTCCTACTCATTATTAACCATTATTTTGCTACTCAAAACGTCGAATGCAAAAGCGGACACATTTTTTATAAATTCTTTTATTTACCAATATATCATATCACATATAAAAAAGCTGTCACTGTCGTCATAATGTGAAATCAATGTAATATTCTAGTTATGTCTATTCATATACAAATGCTCTTGAATTCGTTTTAAACCTTCACGTATTTTCTTCGCTCGTACTTCTCCAATTCCTTCTACATCATCTAAATCATCAATTGTGGCTCTACAAACCCCTTGTAACGTTTTAAAACGAGCGATTAAATTTTCAATGATAAGAGGCGGCAAACGCGAAATCTTATTTACAATACGATATCCTCGTGGCGTTACACCTTCTTCTAAACTTGTCTGACCAGGGTAACCAAGGAGCTTCACTAAATCACTATCTTCTAACAACTGTATATTTGCTAATTCCTGTAACTTCTTTAATACTTTTTTATGATCTTGCGTTTTCTCATGAGAATAATCTTTAATTAATAAAGCTGCTTCCGCTTCTAAATCTGCTAATAACTCACTTAACTGCAAACGAATTAATCTGCCTTCTGTACCTAACTCATGAATATAACTATTAATTTCATTTTTAATACGCAGCACCATTTCTACCGTATGTAACAAATGAACAACTTCCGACATCGTCACTACTTCTTCAAACTCTAAAATACCGAGGTTAATAATACCTTCATTCCAAACCGCTTTATACTTTTCTAATGTTTGAATTGCCTGATTAGCCTTTGTCAAGATCACACCTATATCTTTTAACGTATAACGTAAGTTCCCTTGGTATAAAGTAATGACGTTACGCCTTTGTGAAATAGCTACAACAAGACTTCCAGTTTGTTTTGCCACCCGTTCAGCAGTACGGTGGCGCATCCCTGTTTCAATTGAATCAATAGATGGGTCCGGGGCTAGCTGTGCATTTGCAATTAAGATTTTGCTCCCCGTCTCGTTTAAAATAAGGGCACCATCCATTTTTGCAAGCTCATACAAGCTCGCTGGAGAAAACCCACAATTAATATGAAATCCACCATCTACAATACTCTTAATTTGGTCATTATATCCTAAAACAATAAGTCCACCTGTTTGTGCACGAAGTACATTATCAATCCCCTCTCTAAGCGGTGTACCTGGTGCAACCAGCTGTAAAATATTAATGATGCTTTTGGCACGCTGCTTGTTTTCCTCCATATGCTATCCTCCTAACGTTACGCGAAGTGCCTCCCCTATATTTGAAACACCTACCACCTCAATCCCCTCAGGAATTGTCCAGCCTCCTAGATTCTTTCTCGGAATAATAACTCGTTGAAAACCTAATTTTGCTGCTTCTTGTACACGCTGTTCTATTCGAGATACCCTTCGAACTTCCCCTGTTAAACCAACTTCTCCAATCACTGCATCTGTTGGAGCTGTTGACTTATCACGAAAGCTTGACGCAATACTTAACGCAACCGCTAAATCAACTGCTGGCTCATCAAGCTTCATACCACCAGCAACTTTTAAATATGCGTCTTGGTTTTGTAATAATAATCCCGCTCGTTTCTCAAGTACTGCCATAATTAATGAAACTCGGTTATGATCAATCCCTGTAGCCATTCTTCTTGGATTCCCAAAACTTGTAGGTGAAATGAGCGCTTGAATTTCAACTAAAACAGGTCTTGTTCCCTCCATAGAAGCTACAACAGTAGAACCAGCTACGCCAACCGGTCTTTCTTCTAAAAAGATTTCCGAAGGATTTAACACTTCATGCAAACCAAGTTCCTTCATTTCAAAAATGCCCATTTCATTTGTAGAACCGAAACGGTTTTTCACAGCACGTAAAATACGATATGTGTGATGACGATCCCCTTCAAAATAAAGAACAGCATCTACCATATGCTCTAACATACGTGGTCCTGCAATTGCACCTTCTTTTGTTACATGCCCAACAATAAAAATAGGTATACCTTTTGTTTTTGCTAGTTTCATTAATTCGGCTGTACATTCTCGCACTTGCGAGACACTACCAGGTGCTGAAGTCACCTCAGGTAAATAAATTGTTTGAATCGAGTCAATGACAACAAAGGATGGGTTCATTTCATCTATATATGCTGCAATTCGCTGTAAATCCGTCTCAGAAACAACAAATAAGTTATCTCCATTTACATGAAGGCGATCCGCCCTTAACTTAATTTGTTTCGCTGATTCTTCACCAGATATATATAATACATCATATGAACGATCTGCTAACTGAGATGATACTTGTAATAGCAAAGTAGACTTCCCAATTCCAGGGTCCCCTCCAATTAATACAAGAGATCCATTTACAATCCCACCACCAAGTACACGGTTGAATTCTTGAAAGCTTGTCTCAATACGATCTTCCGTTTTTGTTTCTACTTCTTTTAAACGACGAGGTTTCGTAAGCTCTGTTTGAATTGCATTTGCATAATTAATACGTCTTGATGATACAACTTGTTCCATTTCTTCCGTTAATGTATTCCACTGACCACAACCTGGACATTTCCCCATATACTTTGGCGAATGATATCCACACTCTTGACATACAAATTTTGTTTTCTTTTTAGCCATTGTATTTTATTCTTCACTTCTCTTTCCTATGTAGCAATTCTATTTCTTTATACAAGAAATAGGGGCTATCGTTTAGCCCCTTTTTTAATCTATACTTATTTTACCTTTTCTGTACTACGGATGACAAATGTTTCACCATCTGCATCAAAAATCACTTTTTGACCTTTCTCAATAGCACCTTTTAATAATTCTTCTGACAAATGGTCTTCGATATGCTTTTGAATTGCTCGGCGAAGCGGACGTGCACCATATTCTGGATCAAATCCTTTATCTGCAATAGATTCAATCGCTTTTTCTGTTAACTCTAACTCAATTTCTTGCTCTTTCAGGCGTTTGATTAGCTGATCTACCATAAGTGTTACAATTTCTCGAATATGTTTTTTCTCTAACGTATGGAAGACAATAATTTCATCGATACGGTTCAAGAATTCTGGACGGAACGCTTTTTTCAGCTCATCCATTACTTTTCCTTTCATATCTGCATAATCACGGCTTTCATCCTGCACGTTAAATCCAAGATGTTTATTACGTTTTAATGCATCCGCACCAACGTTAGAAGTCATAATTACGATTGTGTTACGGAAGTCAACTGTACGGCCTTTAGAGTCTGTTAATCGTCCATCTTCTAATACTTGTAATAAAATATTAAATACATCTGGATGAGCTTTCTCAACCTCATCTAGTAAAACGACAGAGTATGGTTTGCGTCTTACCTTTTCTGTCAATTGGCCACCTTCTTCGTGTCCAACATATCCCGGAGGAGAACCAACTAAACGAGACGTAGAATGTTTCTCCATGTACTCAGACATATCAACACGAATCATCGCATCTTCATCCCCAAACATAGACTCTGCCAATGCACGAGCAAGTTCAGTTTTACCAACACCTGTTGGTCCTAAGAAAATAAATGAACCGATTGGACGCTTCGGATCTTTTAATCCTGCGCGAGCACGTCTTACTGCTTTTGCTACCGCCACAACAGCCTCATCTTGCCCAATTACACGATTGTGTAAAATATTTTCTAGGTTTAGTAACTTGTCTGTTTCTGTCTGTGCCAGTTTAGAGACTGGAATACGGGTCCAAGTCGAAACAACATTCGCAATGTCTTCTACAGTTACTTCTGAGTTCTCTTTTCCTTGCTGCTCTTTCCATTGACGCTTCGTATCATCTAATTTTTCACGTAAACGTTGCTCCATATCACGAAGAGAAGCTGCTTTTTCGAACTCCTGGCTTTGTACAGCTGCATCTTTTTCTTTTCTTACTTCTTCTAACTTTACTTCAAGTTCTTTTAGGTTTGGTGGTGTTGTATATGAACGCAAACGTACTTTTGAAGCTGCTTCATCAATTAAATCAATCGCTTTATCTGGTAAGAAGCGATCTGTAATATAACGATCAGAAAGCTTCACGGCTGCATCAATTGCTTCATCTGTAATAGAAACACGGTGGTGAGCCTCATATCGATCGCGCAATCCTCTTAAAATTTGTACAGATTCTTCTAAACTTGGCTCATCTACATGAATTGGTTGGAAACGTCTTTCTAAAGCTGCATCTTTTTCGATATATTTACGATACTCATCTAATGTCGTTGCACCAATACACTGTAATTCACCGCGTGCTAATGATGGCTTTAAAATATTTGATGCATCGATTGCGCCTTCTGCACCACCTGCACCAATTAATGTATGAAGTTCATCAATAAACAGAATAATGTTACCAGCTTGACGAATTTCATCCATTACTTTCTTTAGACGATCTTCAAATTCACCACGATATTTTGTCCCTGCAACAACAGTTCCCATATCTAAAGTCATAACACGCTTATCACGTAAAATTTCTGGAACTTCATTATTTACAATTTGCTGTGCTAAACCTTCTGCAATTGCTGTTTTACCAACACCAGGTTCTCCAATTAATACTGGGTTGTTCTTTGTTCTTCTACTTAGCACTTCAATCACACGTTGAATTTCTTTACTACGTCCAATAACTGGATCAAGACGCTCTTCACGAGCAACAGCTGTTAAGTCACGCGCTAGACTATCAAGTGTTGGTGTGTTTGCATTTGCAGAAGCACCTCCAGCATGGCCAGATGCTGCTTCATTACTTCCAAGTAATTGTAATACTTGTTGACGTGCTTTATTTAAACTTACACCTAAATTATTTAATACACGTGCCGCTACACCTTCTCCTTCACGAATTAGACCTAGTAAAATATGCTCTGTTCCAACATAAGAATGACCTAACTTCCGTGCTTCGTCCATAGATAGTTCAATTACTTTTTTTGCACGAGGCGTATAATGAACAGTTTGGGTTGTTTCTGTTCCTCTGCCAATTAACGCTTCCACTTCTTTTTGTACTTTTTCAGGGCTTAATCCAAGTGCGATTAATGCTTTCGCAGCAATGCCTTCTCCTTCACGTACAAGCCCAAGCAAAATATGTTCCGTTCCTATATTATTATGACCAATGCGAATTGCTTCTTCTTGTGATAAAGCTAATACCTTTTGCGCTCGCTCTGTAAATCTTCCAAACATCATATCAATCACACTCCTATTTTGCTTGATTTTGTTCAATTTGTAATCTTTCACGAATAAGTGCCGCTCTTCGGTAATCTCTTTCTTTTGGTTGTAATGGACTACCAGCATACTGTTGTAAAATCCCTGGCTGTGTTAACACCATCAACTCTGTTAAAATATGGCGTGATATATTTTGAATATATCCAAGATCAATTCCAAGCCTCACATCTGATAAGCATGTTGCCGCTTCTGCTGATTCAATTAATCGGCTATTTGCCAGTACACCATAAGAACGGTGTACTCTATCTTCAAGCTCAATACTTGAACTTTGCATAATCGAATCACGCGCTGCTCTTTCTTGATTAATTAATTGGTTTACTACACTCTTCAAATCTTCTACAATATCTTGTTCTGATTTACCTAATGTTATTTGATTAGAAATTTGAAATAAGTTTCCTAGAGCCTCACTACCCTCGCCATATATACCTCTAACTACTAAACCCAGTTGGTTGATTACTTCTACAATTCGATTTATTTGTCTTGTTAACACAAGAGCTGGTAAATGCATCATAACGGAAGCACGTAGACCAGTTCCTATATTTGTAGGACAACTTGTAATATAACCAACTTGCTCATCGAATGCGTACTCCAACTGACTTTCTATCCAATTATCAATCTCGTTTGCACATTGTAATGCCTCTAGCACTTGTAATCCTGGAAACAAGCATTGAATACGTATATGATCTTCTTCATTTAGCATAATACTTATTTGCTCATTCTCAGATAATAAACAAGCCCCTTGTTCAGTCCCTGCTAAATCAGGGCTAATTAAATGTTTCTCTACTAAAACCCTACGCTCTAGAGGCCTTAATTCATCCATTTTAAAAAAAGCAAATGTACCAAACGGATTATTATTACCTTTTGCAAGTTTCAATTGAAATGAATCAATCATTTCTTTCGCTGCTTCTTCTGCTAACATAGTTGGGAAGTAATACTGCTGTACATTACGAGCCAATCGAATACGACTACTTAAAACAATATCCGAATCTGGGCCACTTCCTCTCATCCAGGGACTAATAGCTTCATTCATAATATGGTCGAGTGACATAGTATCATTCCTCCTCTCTATGTTCACTAAGCCGAGTTTCAATATGTCTCATTTCATCTCGCACTGTAGCTGCTTCTTCAAAAGCCTCTTGCTCTATACACTGCTTAAGTTTTTGTTTTAAATCATGTAATTCTTTTTTTAAGCGTATATTTCCTCCTATACGCTTCGGGATTTTCCCGTGATGGTTTATATACCCACCGTGAAGTCGTTTTAACATCGGTTTTAATTTCCCTTTAAACGTTTCATAACAATTGGAACATCCAAACCGGCCACGATTTGCAAATTGCTCATATGTTGTATGACATATCTGGCACTGTAATACTTGGGGTTCTATAAACTGAGCTGCTGGTTTCTCAAACTTTGGCTGTTCTCCGTTTAATAAACCAGCTAACAAATCCTGAAAGGAAAAACTAGATGATGATGATTGAAAGAAAGACGTATATCCACTTTCTCCAGCACACTGCTGACAAAGATGAACCTCCGCCTTTTTTCCGTTAATCACTTTTGTAAAATGTAAAGTTGCTTGTTTTGAATTGCAATTTTGACAAATCAACGTATCTCCCACCTTTACAATGGAAACAAAGTCTTTCTATCTTTCTTTGTTTCTTTGTTTCACTAACGATTCATGAAGATTTGCTTTTACGGAATGCAGCTTACGTCACTTATACTTCAATGTTCTTAACATCGCCTGTAATATACGTGCTCGAAGTTCATCACGAAACGGCAAATCAGCTAACAATACGGATCGATCTAATACACTTAACATTAGCTTTGTTTCTCGCTTTGTAACAATTCCTTCCTCTGCTAAACGTACAACTATACTTTCTGCATTGGATTGTGCGATACTATGATGAATCATATGAAGCATTTGATCAATAATATCTACTTCATCATGCAATTTGACTTTTATAATACGAATGTAGCCTCCGCCGCCCCTCTTACTTTCAACTACAAATCCTCTTTCTAACGTAAAGCGAGTATTAATAACGTAGTTGATTTGGGATGGAACACAATCAAACTTATCAGCAATTTCGCTTCGTTTAATTTCAATTATATTATTGCCACTTAAGTCAATAACTTGCTTTAGATATTGTTCAATAATATCAGATATATTTCTCATTTATCCTCCACCCTTATTGACTTTGACTATCTTTGACTTTAATTATATACGTCTTAAAGAATTTTGCAACTTTTTTGCTTCTTCCTCTATCCTAGCCAATTTTTTAGTGGTTTAATCCGTTTTGAATTATTTTATGAATAATACATATAATGTTGCTTTATTATAAAATAAAACACGAAAAAACCCAAGTCATAATGACTTGGGTTAGTTGCTTGGCGACGTCCTA
>NZ_JOTN01000024.1 GCF_000712595.1 Bacillus manliponensis
CAGTATCAATTACAGCGACTTTTACTTCATTATCGCCTGCAAGCTTCCATGCCTCTTCAATTTGCAGTGAAGAAAGTGCATACGCATCGCCTACTTTTTCATCATTCGTCGCAAATTTTTTATATTGTACACTTGGTGCAATACTTTTTACTTTGCCGAGTTTTTCATATTTTTTGAATACTTCTTTCGTATCTTGTCCTTTTTGAATACGAACAACATCGTATTTTAAAGCTGGGATACTTTGAATTACTGTTGCTCCTAAGCTAGCATGTTCTTTCTTTGTAATACGCTCAGAGTATTTTACAATAAATGTATCCATTGTTTGTTTCGCATCGTTTTGACCCTTTTGAATGGATTGCTGTACCACTGATTTTGGCGAAGTTGCAAAACTAGTAGTAGGTACAAGCAATGAAGTAGCTAACCCTAACGAAAGAGCTGTTTTTGTGAATTTCTTCATTTTTTTCCCCTTCCTTCCATAACGTCATACATCCAAATCATAACATATATTTTTAGAAAAATTTATGTTTTTTGCATTAAATTGTAAAAAACATTTAAAATATCTGTTGTTTTCTGTAGAATAATAGATAAATTGGACGAAATTGGAGGGAATTATATGCGTAAAAAATTAAGTACTATGATGGCAACTGCAGCAGCTGTAGCTTTATTCTCAAGCGTTACACCAGCAGAAGCAGCTTCAAAACAATTTAGTGATGTATCTGTAGACCATATGTTTCACGATGAAATTATCTCATTAGCAGACCTTGGGGTAATTGCTGGTTTCCCAGATGGCTCGTTCCAACCAGAAGCACCCGTTACGAGAGAGCAAGCTGCAATTTTAATAGCAAATGCATTAGACCTAGACTTAGAGAATTTAGACAACCCTAATTTCTCCGACGTATCTGAAACACATATGTTTTATAAACAAATTGCTGCTGTTCAAAATAACGGTATCATGAATGGTTATGGCGGTGGAAAATTTGGTCCTAGCAATACGTTAACACGTGCGGAAGTAGCATCTATTTTAACGCGTGCTTACAACTTAACAGAACAAAAGAACACACCGTTCACTGATGTACCTGCTACAGAATGGTTTGCTGGATCTGTAGGTGCTCTATACACAAATGAAATTACATCTGGAACATCAGAGACTACATTCTCACCAAAAGGTACTGTAACACGTGGACAAATGGCTGCATTCCTATATCGCAGCTATGAAACAACACTTCCTTGGGAATAAGAATGTATACATAACAAAAAGGAGTGAACATTCACTCCTTTTTTATGTTCGTAATATAATAATTTAATTCACTTTCTACTGAAAATCCCACTTTTTTATACAGCTGAATCGCTTCATTATTTTCACATCCTACGCAAAGCAAAATTTCCTCAGCACCTATGTGATGAAATAATTCGTATAGCCCGTAGTTTAACAAATCCTTCCCAATTCCTTTTTGTCTTGCATGCGGAGCGACGGCAATGTATTCAACATTCCCCTCTCTAAACTTTCGTTTTCCTTCTATATAAATGTATCCTAGTAAACTATTATCTTTCACATAACAAAATAACTGATGTTCATCGTCTGATCGTTCTAAAATTGCTTTCCCATTATAATATGTACCTGGAAATGCTTTGTCATGTAGCTGCATAAATTGTTCATGATAATACGGACTCATTTTTTCAATACTTTCAGGTTTGTGTTCCCTAAATTGTTTAGCTTCCATCTTTAAAATACTATGTGCACCTTTTTTTACACCTTGAACGTATGTCATAAAAGATTCAGCGTATGTATGCTTTACGTTGTAAAATCCGTAAAATGAATGCACAGTACTTTCTAATTTTGCAAGTCCTGTTTCCCATAATTCTTTCGCAGTATCAAGCCAATTTTCTCCTTGAATAAACGGTCCCCATACTTCAGCTGACTTATCCTCTTCATCTACATCAAACCCTAACGCACCAACAATCACTTCTCCTTCATATAAAACAGTAAACGATCTCTCAATTGGATAATCTGAAAACTCGTGATAAAGTGTATTTTCTATTTCATTCGCTTCATCACCGCAATATCCAACGTTATGTGCTTCTTCTTTATTAAGAGTAGCAATAAATATTGCAAGCTGTTTTACATCAATCATTTCCATCCCTCCTTCATATCCTTTAGTGTAAAAGAGAACAATTAGCTTGTACATCGAATTAAAAAGAATATTGAGAATTTTAAACCTTTTATCGCACACTCTTTTTTGTTATCCTTTATATAATATATTGCATAAGAAAGGAAGTGCCTCCATGCCTATCCCAAAAAACTTTAATAAACAAGAACGCTTTTCCGCAAAAACAATTGTCTTAAACCAGCTCCAAGACTGGATTATTGAAGGCATTTTAAAACCTGATGAAAAAATTAATGATAACGAGCTTGCTGAAGCGTTAGGCGTCAGCCGCACACCAGTCCGAGAAGCACTTCAAGTACTTGAACTGTCAGGACTTGTTGAAATGATTCGTGGCCAAAAAACAAAAATTGCTCCTATCAAAAAAGAAGATATCGTCACAATTTACGAAACAATCGCCGGCATGCATACCATTATCGGAAAACAAGCGATGCGTAATATAAAACCGGAACATATTCACGAACTTACCCGTTTAAACGAAGCATTCAAACAAGCCATCGAACAAAATGATGCAAAAGAAGCAACAAAACGAGACTTCGAGTTTCACCGAACAATCGCTTCAATCGCAAACAATACGTACATCGAACCGTTTCTTGAAAACTTACACCTTCACGCACTTCGCCTTGAATATATGTTCTTTAAAGACATAAAACCTGCCAAACTATCAATTGAAGAACATACAAACATCATCGCCGCACTAGAAAAAGGCGATGCCGCACGTCTCGAACAGCTCATCAATCAAAACTGGTTACGCCCGATGGAACATATACAGAAGCAGCTAGCGGAGTAGATACTCCGCTTTTTTTAATCCAGTCACTTTTTCATTTATTCGGTCAAAGCCCAAGATAATTCAGTCACTTTTTCATTTATCCGGCCAAAATCCAGGATAATTCAGTCACTTTTCAACTTATTCAGCCAATACAGCACTCCTCTCTTTTTTCAGAATTTTACACAAAATGTTATTCCTTTCCTGTCACTTCTGTGATATATTGCATAATATATTTTACAAATCTTATCGATGGAGGTGCACATATTTGAATCCACGTATAAAAGGAATATTAATGGTTGTTGTCGGAGCTAGTTTATGGGGATTATCAGGAGCAGCTGCCCAGCAACTTTTTCAAGAAGAAGGCATTAGTACAAAATGGCTCGTTACCAGCCGCTTATTACTTGCCGGCATAACGTTACTACTTTTCTCACTCGTTGGAAAAAACAAACGAGAAGTAATAGGTATTTGGAAAGATAAACAAGACCGTATTAAACTTATCATTTTTGGGATACTCGGTATGCTTGGTGTACAATACACTTACTTCGCATCAATTGATGAAGGAAATGCTGCTGTCGCAACAATTTTGCAATACTTAGCTCCAATTTTTATCACACTATACCTCATCTTTAAATATAGATCTCTCCCAACAAAAATTGATATCATCGCAATACTACTAGCAACGGTCGGTACATTTTTACTATTAACGAACGGATCATTAAAAAATTTAACTGTACCAATGCCTGCTATCATATGGGGCGTATTATCAGGTGTATCACTCGCATTTTACACCCTGTATTCAAAAGGGTTATTAGAAAGATGGTCATCTGCTGTATTAGTTGGCTGGGGCATGATTATTGGGGGACTTGGCGTCACAGTCGTTCACCTCTTTACAAACGGGGAAATTATCTTCCTCACAAAAATTGAAAACATTACAATGAACACGTTATTACTCATCGCCTTTGTTGTCATCTTCGGTACATTAATTGCCTTTTACTTATTTTTAGATAGTATCCGCTACATCTCACCGAAAGAAACAACATTGCTGGGCTGTACAGAACCATTAGCTGCAATTTTGGCAGCGGTCGTCTTTTTAAATCTTTCATTCCTGCCGTATCAAATGATTGGTGCATTTTGTATTATTGCAGTTGTGGTCATATTAAGTAGAAAACCGGATGAAGTAGAGGAAAGTATACCTGTGGCTGATGTGAAATAAGAAATCCCCGCCTACTATGGCGGGGATTTTTATAAAATACGTTTCAATTGTTCCTCTACAGACCATCCAAGCTTAGGTTTTCTAGAACGTGAAAACCATTCCGCTCCCTCATCTAGCAAATAAGCATCATACCAAACACCTACATAATCACCCGCAAAATCACAGTATCTTCTACCACCCTGACACCAAAATATGTAAGTAGAAAAATAAAATCTTATTAATTTTTATAATAAAAAGAAATTTCGTAGCATTCCTCCTCTTAATCTATTAAAATTATGTCGTATGATGTCAGATTATGAAAAAAAGGGGAGAGAAATTTCATGTGGAAAAAAGTCATTCCTGCAGCTCTAGTATTAAGTACAATTACTTTTTCAAGTGTATATGCTGCACCTTCGTCTCATGTACCAGCAAAACAAAACCGCTACATAGACTTACAAATGCTTGGTATTAATGATCTTCATGGACAATTAGACACTGTAAAGAAAATTAACAACAAAGAAGCGGGTGGAGCTGAGTACTTAGCTGCTTATTTACGTGATCGTGAAAAACAAAATCCGAACACGCTAATGGTTCATGCTGGTGATATTGTTGGAGCAAGTCCTCCAGTTTCAGCTTTGCTACAAGATGAGCCAACAATTGAGATTTTAAATGATTTAGGATTTGATGTTGGAACCGTTGGAAATCATGAATTTGACGAAGGAATTGATGAACTACGCCGCCTTATTTATGGTGGATATCATGAAAAAACAGGGGATTTCAAGGGAGCAACCTTTCCTTACGTCGCTGCAAATTTCTACAATAAATCAACTGGACGCTTGTTTTTACCACCATTTACTATAAAAATGGTACAAGGGGTTCCTGTTGGCTTTATCGGGGTTGTAACAACAGATGTTCCTAACCTTGTTATGCCTACGATGCTAAAAAATGTACAAATTACAGATGAAGTAGAAGCAATTAATAAATCTGCACAACAACTAAAAAGACTAGGTGTCAAATCAATTGTTGTTCTTGCACACGTCGGAGGTACAACCGATAATACTGGTGTAACAAATGGTGACCTCGTTCGCCTAGCAACTGAAACCGATTCAGAAGTTGATATCATTTTCGGTGGTCATAGCCACACTTATGTAAATGGAACTGTTAACAACAAACTTGTTGTACAAGCAAATTCTTATGGAATGGCTTTCGCTGATGTTGATGTAAAGATTGATCGTAAAACGAAAAATATTGTTGAGAAAAAAGCAGAAGTTGTTACAACTTATCATGAAGGAATGCAACCTGACCAACAAGTGAAACAAAAAGTGGATCAGTATAAAGAAAAAATCGCTCCTCTTGTAAATCAAGTTATTGGAAAATCTACCGATTCAATAGATCGCAAGCAAAATGAGGCTGGTGAATCCACTCTTGGAAATTTAGTTGCAGATGCTCAGCGTGCAAACATGAACGCACAAATTGCGCTTATGAATCCTGGTGGTATTCGTAATGACTTAGATGCTGGTGATATTACGTGGGGAGAAGTATATGGCATTCAACCATTCGGAAACCAATTAATCAAAGTTGATTTAACAGGTCAAGATATTCGTGATATTTTAAATCAACAATGGCAAAAAAGTACAACAAGAATGCTTCAAATTTCTGGTATGAAGTACACTTGGGATGCAAATAAACCAGACGGTGAAAAAGTTACAAATATCCAGTTAGCAAATGGAGAAGAACTTGTTGCCTCTCAAACTTATACTGTTGTTGCTAATGCTTTCTTAGCTTCAGGCGGTGATGGATTTGTAGCCTTCAGAAATGGTAAGAATTCTGAAACAGGACCAACTGATTTAGAAGCATTAGTAGATTACGTAAAACAAGCTAAAGAACCGATTCAACCTGTTATTGATGGGAGAATTCAAAAACTGAACTAATTTTTTCTATTAAAAAGCGTTAACATCGAAACAACTTAACTATCTGCTTACTCAAAACCCCCGTATTCATTTAGAATACAGGGGTTTTCTTTACAGTATCTTTTAATCTATACACAATAATAGTTTAGAAAATAATTACATCAAATCAAACTCTTTATTTTCTGGATAAATCCCAATGTAATCACCTTCATCATTTTCATAGGCAATTCTAACATAATCCAGTAAGCTATGATTCGTAAGTTCTTGAAGAGTAGAATGTAATGCTTTTTCAACATCTACTACAAAGCTGAAAATATTTATTGTTCCACTGCCAATGTCTCCGCCGTCACAACTACCATTTCCAGTCCAACCGAGAGATTCGTTCATTAACTCTTCAACGAAGTGTCTTTTCTTCAACGCTTCCTCTAGTTCATCTTCTTTATAGCTGTACTGAATCACAAACTCGACTAGTTCATCTTCATCTAGCTCTTCATACCCATTGAGCAGTTGTTCCTCTGCTAACTTCTCCATTTCCTTTTCGGCTCTTTGAAATAGAGATAGCTTTATTTCTTCCGTTTCTCCTGTATCTCCAACAGTTCCATAGTGAACTATTAATGTTCTACCATCTTTCCACACTTCCCAATAAAGTAGTTGATTATTTTGTTGTTTTATTAGCTTAATCAATGAAAATCCTCCTAAATTACTTTTAGACTCCAACGGTTCCCTTATTAATTTCTATAAAAAACAATAATCTATTTTTACATATAGTACAAATCTCAAATAATTATTCTTCTATATTAACCAACCATTTTTTTGTAACCCGTTTATTTATAACTTCGACTTCTCGATTGTTAAGCCATCTCACCTTACCTAAGTAACCCTTGAAAAAAATTTCATCGGGTGTTTCTGATTTTAGATGAGTAGATTGCAACTTTTCGCCATCACGTGAACGAATAATACAAAACATATCAAATGAAGAAAGCTAATAAAACTAAAAACTTTCGACCTCAAAAACACCATATAAAGTGAGCTCTTCATTATTATAATGAAGATCAATAATCTCATCAGAAAAATCATTTACTTACGTAGAAGCAAATCAAAATCTTCCTTGAATTTCAAAATACAAATCACTAACAAAATAAGTATAGTAGCTATGTTAAGAACATTAAAGATATACCAAAAAAATAAAACGCCTATCAGTACATCGGATATAAATCCTTCTCTTGTAGGTTTAAAATACCGATTCAATTCTCTTGAAGACAGTATAAGTTTCTCTAGTATAAATATGATAATACTCGCAATAAAGAATACTATCTTTTTCTCATACAAAGGCTGGTCTATTAAAAGATAGGCTACTATATACAATAATAACAAATCAATAATTTTAAACTGTTTAATCATATTATTGTTTTTACCATTTCGCTTTCTTTCATTTCCTCAAATAACTCCATAACTATAGGATACCCTTCAATAATATTATGATATTCAATTCCCTCTTTAAATTGCTCGCCTAAATGAATCTGTTCTACGACGATGTAAAAAATATCATTTGCTACTTCCGGTTCTATATTTAAGACAATTTACAAATCCAGATGCTTGTAAGTACTTACTAAACCATGCGTATAATAATTAGCATGCATATACTATCCATACTCTTTTAACATTTTTTCTTCTCAATTACTCGTTATTTACCACTTTATTTCACACTTAATTTTTTATTTCTCGTATTATATCTTCTATACTTTCAGCTATACATATCGGTTCCCAAAAGCCCTCTCCATGTTCAGCTGTATAAACTGGACACTTTTTATCATTTGTATCTACAAAAATTGGATCTCCTACATATGAATCTAATCCAATTACAACCCACTCTTCTCTCCAATCTCCATCTTTTTCCCAAGTTAATTTGCGACCATCTAAGTCAATAGAATACCCAATTTGCCCCTCTTCGATTTCCATGCTATTAAATAATTCTATAGATATAGGTTTCCATTCAATTTCATCATCATTAATGTTAGATATAGGCTCCCATTCGATTTCATTATCAGTAATATGATCCACATATTCTAAAAGTTTCATTATTTTAAATCAAATAAATTCTCCTCTTTTCCCTTGAATTCCACTAATTATAATTCTCTCTTAATATCTTCATAAATTACTTTTACAAAAATCCCCCTGCATTCCACAGGGGGATTCAATCATTCTTATACCTCTTCTTCAACAAATTCCATATCTTTTGAAAGCTCGTATAATCCAGATAATACATCCGCTCTCATTTGAACAAGTTCTGGGAATTGATAGAAGAACGCGATTTTTTGATATTTTATTTCTTGCGACTCTTTAACTGTTTTGGAATCACTTAAAATGAATGTAGTGATTGTTTCAGCAAGATCTTCAACTACGTTTGTTGTAGCGTATTCTGAAACAAATTTATCTTGATGCTGTTCAAAGAAGTCTACTTGTGCACCTAAATCTGTTTCAACGTTTTTCTCTAACCATTCTTGTTCAATGTCAGTCCAAAACTTTGCATGAAATTGATTAATATATGAATCTTCTTTCGTGCATCCTTCCATTAAAAATAAAGATTTACATTTCTCTTCATATTTAGAAACATCTTTTTCATCCATAAACGCCTCTAAATATTTTTCATCTATTGGTACTTGTGAGTCATTTAGCGTTAATACGTGAACCGTTTCATGAATTAACGTCTTCATCATTTCATCAAAATACACTTCAGAATCTAATCCATCTAAACTCAGTGTCCACTCTTCTGGATAGTCAGGGTGCTGCATCACATGCGCCAACATATGATCATATCCATCTGTGATAATGTCAAACTCTTTTATTGGCTCACGATACTGAACTGGAATTAACGTACTATATAAATCCCAAAGCATATCATGATACTCTACATCTTCTTGTGATGAGATAATATATTCTTGCAATTCCTTATCATCTTTAAATACTTTCTTCAATCGCTTTTTATCTATCTTTTCTGTATATGGATCAACAATCTCTTCGTTATCAATATAGTAAGATGTCAAAAAGAAATAACGATCTTCATCTTTACTTTCTGCTTCATACTCAGCAAATAGTGCTTCGTCTTCAATTGGAATAAACTCTTCTAAGTCAGAAATTCCAACAATCTTCTCATTTACTTTTTGAACAAGTTCGTCTCCAACTTGGGTACATTGTTCTTGTCCTTCGCATACTTCTTTTACTTGCTTACTTTCTGTCTCTTTACTACAACTTGCCATTAACATCGTTAACGACAAAATAGCTAGAAAATAAATATATTTATTTTTCATAGCGTCCTCCCTATACTTCTATTGCGTCTCTGACATGATACTCAATTTCCTAAAAATATGCGATAATAATAATTACCTATAATGTATATTTTTAGGTATAAATAAGCGATTTCTATAAAAAGAAAGGAGAAAAAAATGAGGCGAGTCGTATATAGCTACAAAAACAATCTACTAAGCGTAACAAAACTATGGCTATCATGGCCAAAACATATTCACCACTTCACTACAACAAAAGACCCACTCTCACTTTCAAATCCAGATCAAGCAGGCAATCAATTAGGTTATTATGAATTACAAGAAAAAGAAAGTATCCAAATACGTTATATGGTAGATTCATACATACCTAACAAATCACACTCTCTCACAAATGAAGAAAAAACATTTTACTTACGCTCCACTGAACTAGTGCCAATCACAAACGACATAAAAGAACTAGCACAATCTCTTGTTAAAGATACGACTTCTATTTATAAACAAGCATATATTTTATTTGAACATTTAGTTTTACAATATAGCTACTTATATCCACCAAAAGAGCGTGGTGCTCTATCGTTTTTACGTGATAAGAAAGGAGACTGCGGTGAGTTTTCATTTTTATATAGTGCGTTATGCCGTTCGCTCGGAATTCCATGCCGCACAATGATTGGATGCTGGGCAGTCGGTTCAATGCAAGCTCACGTATGGAATGAAGTGTTTATTGAAGGAAAAGGATGGCTTCCTGTTGATTGCAGCATGGCTAATGTTCAAAAGAAAAAGCCGTGGCAATTTGTCATTAGTAGTTTACG
This sequence comes from Bacillus manliponensis, assembly GCF_000712595.1. Classification (GTDB taxonomy): domain Bacteria; phylum Bacillota; class Bacilli; order Bacillales; family Bacillaceae_G; genus Bacillus_A; species Bacillus_A manliponensis. Next base: position 10,127 of record NZ_JOTN01000024.1, read on the forward strand.
TACATTGCAATGGAAAAAATATTTTGGAGAAACAGAAGGACAGCGCATCGTTTTTTCAGTTGATACGGAAATTCCACTTACACCTATATATCCGTCTGCTTCAAGCGAAATATTAAAGAACTATCCAAAATATGCCGTAATACTGGGCGGAAAACCATTGGTATGGGGATATGAAACATTTCATGACACCGCCCCATTCATGCAGCCAGCATACATCAAATTTCATGAAGAAAACTTAACACATAACTCCTTTAAAAGTACGATACAAGCTTTTTGGCTCAATCCTTATTTCGGACGCTGGACAGTGTATGAAACCGGCTGGCAACGTTTCTTATATATACTAAAACACATATCAGGATTTTTGGCCGTCATTATGATTGGATTACATACTCTATTTCCAAATGATATATTCCTAATCATTCAGCAGTTATCTCTAATTCTTTTGTCACTATCATTTGTTTTGCGGAAAGAAAGAATAGTTCTCTTTGGAATATTAACTACCATCTTCTTGTTATTTACAATTCGACTTATTGTATAAACAAAAAAATCGGCCGCCCTATTTCGTAAAGCAGCCGATTTCTTCTATATGTCGCATTGTGCGTGCAAGTACGTCGTCACGCATAATGAAACTAAAGCGTTTGTTTTTATGAATATCTTCTGGGATGTCTGTTAGTAATACAGAACCTTTTGTTTCTTCCGGGTGCGTATGGCTTTCCAATGCACTGATTGTTGCGAAATAAATGTTTTTAATGATTATTTTGTCTTTTCCCGATACTTTGTATTGCCCTATGTAAGTTAAATCTTGCACTACGCCGCCTGTTTCTTCATGAACTTCGCGAACTGCCGCTTCTTCCGGTGTTTCCCCATATTCTACTTTTCCACCTGGAAATTCGATACCACGGCGCAAATGATGCGTTAATAACCATTGATTCCCGTACCGACATACAACCCAAACGTGCTTCGGTTCAGGAGAAAATGGATAACGTTCGAACGATAATTGTACAGTATTGTGGTAGTAATCTTTAAATGTGTACATGCCAAACTCCCCTATTATGGTTACAAATTCCTTACCACAAATTGTAGCACATTCTAGTTAGTATGCCTAATGTTAACAAATTATAGACCATTAATTATTCCCATTTGCGCAATTAATTCTTTCGTTTCGTTATCGCCAAGTTCATAAATCATCTTATACGCTTCTTGCAGCTGTTCGTCATAGCGGTCGTTATTCGAATCATGATGATACTCAACAAATGGAACATGCGACCTTACAAATGAACCAAGATCTTCTTCATACGCATGGTCAAAATGGCTACGTAACTCTACAATTTCCTCATCTGTTGCCTGTATTGTAAAGCTATACGTATTTGCGCTTTGCACTCTAGAAATCTCTCCGTTCGCTATTGAAACATAATATGTTTTCTTCTCCATACGATCATCCTCTTTCGTATCCTTTGCCCTTATTGTGAGCTATACTTCCCAAAAATATGTAAAGCGTGAAAGATTTTCATGTTAAGATAAATAAGGTAAATAAAATAAGAAAGGTAGAACATAATGCTAGATGTAAAACTGCTCCTTATCGGACTTTTCTTTTTTATGACTGGAATATACATATCTAATTGGACATTATTTGGTATCCCACTAGGCATTGGTGGTGGCATGATTATGGGAATCAGCTCTGTAAAAGACGCTTTTAAGAAGGGGGAATAATATATGTGGAGAACGTTACGTATTATACTCTCAGTTCTTATCTGTGCCATAGCACTATATAGTATTTATTTTGCTAATCATTCATTCTTTATCGTTACACAAATTTTAATTGGCTTTGTCTTTGTCATTATCGGCATTGAGCATATACAGCAACGAAAAATGGACGGTGGATTTTACTGCATATTTGGTACTCTCTTTCTTACAGGAGTACTCATTACAAAACTATTTTTTTAGAGAGTAGGGATTTCTATGATGAACATATTGATCATCTCAGTAATTGTCATCATCGTCATTTTAATACTTTCTGTTCTATCTATTAATAAACACTCTGTGAGTAATCCTGAGGATAATCCTCATCAAAAGGAAAAGGGGTGACTATATGATGTGGAAAATTTTAAAAATCACATTAGCAATTGCGACTCTACTGTTAGTAACATTTAGTTTCTTTACAGACGATAACTCTCTACTTCCTCTTATACAGATGTTAATTGGGATTATGCTTATTGTTGTTGGAGTCGATCAAATTAAAAATGAGAGAAAAGCAATGGGAATCATCTGCATTGGCGTTGGAATATACTCTTGGGGCGTCCAAATTTTAAAATACTTATTTTAAAGGAAGTAGCAGAGAATATGACTTTAAAAATTTCACGTATTATTTTATCATTCGTACTTATATGTGTCGCATCATACGGATTATTTACAAGGAGCGAACTTTTTCTTTCACTAACACAAGTGTTATCTGGACTTTTCATGTTGGTCATAGGGATAGAACAAATGAAGGAAAAGAAAAGAGCGACAGGGCTTACTTGCATTACAGCATGTCTTTTCGTATGGGGCGTTCAAGCTTATGTTTGTTTCAGTTAATGAAGGAGTGACGTAAAGTGGGGAAGCTAAGTATTACACTCTCGATCGCTGTTATCATAACATCTATATACAGTACCCTTACAGATAGTGATTCGGCACTACCACTCATACTACTTTTCCTTGGAGGTATCGTATTAACCACTGGTGTTGAGCGTATAAAAGAAGGTAGAAAAAAGCTGGGTTTCGGTAATATTTTATTTGGTATCTTCATATGGAGTAATGTAGCTTGGATATACTTTCTTTAAAGAAGAAGTTGCGAGAAATAAGAAGTATCACGTAAAATTAAACTCTATAACACACAATGAACAACATTCAGAAAGAGTGATAATATGACAAAAGTTTATGTACAACTTGCTATTTCAATTGCAATTATCTTGTTAGCAGCATACAGCGTAATTACAGGTAATACTTCTTTACTTCCACTTATGCAAATTGCAGCTGGAATCTTAGCGTTCGTTATAGGAATTGATCAAATTAAAAGAAATAAAAAAGCGCTTGGTTTTGTCCTAATCGGATCGAGTATTGTCGTATGGAGTTTTTGTATTTTATTATATGTAATATAAGAAAAAGGTTAGAGCAAGATTGCTCTAACCTTTTTAACTTACAACTTTCAATCCAATAATTGTACACACAATCCCGATGATACAAAAGATACGAAATGCATTTTTAGGCTCTTGAAAGAAGAAAATCCCAACAATTGCAGCTCCTAACGTTCCGATCCCTGTCCATACTGCATAGCCTGTGGATAACGGGATGTCTATTAACGCCATTCTTAAAAATTGAAAGCTCATAACAAATCCACCAATAAAGATGATATTATTTTTCCAACTGTTATTTTCCGCCACTTTCTTTACACCAATTACACCGATAATTTCAAATAGACCTGCGATAAGTAAATACATCCACGCCATTTATTTTCCCTCTTCCTTACTTGTATTTCCGCTAAACTTCAGACCAACAATAAATAATGCTAGTAAACAAATTAGACCAATCTTCACATAATGAACAGGCTCTTGAAAATAAAAGATATCGGCTAATATCGTTCCTATCGTTCCAATTCCTGTGAATACCGCATATGATGTCCCAATTGGAATGACTTTTGCAGCGTTAATAAAGCAATGAAAGCTAACAATAATCGCAAGTATCGTTACAATACTCATGGAATCAGCTTTTAATCCTGCTGCCCAAAATATTTCTACAAATCCACCAATTAATAAATAAACCCATGCTTGATTGGTCGTTAAAACTTTTTCCTTTTTTATTTCCACTGGTTTATCTATTTTAGCTGGCTTACGTTCTTTTTGCTTTTTCGGGAAGAAAATATATGACATCGCCCAAATGAAATGAATAATTAATACAGACGTCCAAACTCCTACAATAGAATTAACAGTATCATTCTCATAAAAGCCAATTTTCTTATTTAAAATCCATTCTTTTATATGAAGAATATAGGAACCACTTGGTAAACTTGTTTCCGGAACAAGTCCCACAATAACACTAAATATAATTTGTGCAGCTACAAAAATAGCAGCATGTATATAAAAATATTTCCTCTCCACTTTTGCATGGGCAGCCCCATACAATGTTTCTTTCTCGACTGACTTCATTTCATCTTCCACCCTTTTCTATATAATACTCTACAATCTTCTCTATATAATCCATCATCTCCCGATCTAGGCCGTACACTTTTGCTTCCTCTTCCTCCTCTGGTTTAATGAGCCCCCAATATTTATCAATTAATTCCTCATTTCCTTGAAATACATCCATCGAAAATTCGATCATGCGCTCCGCAAGCCCTTGAATCACTGGTGTATCTATCGGTTCATGTATATGCTGACGAATTTCTCGTAATAACTGGAACCATTTTTTCGTACGACTATCTTCCTCTTCTAAGGATGGTAAGCTCTTCACAATTTCCTGTTCTGCTTTCGTAAAGTGCTTCTGTCTAAATTGCTCTCTTGCATCATGCCCTTGCACCGATTGAATAAACAAAAGAATATCCTCTGCACGCAAATCGCCTTGTAATTCCATAGAGTGAGCAGCTGTATATAATAATTTTTCTAAGCTCCTTAACCGCTCAATTTCTGCTTGAATTGTTTGAATCTCTATGTGAATAGCCTGCTTCCACCGCTCTTCTTTACTAAAACCATCTTCCTGTTGTAGCATTTTTCTTATTTCCGAAAGCTTAAATCCCAGCTTTTTAAACATCGTGATTTGCTGAAGCTTCATAATATCCTCTGTTGTATAATATCGATACCCTGATTCTGAAATATGAGATGGATTTAATAAATCAATCTCATCGTAATACCGAAGTGTTCTCGTCGTAACTTTCGTTCGTTTTGAAATCTCTCCAATGCTAAACATCGTTACCTCCAATTCCTTTTGTTATCTTTACTATAAACTTTTACGTATACGTTAATGTCAATACGAAAAAAAAAGCTGCCTCAACAGGTAATGGGTTCGGTTTTGGAGTACAAAATACGAAATAACAGCACTTTTCGCTATCTGATTAGCGATATAATTCTCACTAGATTCACACTAAAAAACGCACAGTAATTGGTTATCTGTGCGTTTTTTATTCATAAGAATCAAGTTATAACAATAACAACATAATAAAAAGCAATAATAATTTATTGTTAAACAATAAATTATGTGCTAAAGTGATTTTATCATTACATCAGCGAGGTGCTTTAAATGAATGTTAAACTAGATTCAACTTTTTTCTTAAAGGTCATTGCTTTTCTTATTGGAATTGCGGTGCTGGCGGTGTGTATATATTGGTTGCCTGAAGCAGCCAGAAGAGATGGGATAGAGCGCCCAGGTGATTATTCACTATATCCACTTTTGGCATGTGCATATGGAATATGTATAACGTTTTCCGTAGTGTTGTATCAAGTATTTAAACTTTTAACCTATATCGAAAAGAACAATGCTTTCTCTGAGTTATCTCTTAAATCTTTGAAGCTAATAAAAAAATGTGCTTTTACTGTCATTTTCTTCATTTTGATAGCAATAGTTTATTTAAGGGTGCTTGCTCAATTCACAGGTGATGACCCAGCAGGTCCGATATCACTAGGTCTCATGGGTATTTTAGCAACAAGCGTCGTCGCAACTTTTGTGAACGTTCTTCAAAAACCTTTAAAAAATGTCTTGGATGAGCAACCAAAAAACGATTAACATTTTGAAAAAATAATGAAAGGTGTTTTTATGAAGATATCAACCACATTGTTTTTAAAAAATATCTGTTTTTATTATGGGACTACCAGTTCTTGTTTTTTGTATATTTTTGTCTCCTAAAACCGGGAATTTTGCGGGAGAAATGTATCCAAATATTGCTTGTTCTAATCCTGTTGTATTGAGCCTTTTTAATTTGCTCTTTATCAGGCTTTCAACCTTTTGTGCTACATTGACAAAAGCAAAGCGTTCTCGGAGTTATCGGTAAAGGGTTTGAAAAAAAATAAAATACTGTGCGGTTGTAATAAGTGGTTGGTATGTTTTGGGTATGCCACTCTTTCATTTTATAGGTAAGAAAATTGACCCTCCTATTGGATTTGTAGGACTTATCATCATTTATCACCGCTCCTATTGAATTTGCACTAGGATTTGTATAACCAATTTACATACTTTTTAACAAACCAATTCGCAGGAGTATGTTAGCCATCAGACTGTTGTGAATTGGAGTGCGAGATCAACATAAATCCTTTAATATCAACAAAAACAAGAGATCCAATTCAGATGCGAATTGGACCTCTTGTTTTATTGCTTCTTTAATGTTTGTACTCCAAAACCAAACCCGTTACTCAACAGGCAGCTTTTTTTCTATTAAAATACTTTTTCAAGTTCATCCTTCTCTTGCTCTAACCAGAAATTCATCACACGTTTTGCACCTTCTAAATCGTGCAGTTTCGCTTGACCACACTGCGTTTCATTTGCAGCTGGAATTTCTGTAATTTTTACTGCGTCTTGCATTGTTAGTTCTAATAAATCGATTACTTCGCGTACAGTTGGTGTGCCGCTCACTACAAGGTAATAACCTGTTTGGCAACCCATTGGCGAAATATCGATAATATCAAAATGTGGGTAACGATCAATATGAGCGCGTAAATTATATGCAAGTAAATGCTCTAGCGTATGAATGACACCAGTTTTTAACGCTTGTTTATTCGGCTGACAAAAACGAATATCAAATTTATTCACAACACCGTCGCTTCCTACTTTATGAACACCGCAATGTCTTACGTAAGGTGCTTTTACAATCGTATGATCTAATTCAAAGCTTTCTACTGATGGCATAACTAATTTCCCCCCGACTTCATTTTCAATTCCGTTATATCCAATATGATATAACGGAATTAGTTATTAGTAAAGTATTTGTGTACAATCATGCTATAATACTTACAACATATGCACGAAAGGAGAAGCTTATGAAACAGATTCTAATCGGCATCATTCGCTTTTACCAAAAGTTTCTTTCTCCATTAAAACCACCGACGTGTCGCTTTTATCCGACATGTTCTCACTACGGATTGGAAGCGATGAAAACACACGGAGCGCTAAAAGGAACATGGCTCACTGTCACCCGCATTTTAAAATGTCATCCTTTTCATCCAGGAGGGTTTGATCCCGTCCCGGAGAAAAAGGAGAAAGAACATTAATTTTCGTAACCATTCACAACAAGATCTAATTTTCCAGTGTCAGGGTGAATCACTAAACCGTGAACCGGCACTTCTGTTGGCATTAGTGGGTGGTTACGAAGCATATCTACACTGTGCTCTACGCTTTCTTCTACGCTTGAGAATCCATGTAAAAACTTCTCTAAATCGATTCCAGAATAGCGAAGCATATTGATTTTTTCTTCTGAAATACCGCGTTCTTTCATTTTCGCAATTGTGCTCTCAGCTTGTACTTTCGCCATACCGCAGTCATGGTGACCAACAACACATACTTCATCAGCGCCTAGTTCATATACCGCTACTAAAATACTACGCATAATACTTCCAAACGGATGCGATACAACTGCGCCCGCTACTTTAATAATCTTTACATCACCATTACGCATGTTCATCGCTTTTGGTAATAATTCAACAAGACGTGTATCCATACAAGAGATGATAACCATCTTTTTATTTGGAAACTTCCCCGCTTCATACTTCTCATACTGCTTCTCTTCTACAAACGTTTCGTTATACTTCAAAATCTCTTCTAATGACTTCATAGTAAAATACCTCTCTTCTTTTCTTCCTGTTGTTACTTTTTTAGTGTATCAAAATGTAAAACACACACAAAGTATATTGTTTTATGTTAAAAATACGATACATTTAAAAAACAGTCATAATTCTTTCAAAATATACACACAGCTTTGTAACAACTCCTTCCTACTTTGCTCATCTTTTCACTATAAACTAAATGTAGATAATGTAAAAAAGGAGTGACACAATATTATGTCCGAAGTTTTATTACTTAGTCGTTTTCAATTTGCAATTACTATTTTTTATCACTTTTTATTTGTACCATTAACAATCGGACTAATCATTTTAGTGGCGTTCATGGAAACACAATATGCACGTACACTAAATCCGATGTACCGAAAAATGGGCGACTTCTGGGGGAAACTATTTGCGATTAACTTCGTGATGGGGATTATCACCGGGATTACGATGGAGTTCCAATTTGGGACAAACTGGTCTGAGTACTCGAAATATATGGGAGACATTTTCGGTTCCCCTCTTGCCATCGAAGCACTTGTTGCCTTCTTCTTAGAATCTACATTTATGGGAATTTGGCTATTTGGCCGCGATAAAATTTCACCAAAGTTTCGTGCTTTCTCGATTTGGATGGTCGCACTTGGTACTAATATATCCGCATTATGGATTATTACAGCAAACGGATTTATGCAAAACCCTGTTGGTTATGTCGTTCGTAACGGACGCGCGGAATTAAATGATTTCTGGGCACTTGTTACCAATCCCTATGCATGGCACATGTTCTTCCATACAGTAGTTGGTTGTTATATCGTTGGTTCATTTTTCGTTATGGCAGTCAGCGCGTATCACTTATTGCGTAAAAATGAAGTTCCATTCTTTAAAAAGTCATTTAAATATGGTTTAATGCTTGGTTTATTCGCTGCAACAGTTACACCGTTTATCGGTCATCAATCTGGTGTATTCGCTGCGAAGATGCAGCCAGCAAAAGGCGCTGCAATGGAAGCGGTTTGGGAAACTGGTAAAGGACACGGCTTCTCCATCATTCAAATTCCAGATGTAGAAAATGAAGAAAACTTTGAAATGTTTACAATTCCAAAGCTAGGAAGTTTCTTCTATACAAATTCATTTGACGGAGAAATTACTGGTTTAAAAGATATCCCAAAAGATGAACGACCAAATGTAAATATGGTCTTCTATAGCTTCCGTATTATGGTGGCACTTGGCATATTCTTTATGGCATTAACATGGTATGGATTCTATTTATACCGTAAAGATCGATTAGAAAATTCAACACGTTTCCTAAAAGTCACAATGTGGTCTGTTTTATTACCATATGTTGCAATTAACGCTGGTTGGATCGTTGCTGAAGTAGGACGCCAACCATGGACAGTATATAAATTGATGCGTACAGCAGAAGCTGTTTCACCAATTTCTGTACCACAAATTTGGTTCTCACTTATTAGTTTAATACTATTCTACACATTACTATTAATTGCCGACGTATACTTAATGCTGAAATTTGCGAAGAAAGGACCTGCAGCATTAGAAGAGTCTCATAAAGGAGGTGCGGCTCATGTCTCATGATACACTCGCCATTATTTGGTTCGGCTTATGGGGCGTCATTTGGGCAGTTTACTTTATTCTCGATGCATATGCACTTGGTAACGGAATGATTTTTCCATTCGTTACGAAAGACCGAAAAGAACGCAATCAGTTACAAGAAGCAATTGGACCGTTTTGGGGTGGTAACGAAGTTTGGTTAATTACAGCTGGGGGCGCAACATTTGCGGCGTTCCCAATCACATATGCAAATATGTTTAGTTACTTATATACACCATTCTTTTTATTATTAATTGCACTCTTTGCCCGAGCTGCAGGACTCGAGTTTATGCATAAAGACGACTCACCACTTTGGCAAAAAACGTGGAAATGGGCCTATGCAATTGGTAGTTTCTTAATCGCTTTCTTGTTTGGCGTAACATTTGCCAATTTATATTACGGCTTAGAAATTGGTAAAAATGGCTACGAAGGAAATTTACTAAGTTTACTTAATCATTACGGCATACTTGGCGGTATTTTCTTTACAGTGACCTTCATTTTATCTGGTGCACTGTGGGTTATGATTAAAACAGATGGAGACGTTGCGAAGCGCTCATATAAAATTGCAAAACCAGTTTCAATAGCTTCCGCAGCTATTTTAGCCATCTTTTACGTCGCAACAGCAAACCGTACAAACTTATTCCAAAACTCTACGGAATATCCAGTACTGTTTATTTTACCGCTACTTGCGATGGTAGCAAGTGTCATCACAATTATTATGGTCAATAAAAAGAAAATCGGATTCGCTTTTACATCTGTTTGTACAACTATCGCCCTCTTTATGGCAACTGGATTTGCGGGGATGTATCCAAGAATGTTGCCATCTCGTATTAACGACGAATACAGTACAACATTATTTGAAGCTGCGGGCAGCCATCTAAACTTAAAAATTATGTTCTTCGTTGCCCTTGTCATGGTACCAATCGTTATCGGTTACCAACTATGGAGCTACACAATCTTCAAAGAGAAAATTCATAAAGACTCTGCGAAGGGATATCATTAATAAGGTGAACGCGCCACTCTTTTAGGTGGTGCGTTTTTTGTTGCGGTGCTTTCGGCTATTTCTCACTATTTATCGGCGATTCCTATTTGCACTCCTTTACCTATTTCTTGTAATATATAAGAATTGTGCACACTGCACAAAATCTATTACCGAGGTGTACATATTTGTGTCTGTTATAGCAATTATTACAGTTATCTTCCTTGGCATCTTCTTATTTTCTTATATAAGAGAACCAAGAAGAGTACTGAACGGTTTTCTATTTAACATTTTTTTCTGCTGGTTTTTAGTTCTCATCACATATTTAGCATTCTCTTCAAATAATTCCTTTTTTATGATGCTAGCGCTTATACCAATCGTATTACTTTTATTACTATTAACATTTGGTTTATTCGCATTAATGGTCAGCCTATTCTTAAATGCACGAATTCTTATGCGCCGTGAAGGAAGACGATTTGCTAACTCTTTAACATTTCTTCTTGGACTAGCAATATTGTTTTATATTATTTACTCGTTAATTGATCCGAGCCGATTTATTTCAGAGGAGCTACAGCCAATTGAAGGCGGAATTTCACTTATTATGCTATATTTCTTAATTCATGCTGCAAACTTCTTAACTGCTTACTTCCTATATCAATTTAATCGTCCGCGCTACAATCAAGACTTCATCATCGTGCTTGGCAGTGGTTTAATTAACGATAAAGTACCGCCGTTATTAGCAAGTCGAATTCATAAAGCGATTGAATTTTATCATAAACAGGCAAAAGTCACGGCGCCACCAACAATCATTTTCTCAGGTGGACAAGGTCCTGATGAAAACTTACCAGAATCTGAAGCGATGCAAGCATATGCAGTCGAAAAAGGAATTCCAATTGAGCATACATTACAAGAAAACCAATCTGTAAATACGTATGAAAATATGCTATTTTCTAAGCGAATTATGGATGAACGAACAGGTGGCAAATACAACAGCATTTTTACAACAAATAACTTCCACCTATTCCGCGCTGGGCTATATGCAAAAGAAGCTGGATTAAATAGCCAAGGAATCGGTTCGAAGACGGCATTTTACTACTGGCCAAACGCAATGATTCGTGAATATATCGCAATCGTTGTCATAAATCGAAAACGCCATAGCATCGTTGTTGGAGTGATTGCTGGGATTTCAATTCTTCTTTCATTCATTTCTTATCTCGTGTTATAAACAGAATTCCCTATATATTTTATGTAGGGGATTTTTTTATTCAGTCAAAACTAGGAGTAATTCAGTCACTTTTTCATTTATTCGGTCAAAATTAGCAATAGTCCGGTCACTTTTTCATTTATTCAGCCAAAACTAGCAATAATTCAGTCACTCTCTATTTGCCAATTCCCCCCATTTCGTTTACAATAAAACCTGACAAATGAAGAATCTTGTTATCACAGGGGGAGCCTCTTGGCTGAGAGGGAACATGCCGTTCCGACCCTTTGAACCTGTTAGTTAACGCTAGCGTAGGGATTGTGTAGAACGAGAATACATCGGACTTTTATTTATATCTATGTATTTTTATCCCCCTATGATAATCGAGGTTTCTTTCAGAGACATATGATAGGGGGATTTTTCACATGCGCAATAAAAATTTACAACCGATGATTGAAGCGGCAATTCTTGCGGCACTCGCTTTAATTATTGATTTCTTTCCATCTATTAAACTTTCAGCTGGTATTTCCATTTCATTTGCAATGATACCTATTTTCATAGCTGCTTATCGCTGGGGAGTAAAAATCGGTATGCTGAGTGGCTTTCTTTGGGGACTATTACAGATCGTCACGGGAGATGCTTACATTTTAACAGCTCTACAAGCATGTATTGAATACTTTATCGCCTTTGCTTTCATCGGATTAGCTGGTCTATTTTTCAATCCAATTCAACATGCTATCCAAAATGGGAATAAAGGAACATTAGCATTTTATATCGTAATTGCAACTTTAGTTGGAAGCATCGCTCGTTATTTCTGGCACTTCATTGCTGGTGTTCTATTCTTCGGAGAATATGCACCTGAAGGGCAATCTGCTTTCATGTATTCTTTAATTGCAAATGGTATCACTTTAATCGGAGCGTTTGCTGCATGTGCAGTACTACTCGTACTCCTTAGTACATCAGCGCCGCACTTACTTAAAAATATGAAAGTAACACGAAAAAAGAAGATTGCTTAATTGCAATCTTCTTTTTTATATCCTTCTACAGCCTTTGTCATACAAAATAATAAAATCATATAAAACAGAACGGGAACCATCACAATTCTTGGCTCAATCATTAACTCAATATAATAATAACTAATTAAGTTCGCCCAATCAGTTACATATGGGGAATATACATTATATTGATCATGCACTTGCCCAGATACAATTTTTGTTCCCCCTAAAAAGATTTTAAATAGCGCTAAGTGTAACATAAGAAGTAACACTTGCACCATCTGTTCTCCAATTTGAAACATCATTTTTGGCCATACTCCTTTTATAATATGCGTTCGGAATACATGCCATTTACTTCCACCTAGAACAAAAGCACTTTGTACATATTCTTTTCTCCAGAGCTGCTCCACCTCCGTTTGAAAAAATCGCGTCAGTCCCGGAACAGCAATTACTACAAATACGATAAGCTGGATACATAATACCTCAACATTTGATACAATGGGTTTCGTCCGAACTTCATATATAATAAATGGGGAGAGAAACAACAGACAAAATAACGTTTGCGGAAAGAAACGTAAGCTTTCAAATATAGATTTTCTTTTCTTTATGAAAAAACTAAAACAAACCGCAATAATTACTCTCATGCATGCAACAAAAAACGAAATAAGAATCGTATATTTCGCTCCGTCTATTACTTTATAAAACAAATCTCCTCCCTCACGATCTGTACCAAACCAGTATGTACGAGAGAAAGAAAACGGAGCTGCCTCATCTACCTTACCTTCTTCATCATACGTATACAGTACTCTTTCTCGCTCTTCTTGCACATATGGAAGCAGAAAACTAGCACATAACATAATAAAAATAGGAACAAAAAAATACAAATACCTTCGACTATGCATATACTGTTCTCCTTAACCAATTTACAACAACAATAACTCCATAAATTGGAGATACAAATAAAAGAAGTAAATAAACAACAACAGCTGGATCTTGCCCATTTATTAAAAGAGAAAATAAACCTTTTATATGAAACAAATATTCAAAGACTAATATACTCGTTACTAATGCAAGCAAAATAGACTCGATATGATTTAGAAGCGATACGATAATATTCCTTAAAATATGTTGAAACATAATATACCTCTCACTAAACCCTTTCGCTTTTGCATATGTCACGTATTCTTTGTTCTTTTCTTCTTCCATCAATAACAATTGAAATTGAAACAGCGATATGGTCGGTATGATAGATAACACAAGGATTGGTAAAATAATAGAAGTATTTTGCATCGATGAAATGGGGTTCAGCGGTAAAAGGCCTGTATTTCTATATATACTTATTATAAAAAGCTGCACGAAAAAAATAAGAAACACATCCGGTACAGTTTTTAGGAAAGAGAAGATTGTTTTTACAACTTGCTGAAGACGCTTCGAAAGCAAAGTAACAATAACACTACATGAAAAAGAAACAACTATTGCAAGGAAAAGTGAACCTATTAAAAGAAACATTGAATACATATACGGCTCTAACACAAATGGAAACAGTGGAAACTCTCTTGCTTTCATTTTAAATATTTGAACGCCATTTATAATCGTATCAATTTGCATGACGGTATTAATCTTTAGCTGTTCTGGATGCAATAGCTTCAAAATAACATCTATGTACTCTTTGAAAAATCCCCCTACATATATGCCAACTTGTTTTCCCTTTATAAATAGAGCTGGCAAGCTAACCATCGCTGTAAATACAAGCATCATACATAAAATTGTCGCAATAACTGACATTATCTTTCTCACTATTCGTCCTCCCCTTCACTCATATATAGTTCTTTTCCGCCCAATGTATTACCTTTGACATTTCCACCTTAATCCTTTACAGTCAAATTGTTCATACGTTCACTACATAGGAGGATATTCATGAAAATTGAAATCAAAGATGTGTTAATTTCACAAGAACAATTACAAGAAAAAACGAAGGAATTAGCACAGCAAATCGAGCGTGATTTTAAGGGAGAAGAAATCGTTGTTATTGCGGTTTTAAAAGGATCTTTCGTATTCGCGGCTGACTTAATTCGCCACATTTCAAATGAAGTAACAATTGACTTCATTTCCGCATCTAGCTACGGAAATCAAACAGAAACGACAGGGAAAGTAAAATTACTAAAGGATATCGATGTAAACATTACAGGTAAAAACGTAATTGTTGTTGAAGACATTATCGATTCTGGCTTAACCCTTCACTTCTTAAAAGATCACTTCTTTATGCATAAACCAAAAACATTAAAGTTCTGTACACTTCTTGATAAACCAGAACGCCGTAAAGTAGACTTGAAAGCAGAATATGTTGGCTTCCAAATTCCTGATGAATTTATCGTTGGCTACGGCATTGACTGCGCTGAAAAATATCGTAACTTACCGTACATCGCATCTGTTGTGACGGATAAATAATAAAAAGCACTTACTAGTTAAATTAAGATAATAATTTATAGGATAATTAGTCTATTATGAGGACTAATTATCCTTTTTTATTTCATAATTGATTAAATAAATAATGATCAAGAACATAGTTTAAAATGTTTAATATAGTAATATAAAGAAGAATATTTGTTTGAATGTTGGAGGACGTATCAGGTTTGAGGAAAAAGATGGCTGAGAGTATTGTATATCAATACAAATCGTTTGATAACGAATCAATAATAATTATAGGTAGAATAATACCTCTAAGAAAATAAACTTTAGAGGTGAATTTATTGCGATTTATAATACTTTTATTTTTACTACTGCTTTTTAATGATAATCCCGCAATAGCAGCCACAAAACAACTCAATCCTTTAGAAAGCCAGTTAATGTCTTTTATGACTGGTTTGCACGTAAGCGAACCGAAACAAACCGTTGAACTGTGGATATTAGGCGTGAATAATCGAAGCGGTGCTGTTCAATATGCGATGTTGTCTCCTTCGCTTCAGAAAGAATCAAGGATAAAATTTGAGCAAGCTCACTGGGTGACAGGTCAGTCAAGCCCTTGGGTTAGTAATTTTCGTTTTACCAAAGTAGAAAAGCTTAGCGAATCCAGAATGCGGTATACCGTTAAATATGATTTAGAGACATCATATGCAGATTTTGGTAGTGGGCAGAAGCTTATAACCATGGAAAAGAATCTAGAACCATTTAGAGAGTATTGGTTTATTTCATCAATAACAACGAAATATAATCAATGGGAAGCATTTACCCCAGCCGAGACAGTTTTAAAATAGAGCATTGCAGTTTCTCCTTTTGATAAAAAATCAAATAAAGGGTAAAGTTTGTAAATAAATTTACTTAAACAAACGGGTGCGTTAATAAAAATAGAAAACAAATCGGACCACAACATTTTAGACATATCTAAAATGTTGTGGTCCTTTTAATATCAAACGTTACACTTACCTAACCTAAAAATAACAAAAGAGTGCTTTTTTCTTTATAACAACGTTACTAAAATGTTAATTTTCGTAATTTTTAGAAAAAAATAAACAGAACATTCACCGTTTTCCATATATTTTTTAGAAAAACATTCTGTATATAAAGATGTTAAAATGTTTTTGAGGGTCCCTTTTTCATCCTTTCCTACGGTTGTAATACACCCTCAATCCCTAATAACCCTAAAAAAGAGTACGAAGAAAAGCCTCCACATAGGAAGGCTTTTCTTCTTTTGATTCCGCATTAACGGACTGACACTCAGTTAGGGATGAAGCCCTCCACTGAGTGAAGTTTCACTTTACCTACTTTCTACTCACAATCTTAAAGTAAGAATGTACAGTAAAGAAGTAATATCCAATATAAATTACACTATATACACCAATGCTCATCAACAGTGGAATTAAAATTTCAAATGGCATTAATGTTGAAAATCCTTTTAAAGCAAATAAGCTGTGTAAAATTCCAATTACTAACGGAATAGCAAAGATAAAACCAACTTGTTTTGCAATGGCTTGCTTCATCTCACGTTTCGTTACACCTATTTTACGAAGTACAATGTAGCGATCGCGGTCAGCATCTGCTTCTGTTAATTGTTTAAAGTAAATGATTGAACCTGTCGCAAGTAAAAATACAAGCCCTAGGAAAATACCGATAAACATAAGTAGTCCCGTTGCTTCAAGCATCATTTGGAATCCTCTATAGAAATCTCTAAACGGCTCTTCAAAATCAGACTCGCCTTTTGGCATCACACTTGCTAACTTCTCTGTTAACTCTTTACTTTTTCGTTCGCCCTCTACATCAATGTTTGTTACAGTGCGTGTTCCATTTTCCTTCTTCGCTTGCTCATATACTGCATCTGGAACGACAACAACTAACTCACCAATGTTCGTAACCGTCTTTCCAACGGCACCTTTAATTGTTAGCGATTTTGTTCCATTCCCAAGCGGAAATACAACTTCATTTCCTTTGTAGACCGAGCTAAACTCATGTCCTTCCATATAACTGCCATCAAAAATAAACGCTTCTTCATCCTGTAACGTTACCGCTTCTGTTTCCATACGCTTTGCAATTCCATTAAATTTTGATTGTGAAATTAAGCTATACTTTTCTGTAATAAAGTAATGTGGGTTACCGTTCATGTCAGCATTTTCACCCGCAAACTTTCCGGCAACCGGTACCATTTCAACGTCAAACTGAGCTGTTATAGGGTGGTCTTGCTTTGATTCATTTAAAATGTTTTTCACTTTCTTATCAAGTTCTGCACCTTGCTTTTCATACGAATAACTATACGGTGCAATACTATTTGCTTGCGTAAATGTGTTGTAATACATTGTGACAGATGCACCAACGGCTGTTAACGTTACAGCACTTAATACCGCAATCGTCGCAAGTGATTTTGCATTCCCTTTAATACGATATAACAGCTGCGACGTGGTCACCATGTTCATACCGTTATAAAAAGATGACTTTTTATTGCGTGCTCGCTTTAATACAAACACAGTAAAGAATGTAAACAATAAATACGTACCAAGCACTGTCGCAAGTAAAATGTAAAGTGCAAGCATCATAAAGTTTACATGCATAACAGCTTTCGTAAATGTTAATGACAAGAAATAACCAGAACCAATTAAAAATATCGAAAGTAATGCCATAATAACCGAACCTTTTGGCACGCTTTCTCCCTCACGTTCCGCTCGGAATAGTTCGATTAACTTAAAACGATAAATTAAGCGATATCCTTGCAGTGACGTGTATAAAATAATGACAAAGAAAATTACAGTTGTATCAATAACAGCACCCAGCGGCACTTCAAACTGGACATTCAAATTTAATCCCATCATGTTAAGTAACAACTCAAGGAATAACTTGGATAATAAACTTCCAATTATAATACCGATTACTAACGATAATAATCCCATTATCATGTTTTCATAAAATAACATCCTACCAATTTGTTTTTTACGAATACCTAATAACGAATACAAGCCAACTTCTTTCTTCCGCTTTCTTGTAAAAAATCCATTTGAATAGATGATAAAAATTGCAACGAAAATGATAAGCATGACACTTGAAACTTGAAAAGCCCCGCTTATTTTTTTTGAGCCTTCCGCAGCCGCGGTCATTTGTGAATTATACTGCAATGCTTTAAACGTAAAATAAATAACAATGCTAAAAATCATAGACGCAAAATATAAAGCGTAATCTTTAAAATTTCGCTTTATATTGCGAAGGGCAATGCTATATAATGTCATCTGCCGCACCTCCGGAAATCGCCGACATTACATCAACGACTTTTTGGAAGAACTGTTTACGTGTTAATTCACCACGGTGTAACTCTTTATATAACTCACCATCTTTAATGAAAATCACTCGCTTGCAATAACTTGCCGCAAACGCATCGTGTGTTACCATTAAAATCGTTGAATTGTCATACTCGTTTAACGCTTGTAAGCTATCTAATAAATCTGTTGCAGATTTTGAATCAAGCGCACCTGTTGGCTCATCACCAAAAATCATACTTGGATTCGTTACAATCGCACGAGAAGCAGCGCAGCGCTGCTTCTGTCCACCTGATACTTGATATGGATATTGCTGAAGAATGTGGTCAATACCAAACTTCTTCGCAATTTCTAGCACACGCTGATCAATTTCATTTGTTTTTACTTTTGATAACGCAAGTGGAAGTGCGATATTCTCTTTCACCGTTAACGTGTCTAACAAATTGTAATCTTGGAAAATAAATCCTAAATGATCACGGCGGAACAATGCTAACTTATCATCATTCATATTCATAATATCGTTACCATCAATTAAAATTTCACCGTTCGTCGCTTGGTCGATTGTAGAAAGCACATTTAAAAGCGTCGTCTTACCAGAACCAGACGGTCCCATAATTCCGACGAATTCTCCTTCTTTCACTTGTAAATCAATACCTTTTAACGCCTCAAACGTATTGCTGCCCGTACGATATACTTTTTTAATTTGCTTTGCTTCTAATACTGTTTTCAACCGTTATCCCTCACTTATCGTTCATCTATTACATGTGACAACGCACATTATTTACTTTGTTACTATAGCATTTGGGATAACATGGATCCTATCCATTCACCTTACAGAAAGATTACATGTTTGTAAGGTAAAATACTTCTTATAAAAAAAGAGTTGCCCGAAGTTACATACTACCTTCGGACAACTCCTACTATACATTATTGAAAAGTTACAATTGCTTCTACGATTTTCTCTTCTTCTAAACCACTAACACGCCACTGATCTTTTCCATGCTTCTCCATTTGCAGTTTAACTACTTTCTCTGTTGGCGATACTGGTGCTTCATGTAAAATCGATGTTTGATACTCAAATATTTTTTTTATTAATTCCTCTTCTGCAATCTCTGGATTTTCTGTTGCAATTCTATTTGCCTCAGTTTGTAATTTTGACTGTAACTCATATACTAATAAAGGATTCCCTTTTATTTCAACATTTGCTCGTCTTCCGTCATTTTCCATTGATACTGTTGTTACTTCAAATTTTACCTTCTCCTGTATCGCAGCTTTTAATTTTATAAAGTACGTATCAACAATTTGCTGGTCTAATGTAAATCCAAGTTCACTTTGTAATGTACGATTTAAACCATCTTTCACCGCATTAATGACTTCCTGACCATCATCTCCTGACAATTCCTTTACTTTTTCCACATCTTTATCATAAAAGATTGCGTTTATGTACGCTGCTAACGAATCCCCAGGTCTATTTAATTCACCAATTTTCTTTTTCAATTCTTTTCCATCAATTTTAAATGTAAGCTTCTCTTCTTTTTCTTTCTCTGGATTTAAACGCTCTTTTTTGAATACTAACTCATAAGAATCCGCTTCCTTCACATCAAAATAAAGCGTTCCTGCTATTTGTTTTCCTGTATCAATATCATCATACTTTATTGCATTCGTATCAGCAGAATAGTACTCTTTCATTTTTTTATCACCTTCATACAATGAAAAGTTTCTCTGTGATAACTGGAAAGCTTCTTTTCCAATATTCTTTACGTTCACATTTACTTGTAAAACACGACCGTTTACTGGCTTCTCATACTCCTCTGGTAACACAAATTGAGCGCTTTCGATTTCTAACGCGACACTTTTTGATTCTGCTTTTTCTTTTCCATTCTTTGATTCTGATACTTTTGTTGAACTCTTGGAAGAATCACAACCACTTACAACTCCAAATGTAAGAAGCGTGGCAAAACAAACCACAAGCCATTTTTTTGTTCTCACTTTCTCTCTCCCCTTCTTTTCAAAAAAATCACCCTAAACCAACCTATATTTTACAATATTTTCATATTTCAACACAATTGTTTTTTTGTCAAATATTCACACTTCTTCTAATTAACAACCATGAATTTCAAAAAAATTACATCATTCTTTCCATGGAACCGTATGTAGAATTGTATCTAGTCCAACCTTGCTCACAACTATGAGCCCTAACATAACACATACAATAATAAGTTGGGCTGCTTTCATCTATTATCCCTTTTGATTATTTTCTTAATTTTACAATAATTAATATTAGTTTTTTAAAAGGATTCAAGAATATATACTAGAATCTTGTAATATGGAGGTGTGACCATGAGCGAAAACAAAGAAGCACCTGAAAGAAGAAGAGAAAGACTCCGACAAGAAGAGTTAAAAAGAAACCCAACTGGAACTATGAACGACGCGTTTAATAGAACTGAAGCTGGGAATTTTGCTGATTTAGTAGGTAGTTTAGGGTGGAAGGGGCTTGGAGTCCTCATCGTGGTAATTATAATAGGTTTTATCGTTACATCAATATTTTTTAAATAAGGCAATCTCTTTTTTGAGGAGTAACTGTTATTTTTCATGCATTAAAATAAGCATTTATTCTACACGTTTATCATATGCTACACCCTTTCCTAATTTTAGCCAATGAAACTAATCCCTGTTTCATATAAGATACTCAAGAAAAGACAGTCATAAAGAAACAAGCACAAAAATTTCCTTGTGCTTGTTCTTTTCATTTCCTCATCCTTTTTCCTACTAGATTTCAATGGATTCCTTTTTATAAATACGATATGCATATATTGCCGCGATTACTATCATACTAGCTATCCCCAAAAGCAGTATTCCTACAGGAAGCACATAACCTAAACGGCCAAATAAGGTCATCATCGTAACTAGGAAAAAGCATAATAAAAATACATACTTCATAATTTTATATGATTTCATAAATGCTACATTTTTCTCTTTTTCCGGATCTATTTTAGGAACAACTGTCAAAATGCCTGCTACAACTATCATTAGTCCAACATCTAAAATCATCGCTCCAATTTTTGCAATGTACACATCATCTGCTGTGCCTCGTTCATTTCGATGCATGATAACGTCTGCTGGAAGTTGTGACCATGCCATTATCCATGCAAGTAATGTTATGCTTACAAGCGCTATTACAAAAAGATGCTTTCTCATATCCCATCTCCCTCTCTATTTGTATAGACACATTTCCATCATTATCATTTATATATCTAAATTATAACATGAACATGTAGCGAAAAAGATAAATATGTAAAATATATACATTTATACACAATTAAGAGAGATTGCATTAACAATCTCTCTACTAAGTTACTCTACGTAGAAATCCTCTTTCACTATTTCCTTTCCATTAAGGATTAGCGTAATCGTATGCACACCTTTATAATGCTTCCTCGTTGATAAGTCTTTAAAGGAATGCACTTTTTTATATGATAATGGCTTTCCATTTGTTATTTCGTTTTCAGTAACTTTAAAAACACGACGATTTCGATTACCTCTTGCTTTTACAAAATCAATCGCATATTCAATTCGAATTTTAACTGGCTCTTCCGTCTCTCCTTTTAGTTCGAAAGAAAACGGAAGGTCTTCACCGATAGAGACTCTTTCTTTACTAACTGCAAAATCAATCACTTGTACTAAATGACTATCTTGAAATCCAAAAATCGATAACGCTTGTTGATTCCCCTTTTTCAGTAACGTTCGGCAGCCATGTTTTATAATCCAATCTGTATGCGAATGCTTCCCAATCCATTCTTGTGCGAGTTTAAGTACAATCTCTGGATTATCTTTTGATATGTCGTTCATGTTGTTTGCAACGCTCTTTCGTACATATAGGGATTCATCCTCTTTTAAGTTTGTGAGAATTGGAATAATCGGAAGTGGGTCTTTTTTAAACTGCTGAAGTGCCATCCCCCATGGTAACCTTGATCGAATCCCTTCACTTGCTAATCGTCTTACACGGTGATGTGGATGCAGACTCCACTTTGTCATCTGCTCCACCATTTTGTCTTGATCTTCTATGAAAAAAGGGCGGACCGCATATTCCGACGTCGTATACTGTGTAAACCATTCAAGTGCATCAATCGATACATCCCAGTTGTGTAATCCATACATCTCTACAAAATCAGGAAGTATAATGCCAGCTAATTCATGTTCTTCTAGCTGCGGTGCAACATTTTTTAATATTGTAATCGCCTCTTCATAATTAGAGGGTAAAAAATCGTGTAAACATGTTGTCACATGACGCATCCGTTCTTTCAACGCTTTCTCAGCCCAGTTCCCTTCAAACACACGACGTACAAAATCAGCCTCATAAAACTGCGGATAAGCTTGTCTCACTCCTCTTGCTAATAAAGAAATAAACTCCTCATTATATACCTCTTTCACTCCCATTACATATCCCTCCTCTATCATGTATCCCGCTATTTGCGGGCTGTAAGACTCCCACCTCAAAACTTAAGAGAAGCTAAGAAGTTTAGGTGGGAGATAAACAGCCCGTAAAAGCCCGATTGGTCGGGCTGACAATCAGTGGAGGATGGAGCGCCCACTGATTGAAGTTTCACTTTATTATCTATTATTTCATGCACTCAGCGCAAAACGTTTGAAATACGTTATATGTGAGAACAGTATTAAAAACAGCCCGTCCTTCAACATAAGCATTTTGCATGGTACACTAAACTATGTAAAATACATATAAAACTTCTACTAGCTATTCTCAGGGCCCGCAAGCACATATTTTCATGATCACACTCTCTACCTTTTGTTTTGAGTGAAGAGCGGGAACCAATAGGGCACTGACCGGTTACTACGCACAGCGCGTGCACCTCCCCCATCCAAAAAGAGAGGGTTTTAAAGTTTTTTTATTTGTATTTACTTCACTTACTCAAGGAGGAACTACATATGTACAAAATTTTAATCGTAGAAGATGATCCAAACATTTCATCTTTACTACAATCTCATATTCAAAAATACGGTTATGAAGCGGTTGTTGCTGATAACTTTGATGATATTATGGTGTCATTTAACGAAGTAAAACCACATCTTGTGTTGTTAGACGTCAACTTACCGAAGTTTGATGGTTTCTATTGGTGTCGTCAAATTCGTCATGAATCTACTTGTCCGATTATTTTCATTTCTGCACGTGCAGGTGAAATGGAGCAAATTATGGCAATTGAAAGTGGTGCGGACGATTATATTACGAAACCGTTTCACTATGACGTTGTGATGGCAAAAATTAAAGGACAACTGCGCCGTATTTATGGTGATTATGCGCCTAACATTACAGAGCGTATTGTAGAAGTTGAAAGCTTAAAATTATATCCTGAACGTCCTGAATTACACTTCGGTCAAGAACAAGTATTACTAACAAAAAAAGAGGCCGTTTTAGCAGAAATGATTCTGTCAAAATATCCACGTACGGCAAGTCGTGAAGATTTATTAGCCGCACTTTGGGATGATGAAAGCTTTGTAGAAGAAAATACGTTAAACGTAAACATTACACGCCTTCGCAAAAAGTTTTTAGAACTTGGCATTGAAAATGCAATCGAAACAGTGCGTGGCCTAGGTTATCGCTTAAATGCGACTTGGAGTGAGTAACGATGAAGTTATTCCTTCGTGATCACTTCGCTTTTTTTCTACTATACGCACTGAACTTTGGAATCATTTTTCTTCTCTATGATGCAGTAGATGGATTTCAAAATAATAAAATTTACTTCATTGTACTTAGTTTATATTTATTCATTTGTTTTTTGGCGTACCGCTATGTCCGAAACAGAAGATTGTATAGCAGATTAAGCGAACAACCAGAAAAAATGGAAGATGTATTTATTGAACGCGCGCATGCTCCTATGCCACACAGTGTAAATGAACTTGTTCGTACGCAATATCGTCTCTTCCAAAAAGAACTACAAACATATGAAGTAAAGCAGCAAGAACAGCAATTATTTATGAATCACTGGGTACACCAAATGAAAACACCTGTATCCGTAATGCAACTTATGGTACTTGAAATGGAAGACGAACATCTCATTCCGAAGTTTAAAAAAGAGTTGGATCGTTTAAATCAAGGACTAGATATGGCACTTTATATGGCACGCTTAAATAATTTTCATGAGGACTTCCATGTTGAGTCCATTTCGTTAAAAGATACAGTAACAAAAAATATAAATAGCTTAAAAGAACTATTTATTCGAAATGGCGTCTTTCCTGTTCTAGAAGTACATTCTGATCTTACTGTTGTTTCCGATGCAAAGTGGTTAAAATTTATCATTTATCAATTGATGACCAATGCGGTGCGCTACTCTGGTGAGCGCGGTAAGAAAGTATTTTTAACAGCAAAACGAAACGGAAAAGATATCATTTTTGAAGTGCGTGATGAAGGTGTTGGCATTCCGAAAGAAGATATTCGCAGAGTGTTCGAACCGTTTTACACTGGAAAAAATGGTCGTACATTCGGAGAATCGACGGGAATGGGACTTTACATTGTAAGTAAAATTTGTTCCTACTTAGGTCATTCTGTGAAACTGGAATCAGAAGTAGGACAAGGAACGAGCGTGAAAATCATCTTCCATAACGCTATGAAAGAAGGTGACAACTAAATGAACTTTTGGCAATTTGCATTAAAAAACGTCACTCGTAACTCACGTTCATACTTCGCTTACTTTGTAAGTAGTGCCTTCTCGATTGCGACTTTCTTTTCATTCGCTGTTTATTTATTTCATCCGAAATTACAGTTTCAAGAAGAATCGTATAGCATTACTTCTATCATGATATTTTCTGAAATCATTCTTGTCTTCTTTGCTTTTTTCTTTTTGCTATATTCAATCGGGACCTTTTTACATGTCCGAAAAAAGCAGTTTGGCGTATTAATGGTTTTAGGTATATCAAAAAAACAGTTAAAACGTCTCGTATTTCTTGAGAATATGTTAATTGGCATTTTATCTATTTTCTTCGGACTGCAAATTGGGCTTGTCTTTTCACAATTTTTCCTATTAGTGACCGCAAAAATTACAAATACATCTGGTCTATATTTATATTGGCCAACGGAAGCAATTGTTTTAACAACATCTATTTTTCTTGGACTATTTATCATCGTTTCGATGTTCACACCATCTTTAATCCGTACACGAAAAGCAGTCCAGCTGTTAAAGTCAGGGAGATCAAGAAATAAAGAACGGAAGCCTTCTATCTTTATTTCTTTATTTGGTGTTTCATGTTTAATTAGCGGATACCTTCTTGCCGCCAATGGTACATTCTTTTTTGCCAAAGGTGTAGAAATATGGATAACATATGTTTTTATCGGTATGTTCACTGTTCCCGTTCTTGTTACGATTGGCACGTATATATTCTTTTCGCAAATTAGCTTTCTACTTATTCGCATTTTAAAAATGAGAAGAAAGTTTTATATGAAGCGCGTAAATATGTTGTGGATTTCTGACTTAGCAAGCCGCATTCGTACAAATATTAACATGCTATTTATCGTTGCTATGCTCTCTACTGTAGCATTTACGATGATTACATTTATATATGGATTTGGGAAGTTTACAAAGCTAACCGTTATGTCTGACAAACCTTTTCCATTCACTTATATTTCATATGACCAGAATCCATTGGTTGATAATCATATAGCATGGCTAAACAATCGTTTAACAGAAGATGGATTTTCGTATGAGCAAATCACTGTTGACTTGTATGAGGCTAATATACAAGAAACAGAAGAAACACCGTATATGCGCGATATATACATTATTAGTGAAGATGATTATAACAAATTGGCAACAGCGTTACAGCTAAAAAATATTTCTGTACAAGGTAATGAAGCTTATATTCTTCCTGGCAAAGGAATGTGGGGGGATCTTCCTCTCTACAAACCTAACGAGGCAATTACACTCGTACAAAACGCTACTTCTTTACAAGTAAAAGCGTTCAAAAGTCATAATGTTATACCGTCTGGAATTGCCTCAAATCTGTTTGTACTATCAAATGATTTTGTTGCCATGCTATCTCCTGAAATGGAACATATGAAAATGTATAACTTCCAAGTAACGGATTGGGAGAAAACACATCGCATTGCGAAAGAGTTTTCCAAAAAAATGTATGCAGATAGAGAAGCCTATCCACTAGAAGAGCGCCTCTTCATGTTCTTTGAAGCTGGGGGTACATTTTATGATACAAAACAGGACGCTGCCTCTACCTTTTTAATCGGGACATTCCTTGGCGTCGTCTTCTTTATCGGTGCTGGGAGTGTGTTATATTTCCGCATGTATACCGACTTAACGAACGAGCAGGAAAAATATATTACTGTGACAAAAATCGGTTTAACAGAAAAAGAGATGCACCGCTCAGCAACGATTCAGCTTGCGATTTTATTTTTCGTTCCATATATTATGGCTTCCATTCATACTTTGTTTGCGGCCAAGATGTTTCAAGGTGTCATTAATTTATCACTATTTACTGAGGTTACAGCTGTTCTCGTTATTTTTGGAACGATTGAGATTCTCTTCTTCTTCTTAATTCGTTCTCTCTATATCCAAAAACTATCGCGACACGTCAAGCTATAGAAAGGTGAGTGTGATGGAAGAAGTATTACACATAAAAAACGTAACGAAAGTGTATGAAGGAAAAGTTCCACATACCGCTTTAAAAAATATTAATTTACACATTGATAAAGGAGAATTCGTTGCGATTATGGGACCGTCCGGAAGCGGAAAGTCCACTTTATTAAATGTCATTTCAACAATCGATAGCCCAACGGCAGGTGAAGTGTTTATTAATGGGAAACAACCACATACATTTCGCAGTGAAAAACTTGCCATATTTCGTCGACAAAAATTAGGTTTTGTCTTTCAAAGCTTTAACTTATTAGATACGTTAACAATCGGTGAAAACATTGTTTTACCGCTCACATTAGATAACGTACCGCTTTCTGAAATGGATCAAAAGCTTGATACAATCTCAACAAAGCTTGGCATTGATCATATTTTAAACAAACGTATCTTTGAAGTATCTGGTGGACAAGCGCAGCGCACTGCAGTCGCACGTGCTGTTATTCATAATCCAGCGCTTATTTTAGCTGATGAGCCAACAGGAAATTTAGATTCAAAAGCAGCAACAGATGTAATGGAGCTCTTTACAAAGCTAAACAAAGAAGAGGAGTCGACCATTTTAATGGTAACGCACGATCCATTCGCTGCAAGCTACTGTAGCCGCGTCATTTTTATTAAAGATGGCGAGCTCTACAACGAACTACACCGCGGTCAATTCCGTGAAAAGTTTTATCAAGAAATATTGGATGTACTCGCACTTCTTGGCGGGAGACGAACATAAAATAGCCTTGTGCTCTATGCACAAGGCTATTTTCAATAGTTTTTACAACTAGCAGCAATATCCTCCGTAGCCTCCGTGACCGCCATAACCACAGTAGCCACCGCCACCGCCAAAGCAGCTAGCACCGATGATGATTAATAAAATAAACAATACGATAAGAAGCGCGAAGCCACCGCCGCAACCGTGACCTCCTCTATGATGCTTGTCGAAACTTTCACCCATTGTTCTTTTCCTCCTTTTCAAAATCCATATTATTAAGGGGATCCTATCATGTTCTAAATGAGCGGATTCAATTTATAGTATGTTTTCTAGGAGGATAGGAAGCTTGTTTTTCTGAAAAACAGGCTTGTACAAAAGGGCGTTATTTTTTTTTCACGATATATTGCTTCGTAATTTGTTTTAGCCGTTCTCTATTTATCGCATGTCCTAAGCCAATCTCGTTTGGCACAATTACTTTCCCATTTTGAAGCATTACTTCCGGTACAATAATATCTTGCTGCCAGTGACGATTTGATGCCGAAATATCACCTGGTATTGTGAAATTTTGAAGCGATGCAAGTGCCACGTTTTGTACACGTGAAATTCCCATCTCTACCATGCCACCGCACCAAACAGGAATATGATGCTCTGCGCAGTAATCGTGAATACGAATCGCTTCTGTTAAGCCACCAACACGCCCTGGTTTTATATTTACAATCTTGCAGCTCCCAAGCGTAATCGCTACCTTTGCATCTTGCAGTGAATGTATACTTTCATCTAAACAAATTGGCGTTTGTATTTGTTTTTGCAAAAATGCATGATCAAGAAAATCATCATCTGCAAGGGGCTGTTCAATCATCATTAACTGAAATTCATCTAATCGTTTCAGTTTAGCTATGTCCGCTAATGTATAAGCAGAATTGGCATCGGCCATTAACGGAAGATGCGGAAATTCCTTACGGATGTCACGTAATAATTCATAATCATTTTCCGGCTTAATTTTCACCTTAAAGCGTTGATAGCCTTCTTCTACATATGCTTCAATTCGATTTAACATATTTGTTGTTGTATCCAGTCCAATGACGACACCAACTTCAATCTCTTCCTGCGTACCACCAAGCACAGCAGCGAGTGGTTTCTGCTCTCTTTGAGCATATAAGTCCCATACCGCACCTTCCACCCCTGCTTTTGCCATCCGATTACGTTTTATATGCGAAAAGATATGAGTCAAATCGGATGGATGCTGAATCTCATGCTGAAATAAAGCTGGCAATAAAAAGTCCTCTAACATATGAAGTGCTGTTTTTACCGTTTCTTCCGTATACCACGGTTCAGAAAACGCAACGACTTCGCCAAACCCAATGTGGCCATCTTCATCCTCTAATTCAACAACGACACTTTCTCTTTTCGTATATGTCCCATAACTTGCTGCAAATGGCGAAAGAAGTGGCATCTCTGTTATATGGAGCGCCGCTTTTACAATTTGCATTTACATCTCCTCCACTAACTGACGCAGCTCTCTTCGTAACAACTTTTTCGAGGCAGTGCGCGGCAATTCATTTAAAAAGTAAACAGCTTTTGGCACTTTATAACGTGCAAGCTTTTCCTCACAAAACTTGATGATGTCCTCTTCTGTTACATCGCTATTCTTCACAACAAACGCAATTGGTACTTCTCCCCACACTTCATCTTTTTTTCCTACTACACCAGCTTCAGCAATACTTTCATGTGCCAACAGCACTTCTTCAATTTGTGCTGGATAAATGTTTTCTCCGCCTGAAATAATTAAATCACTGCGGCGGTCTAACACATATAAGAACCCTTCTTCATCTTTATAGCCAATATCTCCTGTATGAAGCCAGCCATCCTGAATTGCGTCACGTGTCGCATCCTCTCGGTTTAAATATCCATTCGTAATATTTGGCCCTTTTGCAACGATTTCCCCTTCTGCATAAGGTGGTAGTTCTTCTCCATCTTTCATAATTTTAAGCTGACAAGAAAAAAGAGGCTTTCCGGCAGAACCAACCTTTGAAAGCATATAATCAGACGACAGCGTACAAATTTGCGAAGCTGTTTCCGTCATACCATACGTTTGATACACAGGAATCTCTTTTGCGACACATGTTTCAAGAAGTGGAAGTGGAGCTGGTCCGCCCCCTAGCAAAACACATCGTAGTGACTTCGGATACATATCATTTTTCAGCCGCTCCAGTAAATCCATCAACATTTTCGAAACAACTGAGATAATTGTTACCCCTTTCGTTTGCAGCGCTTCATGAATAAAATCAGGATCATATTTCGGAACAAATAGAATACGCATTCCATAAATAACATTTTTTATAAGAAGCGATAAACCACCAACATGAAATAATGGTAAACAAGAAAGCCAACAATCGTCTTCACGTACACCTAAATTTAGAGCGGAACCAACTGCACTCGCCCAGTGATTTCCGTATGTTAACAGCACACCTTTTGGATTACCTGTTGTTCCTGACGTATATAACACTGTCATTACATCATGTGAGGGAAAGTCATTTTGAATGGAAACGGAATTCTTCGGTCCCTTTTTCACCTCATCTAATGTATGAACCAGCACACGTTCTGTTTGGAAAGATTGATCTGTAATACAGCAAATAACTTCAGCATCTTCCATTTGCCAAAGTAACTCTTCTCCTGAAAGACGTGTATTTAATAGGACAGCTACCGCACCTACATACGATAAGGCATGGATAACCGTCACCATCTCTATACTATTTTTCATTAGAACAGCTACCTTGGTGCCTTTTGTTATTTGTAAATGTGATAAGTGCTCAGTAAGTGCTACAACCTCCTCATGAAGCTCTCTAAACGTTATGCTCGTTTCTTTCGTTTCAATTGCAATACGCTCTGGTGTTAAAAATGCGCGCTGCATGAGCCAGTTTGGCATCGTCTCCATCTTTATTTCCTCCTTTCAATTAGAAGAAAGAGACTTGACGGAATCTCATCAAGTCTCTTAATTGTTGTGATTTTTTCATACTAAGTAGAACGAGTCGGCTCCGCTTTTACTCTATCCAGCTCCAGCGGCTAGAATGTTCGGTGGCTTCGCTTCTTCCGTCGAGGCAAAAAGCGCCTCTTTGTCAGAAGCTCCATCCCCTCTCACATTCTGAGCGAGCCGCTTCCGCTTTTATTCTATCCAGTTCCGATGGCAAGCTCTTCGCGTCTAAGAACCTTCCGCACGAAAAGTAAAGAACACTTTTTGTGCGAAAGAACCTTAGTCGGTCAGAGTTGAACGTGCCATCTCCACTTTTATCACGGGAATCTTGGGAATTGTCCAAAGTCCGGACGACGTTTTTCTTTGAATGCGTCGCGACCTTCTTTTGCTTCATCAGTTGTATAGTAAAGAAGCGTTGCGTCACCAGCAAGTTGCTGAATACCAGCAAGTCCATCTGTATCTGCGTTGAAGGCTGCTTTTAGGAAACGAAGTGCCATTGGGCTGTTTGCTAACATTTCCTCTGCCCATTGTACTGTTTCTGCTTCAAGCTGCTCTAACGGTACAACTGTATTTACTAAGCCCATATCAAGCGCTTCTTGTGCGTTGTATTGACGGCATAGGTACCAAATTTCACGAGCTTTCTTATGGCCTACTAGACGTGCTAAATAACCAGCACCGTATCCACCGTCGAAGCTTCCTACTTTTGGACCTGTTTGTCCAAATACAGCGTTGTCCGCTGCGATTGTAATGTCACATACGATGTGCAGTACGTGACCACCGCCAATTGCATAACCTGCAACCATCGCGATAACTGGTTTTGGAATCGCGCGAATTAAACGTTGTAAGTCTAATACGTTTAGACGTGGGATTTGATCGTCACCTACGTATCCACCATGACCGCGAACTTTTTGGTCGCCACCAGAACAGAATGCACGTCCACCTTCACCTGTTAAAATGATAACACCAACATTTTGATCGTCACGAGCCATTGCAAAAGCGTCGATTAACTCCATTACCGTTTTTGGACGGAATGCGTTATGTACTTCAGGGCGGTTAATCGAAATCTTTGCGATACCATTGTATGTAGAGTAAATAATATCTTCATAATTGCCTTCTTTTACCCATTCAATAGCCATTTGTATGACCTCCTTTGTAAGTTACGCAAATTGCGTTAAATATTTTGAAGAAATCCCCTTACTATTGTATCAAACTTTTCCGGTTGTTCCACATGAATTGCATGCCCAGCACCATCAATTTTTACAAATTTCGCATTTTGGAACTCATTTTCCATCTTTTTTAAGATGTGAAAGAACTTTTCATCCCATTCACCGTTTAGTAATAAAACAGGCATTGTGAGCTTTTTTAATTCTTCCCACCAAGATGGCTGTGCCCCCGTCCCCATACCTCTTAAGCTATTTGCAAGCCCAAGCGATTTGTTACGAAGACGCTCCTCTCGAATGCGTTTTTGCTGTTTTTCTGGTAGTCGCTTTTGTGAAGAAAAAAGCGGAATGTTCTCCCACTTCTCTACAAATGACTGAATGCCATGTTCTTCGATTTTACGAGCAAGTTCTTCATCTTTTTCACGGCGCTCTTTTCTTTCATCTTCCGATTGTAACCCTGCAGTGCAATTTTCAAGAATGAGCGCTGTGATGCGGTTAGGGTGTATACAAGCCATCGTTAACGCTAATCGCCCTCCCATTGAATAACCGAGCACGTGTGCCTTTTCAATTTGTAAATGGTCAAGCAGCGCGATAATGTGCGAGGCAGCCGTTTTGATATCATAATGCCTCATATCTTCTGGACTTTCTGTTTTCCCATGTCCAATAATATCAACTGTAATCACTTGAAAGGATTTACTCCATGGCGATACAAACGGTCGCCAAGTTTCTATACTCCCTGTAAAACCATGAAGGAGAAGAAGCGGTTCTCCGCTCCCATTCACTTCATATTCATACGCTACATCTTTTAACGTAACTTTCATTTTTCCTCACCCGTAACAAAATCCGTTACAATATTTGAGGTACGTTTCCAAAGCTCTCGATGCATTTGTAGGTTTTCATCACGGTTCGTACAAATTTCTACTACGTGTAATCCATCTGAACTGACACCAGTTTTTACTGCGGAGCGGAACTCGTCCCACCCACTCACACGTGTAAATACGCCGCCATACATCATAACAATATGCTCATAATTAAGTCCAAGCGGCGTTCCAAATAACGATTCAAAGTGCTCCTTCTCGTTGTACTGCGGCAAGAATGAGAAGATGCCGCCTCCATCGTTATTCACAACGACAATCGTCACATTTAACTTTTGTAACTTCGCTGCTAATAATCCATTTAGATCATGGTAGAACGATAAGTCACCAACAACTAAAACGAGCGGTTCGCGCACAGTACTTGCTCCAAGGGCTGTTGAAACGATACCATCAATCCCGTTCACGCCGCGGTTTGCCATCACTTCTATCTCTTTATCTGTTGTGAAGAAAAATGTGTCCGTATCCCGAATTGGCATACTATTACTCACAAATAAAGTCGCTTTTTCCGGTAAAACATTCACAATATCAGTAATCACTTTCCCTTCAAATGCCGTATCATATTGTTCTACTTCACGAAGTGCTTTTTTCGTTTTTTCATTTATACACTGCCACATGTGAAGCCACTTCTTATCATCTCGCTTTGCTACAGCTTCTGTAAGTTGTTCACAAAACGTAACATCGTGTGCGTATACAACTTCATTCGCCATCAAAATCGAGTCGCGCCATTTTCCTGACTCGTCTACAACAATGTGAAGTGCGTTCTCTTGTTTCTTTATGTACTGCGTTAACGCTTTTGAAACAGGCATACCACCAAATCGAATGATAACGTCTGGCTTCCATGCTTCTTTTACAACATCATTTCGTAAAAATGTGTCATAGCAATCGATAACCGTATTTTTATTATGTTTTCCGCTTCGAATACCCGATAGTGGATCAGCAAGAATTGGATACCCTACAGTTTCCGCAAATGTCGTAACAGCTTCTGCAAGCTGCCCATCGCTATCATCTCCACACACAATAAGCCCCTTTTCCATTTGTGAAAGGCGCTTTGCAAGAGAAGCTACATATTCACTCGCGATTCCACTATTGCCGTAATAAGCAGCTTTTCCGTACTCCAATCTCCCCTTCTCCCACAAGTCTTCTAATGAAAGATTTGGGATTAATGGTTCACGAATTGGGAAGTTAAGGTGAACTGGCCCTTTTGGCGTTTGCATCGCCGCTGCTGCTGCGCGTCCTGCTGTCATACGAGCATAAGCATACATTGAGTCC
This sequence comes from Bacillus manliponensis, assembly GCF_000712595.1. Lineage (GTDB taxonomy): Bacteria > Bacillota > Bacilli > Bacillales > Bacillaceae_G > Bacillus_A > Bacillus_A manliponensis. The sequence goes on from NZ_JOTN01000024.1 coordinate 44,037, forward strand.
GCCGCTTCAGGAAGTGCCATTTCAATAAATTCTTTTACGAAAGAACCATATAAATGAAGCTGGTTCATCGCCTGTGGTGCTCCGACATCTCTTAATTCATGCGGACGATCCGCTGTTAATACAACAAGTGGCATACGCGAGTGAAATGCTTCACAAATAGCTGGATAATAATTAGCCGCTGCTGTTCCTGATGTGCATAGCAGTGCAACTGGACGTTTCTTCGCCTTCGCAATACCAAGCGCAAAAAAGGCGGCCGAGCGTTCATCCACTTGTAAATAAGTTTGTATTGCATTATGATGTGCCATTAATAGTGCAAGCGGCGTGGAACGCGAGCCTGGACTAATGACAACATCACATATATTTAGACGCGCTAGTTCATCAACAAACGCGCCTAAATAATAGGATAATCCTTCTATGTGATGATTCATTTCGTTAATTCCTCCAAAGCACTTAACATCGGTTTAAACTTTAAGCTTGTTTCTTCATATTCTAGCTGCGGAACGGAATCAATCACAATACCGCACCCTGAAAATAATGATGCTTTTTCTCCTCTTAGTAATCCACAGCGAAGTGCAACTGCAAATTCTCCGTTTCCTTCTTCATCAATCCAACCAATTGGTGCGCCATATAGACCTCGGTCTAATCTCTCTACATCACGAATGAGTTCCATCGCTTTGTGACGAGGGGTTCCTCCAAGTGCTGGCGTTGGATGAAGCTTTTCAACAATTGTAAGAAGTGATGCATCTCCAGTTGCTTCAACAGGTGTATATAAATGTAGTAAATGTTTTGTTGTTAATAAGCCTGGCATATACGGAATATTCACAGACTCGCAGTATTCTGTTAATACATCACGAATCATACTTACAACATATCCATGCTCGGCTAAATTTTTTTCATCGTGAAGAAGAGCATCGCCGTTTTGTTTTTTTTCTTCTATAGAAGAACCATGTGCAATTGAACCGGCTAAACACATCGACGTAAACGTTTCTCCTTCTTTTCGAATAAGACGCTCCGGCGTTGCACCTAAGAAACAAGAACTTTTATAGTCAAAAGCGAACAAATAACAATCTGGCTGTGCAATGCGAAGTGCTTCTAATACGCGAGCAGAATCAATTTTATCATCTGCTTGTAGCTGGAGCTCCCTTGCAAGTACAACCTTTTGTACGTTACCATTCTTCATTTCATCCTGTACCGTTCCTATGGAATCAATCCAACCAGCTGGATCAATTTCTTCTTTTGAAATGATATCCATTTGTTTTCCTTTTAACGCTTGTTGACTCTCCGCTAACAATTTTTGTTCAAGAGAAGAAATCTCTTCATATATGTCTTCCGCACAATCATCACGTGACACAAATGTATTTATTGTAAGCCACACTTTTTCTCGTTTTACTGTCAACACAAAGGCTGGCAATGTCATCGTTGTATCGTGAAATTCTTTCCATAACGTCGTCTTTTCTTTTTCCGGGTCGAACGAAAATCCCCCAAACAGTAATGGCCCTGTCCCAAATTCATATTGTTCCCTATGAATGACTGCGCTCTTCCTTACTGTTTCCCATGCTTCTTTAGTAACTTGAAAGCGCTTTTCACAATCGCTAGCTATATGAAAAATAGAACCAACTCCAGCGAAAATTACATGCTGATTTGGATCTGCAAAATAACATCTATTTTCATATCCAACCTGCTTTCCAGCTGCATAGAAAAGAAGTGGGTCAACCCAGTCAATTTCTTTTATAAAACTCACTAACGTTTCTTTATCTATTGTATTTTCAATTGCTGTACGAATTATTTCTTGTAAACCTTTTTGTTTCGTTTGAATCACACAGTCTCCCCCCTATGGGCGAAAAATAGTCATAAATACGCTTGATTTTAAGATACACCCCAAAGGAAACCTATGTCAATGTTTAGCAGTTGCAATGCTTGCGTTTAACAATTGTTTTTATTCATACAATATTTAACTACTCACGTACATAACTTCAAATCCTTACAGTCCGTTCACAAAGGAGAAGTTTCCCTTCTATTCCTCTAAAATAAACATTGACACTATATGAGGCTTTTCCTACACTTAATTGTGTATATTATGTGACAGGAGGATTCTATATGGAAATGAACGTAAATACGAAATCCTCGCATGTGCCGCCAAAACCAAGTAAACAAACAGGTTGGCGCATTTGGTGGAACTTGTTACGTCCTCACACATTAACAGCTGCATTCGTTCCTGTCTTTATCGGGACAGCTTACGCAATGCAAACAGAGGGCATTAGCAACATAGATTTTCCTCTTTTCTTTATCATGCTTCTTGCTTGTCTTCTCATTCAAGCAGCAACGAACATGTTTAATGAATACTTTGATTATAAAAGAGGCTTAGATCATGAAGGTTCAGTTGGAATCGGCGGTGCAATTGTACGCGACGGTATTCAACCAAAAACAGTATTACAATTAGCATTTGGATTTTTTGGTATTGCCGCGCTGCTTGGCGTCTACATTTGTATGAATTCAAGTTGGTGGCTTGCAGCAGTTGGCCTCGTTTGCATGGCCGTTGCGTACCTTTATACAGGTGGACCAATTCCAATTGCATACACACCATTTGGTGAACTAACGGCCGGCTTATTTATGGGCGTTATTATTATCGGAATTTCATTCTTTATTCAAACGGGTATTGTAACAGAAGAAGTTGTGCTTTTATCTATTCCAAACTCTATTTTAATCGGGGCAATCCTACTTGCGAATAACATTCGTGACTTAGATGGTGACAAGGAAAACGGACGTAAAACACTTGCAATTTTAGTTGGGCGTAAAAATGCCATTTTCGTTCTTGCAGCAATGTTTGCAGCAGCATTTGCTTGGTCCGTTGCACTAATTATCGCCGGCATCGCACCAGCTTGGATGCTAATTGTATTTCTAAGCGCACCAAAAGCAATTCAAGCAACAAAAGGCTTTGTTGGTAAAAGCTTGCCAATCGAAATGGCACCAGCAATGATTGCTACAGCAAAAACAAACACAATCTTTGGGTTCTTAATGGGGATTGGATTATTACTTGGGTATTTCATCTAAAGAAAATCCCAAGTATATACAAAATAAGGTAAGGGGTTGTCTATGCGACAACCCCTTACCTTGTTTATCCCGCTATTTGCGGGCTGTAAGACCCCCACCTCAAAACTTAGAGGATTCAGAGAGGTTTTGGTGGGAGATGAAGCCCTCACTAAGTGAAGTTTCACTTTATTGAAAAGACTTTGCAGTTGCAATCAAATCTGCTTTACTTATTTTGTTATCTGCATCTATAGAAAAATCTTTCAATTCATAATGAATACCATCATCTTCCCATTCCAACAGGACAAACTCAGACCCACTTGTAATATAATTACCTTGTTTATTTCCAATCTCAACTTTTTCTTGCTTCAGCTCATCAGCATAAGAATATTCTACATCTCCTTTGACAATATGAAGTCTTATTTGTTCACCATTCTCTCCTGTAACAAAAGTCTCTATCGTATTTGGTTGTATATCTACTGACTTATCTTCTACCTCTTTAACCTTAAAAGGAAGCTGAGTTGGTAATTTTGCTTTATAGCTTACCTCTTTTACCTCTTCTACCAACTTTTCTCTATCAACTTGATGAAGGCTTTCCTCACTCTGCGTAAAACCAAAAAGAAAGAACGGTACTGTAAGCAACATAACAGACGACTTTTTCATAAAATCCCTCCTTAACATGTAAATATTTTACATAAATTATATATATACCTTCTTTTTAAAATCACAAATTGTAGAAAGTACCATTTTTTTGTAGATAATATTCAAAGTTAGCTAATTCTAATTGTAAATCCGCTATTCATAATTCCTGGCTATCCCGTTCATACTACTAAAAGAAACCGAATTGTAGGAAGGTGGATTTTATGTTAACTCCACAACAAGTGAGTCATTTTCAATCTATATTACTGCAGCAAAAAGAAGAAATTAAACAAACAATCACAACGCATGAAAGTGCAGATCGCGCTTCTGAGCGTGATTCTGTTGGGGAGTTATCCGCTTACGATAATCACCCTGGTGATATGGCAACTGAACTATACGAGCGCGAAAAAGACTTCGGTCTCATTGAGTTTTGGCATAAGCAGCTAGAAGATGTAAACCATGCCCTAAAAAAAATCGAAATGGGCACATATGGCATTTGTGAAGTATCTGGCGAAAAAATTCCAGTGGAGCGATTAGAAGCGATGCCAACTGCTACAACTTGCATAAAACATGCATCAAATCATTTAAATTTAAATACACGTCCTGTTGAAGAGGAAGTTCTGTCTCCATCTTTTGATAAACAAGATGACAATCACTCTGTCGAATACGACGCAGAAGATTCTTGGCAAGATGTTGCTTCATACGGAACCTCAGAAACACCGTCTGATTTAGAGCAGCGCGACTCAAAATATTACGATGAAATGTATGTAAATAGTGACGAATCCGTTGGATACGTAGAAGACTTCGAAAACTTCATCGGAACAGACATGTATGGGAAAAATCCAAAAGTGTATGCGACAGAAACACATGAACAGTATGAACAAATGCTTGATGAGGCGGAGGAAGACGCTCGCAATGGAGAACTTCCTGATGAGGAATCGAGCTGGGGCGTGTAAAGTGAAACTTCACTCAGCAGGGTTTTCTTCATCCCCACTGAGTGTCAGCCCGACCAATCGGGCTTTTACTGGCTGTTAATGCGGGATAAAATAAAAAGCATTCCGAAATCGGAATGCTTTTTTGGCGTTTTCATTACTTTTTAGTAACGTTAGCTGCTTGAGGTCCGCGATCGCCTTCAGTAACTTCGAAAGAAACTTCTTGACCTTCTTCTAAAGTTTTGAAGCCTTCACCTTGGATAGCAGAGAAGTGAACGAATACGTCGCTGCCGTCTTCTCCTTGGATAAATCCGTATCCTTTTTCACCGTTAAACCATTTTACTTTACCTACTTGCATTTCAAGTACCTCCTAAAAAGAAATCGAACTATTAAACCTACACAGGTCCAGATCAAGTTCATGATTCTTAACACAAGCTAACGCCATGAAGTAAACACGCCTTATTTCCGTACCACATTATGTAGCTCAATAGTGATTTTACTATACCATGCACAAATATTGAGAGTCAAATCTAGAAACTCTCTTATATATGGGCACATGATTCTACATAATTTATGCAGTAAATTCTGAAAATGTTCACATTTTATTAAACATTTATTTCCTGATTTCCTATTTTCTTGTACAATATAGTAGAAAGACAATTTACATATTAATCTTGAGGTGAACATATATGAAAGCGCATGAAATCGAATATAAGCTTTATGGCGATGATATGCAATTTGTTGAAATTGAATTAGATCCACATGAAAGTGTTGTTGCCGAAGCTGGCGCAATGATGATGATGGAAGACAACATTGAAATGGAAACTGTATTTGGCGACGGTGCTGCACAGTCGGGTGGCTTCTTCGGCAAACTTGTTGGAGCTGGAAAGCGTCTTGTAACAGGTGAAAGCTTATTTATGACTGTATTCACAAATACAGGTCGTGAAAAGCGCCACGTATCATTTGCTGCTTCTTATCCTGGTAAAATCATTCCTGTAGATTTAACAGAATATAACGGAAAAGTTATTTGTCAAAAAGACGCATTCCTATGCGCAGCAAAAGGTGTTTCTGTTGGTATTGAATTCACGAAGAAAATGGGTAGCGGCTTCTTCGGAGGCGAAGGGTTCATCATGCAGAAACTTGAAGGTGATGGACTTGCATTCATGCACGCCGGCGGAACAATCTACAAACGTGACTTAAAGCCTGGTGAGCGACTTCGCATCGATACAGGTTGCCTTGTTGCAATGACGAAGGATGTTAACTATGATATCGAATTCGTTGGCAACGTGAAAACAGCTCTATTTGGTGGGGAAGGTCTATTCTTCGCAACACTTGAAGGACCTGGAACTGTATGGGTACAATCCTTAACATTAAGCCGCTTAGCACAGCGCATCGCAAGTACAGAAGGATTAAAATCAGGAGAAGGCAGCGTCTTAGGTGGCATCGGTCGTCTTCTTGATGGTGACGAGTAAACAGAGTAAAAAGGCTTATTTTCACTTTGGTGAGATAGGCCTTTTCTTATTCTCTTAAAAAATATCGACTCCAGAACTGTTGTATACAACAAATTACCTCTCTCACAGAAAGGATGTTAAAATCTTTGTTTTCACTACATATCTTTAAAAAAATTTTACTAATTTTTTGTGCCATTTCAGTCCCATCTAGCTTGTTAGCAGTATGGCTTGGAGCAGATGCGACGTTTCATGAGAAAATTATATTATCTGTCGTATTTTGCTTCATAATGCCATTATCTATTTTTGTCTTTTATAAAATGGTTTCCTTTTTCGTGAAAAGGTCACATTCAAAGAATTTATAAAGTGAAACTTCACTCAGTGGGGATTTCTCCATCCCCCCACTAAGTGTTAGTTGAACCAACCGAGCATTAACGGGCTGTAAGACTCCCACCTAAACTTCTTTACTTCTCTCAAGTTTTGAGGTGGGAGTCTTACAGCCCACAAACAGTAGGACAAACTAATCTAAACATCCTATCGAATAAACCAATCCCTCCTCCTCATACATTGAAGTATCTCTTCATTTATTAAGGAGGATTTTTCATGACTTCTCCGCGATCTTTCTCACAAGAGACGGCGATTTTACTAGCAACTTGCTGCGAGCTAACGTATGAACAATATGAACAGGATGGTATTTTTCAAGTGCCAGAAGGATTTACATGTGTACAAGGATTTGAAGCAAAAGCGGTTGATACAGCGGAGTGGTTTGGCTTTATTTTACAATCAGATGATACAATTATCGTTGCCTTTCGTGGTACAAAGTCTGATTCTGACTGGATTGCTGATGCACTTGTAAATCAAAAACCGTATCCGTTTACGCTAAATAGCGGCAACGTTCATAACGGTTTTCTCTCTATTTATGAATCGTGCCGCGACAATATTATGGATACACTTTCTCAACTCTCTCCTAATAAAACTCTTCTTGTAACTGGTCATAGTTTAGGCGGTGCACTCGCTGTGTTGCATATGTTAGATGCTCGTGTAAATACTAGCTTTTCTCATTATGAACTCTATAACTTCGGTGCCCCTAAAGTTGGCGACCTTGCTTTTCGTAACTACTATAAAATACAAATTGCAAATAGCTTCCGTTTCGTTAATTTATTTGATATCGTGCCACTTCTTCCTCCTCATCGTATACAGTTTGAAGGAGGAGAATGGGAATACTTTCATGTTCATCATAGTATTACTTTCACAAAAAATACAAACTCGATTACGAAAAGTCATCATATTACGACGTATAAAGAATGTTTAAGTTCTCATTTTTAAATAAGACAAAACCTTCCTTTTTACGGTAGAAGAGAGGATCACGCCATGCGTAGTAACGGTCAGTTTCTTTTTCGGCCACATCCGATGTTTGCACAAATAGAGAACGTGAGTGCAAGTCTGCTTTTGCTTGCGTGGCGAATTGTTTTGCTTCCTGACAAGCAAACGAAAGGAACATGATTTACCCATTCTCGCCAAAATAAAGTGAAACTTCACTCAGCCCGACCAAT
>NZ_JOTN01000025.1 GCF_000712595.1 Bacillus manliponensis
GTCCCTGTGAGAGTAGGACGTCGCCAAGCAAATTAAGACGAGTCAGTATGACTCGTCTTTTTATTTTATACATATATGACAAACACAAAGCCTAAAGAACCTTCATATAGTTAAGGTATATTGAATGTATATATTTTTTTAGATTTGTAAACCCTAATAAAAGTAGTATTCTAGAAAAAATATACTTTAGTTATATAGGAGGGAGGAAATGTTTATTGTGGTTTATCTATATTTATATAATAATGGTCAGATAGATTATAATAAACAGACACATATGAGCGGATATACAAAAGTACAAGAAGAGATATGTATTATTTGTGAGTGTGAACAAAAGAATGGGATTTACCTTTATAGGAGCTTTATATGTGAAGAGTGTGAGCGTGATATGGTGAAAACAGATACAGAAGATCCAAAATATACATTTTATTTGCAGCAATTACGAAAAATTAAACAGCATTTATTACAATAGGCGAGTAGCCTATTATTTTTTTTGGACTAATATCTGTATAATGAATAGAGAATGAAAAGTTAGGAAGATGATAATGAATCAAAAAAAAATGCCAGTATATGAGACACTTATGAAGTTTGCTAATAATAAACCATTATCTTTTCATGTACCCGGACATAAAAATGGTATGTATTTTCCGGAACGTGGAAAAGAATACTTTCGTGATATATTATCAATAGATGTTACAGAGCTTACAGGTCTCGATGATCTACATGATCCGTCTGAATGTATAGCAGAGGCACAGGAATTGCTTTCAAATTTATATGGGGCTCAGAAGAGCTATTTTTTAGTTAATGGTTCAACCGTCGGAAACTTAGCGATGATTTTTACATGTTGTAAAGAAGGGGACATCGTTCTTGTACAAAGAAACTGTCATAAGTCGATTATGAATGGCCTTATATTAACAGGAGCACAGCCTGTGTTTTTAGAGCCTTGGATTGATGAAGAGTTTGGTGTACCTGTTGGGGTTCCACTTGAAGATATAAAAGAGGCAATCAAAGCTCATCCAAATACGAAAGCACTTATATTAACGCACCCCAATTACTACGGTATGGGGGGAGATTTAAAGGAGATAATAGCATTTTCACACAAACATAATATTCCTGTTTTAGTTGATGAAGCGCATGGGGCTCATTTTTGTCTAGGGGATCCGTTCCCATTATCGGCACTTTCTTATGGTGCTGATGTGGTGGTTCATTCTGCTCATAAAACATTACCTGCAATGACGATGGGCTCATATTTACATATTAATAGTCAATTCATTAGCTCTCATAAAATTGAGATGTATTTAAGTATGTTTCAATCTAGTAGTCCATCTTATCCAATTATGGCTTCATTAGATTTAGCACGTTTTGCACTTGTAGAGATTAAGGAGAATGGCTGCAAGGACATAGTAAAATTCCTTAATGATTTTCGTAATGAGCTTCATCGTATTCCTCAAATTAAAGTGTTACAATATAAAGTTCAAGATTTACTAAAAGTTACAATTCAAACGCGCTGTGAGTTATCAGGATATGAATTGCAGCATGTTTTAGAAGAGCAGGGGTTATATGCGGAGATGGCTGATCCATATAATGTCTTACTTGTTATGCCTCTTAAACCAAATCAAAAATATATGACCGCAGTAGATAAGATGAAAAAGGCTTTGCAAAATTACGAAGTGAAAGACAGGAAGCCTGTCATTCGTTATACTTACAAAAGGGACTTTTCACCTGTGCCATTTACATATAAACAACTAGATAGATGTAAAAAAAGCATTATTTCATTAGAGAAAGCGGTTGGACGAGTTTGCGCGGATATGGTTATTCCATATCCACCAGGAATTCCGTTACTTATGTATGGAGAAAAAGTTACAAGCGAACATGTTCAGCGCATATATGAACTGCAAAAGACAGGAGCACGTTTCCAAGGAAGTATACACATACAAGAAAAAAATATTTGCGTATATGATATATAGAAAGAAGGTTTTATGATGAAAGGATTATTTGTCACAATTGAGGGACCAGAAGGCTCAGGAAAGTCTACATTAATTACAAAGTTATTGCCATACTTTGAGGTAAAGGGGCAACGTGTAATGGCAACACGCGAGCCTGGTGGTATTCAAATTTCAGAGGAAATTCGCACCATTTTACATAAAAAAGAGCATACAATGATGGAAGCTCGTACAGAAGCACTATTATATGCTGCAGCAAGAAGACAACATTTAGTAGAGAAGGTAATGCCTGCTTTAGAGAAGGACTATCTTGTTTTATGTGATCGTTTTATTGATAGTTCTCTTGCTTATCAAGGTTATGCAAGAGGTTTAGGAGTAGATAAAGTTTTTGAAATTAATCGCTTTGCCACAGAAGATTGTATGCCATCACTAACAATTTATTTAGATATTAAACCGGAGGCTGGCTTAGCACGTATTACACAAGATGATAATCGAGAAGTGAATCGTTTAGATTTAGAAAGTATTGAATTCCATCATGCTGTTCGCAATGGGTATTTACAGCTTGTAGATCGTTTTAAAGATCGTATTGTTGTTGTAAATGCAGATCAACCAATGGATGTAGTTGCGCAGGAAGTTATTCAGTTGATTGAACAAAAATTGTTACAATAGAAAGAAAGTAAAAATAAGTGAGGTATGTATTATGACGAGGACGTGGGAGCAACTTTCTGCTATACAGCCCATTGTTGTAAAGATGTTAATCAATAGTATTGCAAAAGAGCGTATATCCCATGCTTATTTGTTAGAAGGACCAAAAGGAACGGGGAAATTTGAAACAGCAATGCAGATGGCAAAAAGTTTTCTTTGCTTAGATAGAGCAGGTGTTGAACCATGCCATACTTGTATTAACTGTAGACGTGTTGAGTCAGGGAATCACCCAAACGTACATGTTGTAAAACCGGATGGTCTATCAATAAAAAAACAACAGGTTCAAGATTTACAAGAAGAATTTGCAAAAACAGGTTTGGAAGCAAGTAAGAAAATATATATTATTGAGCACGCTGATCGTATGACTGTAAATGCTGCAAATACTTTATTAAAATTTTTAGAAGAACCGAGTAGTGATACAACCGCTATTTTACTAACAGAACAAAGTCATCAAATTATAAATACAATATTATCAAGATGTCAGATCATTACTTTTCGTTCACTTCCTAAAGATGCTCTCATTAACCGATTGAAGAATGAAGGAATTTCCATCTCTTTATCAACCCTTGCAGCTCAGCTTACGAATAGCTTTGATGAAGCATTATCTTTCTGCAATGATGAATGGTTTGCACAAGCACGAACTTTAGTGATAAAATTGTGTGAGGCACTAGAAAAAGATACATCCTCTATTTTTTTTGTACAAGAAAAATGGATGAAACATTTTGGAGAGAAAGAACAATTACAGCTAGGTTTAGATATGTTACTCCTTATCTATAAGGATTTATTATATGTTCAATTAGGAGAAGACAATCGTCTTGTTTTTCAAGATCAAAAGGAATCATTCGAATCTTTCTCTTATTCTCAAAAGCGCATTGTATCAGCTCTTTTCAATATATTAGAAGCAAAAAACAGAATCAACGCTAATGTAAATGCGCAGCTTGTGTTCGAGCAGTTAGTGTTGCGGTTGCAGGAGGGATGACCGTTTGTATGATGTAGTAGGTGTTCGATTTAAGAAGGCCGGAAAAGTATATTACTTTGATCCAAATCAATTTGATATCTCTGAGAATGAATTTGCAATCGTAGAGACAGTGCGAGGTATCGAATACGGAAAAGTAGTCATTACAAAGAAACAAGTGGACGAAAATGATGTTGTATTACCGCTAAAAAAAGTCATTCGTATCGCAAATGAAAATGATCGGACTATTGTTGAAGAAAATAAGCAGGCGGCAAGAGAAGCATATCAAGTATGTCAGCAAAAAGTGATTGAGCATAATCTTGATATGAAGCTTGTAGACGTTGAATATACATTTGACCGAAATAAAATTATTTTTTATTTTACAGCGGATGGACGCATTGATTTTCGCGAGCTTGTTAAAGATTTAGCCGCAATTTTTAGGACAAGGATTGAATTAAGACAAATTGGAGTTCGCGATGAAGCAAAAATGCTTGGTGGTATTGGACCATGTGGTAGAATGCTTTGTTGTTCGACTTTTTTAGGAGATTTTGAACCCGTATCTATTAAGATGGCGAAGGATCAAAACTTATCGTTAAATCCGGCGAAAATCTCTGGTTTATGCGGCAGATTAATGTGCTGTTTGAAATATGAAAATGATGAGTATGAAGCGGCAAAAGAACAGCTTCCTGACTTAGAGGAGCGAATTCAAACACCACAAGGTCTTGGACGTGTAATCGGATTAAATATTTTAGAAAGATTAATTCAAGTGGAACTAATAGACAAGGAACGGATAGTGGAATATACGTTAGATGAATTGATTAGTGAAGGGGTCGTTTCGAGTCAAACCACAGATTAATGAGGTGGGTGCTTGTGGAGAAAAGAGATATTTTTGCAGCAGTTTCCAGTATGGAAGAGCAAATTGGACATCTATATAAACAGTTGGGAGAGTTAAAGCAGCATCTCGCGGAATTACTTGAAGAAAACCAACATATTAAAATGGAAAATGAAAATTTGCGACGTCGTTTTGAAGAAGCACAGAATAAGCAAAAGCAAAGGTCTCAGAAGAGAAAAGAGGCAAAGCAGAAAACAGATATTGGCGAAGGGTATGATAATTTAGCACGCTTATATCAAGAAGGGTTCCATATTTGTAACTTACATTATGGAAGCGTACGAAAAGAAGGCGACTGCTTATTCTGCCTATCGTTTTTAAATAAAAAATGAGATTACCTTTCCAAAATATTGGGAAGGTAATTTTTTGTACATGGGATTACAATAAGAGTAAGATTTTTATGAGTTTGAGAAAGGAAAAAAGATATGCATTTATATGGAGATGAGCGTTTAGATTACTTATTAGCAGAAGAGAAGATGAAGATTATTCAAAGTCCTTCAGTATTTAATTTTTCACTAGATGCAGTACTACTTGCAAAATTTGCATGGGTACCAATTCAAAAGGGTAACATACTTGATTTATGTACAGGAAATGCAGTAATCCCTTTACTGTTAAGTACACGTACGAAGGGGAATATTACAGGGGTAGAAATACAAGAGCGTATTTATAATATGGGAACAAGAAGTGTGAAATATAATCAATTAGAAGAGAGAATTCAATTGATTCATGGCGATTTAAAGGAGATGCCTGAGAAGATTGGTCGTCATCAATTTGATGTTGTGACATGTAATCCGCCGTATTTTAAAACACCAAAACCATCAGAACAAAATTTAAATGAACATTTAGCGATTGCTCGTCATGAAATTATGTGTACGTTAGAAGATGTTGTGCGTGTCAGCAGTCAGTTAGTAAAGCAAGGTGGAAAGGTAGCGTATGTTCACCGTCCAGAGCGACTACTTGATATTGTGACGCTTATGAGAAAGTATAAAATTGAGCCAAAGCGTATGCAACTTGTATATCCGAAAGCTGGTAAGGAAGCAAATACCCTTTTAATTGAAGGGATTAAAGATGGAAATGCAGGGCTGAAGATCCTATCTCCTCTCTTTGTTTATAAAGAAAATAATGAGTATACAAAGGAAATGCATAAGCTATTATATGGAGAAGAATAATCATTATTTTTACGTTGTCGAATGTACTGATGGTAGCTATTATGCGGGATATACAAACAACTTAGAGAAGCGTATTGAAACACATAATAAAGGAAAAGGGGCGCGTTATACAAGAGCGAGGCGCCCTGTTATATTAAAGTACGTTGAAATGTATGAAGATAAAAGAATAGCTATGCAAGCAGAATATAAATTTAAGCAGTTAAAGCGTAAGCAAAAAGAAGAGTACATACAAAAAGGAGACTATTATGTGGCAGCAAAAAAGCTTTCAGATGAATGAAAGAGGGGCTTTATACTTAATTCCAACACCCATTGGAAACCTAGAAGATATGACATTCCGTGCAATCCGTATGTTAAAAGAAGCGGATATTATTGCGGCGGAAGATACAAGACAAACAAAAAAGCTTTGTAATTACTTTGAGATTGAAACGCCTGTTATGAGTTACCATGAGCACAATAAAGAAGTGAGTGGACGGAAAATTTTAGATTTGTTAGAAGAAGGTAAAACAGTTGCGCTAGTAAGTGATGCTGGTATGCCTTGTATTTCAGATCCTGGCTACGATATTGTGATTGAAGCATTAGCGGAGCAGTATCATGTTATTCCTCTTCCTGGAGCAAACGCGGCTTTAACGGCTTTAATTGCATCGGGACTTGAGACAAAGAATTTTTATTTTTATGGTTTTTTACAACGTAATAAAAAAGAGCGAAAAGCAGAATTGGAGACATTGCGTTATGTACCAAGTACGATAATGTTTTATGAGGCACCACATCGACTAAGCGATACTTTATCATCGATGTTAGAAGTACTAGGTAATAGACAAGTTGTATTATCGAGAGAATTAACAAAGAAATTTGAAGAGTTTATTCGTGGTTCAGTAGAAGAAGCTATACAATGGGCTAAGGAAAATGAAATTCGTGGTGAATTTTGTATTTTAGTAGAAGGCTCAGATGAAGAGCCTGAAACAGAGGCAGCTTGGTGGGAAACTCTTACTGTAGAAGAGCATGTTGAACATTACATAAATGAGAAAAAGATGTCTTCGAAAGATGCGATTAAAATTGTTGCAAAAGAGCGTAATATGTCGAAACGTGATGTGTATCAAGCATACCACGTGGAATAAAGTGAAACTTCACTCAGTGGGAGCCTTACAGCCCGCAAATAGCGGGATAAAATAAAAGCCCATAATCAGCGGAGAAGGCATCTTCGTTGATTATGGGCTTTTATATGATGTTAATGCAGGATAAAAAATAAGCTTCTCTGAATAGAGAAGCTTATTTTGCTGCCTCGATATATTGTTGAAGCTCGTTCATGATTTGCTCTGCGCCTTCTTTGCTTAAGATGATTTTACCTTCAGCTAAAGCTAGGTTATGGTCAGATACTTCACCAGTTACTTGGCAAGTCATGTTTGGCTTATATTTTTTCAAGATGATCTTTTCATCATCCACATAAATTTCAAGAGCATCCTTTTCTGCAATACCTAATGTACGACGTAATTCAATTGGAATTACTACGCGACCTAATTCATCAACTTTACGAACGATACCAGTAGATTTCATAGTCGTTTCTCCTCCTCATATTCTGCAAGTTTACGAGTCTATCTTAATTCGTCATTTTTCGACAAAATACCCTATGGATATATAGTACCAATCATTTACATTTCCGTCAATTCTTAAATTATAATTTTTATAGATTTTCTTATTTAATTATATATACTAAAAAACGACAAATTTAAACAATTTTTTATTAAATTTAAAAAATTTGTAAAATAAGAGGTATATATTGGTATTTAATTAAAATACATTGCATAGATACGAAAGATATATAGCATTGACTCGTTTTTATGTATGAGTTTTTGATATACTGTTTATAAATACATGTGAGGTCATTCGGGAGGTTCAAAACAATGACAGAGGAAAATAAAACCTTTTATATTACAACACCAATTTATTACCCAAGCGGAAAGCTTCATATCGGACATGCATATACGACAGTAGCGGGTGACGCGATGGCGCGCTACAAACGTATGCAAGGATACGATGTTCACTATTTAACAGGTACTGATGAACATGGACAGAAGATCCAAAAGAAGGCAGAAGAATTAAATGTTACACCACAAGCTTATGTAGACAATATCGTTTCAGGAATTAAAGAGCTATGGGACAAGATGGATATTTCATATGATGACTTTATTCGTACAACGGAAGATCGTCATAAAGATGTAGTAGAAAAGATTTTCCAGCAGCTTCTTGAGCAAGGCGATATTTATTTAGATGAGTATGAAGGATGGTACTCTGTACAAGATGAAACATTCTATACAGAGCATCAACTTGTTGACCCAATTATGGAAAATGGAAAAGTAGTTGGCGGAAAGAGCCCAGATAGTGGTCATACTGTAGAACTTGTTCGTGAAGAATCATATTTCTTTAGAATGGGGAAATACGTAGATCGTTTACTACAGTTCTATGAAGAAAACCCACATTTCATTCAGCCAGAGTCTCGTAAAAATGAAATGATTAATAATTTCATTAAACCAGGGTTAGAAGATTTAGCAGTTTCTCGTACTTCTTTTGACTGGGGAGTTCGTGTTCCAGGTAATCCAAAGCATGTTATTTATGTATGGATTGATGCTTTATCTAACTATATTACAGCATTAGGATATGGAACAGCTAATGAAGAGAAGTATAAAAAATATTGGCCAGCAAATGTTCATTTAGTAGGAAAAGAAATTGTTCGTTTCCATACAATTTATTGGCCAATTATGTTAATGGCTCTTGATTTACCACTTCCGAAAAAAGTATTTGCACACGGCTGGATTTTAATGAAAGACGGCAAGATGAGTAAATCAAAAGGAAACGTTGTGGATCCTGTTACATTAATTGATCGTTATGGCTTAGATGCACTTCGTTATTATTTACTTCGTGAAGTACCATTTGGTTCAGATGGTGTCTTCACACCAGAAGGCTTTGTAGAACGTATTAACTTTGATCTTGCAAACGACTTAGGGAACTTATTAAACCGTACAGTTGCAATGATTAATAAATACTTCGATGGAGAAATTCCAGCTTATAAAGGAAATGTAACGGAGTTTGATGAGACGTTAGTAGCATTTGCAAAAGAAACAATGCAAAAAGTAGAAGAAGCAATGGAAAATATGGAGTTTTCAGTTGCATTAAGTACAATTTGGCAGTTAATCAGCCGTACAAATAAATATGTTGATGAAACGCAACCATGGGTGTTAGCAAAAGATGAGAGCGATCGTGAAAAGTTAGCATCTGTTATGGCTCACCTTGCAGAAATGCTTCGCCAAGCAGCAGTTATGTTACAACCATTCTTAACAGAAACACCAAGTAAAATGTTTGAACAATTAGGTGTTACTTCTGAAAAATGTAAAACATGGGAGAGCCTTTCTACAATTGGATGTATTCCAGCAGAAACAAAAGTTTCTAAAGGGCAACCGCTATTCCCTCGTTTAGAAGTAGAAGTAGAAGTGGAGTATATTAAAGAACAAATGAAAGGTTCTGCGCCAAAGGTAGAAGAAAAGAAGGAAGAAAAGAAAGACGAGCCACAAGCAGAAGAAATTACAATTGATGATTTCTTTAAAGTTGAATTACGTGTAGCTGAAGTGTTAGCAGCAGAGCCTGTAAAAAAAGCAGATAAGCTGTTAAAGATTCAGCTAGACTTAGGAACAGAAAAGCGTCAAGTTGTTTCTGGGATTGCGAAGTTCTATTCTCCAGAAGAGCTAAAAGGAAAAAAAGTAATTTGCGTTACAAACTTAAAACCAGTGAAATTACGCGGTGAATTATCACAAGGTATGATTTTAGCAGGTGAAGAGAATGGAAAATTATCGCTAGCTACAGTCGACCAAAACTTACCAAACGGTACAAAAATTAAGTAATTATGACAAAATGGGAGATGTTTCACGTGTAACATTCGTGGAACATCTTTTTTCTTGTCGAAAATCTTTCTAAAATTCCCTTTTTTGTATCAAAATTGTAATATTGTTGTTATTCCGCTGTTAGGAAAGTAATTTTTTCCTATGATAGACTTTAATTCAAAGAAAAGGTGATACTGTTATGTTATTTGATACACACTCGCATTTAAATGCAGACCAATTTGCAGAAGATTTACAAGAAGTAATTGCAAGAATGAAAGAAGCTGGCGTTTCTTACACGGTTGTTGTTGGTTTTGATGAGATAACGATTAAGAGGGCGATGGAGTTAGCTGAAACGTATGATTTCATTTATGCAGCTGTTGGTTGGCATCCTGTTGATGCAATCGATATGACAGAAGACCATTTAAAATGGTTGGAAGAATTAGCAGCTCATCCGAAAGTTGTTGCACTTGGTGAAATGGGATTAGATTATTACTGGGATAAGTCACCGAAAGAAGTACAACAAGAAGTATTTCGTAAGCAAATTCAGTTAGCGAAGAAAGTAAAGTTACCAATCATTATACATAACCGTGATGCAACGCAAGATATCGTCACAATTTTAGAAGAAGAAAATGCAGCAGAAGTAGGCGGCATTATGCACTGCTTTAGCGGTAGTGTGGAAGTCGCAAAACAATGCATTGAGATGAACTTTCTCATTTCACTCGGTGGGCCAGTAACATTTAAAAATGCGAAAAAACCGAAAGAAGTAGCAATGGAAATTCCGATGGAGAAATTACTAATTGAAACGGACTGTCCATACTTAACACCACACCCGTTTCGCGGAAAGCGTAATGAACCAAGCTACGTCAAACTTGTAGCCGAAGAAATTGCAAATTTAAAAGAGCTTTCATATGAAGAAGTCGCTACAAAAACAACAGAAAATGCAAAGAAATTATTTGGTATTCAATAAGGAGAAGGGGTAACACCCTTTTCCTTTCTCCTAATCTTTATCTTAGATGATTCACGCTACTAGAACCGGTAGGAGGACATAGAGATGAAAAATAAGGGGGCATTTTATTGTGATTGTAAATGCGAAAGACTTGTTATCAAAGATGAAAGTAAGTAAAAAACTAGCCTTACAAGTTACGAGTGTGTTAATCATTTCAGGGTCAATCGGAACAGCAGCTTACGCGGCAACAACGGATAAGGTCATCTTAGAAATTGACGGAAAGAAACAAGAAGTTTATACATATGCAGGTAATGTTAAAGAGTTATTGCAAAGTGAGAACATAAAAATAGGGGAAGAAGATGTTGTAGCCCCTAATCTTTCTACAAAAGTTAAAGGTGAAATGAAAATAGTTGTTGAAAAGGCAAAGCCGTTTACAATTACTATTGATGGAGAAGAACGAGCGGTACAATCTACAGTAAAAACAGTACAGGATTTATTAACAGAAGAAGGAATTGAAGTAGGAGAGCATGATAAAGTGTATCCAAGCTTACATGCGCAGTTACAAGAAGAGCAAGATATTGTCATTCAAAGAGCGTTTCCTGTTATGTTACATGTCGGCGGGCAAGAAGAGCAAGCGTGGTCAATTTCGACTACTGTCGCTGACTTTTTGAAAGAACGTCAAGTTGTAATAGGAGAACTTGATCGAGTAGAACCAGCTTTACATGAAGAAATACAAAAAGATACGGTAGTAAAAGTAGTTCGAGTAGAAAAAGTCATCGATGTAGTTGAAGCACCTATTTCGTTTTCGAGTGTAAATAAAGAAGATCCTTCACTTTTTGTTGGTACAAAAAAAGTGATCCAAGAAGGGGTACAAGGAAAGAAGAAGACAACTTTTGAGGTTGTGAAAGAAAACGGGAATGAGGTTTCTAGAACGGTTCAGAAAGAAGAAACGCTGCTTCAACCGAAAGAACAGGTTATTGCAATTGGTACAAAACAAGCAGAAGTTGCTACAGATAGTGGAAGTGCAGGTGTGGCGAGAGAATTCTATGTAGAAGCAACTGCATATTCACCATACTGCGGAGGATGCCAAGGAGTAAGTGCTGGTGGTTATAACTATAAGGCAAATCCAAATATGAAACTCATTGCTGTAGATCCACGGGTCATTCCACTAGGTACGAAAGTATGGGTAGAAGGTTATGGATACGCGGTAGCAGGTGACACAGGAGGCGCAATTAAAGGGAATCGTATTGATGTTCTTATGCCTTCAGAGAAGCAAGCGTATGCTTGGGGAAGAAAACGTGTAAAAATTCAAGTGTTACAATAATATTTTAAGCAGAGGATTTTTTCTCCTCTGCTTTTTAAATTGTCTGTAAAGGAAAATAATAATGGAAAAGTAATCATTTTTTTGTTTTACTAAGTAGAGATGAATTGAGTGTGGAGGCAACGATGAAAATTAAAGAGATAATCGTAGTAGAAGGTAAAGATGATACCGTTGCAATAAAACGTGCGTTAGATGCTGACACAATTGAGACAAATGGTTCGGCAATTGGCGACCATGTCATTGAACAAGTAAAGTTAGCACAGAAAACAAGAGGCGTAATTATTTTTACAGATCCAGATTATCCAGGTGAGCGTATTCGGAAGATTATTTCTGAAAAAGTTCCAGGATGTAAACATGCTTTTTTACCTAAAGAAGAAGCGTTAGGAAAGCATAATAAAGGGATAGGGATTGAACATGCATCAAATGAATCCATTCGACGTGCTTTAGCAGAACTTCACGAAGAGATGGAGGCATATACGAGTGAAATTACTTGGGCAGATTTAGTGGATGCAGGTCTTGTTGGCGGAGAAAAAGCAAAGAGTCGCAGAGAACGAATGGGTAAGCTATTAAAGATCGGATATACAAACGCAAAGCAATTACATAAACGTTTGCACATGTTTCAAATATCAAAGGAAACTTTTGCTGAAGCATTTAAGCAAGTGTTACAGGAGGAAGAAAAATGAAAGATATCGCAACGCCAAATCGAACGAAAGACATCGTAGAGAAGTATGGATTCTTTTTTAAAAAAAGTTTTGGTCAAAACTTCTTAATTGATACGAATGTGTTAAACAGAATTGTAGACCATGCAGAAATTGATGAAAAGAGCGGAGCAATTGAAATTGGGCCAGGGATTGGTGCATTAACGGAGCAACTAGCAAAACGTGCTAAGAAAGTAGTGGCGTTTGAAATTGATCAACGTCTTTTACCCATTTTAGATGAAACATTAGCAGATTATGATAACGTAACGATTATTAATAAAGATATTTTAAAAGCAGATGTGCATGGAGTGTTTCAGGAGCAATTTGAAGAAAATCAAGATGTCATGGTAGTTGCGAACTTGCCGTATTATATAACAACACCAATTTTATTTAAACTGTTAGAAGAAAAATTACCAGTACGTGGTTTTGTTGTGATGATGCAAAAAGAAGTAGCAGAGCGTTTAGCTGCGAAACCTGGAACGAAAGATTATGGTTCCCTATCAATTGCAATCCAGTACTATACAGAACCAGAAATGGCAATGACGGTGCCACGTACGGTATTTGTACCGCAGCCAAATGTGGATTCAGCAGTTATTCGTTTAATGAAGCGTCCAAAACCACTTGTAGAAGTACAAGATGAGGCGTTCTTCTTTGAAGTTGTTAGAGCGAGTTTTGCGCAGCGCCGAAAAACATTAATGAATAATTTATCTAACAATCTAAACGGGTTTCCAAAGAATAAAGCATTGTTAGAGCGTGTATTAGAAGAGGTGGAAATTGATCCGAAGCGCCGCGGTGAAACGTTATCAATTGAAGAATTTGCAAAGTTAAGTAATGCTTTATTTGTTCATAAAATATAAAAAGGTAGCTCATCTTGAGCTACCTTTTTTGTCACCTTTTTTCCTGTCCATTCATAGGCTGAAACAGAACATAGTCAGTTTAGATGATCGATAGGAGTTTGGAGGTATAAGAATGGCCGTACACGTTGGAGATTTAGTGGAGCGAAAATCATATGGACGCGATCTTCTTTTTCGGGTAACAGAGATAAGGGGAGAAGAGGCGATTTTGTTTGGGGAAGAAGTTCGTCTAATTGCAGATGCACCGATCGAAGATTTAGTAGTCATTGACCAAAGAGAGTATAAAAGAAGAGTAAAAGATGAAAAAGCAACAATAGAAAGGACATATCGTTTATTTCAACAAGACTATGTATTAATGAAACAACGCCATGAATATAATTCAACAAGTGGATATACAAGTGAAGTGAACTACTTTCAAATGCCTGGAAAAGTGCTGCATTTAGATGGGGACCCACTTTACTTAAGAAAATGCTTAGATTTATATGAAAAGATAGGTATACCCGTGCAAGGTGTTCACTGTAAAGAAACAGAAATGCATGAAAAGGTGTTGTATTTTGTTGACCAATATCGTCCGGATATTTTAGTGATTACAGGGCATGATGCTTATACAAAATCAAAAGGGACAATAGGAGATTTGACGGCTTATCGCCATTCTAAGCATTTTGTACAGGCTGTGCGTGAGGTGCGAAAGAAATATCCTTCTTTAGATCAACTTGTTATTTTTGCAGGAGCATGCCAGTCCCACTTTGAAGCTTTAATTCGAGCAGGAGCTAATTTTGCTAGTTCTCCATCACGTATTAATATTCATGCCCTTGATCCTGTATATGTTGTTGGAAAAGTTAGTTTCACATCTTTTATGGAAAGAGTAAATGTGTGGGATGTTGTAAGAAATACGATTACAGGTGAAAAAGGGCTTGGTGGAGTGGAAACGAAAGGTCTTTTACGAACAGGATTGCCTTTTCAAGATCATGAAGAATAAGCAAGGTAGCCGGTACGGTTACCTTGCTTTTTTACGTGAGCTTAGAAGAGATTGGATAAAAAAATAGAAGAACGTACAGAATATATAGTGAAACTTTTATCAATATAATGTTTAGCTAAAGTTTACTTATTGCGTACAATACATGTTTTTCATAACGCTTTATATTGTATGCTTTCAATCTCAATTACAGCGAGGTGTAGCACAATATGTCAAAACGTTTAGATGAAATTAAAAGTGAGCTGGATCATTATCTTGGAAGAAGATTAATGTTAAAAGCGAATAGTGGAAGAAGAAAGACAATTGAGCGATCAGGTGTTTTAGCGGAAACATATCGATCTGTTTTTGTTGTACAGCTTGATCAACAAGAAGATATTGAACAACGTGTATCCTATAGTTATGCAGATGTATTAACAGAAACAGTAGAGCTTACATTTTATGATGAACCAGGCGATGATTTAATGTTAGGAGAACAATCCGTTTAAAAGACGTGATTACATAATATTTCTAGAAGTGAAGAGAGGTATTTTGCTACATACTAAATATACCGCAGCTTATCGTAAGGAGGGCTTGCTTTGAGTAGACGAAGAGGTGTCATGTCGAATCGCTTTAAAGAAGAGCTTGCAAAAGAGCTTGGATTTTATGATGTTGTACAAAAAGAAGGATGGGGCGGAATTCGTGCGAAAGATGCGGGGAATATGGTGAAACGTGCCATCGAAATTGCACAGCAACAATTGATGAAGCAAAACCAGTAATAGTAAGATACTTCTATGCTGCGGTAGCCGAGGGACATTTCCTCGGCTTTTTGTGCACCAAAAAAATTCTTCATTTTGTATAAGTAGTTTCATTCTTGATGCTTTTCGTTATAATTAGGGAAGTGACGTCGTTCTACTATGATTTTATGGTAAAATAAACGATAAAAGATTGAGTACATAGAGTAGGTGAATAGAGTGAAGCTACTAGTGAAAGCACCAGCAAAAATAAATCTGTCGTTAGATGTACTAGGGAAAAGGACAGACGGTTATCATGAAGTGAAAATGATTATGACAACAATTGACCTAGCAGATCGCTTAGAACTGACAGAGTTATCAGAAGACCGGATTGAAATTGTATCCCATAATCGGTACGTTCCAGACGACCAAAGGAATTTAGCTTATCAAGCAGCGAAATTGTTAAAAGATCGTTTCCAAGTGAAGAAAGGTGTCTCTATTGCAATTGAAAAAACGATACCAGTTGCAGCAGGTTTGGCGGGTGGAAGTAGTGACGCAGCTGCAACATTGCGCGGTTTAAATAAACTTTGGAATCTTGGTTTAACAATAGATGAGCTTGCAAAGTTAGGTGCAGAGATTGGATCAGATGTATCATTTTGTGTGTATGGCGGAACGGCTATTGCAACGGGAAGAGGAGAACTGATTGAACATATTCCTACTCCACCGCCGTGCTGGATTATTTTAGCGAAGCCACATATAGGCGTTTCGACGGCAGACGTATATGGGAATTTAAAGGTGAAAAATGTTACACACCCTGATGTTGAGCGTATGGTTCAGGCGATTCGCGAAGGCAGTTATGAAGGTATTTGTAATGCAGTTGGTAATGTATTAGAAGAAGTAACATTTGCTATGCATCCAGAGGTAGCCCGCATTAAAGGACAAATGAAACGATTTGGAGCAGATGCAGTACTAATGAGTGGAAGTGGTCCAACTGTATTTGGGATTGTTCGTCATGATTCACGTATGCAGCGCATTTATAATGGATTAAAAGGTTTTTGTGAGCAAGTATATGCAGTTCGTTTATTAGGAGAACGAGAGGGTCTTGAATAAAGGCGTATGATACGTTATGATTTGTTTAGAATATTCGTGATTTGAGGTGAGTACGTGAAAATTAGACGAAGTACAAGATTAGTCGATATGACATATTATTTATTACAAAATCCTCGTCAATTAGTTTCTCTCACTTTTTTTGCTGAACGGTATCAATCTGCTAAATCCTCTATTAGTGAAGATTTAGTTATTATTAAACAAACGTTTGAACAACAAGGGGTCGGCACATTACAGACGGTACCAGGTGCAGCAGGAGGAGTGAAATATATCCCATATATAAGCGAAGAAGAAGCAGATGGAATTATTCGTGAGCTATGTAGCTTATTTGAAAGTCCAGATCGCATTCTTCCAGGTGGTTATTTATATATGACGGATTTGTTAAGTAATCCCCGTTATATTAACAGTGCGGGTCGTTTATTTGCTTCTGTATTTGCAAGGCAGCCTGTTGATGCGGTAATGACTGTAGCAACAAAGGGAATTCCGCTAGCTTATGCAGTAGCCAATTATTTAGACGTTCCAGTTGTAATTGCAAGAAAAGACAATAAGGTAACAGAAGGTCCAACAGTTAGTATCAACTACGTATCAGGTTCTTCAAAACGTATCCAAACAATGACGTTAGCAAAGCGAAGTTTACCAGAGGGAGCGAATGTATTAATTATCGATGACTTCATGAAAGCTGGTGGAACGGTTCAAGGTATGATTAGCATGCTAGAAGAGTTTAATGCAAATGTTGTTGGCATCGGTGTTCTTGTTGAGTCAAATGATATTGAGGAAAGACTGGTTGATCAGTTTGTTTCTTTAATTCGCTTATCAGAAGTGAATGTAAAAGAGAAAAAAATTGGAGTAGAACGAGGAAATTACTCATTGATTCCATTTGATCAAAGTATTGCAGAAGTAGAATGAAAAAGATAAAGCAGATGCTTTATCTTTTTTTGTAGAGTAAAATGGATATACAACAGATCTCTTTTTAGAGAAATAGCTATGGATAACATCGTTTCATTTTATCTTGTTTGAAAAAGATAGAGGAAGAAAGATTCTAACGGACGGTAAGTCTTCTACAAAAAGAAAGAAGATTTACCGCCCGTTAGAAGGGATAAAAAAGATAAAAGGGTGAGAAATATGAAAGTAGTACAAACAAATGCAGCACCACAAGCAATTGGACCATATTCACAAGGGATTATCGTAAATAATATGTTTTACAGTTCTGGACAAATCCCATTAACTCCAAGCGGTGAGCTAGTAACAGGAGATGTAACAGAACAAACGGAACAAGTATTCCAAAATTTGAAAGCGGTATTAGAAGAAGCTGGAGCTTCATTTGACACTGTAGTAAAAGCGACAGTGTTTTTAAAAGACTTAAATGATTTTGATGCAGTAAACGCAGTATACGGTACATATTTCGCAGAGCATAAACCAGCGCGTTCTTGTGTACAAGTTGCGAAATTACCAAAAGATGTAGCGGTTGAAATCGAAGTTATTGCTCTTGTGAAATAACCTTTTTTAAAAGCGATATAACTTTTGGATCTCTATATTAAATTAAAGTAAAAAATATTTTAAAAATATTTTAAAAATTAGAGGGAAAATAGAAAATTTGTAGAATTTATACAAATATATCGCTTATTTAGAAAAGGGTGGGGTGAACACAAGATGGAAGTGACTGACGTAAGATTACGCCGCGTAAACACAGACGGCCGCATGAGAGCGATTGCCTCTATCACATTGGATCATGAGTTTGTTGTTCATGATATTCGTGTTATTGATGGTAATAATGGATTATTTGTAGCAATGCCAAGCAAACGTACTCCGGATGGAGAGTTCCGTGACATTGCACATCCAATTAATTCAGGTACTCGTTCTAAAATTCAAGATGCGGTTTTAACTGAGTATCACCGTTTAGGCGAGTTAGAAGAAGTTGAGTTTGAAGAAGCTGGAGCTTCGTAAAATTCGAATAAAAGCGCTCTCACATTAGGGCATTATAATTTTAGTACAAACTCCTGTAAACACTTACAGGAGTTTGTTTTTGTGATGATGAATTATTGGAATGATGCGTTTCTTTAGTAAAGAGAAAAATCAACTTGCGCTTTTTTTGTATTCTCTATCAGGTCTTTATCTGAAACGGGCAGTATGTACAAGCCCGACTGATGGACTAAGCAAACTTAAGGCTATCTGCCCCCGGAACTCTGAAAGAAAGATTTTTTGGTCGTTTCCAAAGGAAATTATATAGTATAGCTTATTTAATAAAAAAAGATAATAAATATCGAAACAACATATAAAAAACTATGGTAAAATTTAATAGTTATGCCTTGTTTCTTGAAATATATAATTATTTAGGATAATATCTTTAATGGATAAATAGGTTGCGATGGAGGGTCTATATGTCGAACAGATTTGCAGTGATTTTAGCTGCAGGAAAAGGTACACGTATGAAGTCCAAGCTTTACAAAGTACTTCATCCTGTATGCGGAAAGCCGATGGTGCAACATGTAGTCGACCAAGTTTCTGAACTTGGGCTTGGAAAACTAGTAACAGTTGTTGGGCATGGTGCCGAACAGGTACAAGAGAAATTAGGGAATGTAAGTGAATTTGCAGTACAAGCAGAGCAACTTGGAACAGCGCACGCTGTTATGCAAGCGGCGGACGTACTTGCTAATGAAGAAGGAACAACTTTAGTAATTTGTGGTGATACACCTCTTATTACAGCTGAGACGATGGAAGCATTGTTAAAGCATCATGAAGAAGTAGGGGCAAAAGCTACTGTGCTAACAGCATACATAGAAGAGCCTGCTGGATATGGTCGCATTGTACGCAATGAGAACGGTCATGTTGAAAAAATCGTTGAACATAAAGATGCAAGTGAGCAAGAGCGAAGCATTAAAGAAATTAATACAGGTACGTATTGTTTTGATAATAAAGCATTATTCGCTTCCCTTTCTAAAGTTTCAAATGAAAACGTGCAAGGTGAGTACTACCTTCCGGATGTCATTGAAATCTTAAAAAATGAAGGTCATATTGTATCAGCATATCAAACGGAGCATTTTGATGAAACATTAGGTGTGAATGACAGAGTCGCTCTATCGCAAGCGGAAGTTATTATGAAGAAACGTATTAATCATAAGCACATGGTAAATGGTGTTACAATTATTGATCCAAGTAACACATATATTTCTGCTGATGCAAAAATCGGTCATGATACAGTTCTATATCCAGGAACAGTAATAGAAGGTAACACTGTAATTGGTTCTGATTGTGAAATTGGACCTCACACAGTAGTACGTGATAGCGAAATTGGGGATAATACGACAATTCGTCAATCTACTGTCCATGATAGTAAGATTGGTCATGAAGTAGCAGTTGGACCATTTGCACATATTCGTCCAGATTCTGTTATTCATGATGAAGTACGTGTTGGAAACTTCGTTGAAATTAAGAAGACTGTTTTTGGTAAAGGAAGCAAAGCTTCTCACTTAAGTTATATTGGGGATGCTGAGGTAGGAGAAGGCGTGAATCTTGGCTGTGGTTCAATTACGGTGAACTATGATGGCAAGAATAAATTCAAAACTGTTATCGGAGATGGTGCGTTTGTTGGATGTAATTCAAATCTTGTCGCTCCTGTAACAGTTGGTGATGGTGCATATGTCGCTGCTGGTTCTACTATTACAGAAGATGTGCCAGCAAAAGCATTATCCATTGCACGCGCACGACAAACAAACAAAGAAGAATATGTAGATCAATTGCTGAACAAGAAAAATTCATAACGTGGAGGGTTAATCTAGATGTCGAATCAATATCTAAATTCTAATTTGAAAGTATTCTCTTTAAACTCTAACAAGGGGCTGGCTGAGCAAATCGCAAAGCATATCGGTGTTGAACTAGGAAAATGTTCTGTTGACCGTTTCAGTGATGGAGAAATTCAAATTAACATCGAAGAAAGTATTCGTGGTTGTGATGTATTTATCATTCAATCAACAAGTTTCCCTGTAAATGAACATATCATGGAACTTCTTATTATGATTGATGCGTTAAA
Organism: Bacillus manliponensis; assembly: GCF_000712595.1. Classification (GTDB taxonomy): domain Bacteria; phylum Bacillota; class Bacilli; order Bacillales; family Bacillaceae_G; genus Bacillus_A; species Bacillus_A manliponensis. Next base: position 20,167 of record NZ_JOTN01000025.1, read on the forward strand.
ACGTGCATCTGCGAAAACAATTAACATTGTTATTCCTTATTATGGTTATGCACGACAAGATCGTAAGGCACGTTCTCGTGAGCCAATTACAGCGAAATTATTCGCTAACTTGCTTGAAACAGCAGGTGCAACTCGTGTAATCACTTTAGACTTACACGCTCCACAAATTCAAGGATTCTTTGATATTCCAATTGATCATTTAATGGGTGTACCGATTCTTTCTAACTACTTTGAGGAAAAGGGATTAGAAGATATCGTAATCGTATCTCCTGACCACGGTGGTGTAACACGTGCACGTAAAATGGCGGATCGTCTAAAAGCGCCAATTGCAATTATTGATAAGCGTCGTCCACGTCCAAACGTAGCAGAGGTAATGAACATCGTCGGAAATATTGAAGGTAAAACAGCAATTTTAATTGATGACATCATTGATACAGCTGGTACAATTACATTAGCAGCAAACGCTCTTGTAGAGAATGGAGCTTCTGCGGTATATGCTTGCTGTACACACCCAGTTTTATCTGGTCCAGCAATTGAACGTATTCAAAATTCAAATATTAAAGAGTTAGTTGTAACAAACTCTATTGTATTACCAGAAGAGAAGAAAATTGATAAAGTACGTGAACTTTCTGTCGCTCCATTAATTGGAGAAGCAATCATTCGCGTTTATGAAGAAGAATCTGTAAGTGTACTATTCAATTAATTGGATAGAAAAGACGTAACCGAGTATGGTTACGTCTTTTCGTATCATAAAATAATTTACTTCTGTGAAAAATCATGATGACATGATGATTTCAAGGGAATGGTAAACTCCTATATAATTCGATATAGGTTTATTCCTCAAAAGAGAAGAAAGTGGTGGAAGAAATGAAATTAATTGTAGGACTTGGCAATCCGGGTAGAGAATATGAATTAACAAGACATAATATTGGCTTTATGGTAATCGATGAATTAGCAAAGCGATGGAATATTCCGTTGAATGAGCAGAAATTCAAAGGTATGTTTGGTTCGGGGTTTGTAAATGGAGAAAAGGTTGTATTACTAAAACCGCTTACATACATGAATTTATCTGGAGAAAGCATTCACCCGCTAATGGATTATTATAAGATTGATGTAGAAGACTTTGTTGTGCTCTATGATGATTTAGATATTCCTGTTGGAAAACTGCGTCTTCGTATGAAAGGGAGTGCGGGTGGACATAACGGTGTGAAGTCAACAATTGCTCACCTTGGGACGCAAGAGTTCCAGCGTATTCGTATGGGTATTGATCGTCCAAAAAACGGGATGAAGGTACCTGATTATGTATTAGGTCGTTTTACTGCAGAGGAAATACCAGAAGTAGAAAGAGCAATTCAAAAAAGTGCAGATGCATGTGAAGAGTGGTTAAAGAAGCCATTTTTACAGATTATGAACACTTTTAATAATTAATGTTGTAGAAGGGAATATTTTTTCATATTTATATCCATACTAATAGTAACTGTACTATTAGGAGGAAAGCATGAACGGACATTATTACTGCAGACATTGTAGCTGTAAATTAGGTTCTATTACAGCAGAAAGAGTATATGCTGTTGTATTAAGTCAATTGACAGAGCAAGAGCGTCAAGAGATGACGCACTTTGACGAGAATGGAAACATATATATAAGAACCATTTGTGAGTTATGTCAAGAAGCGCTTGCATCTTATCCTGAATACTATAAGTATGAAATGTTTCTGCAATAAAGTGTGTCGCTTTGGCTTGTCCAAAGCATTTTTCTGTTTTCTTTTTCCGAAATATTTGCATAAAATATGATAGCTTGCTCTTTTATGTTGAGAGGAGTTTTGAGGATGATAGGTTTACTAGAGCAATTTTATAAAAATAAAGAAATGGAATCGATTATAAATGGGTTTGAGGAAGGATTAAAAGAACAACTTGTATCGGGTATGGCGACGTCTTCCCGTTCTTTATTGATGGCTGCTTTATATAAAAAAACAAAGCAATCCCAGCTTGTTGTTACACATAATCTGTATCAAGCTCAAAAAATATATGAGGATTTAGTATCACTTATTGGTGAGAAAGATGTTTGGTTATATCCAGTAAATGAATTAATTGCTTCAGAGGTTGGAGTTGCAAGTCCAGAATTAAAAGCACAACGTATTGAAGTGTTAAACCGTTTAGCTGCTGGAGAAAATGGTATTATTATTGCCCCTATTGCGGGATTAAGACGTTTCTTACCTAAAAAAGAGATGTGGCAACAAAAACAAGTGGAATTATATATCGGGCAAGATATTGATCTAGAGAGCTTAATTCGTACATTGATGAATATGGGATATGAGCGTAAATCTATGGTTGAAGCTCCTGGAGACTTTAGTGTACGTGGTGGAATTTTGGATATATATCCATTAACGGAAGAATTACCAATTCGTGTGGAATTTTTTGATACAGAAGTAGACTCGATTCGTTCTTTTACTGTCGAAGAACAACGTTCACAAGAGAAAAAAGAGCGTATTGTATTTGGACCTGCAACAGAGTTTCTATTTTCAGATAAAGAATTAGAGGACGGAATAAAACAGTTAGAATCCGGTTTAACAAATACAATGAAGAAACTAACGGATGAAAAATTGAAAACGTTAGTATTAGAAAATATTAGTTACGAATTGGAACTTTTGAAAAGTGGGAAAGTTATTGAGCAAATGTTTAAATACTTATCCATTTTTTACAAAGAACCTGCTAGTCTCATAGATTATTTACCTGAAGATGGCATTGTAATCTTAGATGAAATTTCGCGTATACAAGAGACGGCGGACCATTTAGAAGGTGAAGAGGCGGAGTGGTATGTATCACTTCTTGGAGAAGGTTCTATCATTCAAGATTTGTCATTTTCCCATGGTTTTGCGCAGTTTTTACAAAAGAAGCAACGGAAATTCTTATATTTAACATTGTTCTTACGTCACATTGCGCACACACATCCGCAAAATATTGTGAATGTAACGTGTAAAACAATGCAAGATTTTCACGGACAAATTCATTTATTAAAGACAGAAGTAGAGAGATGGCAAAAAAGTGGTTTTGCAACTGTTGTATTAGGTACAAATGAAGAAAGGATTAAAAAGTTACAACATATTTTAAATGATTACGACATTGAGGCAGATATTATTGAAAGTGTTGATGTATTGCTTCCAGGTCGTGTTCAAGTTGCAATTGGGGATTTACATGCAGGATTTGAAATGCCGATGCAAAAGCTCGTTGTTATTACGGAAAAAGAGCTATTTAATAAAAAAGTGAAAAAATCGCAACGGAAACAAAAACTTTCAAATGCGGAGCGTATTAAAAGTTACTCTGAGCTAAAAGTAGGCGATTACGTTGTTCACGTAAATCACGGTATCGGTAAGTTTTTAGGTATTGAAACGTTAGAGATTAATGGTGTTCACAAAGATTACTTGCACATTAAATATCAAGGAAATGATAAGTTATATGTACCGATTGAACAAATCGATCAAGTGCAGAAGTATGTTGGTTCAGAAGGAAAAGACCCAAAAGTTTATAAACTTGGCGGAAGTGAATGGAAAAAGGTAAAAACAAAGGTTGAGAAATCTGTACAAGATATTGCAGATGATCTTATTAAGTTGTACGCAGAGCGTGAAGCGTCAAAAGGGTATGGGTTTACACCCGATACATCTGAACAACAGGATTTTGAGTCTTCTTTTCCATATCAAGAGACTGAGGATCAATTGCGCTCTATTACAGAGATTAAAAAGGACATGGAAAGAGAGCGTCCGATGGATCGTCTTCTTTGCGGTGATGTAGGATATGGTAAAACGGAGGTTGCCATTCGCGCGGCTTTTAAAGCGATTATGGATGAAAAACAGGTTGCAATTCTTGTGCCGACAACGATTTTAGCGCAGCAACATTATGAAACAATTAGAGAGCGTTTTCAAGATTATCCAATTAACATTGGTTTGTTAAGCCGTTTTAGAACGAGAAAACAACAAAATGAGACAATTAAAGGATTAAAAGATGGTACTGTTGATATTGTGATTGGAACACACCGTCTTTTATCAAAAGATGTAATATATAAAGATTTAGGTTTGCTTATTATTGATGAAGAACAACGTTTTGGTGTGACACATAAAGAAAAAATTAAACAATTGAAAGCAAACATTGATGTGCTGACGTTAACAGCGACGCCAATTCCACGTACGCTTCATATGTCCATGCTTGGTGTTCGTGATTTGTCTGTTATCGAAACGCCACCAGAAAATCGCTTTCCTGTTCAAACATATGTAGTCGAATACAATCCTGCATTAATTCGTGAGGCGATTGAACGAGAGTTAGCAAGAGGTGGGCAAATATACTTCTTATACAACAGAGTGGAAGATATTGAAAGAAAAGCAGAAGAAATTTCGATGCTGGTACCAGATGCAAGAGTAACGTATGCACATGGGAAAATGAATGAAAGTGAATTAGAATCTGTTATGCTTTCATTTTTAGAAGGACAGCAAGATGTACTTGTAAGCACAACTATTATTGAGACAGGTGTGGACATTCCAAATGTAAATACACTTATTGTCTTTGATGCGGATCGCATGGGATTATCTCAACTTTATCAGTTACGTGGCCGTGTTGGGCGTTCAAATCGCGTTGCTTATGCGTATTTTACATATAAGCGCGATAAAGTTCTTTCAGAAGTTGCTGAAAAGCGTCTGCAGGCGATTAAAGAGTTTACAGAACTCGGATCTGGATTCAAAATTGCGATGCGTGACTTGTCCATTCGTGGTGCTGGTAATCTATTAGGTGCAGAGCAACATGGGTTTATTGATTCTGTTGGATTTGACTTATATTCTCAAATGTTAAAAGAAGCAATTGAGCAGCGAAAAGGTACAACTGGTGAAGAACCAGCAATTGATGTGGAAATCGATTTAGAAGTAGATGCATACTTACCGGATGTCTATATTTCTGATAGTAAGCAAAAGATTATGATGTATAAACAATTTAGAGGTGTATCCTCAATTGAAGATATTGAGGAACTGCAAGAAGAGATGATTGATCGTTTTGGAGATTACCCGCAAGAAGTAGGTTATTTACTGCAAATTGCAAATATTAAAGTATTAGCGATACAAGAGAAAATTGAACTGATTAAACAAGTGAAACAAGAAGTTACATTCTTATTCTCTGAACAAGCAAGTCAAAATATTGATGGTGGTAAACTATTTATGCTTGGGAATCAATTTGGTCGTATGATGGGCCTTGGCATGGAAGGATCGCGTCTAAAGATTGTGATGAATATTAAAGGAATAGAACCAGCGAAGTGGTTAACTACTGCAGAAAACTTATTAAAAGGGCTATATGATGTAAAAAAGGAAGTAATAAATGCCTAAATGAGATAAAAAATACAATTCGGCGTGTATAGAAGAACTGCTGTGTAAAAATACTATGTGTAACAGTTGGTGATTTTTACATAGATAGGGAAAATCACCACTTTCATCATCAGTAGAAAGTGAGGCAGCATTAGAATGAAAGCAACTGGAATTGTACGTCGCATTGATGATTTAGGTAGGGTTGTTATACCGAAGGAAATTCGTAGAACTCTTCGTATTCGAGAAGGAGATCCATTAGAGATCTTTGTTGATCGAGACGGGGAAGTTATTTTGAAAAAATATTCTCCTATTAGTGAATTAAGCGATTTTGCAAAAGAGTATGCCGATGCTTTATACGATAGTTTAGGGCATAATGTACTTGTTTGCGATCGTGATTCCATCATCGCTTTAGCGGGTGTCTCTAAAAAAGAGTACTTAAATAAGAGCGTTGGTGACGTCGTTGAAAAAATAATGGAAGAGCGTAAATCTGTTGTTATGACAGATGAAAGTGAAATCTCCATTATTGATGGTGTAGAAGAAAAGGTGATGTCTTATACAATTGGTCCGATTGTTGCAAATGGCGATCCAATTGGAGCTGTAATCATCTTTTCTAAAGAAAATATTATTGGTGATGTCGAACATAAAGCTGTCGATACAGCTGCAAGCTTTTTAGCGAAGCAGATGGAACAATAATAGGTGGATTGCAATCACATGGTTTGAAAATTAGTCACATATTTTTATGCACTTTATAGATGTTTTGCAATCAATATAGGGAATATGTGAGCTCTTATTACCATTTTTTATTCTCGAAAGAACGTTTGTATAATATAAAGAGGCTATCAGAAAGGAGTTACTTTTCGGGCAGCCTCTTTTTATATGGAAAAGAGGCTTTTTTCTGTATGATATAATACGTAAGATGAGTGTAAGTAAAAGGAGCTTTTTCGTATGAAATTGAAGAAATATAATGCTTTTGTAAGTGGAGCTATCATATTAACAATTGCTACTTTTATTACAAAAGTTTTGAGTGCTTTTTATCGCATTCCTTATCAAAATATAGCGGGGGACATAGGGTTTTATATTTATCAACAAATTTATCCGATTTATGGATTTTGTTTGATTTTAGCTACATATGGATTCCCGATTATTGTTTCTAGGATGGTTGCACAGCGTGTAGAAAAGGGGGAAAAAGAAGAGGCAGAAGCGGTTATTAGTATTTCGTTTTGGTTTTTGCTCGTAGTTGGAACGCTTGGCTTTATTACGTTGTTTTTTGGAGCACGTTCGATTGCAGAGATGATGGGTGATCATGAATTATATAAGCTTATTCGCGTTATTTCTGTATCGTTTTTATTAATGCCATTTCTTTCTGTTACACGTGGTTATTTCCAAGGATTCGGGAATATGATGCCGACTGCAGTCTCACAAGTCATGGAACAAATCGTTCGTGTGTCCATTATTGTATTGTTATCATTATTCCTTGTCGCAGAAGGGTTTGACCTATACACAGTCGGAGCTGGAGCGATGTTAGGCTCTGTTGTGGGGAGTCTTATTGGTATACTCGTATTACTCTTTTATTTACGGAATGATTTTCAAACGATCTTTTTACGAGGATGGAGTGCCATTTCAAATAAAAGGACAATTATTCGGACGTTATTTTGGCAAGGGATTGCAATTTGTATTAGTAATTTAGTATTAATTTTTATACAAATGGCTGATGCTGTTTCATTATATAGTTTACTGATACAGGGCGGAGAACATCCTGAATTTGCGAAAACTTTAAAAGGTGTATATGACCGGAGTATTCCGCTAATGCAGCTCGGGACGGTTATTACCACCTCTTTTTCTTTGTCACTTATACCAGTGATTACAGCAGCGAAAGAAAGAGGAGATTATCAGTTCATTCGAGAAAAAGTACAGCTAGCGATGAAAATCACGTTTGCAATTGGACTGGCAGCTTCATTAGGGTTGGCTAGCATTATTAGTCCGACAAATATTATGTTATTTAAAAACAATGACGGATCGGATGTATTGGCAATTTTAGCAATTTCTATTTTATTCAGTTCCATATCGATTACGACGGCATCAATTTTGCAAGGTTTAGGAGAAAGTGCAAAGCCAGCCTTTTTTGTAATACTGGGGGGATTGGTGAAGTTATTATTAAACTACATGTTAATGCCGCAGTTTGGAATAAAAGGAGCTGCATTTGCGACGGTGATTGCATTATTATGTATTGCGATTTGTAACAGTGCATGGCTCATTCATGTTTTGCATGAACCGTTAATTGAGAAGCGTGCGATGCTTGGAGTTGTTATTGGAGGGGTAGGTATGGTAGCTGTACTTACGGGGCTCCTTCATATATGCGGTGAATTTGGTATGAAAATAAATGAGGAGCATAGAGGAAGGGCAACACTAGAAGCTTTAATGGGTGTTATGATTGGAGGAGCACTATACATATTCCTTATTATGAAATTACATGTATTTACGAAGTTAGAATTTGAAGCTGTTATGAAAAAAGAACAAACAAAAGTTTCTCGAAAGAAGATTGGATAGAGGTGATGAATTGTGAAAAAAACAATTACAATTCTAGGATTAGGAGCCGGAGAATTAGAGCAACTCACGATGGGTGTATACCGAAAGATTAAAGAAGCAGATCATATGTATGTTAGGACAAAGGAGCACCCTGTGTTACGTGAATTAGAGCAAGAGGGTATTCGTTATACAGCTTTCGATCATATATATGAGGCATTTGACACATTTGAAGAAGTATATGAAACGATTGCAAATACATTAATAGAAAAAGCGAAAGAATCGGATATTCTTTACGCGGTACCGGGTCATCCCCTTGTAGCTGAGCGAACTGTGCAGCTTTTATTGTATAAAGGTGCACAAAATGACATTGAAGTTCGCATTGAAGGTGGACAAAGCTTCTTGGATCCAATGTTTTCAAGTTTGAAAATTGATCCAATCGAAGGTTTTCAGTTAATTGATGCAACTTCATTCGAACGTGGTCAATTAGAATTACGTCAACATGTAATCTTCTGTCAGGTGTATGATTCATTTATCGCTTCAGAAGTGAAATTAACGTTAATGGAAATGCTTCCTGATGAATATGAAGTATATATCGTAACTGCTGCTGGAACATCATTTGAAGAGGTAAAAAGAGTGCCGCTTTATTTATTGGACCACGAGGCGGAATTAAATAATTTAACGAGTGTATACGTACCACCTGTTACAGAACAAGAAACGTTATATCAACAATTTGATGTACTTCGCAACATTATTGCAGAACTTCGTGGGCCAAATGGGTGTCCTTGGGATAAAAAGCAAACGCATCAATCTTTAAAGAAATATTTAATTGAAGAGGCATACGAAGTGTTAGAGGCAATTGACGAAGAGGGTGATGATCATCTTATTGAAGAGCTTGGTGATGTGTTACTACAAGTAATGCTTCACGCTCAAATTGGAGAAGATGAAGGTTGGTTCTCAATTGATGATATTATCCGTACTTTGTCAGAGAAAATGGTTCGCCGTCATCCACATGTATTTGGAGAAGGAACTGCAAATAATGCAGAAGAAGTAGTGATGAATTGGGAAGAGATAAAAAAACAAGAAAAAGATAATGTGAAAGAATCACATTTGTCAGGAATTCCAAAAAGTTATCCGCAACTTATGAGGGCGTATGAAATTCAAAGAAAAGCCGGGAAAGTTGGATTTGATTGGAATGATGTTGCGCCGATGATGGAAAAAGTAAATGAAGAGTGGACAGAGTTTCAAAATGAAGTAACAGCGATGGATAATCATAAGATGTTAGTTGAATTTGGAGATTTATTATTCGCATTTGTGAATATTGCTCGTTACTATAAAATAAACCCAGAAGAAGCACTACATGCAACAAACGAAAAGTTTATGAATCGCTTTTTATACATGGAAGCAAAAGTTGCTGAATTAGGGAAAGAAATGAATGAACTAACATTAGAGCAATTAGATGTTTTATGGGAAGAGGCAAAGAAAGTAGAGAGAGAATAAGGGGGATTTTACATGCGTCTAGATAAATTTTTAAAAGTGTCTCGTTTAATTAAAAGAAGAACATTAGCAAAAGAAGTAGCTGATCAAGGGAGAATTGAAGTTAACGGTCAAGCAGCAAAAGCGAGTTCAACTGTAAAAGTAGGCGATGAACTAACAATTCGCTTTGGTCAAAAAATTGTAACTGTAAGTATTAATGAATTAAAAGAAACGACGAGAAAAGAAGATGCTGGAAATATGTATACTGTTGTTCGCGAAGAAAAGGTGAAAGCAGAAGAAGGCTTGTTCTAAACTATTTTTCCCGTTCATACATTGTACTAGATAGGACAATGCTATGGAGGGATGGACGTGAATAATAGCTATGTAATGTTGACTTCTAATAATCAAAACGCTTCAGTCGATCATGACATAACGATGCGAGGGCGACGTGTTCTTGATATTACAGGAGTAAAGCAAGTAGAAAGTTTTGATAGTGAAGAGTTTTTATTAGAAACTGTAATGGGCTTTTTAACGATTCGCGGTGAAAATTTACAAATGAAAAACCTTGATGTGGAAAAAGGGATTGTATCTATTAAAGGTAAGATACATGCAATGGATTATATTGACGAGCATCAAGGGGAGAAGGCTAAAGGATTCTTTAGCAAGTTGTTTAAATGAGTTTAACGCTGCAGCTGTATACAATGCTTGCGATGATTGGAATGGGGGCTTGGCTTGGAGCTGCTTTAGATACATACCATCGCTTTTTGAAGCGAGCTGAGAGAAAGCGATGGCTTGTATTTATTCATGATATTTTATTTTGGGTGGTCCAAGCTTTGCTTGTGTTTTATGTGTTATTACGTGTAAATGAAGCTGAGTTACGTATATATGTATTTTTGGCGCTTCTTTGCGGATTCGCGGCATATCAAAGTTTGTTGAAAGTTCTGTACAAGCGGATATTAGAGTTTATCATTTATATTTGTGTACAAACGATTCAGTTTTTTGTTCGTTTATTTCAGTTGCTTATTGTGAAGCCGATTATACTCATTATACAAATGGTTATTGCTTTTATTTTTCTCATATTTCGTATGCTGTTATCGATCGGAAAGGGATTATGGAACGTTTTCTTTGCCATATTACTTTTTGTAGGGAAACTTTTTTTCGTGCCGGTACGATTTCTTTCTTTGCTTATATGGAAACTTCTCCCTAAGCGTGTTAAAATTTTTATAATAAGGTATGCAGGTTTTTTCGCGCATATAAAGAAATTGAAAAAGTATATGTTTTCAATTTGGGAACGTATAAAAAAGAAGTTAGGGGGACCTCGGAAATGAGGGAACTAAAGCAAAGAATGAGAGTGGAACAGAGTCCAAATTCTGTTAAAGAGCATATAATACAACCGAGTGAGAACAAAAAGCGTCTGTATCGCCGATTAGCAGTTTTTTTTGTGTTTGCTTTTGCAATTATTATAAGCATCGGTGTAACATTTTACCAACAGCATAGCTCGATCAATGCCAAAGAGAAGCAAGTGCAAGAGTTAAGCGAAGAGTTAAAAACGTTAAATTCTCAGGACAAAAAGCTTAAAGAAGAAGTGAAAAAATTAAATGATGAAGAGCATGTTTTACAGATTGCTAGAAGAGATTATTTCTTCTCTGGAGAAGGAGAGGTAATTTTTCCCATTTCTAAGTAGTGTATGTGTTATTGACACTATATTTTAGGATTATATATAATGAAATAAAATTTGACTTTTTAACCACTAAGGAGGAGCATTTTTTTTATGTCAATCGAGGTAGGCAGCAAGTTACAGGGTAAAGTAACAGGTATTACAAATTTTGGGGCTTTTGTTGAGCTGCCAGAAGGATTAACTGGTCTTGTTCATATTAGTGAAGTTGCTGATAATTATGTAAAAGATATCAATGATCACTTAAAAGTAGGAGATCAAGTAGAAGTAAAAGTTATTAATGTTGAGAAAGATGGCAAAATCGGTCTATCTATTAAAAAAGCAAAAGAACGCCCGAAGGCAGAGGGAGAGCAACAACAACAACAACGCTCTGGACGCCCTCAGCGCAATCGTTCTTTTAACAGAGATAATCGTGACCGCGATAGTTTCCGCCAACCGAAGGAAAACTTTGAGCAAAAGATGGCGCGTTTCTTGAAAGACAGTGAAGATCGTCTAGCTTCTTTAAAGCGTAACACAGAGTCAAAACGTGGTGGCCGTGGCGCACGTCGCGGATAACTTGCTGTTTAATTTCTTAAATATAAAAAGCACTCAGAGTGAATACTCAGAGTGCTTTTTTATGGGAATAACTATTTTTAAAAAAACTTTTCAAATTGTGTTGACTTTGAATTGATATTAGAGTAATATACTAATTGTCCGTTAGATAAAACGACATGGCGGTGTAGCTCAGCTGGCTAGAGCGTACGGTTCATACCCGTGAGGTCGGGGGTTCGATTCCCTCCGCCGCTATAATTTAATGGCCCATTGGTCAAGTGGTTAAGACACCGCCCTTTCACGGCGGTAACACGGGTTCGAATCCCGTATGGGTCATCTTTATAAAAAAGGTCATGCGATTATCGCATGACCTTTTTTGTTATGTTAAAGTTTTATAAATGAATTCGATGCTTCTACAAAAATAACGATTATTTTCTCCTTTGCGCCCCTCTTTTTCCTGTTTGAACATTTAACTCTGTATATATATAGGGTTATTTCGTATAAAAAGTCGAACAATTATTCTATTGGAAACAGTTATTTTGACAAAATTTCCTATTGCCATCTTTTATAATTAAAAGTAATAAAATATGCAGGTGGTGTTGAAAATATGCCAAGAGCAGGAAGGAATACAATGAATACAAATTCTAGTACGCTTGTTATAGGTCATAGACAATTAGGTGATGCGAAGTGGACAAGCAAGTTGAAAATGAAATTAGGAACAATTTTCTTTCGTTGGGGATTTGTTATTGCGTTAGTTGGTTTTCTTTTAGGAAGAGCATATATTTTAACTGATATTTTACCATTTGCTTTACCATTTTTTGCAGCTGTATATGTGATGAAGCGTGACAAAATGGCATTGGCTTTTTTAGCTCTTATGGCAGGTGCATTTACTGTTTCGTTAGATAATTTACTTTTTGGTTTCGCATCTATCTTTACATTTTTTGTATACAATATCTTTTTTAGGCGTTTTACACGTGAAACAATTGGACTCGTACCGTTTCAAGTCTTTCTTTCCTCACTGACCTCCCATCTAGCTGTCGTATATATGGCTCAACAAACAATTGGAATGTACGATATGTTTGTAAGTACAATTGAAGCAGGTCTTAGTTTTGTGCTTACAATGATTTTTTTACAGAGTATCCCTCTTTTAACAGAAAGAAAAGGAAAACAACAAGCATTAGAAACAGAGGAAATCGTTTGTTTAATTATTTTGCTAGCTTCTGTATTAACAGGAACGACAGATTGGTTCGTATATGATGTATCTGTTCAACATGTCTTTACAAGATATTTAGTATTACTGTTTGCTTTTGTGGCAGGTGCAGCTACTGGATCAACCGTTGGTGTTGTTACGGGTTTAATTTTGAGCTTGGCAAACGTAGCGAGTTTATCACAGCTTAGTTTATTAGCTTTTTCTGGACTTCTTGGAGGTTTATTAAAAGAAGGGAAACGAATAGGTGTTAGTTTAGGATTATTGATTGGGACAAGCTTGATTACACTATATGTTGATAAGCAAGCAAATCTCGTTACAACGTTAATAGAATCAGGAGCAGCAATTGTGATTTTCTTATTAACACCAAAAGTGTTAATTGATCGGTTAGCAAAATTCATGCCTGGTACACAAGAGCATTCTAATGATCAACAGCAATATTTAAGAAGAATGCGTGATGTAACAGCAAATAAAATTAATCAATTTGCAACAGTATTTGAAGCGTTATCAAAAAGTTTTTCTACTTATGGATATATAGAAAATGAAAATGAAGAAGAAGAGGCGGATTTATTCTTAAGCACAATTACAGCTAAAACGTGTCAAACTTGCTTTAAAAAGGATCAATGCTGGGTTGTGAATTTTGATAAAACGTATGATTATATGAGAGAAATTATGAATGAAGTAGAAGCTGGCACGTTGGCACAGAATCGTAAATTGACGCGAGATTTCGGAAAGTACTGCGTTCGTGGGGAGAAAGTGACAGATTTAGTCGAAGGTGAGCTTGGTCATTTTTATGAGGCACAAAAAATAAGGAGACAAATGCGAGATAATCGTAAAATTGTTGCAGAACAGCTAAAAGGTGTTTCAAAAGTTATGGAAGATTTTGCGAAAGAAATTCAGCGTGAAAGAGAAAATCATCAAGTGCAGGAAGAGAAAATTTTAAAGTCTTTCCATGATTTTGGTATAGAACTTGATGATGTTGAAATTCATTGTTTAGATAGAGGAAATATAGATATCGAGCTTATACTCCCAGTTTCTTGTAATCAACATGGAGAAGGAGATAAGCTTCTTGCCCCGATGCTTTCTGACATTTTACAAGAAACAATTGTTGTTAAGCATGAGGAGAAATCTGCGTATCCAAATGGATACAGTACGATTTCATTTGGCTCTACGAAGGCGTTTTCGCTGGATACAGGTCTTGCGCACGCAGCAAAAGGTGGCGGGTTTGTTTGTGGTGATTCCCACTCCTTGATGGAATTAAGTGTTGGAAAACATGCGCTTGCAATTAGTGATGGCATGGGTAATGGTGGACGAGCTCATATTGAAAGTAAGGAGACAGTGAAGTTATTACAAAAAATATTACAATCAGGAATTGATGAAGAAATTGCAATAAAGTCTATTAACTCGATTTTATCACTAAGAACGACGGAAGAAATGTTCACAACGCTAGATTTAGCGATGGTAGATTTACGCGATGCGAGTGCGAAATTCTTAAAAATCGGCGCGATACCAAGTTTTGTAAAGCGTGGAAATAATGTTATCAAAATAGAAGCAAGTAATTTACCTATGGGTATTATTGAAGATTTTGATGTAGATGTGGTTGGAGAACAGCTAAAAGAAGGCGATATTTTAATTATGATGAGCGATGGGATTTTTGAAGGACCGCGCCATGTAGAAAATCATGAATTGTGGATGAAACGTAAAATTAAGGAACTAGAAACAGAAGATCCACAAGAGATTGCTGATATTATTATGGAGGATGTTATTCGTTCAAGTGATAATTATATTAATGATGATATGACAATCGTTGTGGCAAAAGTGAGAAAGAATATGCCAAAGTGGGCAACAATTCCGATTGTTAGTAAACAGGCGTAATAAGGTCAACCTAGCGAGGAGAGGGGATTTTTATCTCCTACTAATTGTCAGCTAGTTAATGCGGGATAAAAAGGTCTGAGAGTATATCTCGGATCTTTTTTAGTTGAAATCTTTTACAGATAAAATGACTTCACTGATTGTATGAAGAATATCGAAAGTAAGATGAAATGAGAGATGTTATATATCTTATTTTGCACAAAGATTATAAAAGTTGTACCATTGTATATAAGGTATGCTATCGTTTTTGTTTAATAATGAAAGGTGATTGCAACATTGAAAGATGAATTTGTTGGAAAAGTAGATGGTTTTGTAAAGAGATATGACTTACTAGAAGCGCATTCGACGGTTGTTGTAGGCGTTTCAGGTGGTCCTGATTCTATAGCATTGTTATTTTATTTGTTAGAAAAACAAAAGGAGAAACAGTTGCAAATTGTAGTGGGGCACATGGATCACATGTTTAGAGGGAAAGAGTCTGAACAAGACTTACAATTTGTGAAGAATTTGTGTGAGCAAATAGGAGTTATTTGTGAAGTAACTCAAACAAATGTAGAGCAGTACCAACAAGAAAGAAGGTTGGGTGCTCAAATTGCGGCTAGGGAATGTCGGTACGCATTTTTGGAAAGAATAATGAAGAAGTACAATGCGAAGTATTTAGCTCTTGGACATCATGGGGATGATCAAGTAGAGACGATTTTAATGCGTCTTGTAAGAGGGAGTACGCCAAAAGGTTACGCGGGGATTCAAGCGAAGCGTTCTTTTGGAGAAGGTTACGTAATTCGTCCTTTATTAGCCGTAACAAAAGAGGAAATTCTTTCTTATTGTCAAAGGAATGAGATTACGTTTCGCATTGACCCAAGCAATGAAAAAGAAACATATATGAGAAATCGAATCCGCAAGCATGTCCTCCCTCATTTGAAAATGGAAAATAGAAATGTTCATGAGCGTTTTCAACTTTTTAGCACATTTATGCAAGAGGATGAAGCGTATTTGCAGGAATTAGCATCTGAAAAGATGAATAAAGTAGTTACAAAAAAGACAAAAGAAGAGGTCATCTTATCAATTCCTGCATTTGAATCTATGCCTATGGCTTTACAAAGAAGAGGGATTCAACTAATATTAAACTATCTTTATGAATATAAGATTCCGTCTTCGCTTTCTTCTATACATATTGACAATATTATCGTGTTTTTAAAGCGGACACATCCTTCTGGTTCGCTCGATTTCCCTAATGGATTAGAAATTGTTCGTACATATGAAGAGTGTAGTTTTCGATTTAAAAAAGAATCCGTTTGCTCATTCTCTTATGATTTACAAGTACCTGGAAAAGTTGTGCTTAAAAATGGCGATGAGTTGGTAGTGAAAGTGAGTAACGAGTTTCCGCAACAAGTGAATGAAACGATGTTTGTTGCGAAGTATAATGAAATGTCGTATCCACTTTCTGTTCGAACGAGGGACAATGGCGATCGAATGTCGATACAAGGTATGGATGGTACAAAAAAGATAAAGGCTATTTTTATCGAAGCAAAAGTACCAAGAGAAAAAAGAGAAGAATGGCCGATCGTTTGTGACGCCAGCGGGCATATCATATGGATTCCATCTTTAAAAAGGTCCGCATTTGCTATTTCGAAAGGAACAGCGAATAAGGATACATATATTATTATTCACTATAATAGCAAGGAGTCTTCCAGGAGGATAATGAAATGATGAATCAAGATATTGAAAAGGTATTAATTTCCGAAGAGCAAATACAGGAAAAAGTACGTGAGTTAGGTGCAATTATTGCAGAAGATTATAAACATACTGTGCCGCTTACAATTGGTGTACTAAAAGGCGCTATGCCGTTTATGGCTGATTTATTAAAGCGCACAGATGCATACTTAGAAATGGACTTCATGGCTGTTTCTAGTTATGGTCACTCTACAGTTTCAACAGGTGAAGTGAAAATCCTAAAAGATTTAGATACATCTGTTGAAGGTCGCGATATTTTAATCGTTGAGGATATCATTGATAGTGGTCTAACATTAAGTTACTTAGTTGACTTATTTAAATACCGCAAAGCAAAATCTGTAAAGATCGTTACATTACTTGATAAGCCAACTGGCCGTAAAGTTGATCTGAAAGCAGATTATGTTGGATTTACTGTTCCTCATGAGTTTGTTGTTGGGTACGGTTTAGATTATAAAGAGCAATACCGTAACCTTCCTTATGTGGGAGTATTAAAACCAAGCGTGTACTCAAATTAATTATATACAGCTTTTACAATTGAATAGGAAAGATTTTCTATGTTACTATTTACTGTAGTGTCTATGCTGTGAGAGGAGGTTAGGAATGAATCGTATCTTCCGTAATACCATCTTTTATTTATTGATATTTTTAGTAGTAATTGGGATTGTAAGTTACTTTAATGGTTCTACACAAAAAACAACGCCAATTAGCTACGATAAATTCATTGCTAAACTTGAAAAAGGTGAGGTTCGTAATGTTCAGCTGCAACCAAAAAATGGTGTATTTGAGGTAAAAGGGCAGTTTAGTACGGACTCTCAAGAACAACAATTTGTAACATATGCTCCTAATACAGAAGTGTTACAAAGTAAGATTAATGAAAAAGTAGGAGAGACAGAAGTAAAATATCAACCGGCAGAAGAAACAAGCGCTTGGGTGACATTCTTTACTTCAATCATTCCGTTTGTGATTATCTTTATTTTATTCTTCTTCTTACTTAACCAAGCACAGGGCGGCGGAAGTCGTGTGATGAACTTTGGTAAGAGTAAGGCGAAGTTATATAATGATGATAAGAAAAAAGTTCGCTTCCGCGATGTAGCTGGAGCGGATGAAGAGAAGCAAGAACTTGTTGAGGTAGTAGAATTCTTAAAAGACCCTCGAAAGTTTGCTGAGCTAGGTGCTCGTATTCCAAAGGGTGTTTTATTAGTTGGACCTCCAGGTACAGGTAAAACATTACTTGCACGTGCTGTTGCTGGTGAGGCGGGTGTTCCGTTCTTCTCTATCAGTGGTTCTGACTTCGTAGAAATGTTCGTCGGTGTCGGTGCTTCTCGTGTTCGTGATTTATTTGAAAATGCAAAGAAAAACGCACCTTGTATCATCTTCATTGATGAGATTGATGCAGTAGGTCGTCAACGTGGCGCAGGTCTTGGTGGTGGTCATGATGAGCGTGAGCAAACATTAAACCAATTGCTAGTTGAAATGGATGGATTCGGTGCAAACGAAGGTATCATCATCGTTGCTGCAACAAACCGTCCTGACATTCTAGATCCAGCCTTATTACGTCCAGGTCGTTTTGACCGTCAAATTACAGTTGATCGTCCAGATGTAAATGGTCGCGAAGCGGTATTAAAAGTACACGCTCGTAATAAACCTCTTGCTGAGGACATTAACCTACGTGCTATTGCAGCTCGTACACCAGGTTTCTCTGGTGCTGATCTTGAAAACTTATTAAACGAAGCGGCATTAGTTGCAGCTCGCCAAGATAAGAAAAAGATTGATATGACTGATATTGATGAAGCGACAGATCGTGTTATTGCCGGTCCGGCTAAAAAGAGCCGTGTTGTTTCTGAAAAAGAACGTAATATTGTTGCATTCCATGAAGCAGGTCATACTGTAATCGGTATGGTGCTTGATGAAGCGGATATGGTTCATAAAGTAACAATTGTCCCACGTGGTCAAGCTGGTGGGTATGCGGTAATGCTTCCGAAAGAAGATCGTTACTTCATGACAAAACCAGAGTTACTTGATAAAATTACAGGTTTACTTGGTGGACGTGTAGCAGAGGAAATCGTGTTTGGAGAAGTTAGTACAGGTGCTCATAACGACTTCCAACGTGCGACTGGTATTGCAAGACGCATGGTAACAGAGTTCGGAATGAGTGACAAACTTGGTCCAATGCAATTTGGTAGCTCACAAGGTGGTCAAGTCTTCCTAGGAAGAGACTTCCATTCAGAACAGAACTATAGTGATGCAATTGCACATGAGATTGATGTCGAAATGCAAACAATCATGAAAGATTGTTATGCAAGAGCAAAACAAATTCTGACTGAAAAACGTGATAAGCTTGATTTAATTGCAAAAACACTACTTGAAATAGAGACGTTAGATGCAGAACAAATTAAAGGCTTATACGAAGATGGAAAGTTACCAGAGCGTAAAACATCTAACGAGTTCGTTTCTGAAGATGATGTAAAAGTAACAATTACATCTAAAAAAGAAAATGAGCAAGTAGAAGATAAAGAAGAGCCAAAGGAGTGACAATAGTCACTCCTTTTTCTTGTAGTAGGAATGGGGAAGGTAAAGGCCCTTTTTATAAAATAGAAAGATTAGAAATGGCAGAACAAATGAGTAAATATGATATGATGTTTGTATGAGTCTTATACATAGTAATGATTGTGTCACTTCTTATGGATGGTGGCATCGTGAACTTAGGGCAATATGATAACATAGATTAAAGAGGATAAGTGGTGAGAATATGATTTTCGTGTTGGATGTAGGAAATACAAATGCAGTGCTTGGTGTATTTAAAGATGGTGAGCTTTGCCAACATTGGCGTATGGAAACGGATCGTCATAAGACAGAAGACGAGTATGGGATGTTAGTGAAACAATTACTTGAACATGAAGGGCTTACGTTTCATGATATAAAAGGAATTATTATTTCGTCAGTCGTACCGCCTATTATGTTTGCTTTAGAACGCATGTGTGAAAAGTATTTCGGTATTAAACCACTCGTAGTAGGTCCTGGAATTAAAACAGGTCTCAATATTAAATATGAAAATCCTCGTGAAGTAGGGGCGGATCGTATTGTAAATGCAGTAGCTGGTATTCAATTGTATGGAAGTCCGCTTATTATTGTGGATTTTGGTACAGCAACTACATATTGTTATATTGATGAAAATAAAAATTATATGGGTGGTGTGATTACACCTGGTATTATGATTTCAGCTGAGGCTCTCTATAATAGAGCAGCTAAACTTCCTCGTATCGAGATTACAAGACCAAGCAGCGTAATTGGCAAAAATACAGTAAGTGCGATGCAGTCTGGTATTTTATATGGTTATGTTGGGCAAGTAGAAGGTATTGTAAGGCGTATGAAAGCGGAAGCTAAACAAGAACCAACCGTTATTGCAACAGGTGGATTAGCAAAGTTAATTGCAGAGGAATCTAATGTGATTGATACAGTAGATTCGTTCTTAACATTAAAGGGACTATATATGTTATATGAGCGTAATGCAAATTTACAACTTGAGAAAGGTGAATAAGTAAGTATGAAAGATTATTTAGTAAAAGCTTTAGCGTTTGATGGAGAAGTGCGCGCCTACGGTGTGCGTACAACAAATATAGTAAGTGAGGCACAAAGACGCCATGGTACATGGAGAACTGCTTCAGCAGCATTAGGTCGTTCTTTAACAGCTGGTGCAATGATGGGAGGTATGTTAAAAGGGGAGCAAAAGCTGACAATTAAAATTGAAGGTAATGGTCCACTAGGTCCAGTTTTAGTAGATGCACATGCAAATGGGGATGTACGTGGATATGTAACGAACCCACATGTTGATTTCGAGGCGACAGAGCAAGGGAAATTACGTGTATATGAAGCTGTTGGAACAGAAGGTTATTTAACAGTTATTAAGGATATCGGTATGCGTGAGCCGTTTAACGGTCAAGTACCTCTTGTTTCAGGTGAACTAGGAGAAGACTTCACGTATTATTTTGCTGTTTCTGAGCAAACGCCATCTTCTGTAGGCGTTGGCGTTCTTGTAAATGGTGACGATAGTATTTTAGCCGCTGGTGGATTTATTGTACAAATTATGCCTGGTGCACAAGAAGAAACGATTTCTTATATTGAAGAATGCTTACAAAAGATGAAGCCAGTATCCACTTTAATTGGAGAAGGACTTACTCCAGAAGAGTTATTGTATGAAGTGTTAGGAAAAGAAAATATAAAAATCTTAGAAACGACTGATGTGCAATTTAATTGTACTTGTTCCCGTGATCGTATTGAAGGTGTGTTAATTAGTTTAGGTAAAACAGAATTAGCGCAAATACGTGATGAGGAAGAAAAAATGGAAGTACATTGTCATTTCTGTAATGAAACGTATAATTTCTCCAAAGAAGATATTACGACTTTAATTGAAAACCTATAATTACAAGAAGGTTATTTGTCTTTTTAGAATCATCTAAATAGATTGACAAATAACCTTTTGTTTGGCAAAATGTTTATAAAACCAATAAAAATACTTGGTGTTAGGAGTGGCGATCATGCGAGTGGCACAATCAGTTTCAGATTTAATTGGAAAAACCCCAATTGTTAAATTGAACCGCATCGTAGAAGATGGTAGCGCAGACGTTTATTTGAAATTAGAATTTATGAATCCTGGAAGCAGCGTAAAAGACCGTATCGCATTAGCGATGGTTGAGGACGCTGAGAAGAAAGGATTATTACAAGAAGGCGATACAATTATTGAGCCAACAAGTGGGAACACTGGTATTGGGTTGGCGATGGTAGCAGCGGCAAAAGGATATAAGACGATATTAGTAATGCCAGAAACAATGAGTGTGGAACGTCGTAATTTATTACGTGCTTATGGGGCGGAATTGGTATTAACACCTGGACCAGAAGGAATGGGAGGTGCAATTCGTCAAGCAACGGAACTTGCAAAAGAACATGGGTATTTTATGCCACAGCAGTTTCAAAATGAATCTAATCCTGAGATTCATCGCCTTACAACAGGACCAGAAATTGTCCAGCAAATGGGAGATCAATTAGATGCTTTCGTATCGGGGATTGGTACAGGTGGAACAATTACAGGTGCTGGTGAAGTATTGAAAGAGCATTATAAAGATATTAAAATTTATGCAGTTGAGCCTGCGGATTCACCTGTTTTATCTGGTGGAAAACCAGGTCCGCATAAAATTCAAGGTATCGGTGCAGGCTTTGTTCCTAACATTTTAAACATAGAAGTATATGATGAAATCGTTCAAGTGAAGACAGAACAAGCATTTGAATATGCACGAAGAGTAGCTGGGGAAGAAGGGATTTTAGTTGGTATTTCTTCTGGTGCAGCAATTTATGCAGCCATCCAAGTAGCAAAGCAGCTTGGTAAAGGGAAAAAAGTACTTGTTATTATTCCGAGTAATGGTGAACGTTACTTAAGTACACCATTATATCAATTTGAATCATAATTATATGGAAAAAGCGTTCCGGATACGGGATGCTTTTTCTTTTTTCGTTTGAAAATAGGAAAAGAGTGAACGACTAATAAACTTCATGTAAAATAAATAATAGCGATAAAGTGAAACTTCAATTAGTGGGTGGTTTCATCTCTAACTGATTGTCAGTTGAACCAATCGAGCTTTTATGGGCTGCCCAACTCCCATCTGAACTTCTCTGAATCCTCTGAGTTTTGAGGTGGGGCTTATAACTCGTTAAGGCGGGATGAAGAGAATTTTTTTAGTAGTAAAGGTACGAAGACTACTGGAATACATTCCTCGTTTTTAATGGGGGAAGAAAAGAAGAAGAGGTGTTCAAATGCAACGAAGACAATCTTTAGCAATTTCATTTCCATATGAACTAGATTTTTTTAAGCAGTATAAATTTCTTTCGCAAAAGAAGAAGCACCATATTATTTTAGAGAGCGGCCGTGGTGGGCGTTATAGTATTGTTGGCCTTGATCCGGTAGCAATTATTCAAGGGAAAGATAATGCTTTACATATATTCGAAAATGAGAAGGAAACAATAGAAGAAGGGAATCCATTACAGCTCATGCAGCAATATATGGAGAAGTGGCATACGGAATACAATCCAGATTATCCACCGTTTCAAGGTGGGGCGATCGGTTATTTTAGTTATGACTGCATTAGATATATTGAAAAGATTCCTGCTTTAGCAAAAGAAGATATCAATATACCAGATGTCTTTTTCTTACTATTTGATGATGTGTTTATTTACGATCATAAAGAAAAAGTCTTATGGATTACGACGCATTATACAGATGATGCACAAGAAGCGGAAAATCGTTTAAATATATTAAAAGAAACATGGATGTCAGAAGCTCCTAATGTGACAATTCCTTTTGCTCCTCTAGCAAGTTATAAAGAGGATGTATCATTTACAGAAGAAACATTCGTGGGAGCAGTGCAGCGTATTCAAGAATATATAGGAGCTGGTGATGTCTTTCAGGTGAATTTATCAACGCGTCAAGAAAAGACCTTGCAAACGCATCCGCTTGAAATTTATACAAAGTTACGTGAAATCAATCCATCGCCATATATGGGATATTTAGAGCTTGGAGATTTTCAAATTGTAAGTGGTTCTCCCGAATTGTTAATTAAGAAGCAAGGAGACGAAGTAAGCACACGCCCGATTGCAGGTACACGTTCGCGTGGAAGAGATGAGAAAGAAGATGAACAGCTTGCAAAAGAACTCATTGAAAATGAAAAAGAGTGTGCTGAGCATGTCATGCTTGTTGATTTAGAACGAAATGATTTAGGGCGAGTGTGTGAGTACGGAACAGTGGAAGTAGATGAGTTTATGGTGATTGAAAAGTACTCTCATGTCATGCACATTGTTTCAAATGTTCGTGGTGAACTTCAGAAAGGAAAAGATGCATTTGATGTGACGAAGGCTGTTTTTCCAGGTGGAACAATTACAGGAGCGCCTAAAATTCGTACGATGGAAATTATTGAAGAACTTGAACCCGTTCGTCGTGGTATTTACACCGGTTCGATTGGGTGGATTGGTTATTCAGGAGATATGGAATTAAACATTGTAATTCGTACGCTCCTTGCAAAAGATGGACAAGCTTATGTACAAGCTGGGGCTGGAATTGTTATTGATTCAAACCCGCACAATGAATATAAAGAATCGTTAAAGAAAGCAATTGCTTTATGGCGTGCAAAAGAAAGTAGCGAAGAAACGGTTAGGTGAGAAAAATGATATTAATGATTGATAACTATGATTCCTTTACGTTTAATTTAGTGCAGTTTCTTGGAGAGCTTGGACAAACGTTAGTTGTAAAACGAAATGATGAGATTACAATTGAAGAAATTGAGGGAATGAAGCCGGATTTCTTAATGATTTCACCGGGACCTTGTAGTCCAGATGAAGCGGGTATTAGTATGGATGTGATTCGTCATTTTGCTGGGAAAATCCCGATTTTTGGTGTGTGTTTAGGACATCAATCGATTGCGCAAGTCTTTGGTGGTGATGTAGTTCGTGCAGAACGTTTAATGCACGGGAAGACGTCTCCAATGCATCATAATGGAGAAACGATTTTCGCTGATATTCCAAATCCCTTTACAGCAACACGCTATCATTCACTTATCGTAAAGAAAGAAACATTACCAGATTGTTTAGAAGTTACGTCTTGGACAGAGGAAGGAGAAATTATGGCGCTTCGTCATAAAACGTTACCGATTGAAGGTGTACAGTTTCATCCAGAATCTATTATGACTTCTCATGGAAAAGAGTTACTTCAAAACTTTATTCGTCATTATAGCCGGAGAGAGGCGTTATGTTAATTTATGTGAATGGTTCATTTGTAGATGCAAGTGAGGCGAAGATCTCTCCATATGACCATGGTTATTTATATGGTCTTGGTGTATTTGAGACGTTTCGTATTTATAATGGACATCCTTTTTTATTTGATGATCACTACGAGCGGCTTATGACCGCTCTTTCCTCTTTACATATTCGCTGGAATATGACAAAAGCGGATATTAGAGGGATTATAGAGAATCTTCTTGTGAAAAATGAGTTGCAGCATGCCTATATTCGTTTGAATGTATCAGCGGGTATTGGTGAGATTGGATTGCAGACAGATGAGTATGAAGAACCTTCTCTTATCGTATTTGTAAAGCCTTTACATGCACCGGGTGAAATTGTCGAAAAAGAAGGTGTAATTTTACGACAGACTCGTAATACGCCAGAGGGCAAAGTTCGTTTAAAGTCACATCATTATTTGAATAATATTTTAGGGAAACGTGAGCTAGGGAATACGAATACAAAGGAAGGTATTTTTCTTACGAAAGAAGGATATGTTGCTGAAGGGATTGTTTCGAATCTCTTTTTTGTAAAAAATCATATTTTATATACACCTGCTTTGCAGACGGGGATTTTAAATGGTATTACACGTATGTTTATCCTTAAAATCGCCGAAAGATTAAATTTAAAAGTGAAGGAAGATTTCTTTTTACAGGAGGAACTTCTTGCAGCAGATGAGGTATTTGTAACGAACTCTATTCAAGAAATTGTGCCGATTGTTAACATCGGGGAGGTTCGTTTTCCTGGGAAACAAGGAGTGATTACAAACGAGATTCTTTCGATATATAGCGAGCATCGTGAGATTTTGTGGAGCAAGGATGAGTTGTGAGGAGGGAATGAAGAATATGAAATACGATTACAAAGTGAAGTGTGGTCGATATACATTAGACTTCAATGAGAAGACATATATTATGGGGATTTTAAATGCAACACCAGATTCTTTTTCAGACGGTGGAAGCTATAACGAAGTAGAAGCTGCCATTCGTCATGCGGTTGAAATGGTGAAGGAAGGTGCGCATATTATTGATATTGGTGGAGAATCCACCCGTCCGGGGTTTGCAAAAGTATCGGAAGAAGAAGAGTTAAAGCGTGTTGTTCCGATTATTGAAGCTGTTTCGAATGAGGTAAATGTACCAATTTCTATCGATACGTATAAGGCCGAAGTAGCGAAGCGAGCAATTGAGGCAGGTGCTCATATTATCAATGATGTATGGGGAGCGAAGGCTGAGCCAAAAATTGCCGAAGTAGCGGCGCACTATGATGTACCGATTATTTTAATGCATAACCGAGATAATATGAACTACCGCAATTTGATGTCAGATATGATTTTTGATTTATATGAAAGCGTAAGAATCGCAAAAAATGCTGGTGTACGGGATGAGAATATTATTTTGGATCCAGGTCTAGGGTTTGCAAAAACAATGGATCAAAATTTGGAAGTTATGCGTAATCTTGAACAATTACATGTACTTGGCTACCCAATCCTCCTTGGGACTTCTCGAAAATCGTTTATTGGCCATGTGTTAGACCTTCCGGTAGACGAGCGAGTAGAGGGTACAGGAGCTACAGTTTGTCTAGGGATTCAAAAAGGATGCTCAATTGTACGAGTGCACGATGTGAAAGAAATGGATCGGATGACAAAAATGATGGATGCTATGCTTGGCAAAGGAGGGAATGGAGTTGGATAAAATCTTCGTCCATGATATGGAATTTTACGGATATCACGGTGTATTTCCAGAAGAGAATAAATTAGGACAACGTTTTAAAGTGGATTTAACTGTAGAGTTAGACTTGAAGAAAGCTGGGCAAAGTGACAACTTAGAGCACTCTGTTAACTATGGGGAATTGTATGAGCTTTGTAAGCGTGTTGTTGAAGGAGAAACGTACAAGCTTGTTGAGAGCATCGCGGAGAATATTGCGGCAAATATATTAGCGCAGTACAATTGTATTAGTCGTTGTACTGTAAAGGTGATAAAACCAGACCCTCCAATCCCGGGTCATTACCGTGCGGTAGCGGTAGAAATTGTGAGAGAACGTTCATGAAACATATAGCTTATATTGCGCTTGGGTCGAATATAGGTGAGCGCTATGCTTATTTATTAGAAGCGATTGAAATGTTAGGGGGGCATTCGCAAATTCGCGTTGAGGATATTTCCTCTGTGTATGAAACAGATCCGGTTGGTTATACAGACCAAGATAAATTTTTAAATTTAGTAATAAAAATTTCTACCAATTTATCACCGCAAGAATTACTGAAAGTAACGCAAAAGACTGAGAATGAATTAGGAAGAAAAAGGGAAGTTCGATGGGGGCCGCGTACCATTGACCTTGACATCCTTCTCTATAATCATGAAAATATTGAAGCAGAGAATCTTATCGTTCCGCATCCGCGGATGTTTGAAAGAGCTTTTGTTATCGTTCCGTTGTTGGAGATTAATCAAGAGATAAAACAAAACATTTCACGTTCACAAGTAGAAGAAATGAAAAGGCGAGAGGGAGTAACGGTATGGAAGCAGAGAAATGGGGAAGACGCATTCGTGCTTTTCGGAAGTTGAAAGGCTATACGCAAGAAGGTTTTGCAAAAGAATTAGGGGTATCTGTATCGGTTTTAGGTGAAGTTGAGAGGGGGAATCGTATTCCGACTCAAGAATTTGTTGTGGAAGTTTCTAAAACATTAAATGTTTCGATAGAAGAATTAATGCCGAAGTAACGTGAAAGGAGACAATTGTGTGTTAAAGATTGCAAACATTGAAATGAAAAACCCGGTTGTATTAGCACCTATGGCTGGAGTATGTAACTCCGCATTCCGTTTAACGGTAAAAGAGTTTGGTGCAGGGTTAGTGTGTGCAGAAATGGTAAGTGATAAGGCGATTTTATTTAACAATCAAAAAACATTAGATATGTTATATATTGATGAAAGAGAAAAACCGCTAAGCTTACAAATTTTTGGTGGGGAAAAAGAAACGCTTGTTGAAGCGGCGAAGTATGTAGATAAAAATACGACAGCAGATATTATCGATATTAATATGGGTTGTCCAGTTCCGAAAATTACAAAGTGTGATGCAGGAGCGAAGTGGTTGCTAGATCCGAATAAAGTGTACGAAATGGTAGCATCTGTCGTTGATGCGGTAGAAAAGCCGGTTACAGTAAAAATGCGTACTGGTTGGGATGAAGAACATATTTTCGCTATTGAAAATGCACAGGCAGTTGAGCGTGCAGGTGGGCAAGCGGTGGCTGTTCATGGTCGTACACGTGTACAGATGTATGAAGGAAGAGCAGACTGGGATATTATTAAGCAAGTGAAACAAGCGATTAATATTCCTGTTATCGGAAATGGTGATGTTGAAACGCCTCAAGATGCAAAGCGTATGCTTGATGAAATTGGTGTTGATGGTGTTATGATTGGCCGAGCAGCACTTGGTAACCCTTGGATGATCTATCGTACGGTTAAGTATTTAGAGACAGGTGAACTTATGCCAGAACCATCAGTACGTGAGAAGATTGATGTATGTATGCTTCATCTAGATCGTCTAATTGACTTAAAGAATGAAGATATCGCAGTACGCGAAATGCGTAAGCATGCTGCGTGGTATTTAAAAAGTGTTCGTGGTAATGCAAAAGTGCGTAATGGAATTAATGTATGTAACACACGTGCTGACTTTGCTTCTTTATTACATGGGTTTGTAGAAGAAGTTGAAGAGAAACAAAAGTCAATTCAAATTGGTTAAGAGTAGGAGTGGGGGTTTGACATTCATGCTCCGACTACCTATAATTACGTCTAAGAATAAGAACTGCCAGTGCATTGCTGGCAGTTTTTCTAGTTGCATAGAAAATGTTATACTGTATATATTGTAAATTTTAATAGAGCTGGAGTGATACTGTTACCATGGAGAACATGAACCATGAAGAATTAAATGACCAATTGCTCGTTCGTCGCGAGAAGCTACATAACTTACGTGAACAAGGAATTGACCCGTTCGGTAAACGTTTTGAGCGTACACACTCAACGAAAGAATTAACAGATTTATATAGCGAGCTTTCTAAAGAAGAGCTAGAAGGAAAAGAAATTGCTGTTTCATTTGCTGGTCGTATGATGACAAAGCGCGGTAAAGGAAAAGCGGGATTTGCACATATTCAAGATTTACATGGGCAAATTCAAATTTATGTACGTAAAGACGCTGTTGGTGATGAGCAATATGAATTATTCACAACAGCAGACTTAGGTGACTTAATTGGGATTGAAGGAACAATTTTTAAAACAAAAGTAGGCGAGCTTTCTATTAAAGCGACAAGCTTTACATTATTAACGAAATCTCTTCGTCCACTTCCTGATAAATATCACGGATTAAAAGATGTAGAACAACGTTATCGCCAACGTTACTTAGATTTAATTACGAGTATGGAAAGTCGTGAAACGTTCGTCGCTCGTAGTAAAGTAATTCGTGAAATGAGAAGATACTTAGATAACAATGGCTATCTTGAAGTTGAAACACCAATGATGCATGCAATTGCAGGTGGAGCATCTGCTCGCCCGTTCATTACGCATCACAATGCATTAGATATGGAATTATATATGCGTATCGCGATTGAATTACACTTAAAGCGCCTTATTGTTGGTGGACTAGAGAAAGTGTATGAAATTGGCCGTGTATTCCGTAATGAAGGTGTATCAACTCGTCATAACCCAGAGTTTACGATGATTGAGTTATACGAAGCGTACGCAGATTATAATGATATTATGGAACTAACAGAAAATATGATCGCTCATATTGCACAGGAAGTATTAGGTGCAACAACAATCCAATATGGTGAACATGAAATTAACTTAGCTCCGAAGTGGACAAGACTTCATATGGTGGATGCAATTAAACAATATTCAGGAGCAGACTTCTGGAGCCCAATGAGTGTTGAAGAAGCTCGTGCATTAGCGAAAGAGCACGGTGTAGAAGTGAAGGATACAATGGAAGTTGGTCATATCATTAATGAATTCTTTGAACAAAAAGTAGAAGAACATTTAATTCAGCCTACATTCATTTACGGTCACCCAGTGGAAATCTCTCCTCTTGCGAAAAAGAATGAAGAAGACCCACGTTTTACAGATCGTTTCGAATTATTCATTGTTGCTCGTGAACATGCGAATGCATTTACAGAGTTAAATGATCCAATTGATCAAAAAGAGCGTTTTGAAGCGCAATTGAAAGAACGTGAGCAAGGTAATGACGAAGCACATATGATGGATGACGATTATATTGAAGCTCTTGAGTACGGTATGCCTCCTACAGGTGGACTTGGAATTGGTATTGATCGTCTTGTTATGTTATTAACGAATGCGCCGTCTATTCGTGATGTGTTATTATTCCCTGCAATGCGACATAAGCAAGACTAAGCTTTGGAGATTTCTCCAAAGCTTTTTTAATTCTGGTTAGATATTATTATTGTAGTGTAATGTTTATGTGAAGGAATAAAAGGGATAATGAAGGTGTTTTTCTAATGTTTTATAGGTAGTAAAGTTTTTTTAAAAAAGCTATTGCATTTTAATAAGTGAACTGGTATATTTATATTCGTTGCCGCAAGAGGCAGCGGACGAAAGAAATGAAAACAACTTTTAAATAAAAAAGTTGTTGACGAAAATATAACGAAATGTTATATTGATAAAGTCGCTTCGGCGGCGAATGAGTTCTTTGAAAACTGAACGAAACAAACAAC
>NZ_JOTN01000026.1 GCF_000712595.1 Bacillus manliponensis
CTATTCATTAAGAAATAGTAATAAAAGTTTTAATTATATAAAAAGAGAGAGTTTACCATTGACTTAAAGGGGTAAAAAACCGTCTTCCTGTAGTTCATTCTTTTTATTTTGTAAATAACGAATAGTTTTGTTGTGAGTATTTTATAGTTGCGAAAAAAAGTAAGTATATAATTATTTTTTATGAAATTAGCGTTATTTTTCCTATTGTAAGAGCAACGACATATGATTTTATCCTGCATTAACGTGCTGTAAAACTCCAACCTCAAAACTTAGAGGATTTAGAGAAGTTTAGGTGGAGATAAACAGCCTGTAAAAGCCCGATTGATTCAACTAACACTCAGTGGGTGATGAAGAAACCCCCCACTGAGTGAAGTTTTACTTTAGGAACTCATGTTTATACTGGAATATTTAGGATCTTTAATAACATTATCCACCTATTTACAATGTTAGGAAGCGTATGTATTTTATCATCAGTTTGCGGAATGTCATATTGAACATGTTTTAACTCAATATGGTATTCTTCACATATTTCCTCTATAACATTTTGCAATGTAGTTTTTTCGTTTGGATATCTTTCAAATATGTCGTATCCAATTTTCTCTTTAATTACATGCCATATATCTTTTTCGAGTTTATATAGCTTGTAATAATCAATAATATATTCTTCTTTATATGTATATGTCCTTAAATTTTCCACGATATTATCGCTATCTATACAATCTATCTTCGCTTTACAATGGTTACATGCTATTGTACCGACTTGCCCATATCGTGAACCGTCATGTTTAAAAAAGCTATCTAATTGATTGTTACAGTTCATGCAAAAAAGTGGTGTGATTTCAACATCTAGTTGAACGCCCCAAACATCACCTCGTACTATAAGGTTAGTATGAAACTCTTCTCATTTTTTCTGCCGTATCGATCCTTTGTTATTCCATCAATTCTCCAAATAGCCATTTTTGAATCTCCTCTTTCCATAAGGGATTTGGTTATGTTAACTACTTTGAAAGTATATATAGATAATTTTAAAGGGTCTACCTATATATTTCTAGGCTATCACTTAATAATGTAGTGCGAAAAGGAGAAATATTAAATGCCTATACTAATGATGCTACTATTCAAGGAATCCATTGTTTCTTTGACACTCTTGCATCTGAGCCGCGTTTATCTTCAACAGCAATACAAACTGTAGGGAATAAAGGCTATGATGGATTTACGATGAGTGTCGTTATGTAATAGTGATGATTTACAGGCATGAAATTTTGTTGATGTTCGAGTTATTTATGTACACCAGTCTCTTGTTCAACTGGTGAGAAGGGGCTAATGTAAGAGGGGGATAAAGATGGATATTATTATAAAAAAGATAGAATTAGAAGATTTGGAGAATTTAATTGAGATTGATGATAGTTTTCACGTTGATTCTAAATTGGTGCTTTCAATGGTCGATAATACAATAGAATATACAGTAAAAGACATACCGAGCTATACAAAAAGCTATTTAGAAGATCACTATATAGAAAATCAAGAGGATGTGCAAGATTATAGAGAATATATTGATAATCCAAATAAAGTAATGTTTTTGGCGTTTATGAATCGACACTTAATTGGACAAGTTATAGTAAAAAGACATTGGAACGGTTTTGCCTATGTGGAAGATATAAAAGTTGATAAACAGTTCCGGAAGCTTGGAGTTGGTAAAAGATTACTTGAGAAGGTAAAGTTTTGGGCGCAAGCTAATAAAATGCCGGGAATCATGTTAGAGACCCAAACAAATAATGTGGGAGCATGTAAATTTTACGAAAAATTTGGCTTTGTAATAGGGGGCTTTGATTTTCTTGTATATAAAGGTATTCATGCAGAGAGTGATGAAGCTGCAATATATTGGTATTTGAGATTTTGACGTTTTAAGAAACGTTTCTGGTAAAATAAATTCAAAGCGTATTTTCTTTTATGATATGCTTTTATGTTTTTTTTTAATCCTTAAATATTTTTGCTGGGCAGAATGTTTCTAGGGAAAAGAATGATGTTAGGTGGTAACAGTCTATTGTATTACTTTTACAAGTAGGAAAGCATATAAATAAAAAAAGATTTTTTCGAAATAATAAGAGGAAATATGTCTAATATGTGAACAATAACTACTGCTATATAGAAGAGAAATTGTGTAATCTGCATGTTTCAAGTTTCATTTTTGCGTTCAATTTGATAAAATGGACAAGTTGACATAAAACATGTTTTACAATGTGGAAATAAGCATAAAGGAAAGATGATAAGCATGCAAAGTATGAGAAAGAAGGAAATGAGTGTTGATATAGAAGCTGTATCACATTCGAAACGAACGTTGATGACGGTGTTTTCAGAGACCGTTAAAATGGGGATTGTAAAGTCGAATACACTTGCAATGGTTGCTGGTCTAACGCTAGCGCTATATGTATATGATATAAATCCGCTTAATAAAATGTTAGAAATTGTTTGTGCAATTGTTGGTTCATTTTTAATCATTGGTGCAGCAGGTGCATTTAATAACTTATATGATCGTGATATTGATTCGATTATGGAGAGAACAAAAGGTAGACCAACTGTTGTTGGTGAGATTCCGTTAAAAGTTGTATTATGGCTTGGAATTTCAATGACAATTCTTGGCGGAGTATCATTAGCAATTGCAAGCCCAATGGCTTCATTTTTAGGACTACTTGGATTATTTTTATATATCTTCCCATATACAATGTGGACGAAGAGAAGAACAGTTTATAATACTGAGGTTGGAAGTATTTCTGGTGCGATGCCTCCATTAATTGGATGGGCGGCCATTCATCCAGATATTATGCATCCAGCAGTGTTAGGTTTGTTCGTAACGATGGTCATTTGGCAAATGCCTCACTTTTATGCAATTGCGATTCGCAAGCATGATGACTATAAAGCAGCAAATGTGCCAATGTTACCTGTCGTAAAAGGTACGAAGCGCACATATATGCAAACAAATGTATACTTGTTTGCATTAGTATTATCTAGTTTTCTATTTCAATCAGTAAGTATCGTTCTAACAGTTATTGCACTTGTATTGAACATGGCGTGGTTTATATTAAGTATTTATGGATATCGTAAAATGGGTGCTGAAAAATGGGCAAACGTTATGTTTGTTTTCTCGATTATTCATCTTACGGTTCTGTTAGTAGTTGTTATTGCGTTTTCTCTTATTGGTGTTTTCTTTTTTTAATGAATAATTGTAAGCGAGGTGAGAACATGTTCTTGCCTCGCTTTTTTATTTTCAAAAACGGCAGGAGCAATATAAAAAGTAGCGAATGAATATAATAATGTGTTTGCTTTGGATATGAATAGTGGTGAAAGTTACATTCCTTTTCATAACCTAACAAGTTGACTAAACAATAGGGGGAGCATTTACATGGAAAATGTATTGAAAGTATCATCGAAATCGAGTCCCAATTCAGTCGCAGGTGCAATTGCAGGTGTAGTAAGAGAGCAAGGCCATACAGAAATTCAAGTAGTGGGAGCAGGTGCTCTAAACCAGGCGATTAAAGCAATTGCGATTGCCAGAGGATTTGTAGCTCCTAGTGGAATTGATTTAGTTCTTGTTCCAGCATTCCAAGATATTTCAATTGATCAACAAGAAAAAACAGCAATTAAGTTAGTTGTGGGACCTAGAAAAAATAGAGGTTAGAAAAGGTTACGGATATAAGAGTATGAACGAAATCCCCCATTGTAACTTTGCGATGGGGGATTTCGTTTGAAAAGAAGACGCTTTGTTCTGTGATAAGAGCTTGACAAAAGGGTGTGTAAAAATAGTGCGGGCAGTAATATTTGATTTAGACGGAACGTTATTAGATCGAGATCATTCATTAAAACGATTTATTTGTGACCAGTATGAGCGGCACTATAATCAACTAAGGCATATAGAAAAAGAAGAATACATAGAAAGATTTCTGGAGTTAGATTATCGTGGCTATGTTTGGAAAGATAAAGTGTATAAGCAATTATGTGAAGAGTATGATATTACTTGTTTAACGTCAGAGCAATTGTTAGAGGATTACATCCAAAACTTTCAGCATCACTGCACTTCGTTTCCTAATATGAAACAAGTACTGCAAGAACTAAAAAGTAAAGGGATATTGTTAGGAATGATTACAAATGGATTCACTGAATTTCAGCGTCTAAATATACGCGCATTACAGATTGAACAATATATGGACGTTATATTGGTTTCAGAGGAAGAAGGTCTGAAAAAGCCCGAACCTGAAATTTTTATGAGAGCATTGCGGCGGTTAGGTGTTACAGCAAAAGAAAGTATATATGTCGGTGATCATCCAGAGAATGATGTAATCGGGGCGAGAAATGTAGGGATGCATGCGGTATGGAAGAAAGATATGTTTTGGGGAACACCGTTTACAGATGAGTATGTCATTGATGATTTACAGGAATTACTTTCAATTGTTTCTAAACTACAAGAGAGAAAAACAGCAGGAGATGTATTTTATGGACAAACAAGTAGTGATTGAAGAATACACGGAAAGCAAAGAAATATGAAAAAGAATAAATTTTATATGTAGAAATAGATGGAATTTATAATATTAAAACAGGAGGAATAAGTTTGAAACATATTATGGGCTTATATGACGAACCCTTCCAATCGATTAAAGAAGGAAAGAAAGTATACGAAGTAAGGTTAAATGATGAAAAGAGACGAAAGCTTCACATTGGAGATACCATTGAGTTTATTAGAGTACCAGAAAATGATGAAGCATTACAAGTAGAAGTAATAGGAATTCGGAAATATGATACATTTCAAGAAATGTACGAAGATATCCCGTTTCACTTGTTTGATTGCGAAGGTTGGACGATGGACGAAATGATTGATGGAACGTATGAAATCTATACAAAAGAACAAGAGAAGCAGTGGGGGACATTAGCAATTCAAATACAAAAAATAGAAAAATGACTGTTTGGACAGGCTTATGTAACCAAGAATCTTCTGCAAACAGTTTATAATTCTCATAACAGTACTCATGATATTCTCTTTCTTCTTTTCTGATTCGTTCAATTCGATTCATCTTATCCCTCATTCTTATAGTTTAAGATGAAAAAAGGCCGTTGTTACACGACCTTTTCAATTGTTTCTGCATGTTGTGCAACTGGTATATGTGTAAAGCTGACAACATCAAACAACCCATCTGTTGTCATTTTTATGTTTGGAATAACTGGTAACGATAAAAATGATAATGTTAAGAAGGAATTAAATTCACCTGTTGCTTGAAGTACTTGTAAACTGTTATCGAGTTGCTTTATTTTTTCGTAAATAGAAGGTGCTTGTTCTTCAGACATTAATCCCGCTACCGGAAGGGAAAGGTTAGCAAGCACTTGACCGTTTTTAATAACGACCATATCACCTTGCATGTTTTCGATAGCATGAATTGCTGCGAGTATATCGTCATCATTTGTTCCAACCACAATGATATTGTGGGAATCGTGAGCAACAGTTGTTGCGATAGCACCGCTTTTTAGGCAGAATCCTTTTACAATCCCAACGCCAATTTGTCCGCTTGCTTTATGTCTTTCAATGACCGCAATTTTTAATTGATCGTGTTCAGTTGATGGGATGAAATAACCATGTTTTGTAGTGACTCTTTCTATAAGGTGCTTCGTCACAAGTTGATTCGGAATAATGCTAATGATGTTTGCCATTTGAGTGCCAGTCATATGAATTTGTAAGTCTTGCTTCGTTACAGGAGCAAGATTGACAGAATTGACGGCAGTATCTTTTGTTTTTACTACTTTTTCTGAGCCAACATATTTGCCATTTTCAGCAACGAGTTTTCCTTTTTGGAACACTTTTGTAATCGAAAATGCTTCTAAATCATCGATAAATAGTAAGTCAGCCTCGTATCCAGGCGCAATTGCCCCTTTTGTTTGAAAACCATAGCACTGCGCGGCATGTAGGCTTGCCATCGAAATGGCTGTAATTGGAGATAGTCCATTTTCAATAGCGAGTCGAACGTTATAGTCAACGCTACCTTCCTCTATTAAATCATCTAAATGTTTATCGTCTGTACAAAATAGACAGCGGTGTGCATTTTGTTCTGTTAC
Organism: Bacillus manliponensis; assembly: GCF_000712595.1. Lineage (GTDB taxonomy): Bacteria > Bacillota > Bacilli > Bacillales > Bacillaceae_G > Bacillus_A > Bacillus_A manliponensis. Next base: position 6,097 of record NZ_JOTN01000026.1, read on the forward strand.
ACCTTCTAGTAATGCTTTTACATTTTTAGCAACAGATCCTTCGCGAAGCATTACGTACATGCCGCGGCGTAAGCGATCTAACATTTCTTCTTTCGTTGTACATTCATGGTCTGTTGTAATGCCGGCAGCGCAGTAAACGTTAATTTGCTGTGCACTAAGACCAGCTCCGTGACCATCGATTTGTGATGTTAATGTCAACTTATTTAACATCTCTTCTTTTGCTTCAAAAACTGCTGGGAAATCCATCACTTCAGCAAGTCCAAGTACACGTGGGTGCTGTAAAAAAGGTGCTAAATGTTCGGCGTGTAATACTGCTCCAGCACGTTCAAACGATGTAGCAGGAACGCAAGAAGGTAACATAATACGCACGTCTAGAGGAATGTCATCTGACATGTCTAACATATATTGAATGCCGGATGCACCAAGTACATTAGCAATTTCATGAGGATCGGCAATAACTGTTGTTACACCGTGAGGAAGAACAACTTTTGCAAATTGCTCTGGTGTAACCATAGAAGATTCAATATGTACGTGAGCATCAATCAACCCAGGGCATACATATTGGTTGTTTGCATCGATTTCGACTTTTCCACGAAATGAGCCAATTCCAACAATCATACCGTCTGTAATAGCGATATCACCACTTGTAATTTCTTTCGTAAATACATTTACAATTTGTGCGTTGCGAATAACTGTATCCGCTATTTCTGTTCCATTTGCAACAGAGATGTATTGTTTTAAAGTTTGTTTATTTACCAAGATGTTCACGCTCCTTTTTATATATACGAGAATAAAAAGGAGAATACATCCACCTTCATTTATTCTCGTAGTCAAGCCATTTACGGTAGCTTGGTAGAAACTTGTAGGCCATATCCCTACGATTATACGAGATGCTTTTGTTTAATTTTAAATATTTTAACGATTATGTTAGGAAAATGCAAGTCTTTTAAAATTTTTAAAATGTTTCTTGAAATAAAAAAAGAAGAGTAGTATATTAATAACGAAAATCATTATCAATTAAAATAGAGAGAAGGTAATGAAGGTATGTTTGTATCAGGGGTAGGGTGAAGCGATTATTTAACAACATGAACTAAATCTTATATTCTGTACATTTTTATATTAAAGATAAAGGGGATTATAAAAAATGAATAAAAGGTTATTAACATTAGGAATGGCAACAGTATTAAGTATTGGTCTTGCAGCTTGCGGTAGCGCGGAGAAAAGTGCTACAGAGCAGAAGCCAAAAAGTAAAGAAACGGAAACGAAGAAAACAGAAGAGAGAAAGATTACATATCTTGATCAACAATATACAGTTCCAGGAGAAACAAAGAAAATTGTAACGGCTAGTTTAGAGTCGATGGAAGATGCAGCGGTTCTTGGAGTAAAACCAGTTGGTGCGATTACAGTTGCTGGTGAACTTCCTAAGTATTTAGAAAAAGAATTAAAAGGTGCAAAATCAATTGGTGAAAAAATGGAGCCTAATTTTGAAACACTTCTACAATTAAAGCCAGATGTTATTACAGGAAGTTCAAAGTTTCCAGCAGAAACAGCAGAGAAATTCACAAAAATAGCGCCAACATTCCCTGTTTCACACATTTCAACAAACTGGGAAGCAAACTTAAAATTAATGGGTGAACTAACTGGTAATGAGAAGAAAGCAGAAAAAGTGATTAAAGATTATAAAGCGGATGCAGAAAAAGCGAAAGAAAAAATTGCTCCTAAATTAAAAGATAAAAAAGTTGTTGTTGTTAGACTAAGGGGTGGAAACTTAAACGTATATCCGAAAGATGTTTATTTCAATCCAGTTGTGTATAGCGATTTAGGATTATCTGTGCCAGCTGAAATTGAAGCCGTAAAAGCGCAGGAAACAATTGCGTTAGAAAAAATGGCAGAAATGAATCCGGATTATATTTTCTTACAGTTTGAGGAAAGTGAAAATGCAAATAATCCAAAAGTGTTAGAAGACCTACAAAACAATCCGATTTGGCAGAGCATTCAAGCTGTCAAAGATAAAAAAGTATTTGTAAACACTGTTGATCCAATGGCACAAGGTGGTACAGCTTGGAGTAAAGTGGAATTTTTAAAAGCTGCAGAAAAGCATTTAGCTAAATAGTAAGGTGCGTTGAATGATATGCAAACTAGAAATGTTATACCAATTGTCATATTATGTGTATCTCCTGTTGTGATTGTACTGACAATTGTCGCTTCCATTTTGTATGGCGCAAAGCAAATTGATGTGATGACAGTTTGGAATGCTTTCTTTCATTTTGATAAAGGAAATGTAGATCACAATATTATTATGACTTCCCGGTTGCCTAGAGTAGTCGGTGCACTGCTTGTTGGTGCGTTTCTAGCAATATCAGGAGCACTTATGCAGGGGATGACAAGAAACTATCTTGCGTCCCCTTCTATTATGGGGGTTACAGATGGATCTGCCTTCGTAATTACGTTATGTATGGTGCTCGCTCCGGGAATGTCATCTGTAAATTTAATTGTATGCTCAATCATCGGCTCTGCGTTAGGAGCTGGTATTGTATTTGGATTTGGTGCGTTGCTTAAAAATGGATTATCCCCTGTACGTTTAGCGATTATTGGTACAGTAATTGGAACATTTTTAAGTAGTGTGTCTGCAGCGATTGCTTCTTATTTCCAAGTCTCGCAAAACATTAGTTTTTGGTACAACGCTCGGTTACATCAAATTGATCCCAATCTATTAAAGTTAGCAATTCCATTTGGTATTGTGGGAATGATATTAGCACTTTTCCTTTCTAAATCCATTACGATTCTTTCGCTTGGTGATGAAGTCTCTGTCGGATTAGGACAGCGAACTAAACTTGTAAAGTTGCTTTCAATTTTTACAGTCGTTTGTTTAACGGGGACTGCTGTTGCTTTAGTTGGGAAAATTGGCTTTGTTGGGCTTATTATTCCGCATATAACTCGGTTTATAATTGGTTCAGACTACCGCTGGGTTATTCCGTGTGCTGGCGTAATTGGTGGCGTATTTTTAGCTTTATGTGATGTAGTAAGTAGATTTGTAAATTATCCGTTTGAAACACCAATAGGGGTTGTAACAGCGATGATTGGCGTTCCATTCTTCCTTTATTTAATCCGAACGAGAGGGGGAGAACGTCATGCTTAAACCAACAAAGGTGCGTTATGCAACTACACTTACTATTTTAATATGTCTGATTATGATGGCGATGTATATTAGTATAACGAACGGTACGTTTGATATGTCGATTACTGATATTATTCGTACATTATTGCGCATAAATCCAATTCCAGAGCATGATTTAGTCATCTTTGATTTTCGCTTACCGAGAATCGTTATTGCGGCTCTAGTTGGACTGAGCCTTGGGGTAGCTGGAGCTGCACTGCAAGGTATTACGAAAAATGGTTTAGCTGATCCGGGGATTTTAGGAGTGAATGCCGGAGCTGGAGCTGCAATTGTGATTTTTATGTTTTTCTTTCAAGGACAAATAAATGGAACGGATTGGCTGTCAGTCATGACGATGCCTATCTTTGGTTTAGTTGGTGGTTTAGGAGCAGCAATACTGATTTATATATTTTCCTGGCAACATGGTAAATTAGATGCGCAGCGCCTTTTACTAACTGGAATTGCGATTGGTTCAGGCTTTGGTGCGTTATCATTATACGTATCACTGAAAATGAAAGCAGCTGATTTTGAAATGGCGACTGTATGGGTGTCAGGAAGTATATATAATGCAAACTGGAAGTACATTGTTGCGATGTTACCGTGGGTAATCATTTTGATTCCTATTATTAAAAGAAAAGCATACATACTTGATATGTTTCAGTTAGAAGAAACGAGAATGAAGAGTTTAGGCGTATTAGTAGAAAGAGAAAAATCAATCCTTTTATTAAGTAGTATTGGGCTTGTGAGTGCATCAGTTTCTGTTTCGGGAAGTATTGGTTTTGTTGGATTGATGGCTCCTCATATTGCAAAACGTTTAGTTGGAGTGAGGCATCGTCAAGTAATTCCGGTATGCGGGGCAATTGGTATGCTTCTTGTCATTGTTTCGGACTTTATCGCAAAAACAATATTTCAGCCAATTGAAATACCGGTTGGAATTGTTATTTCAATTATTGGTGTGCCGTACTTTTTATATTTGTTATATAAAACAAAAGCGTAACGATGAAGGAGGAAAGTGCTGTGAAGAATCTTGCCGTAGGTGTAGAACATTGGACAATGATTGGGAAAGAAAATGGTCGTACGTATGAAATTTATGTGTCAAATCCGAAACAACCTGCACCACCGTCTGGTTACCCTGTTATTTATGTATTAGACGGTAATGCGTATTTTCAGCTATTTAAAGATGCGGTGAAAATCCAGTCTGTCCGTTCGGAAAAAACAGGTGTCACGCCTGCTATTGTTGTTGGAATTGGCTATCCATCAGAAGACCATTTCTCTTCAGAAGATCGCGTGTATGATTTCACTCTTCCTGCATTACAACAGGCGTTGCCAAAAAGACCGGATGGAAGTGGATGGTCTAAGACAGGAGGAGCAGACGAGTTTTTCTGTTTCATAGAAGAGGAATTGAAACAGAAAGTAGAGGAGTGCTTCCCGATTGATAAAATGAAGCAAACAATCTTTGGACACTCCTTAGGTGGATTATTTTCTTTATATACATTGTTTGCAAAAACAGAGGCATTTCAAACATATTTTATATGTAGTCCATCTATTTGGTGGAACAATGAAGCAGTTCTTGAGAAAGAAGCACAGTTTATAGAAACATTACAGCATGTAGAGAATGAGATTGGTGTGTTCTTAACAGTTGAAGGTATTGGGAAGGATCATATGTATCGTGATGCAAAAGCATTGTCGGAAAGGTTGCTTGCTTTAAAGCATAGTAAACTAAGATTAGAGTTTCATGGTGCGGAAGAGGAAAACCATGCTTCTGTCGTACCAACGATGCTAAGTAGAGCATTACGCTTTATAAGTAATCAATAATAAGGAAAAAGGTAAGTGCATGAAGAATAAGCACTTACCTTTTTATTGCCCAAAAACCATCAATTAGAAAGCTTGTAAAAAAGCGAGTAATTATTGTGAAACCACAGTCTTGTAGCAATATTATCATTTCTTTTTCTGTGATGGGATGTATATCTGTCCCAAAAGAAGATTCAAACCGTTCCCAATCTTCTTTTGGGACATGATTTTGTCGCATATGATTACGCCAAGCTTTCATTTGTATGGAAAAAGAATTTGAGTTTGGATTCCCATTTATGGCACAGATGAAAAATGGTGCACCAGGTTTTAAGCGCTGCTGGATTTGCATAATCAAATCTCGTTTTTCAGAAGTGTTTCGTATGAAATGTAGAACGAGTATACATGTTGCAGCGTTAAATCGCTCATCGTCTTGCAACTCAAGAACAGTTCCATTAATAAGAGTCACTTCATTTTGTATGTCATTGTTTCGTATGCGTTGTTTTGCTAACTGTAACATAGACTGTGATGGATCGATACCAGTAAATTGTAATGTTGCATCTTTCTTCCCAAGTGTAAGAATTTCTTGACCACCACCAGCCCCAGCAATAAGTATGTGTGGTGATTTAAGTTTGCCGGATAACATAGAGGGAAGAAAATTACCAATCATATTATAAAGTGTATAATACCCTGGGATTTTAATAGGAATCATTTGTTCATACTCATGTACAGTTGCATCGTTCCAATTGCTTGCTGTTGACATTTTTTACACCTCTTTTTATAAAATAAATACTCTTCACATTTATTATGGAAGTGTAGAAGGTGAGAAACAATCCCAGAAATATGGGGGGAGAATGATGGGGAAAAGAAGAGATGAAATGATAAAAGAAATTGAATTGCTAATGCATACAACGAGCTGTATAACAGCATTTCAAACGGCTGTTATTAAAACATTGCGCGCTACGATTTCCTTTCAGAATGTATGTTTTACAACAGTTGATCCGTATACGTTGCTATCGACAGGAGCTTATACAGATGAACGGATTGAACGGATTCATCATCAGCTTTTTATGAACGAATATGGTGAACAAGACTATAACAGGCATGAGGAATTAGTTAAATATGTACCGCACGTTGCTTCATTAAGTAAAGCAACATGCGGTAATTTGATGAAGAGTAAGCGTTATCGAAATGTTTTAAAGTTTGCCGGACTAGGGGATGAGCTGAGAGTTGCTTTTGTATATAAAAGGAAATGCTGGGGATTTCTTAGTTTGTTCCGTAATGAAGATGAACCATTTTTTTCGGATGAAGATTGCACGTATCTCATTTCTATTATGCCTGCAATCGCGAAGGTATTACGTGTAAAAAGTGTGATGTTACCTATTACGAAAGAATGGAGCATGATTAAAACAGGAATGATTGTTGTCAATGATTATTTTCAGCCGTTATTTTTGAATAAAGGCGGGGAGGAATGGCTATCTCGACTGCAAAAGTGGGAAGGCCTACAAGAAGGAGATTTGCCGCGGCCGGTTCGCGCAGTGTGTTCTCGCGTGGCATCACCTAATACCTTAGGTGATGTAGCGAAGATTTGTATGTATACGCCGGATAGGCAGATTGTCATGATTAAGGCTAGTAAAATGAGTGGTGACCATAATCAGGTATGTTATACAGTTTCATTTGAAAGGGCTCAGCAAGAAGATATCTTTCACCTTTTAGCTGAGGGATATGATTTTTCAGTGCGAGAAAAGCAGGTTGTGGAGCGAGTAATGAAAGGAGAATCGACGAAACAAATTGCTATCTATTTAAATATGTCAACTTATACCGTTCAAGATCATTTAAAGTCAATCTTTGCTAAAGTAGGGATAGGTAGTCGGAATGAATTAGTATGGGAATTGTTTTTAAAACATAGCATTCTTGATGAAGTGGAATGAAAAAGAATTGCTATTTTCCGTATAAAACGATAAAATGCTATCGATAAGGCTTAGTTGTGCGATACATAGTTGAAATTCGAAGTATTGTCACATTCTCACAGTGTATAATATGTTAAAATAGGTGAGCTAGCTATATATGGAAAAGAGAAAGAGGGAGTGAACAATTCGATGAACCATTCAACGAATCAGAAGAGTTATACTTCGATTGTGATAACACTTTCTGTAATTGTTAACGCAATAATTTTATTTTTGTTTTTTGGACCTGTTGGCTATGGGGGAGAAGTGTCCTTTGATGTCAAAATTTTACCGATGTTAAATGCTATTTTTAATAGCTTTACATTTGTATTTTTACTAGCGGCATTGTTTGCGATTTTAAAAAAGAATGTGAAATTGCATAGAGGATTTATTTTTGCAGCATTTACAACAACACTGCTGTTTTGTGTATCGTACTTAACGTATCACTACATTGCGCCTCCAACAAGTTATGGCGGCGAAGGGATTATTAAATATGTGTATTTCTTCATTTTAATTACACATATTATTCTAGCAGCGATTATCGTACCACTTGCGCTATTTTCTTTAGTGTACGGGGTAACAAATCAATTAACGCGTCACCGTAAAATCGTTCGTTGGACGATGCCAATTTGGTTATATGTAAGTTTGACAGGGGTTATTGTTTATTTAATGATTTCACCTTACTATTAAAAAAATCTCAGCTATTTGTTTAGCTGAGATTTTTTTTATTTCCACCAAGTTACATTTGTATTTATTGAGAGTACACCGGCAACAGATAAACAGCTCGTAAAAGCCCGATTGGTTGGGCTAACAATCAGTGGAGGATGGAGAACCCCCACTGATTGAAGTTTCATTTTATTTACAAGCGCAAATGTTATCATGAATTGTTTTGTATGTTGATGAAGTTTTTTATGATGACATTTGCAAGTCTATTAAAAGGGATAGATAGTTTTACCAGTTAAAATGTTGTAAGCGGTGCAAAATTGTATTTTTGTATATTCTGTTTTATTTTGGAGGCAATCATCAGTAACGATAGTATGAAAAGAACGAAGTAAACAATTTAATGCAAAGTATAATTCTTCTTCTGAGCATTTTTGTTGTTTCGTTGCTGTTGATAAAATTAGATCTTCTAATAATGCGTCCAGTTTCATAGTAGCTTGTCCAGTTTTCATAATATCCTCTCCATTTCTTTTTAGCATGTATATGAGTAGGGAGGATAAAATATGCCGATAAAAGTATTTTTTTATAAGTATAGATTAAAAAATTTCATTCACCGCATTATAAGTACTTGCATTGTAACTGTTAAAATTGATAAGATTGGATATAATGAACAGGTAAATTATTTTTACATAAAGAGAGTTGAAAGATATGGGAGAAACAAAGCGCGAGAAAGTTGTTGTCATCATTGGACCTACAGCAGTAGGGAAAACAAAATTAAGCATCGATCTTGCGAAAGCTTTACACGGTGAAGTCATCAGTGGTGATTCCATGCAAGTATACCGTAAGATGGATATTGGTACAGCGAAAGTAACTGCAGAGGAAATGAATGGAATCCCGCATTATATGATTGATATAAAAAACCCTGAAGAGGCTTTTTCAGTTGCGGAGTTTCAAAGTCGTGTACGCGAACATATTCAGGATATTTCAAGCCGTGGAAAGTTACCTATTATTGTTGGTGGAACAGGATTATATGTTCAATCTGTATTATATGACTATCAGTTCTCAGAAGAACCTGGAGATGTTATTTACAGAGAAAAGCTAGAAGTACTTGCAAGTGAACATGGTGTGGAATATGTACATAACATGCTGCAAGAAATTGATCCTGAAAGTGCGAAACGTATTCATCCGAACAATGTAAGGAGGGTCATTCGTGCTTTAGAAATTTTCCATACGACAGGAAAAACGATGAGTGATCAACTTGACGAGCAAGAAACGGAACTGCTGTATGATGTTGCTTTCATTGGCTTGACGATGGACCGAGCTCTACTATATGATCGTATTAATTTACGTGTTGACCTTATGATGGAGCAAGGTTTATTACAAGAAGTGAAGAATTTATATGAAGATGGTGTGCGAGACTGTCAATCTATTCAAGCAATTGGATATAAAGAGCTATATGAATATTTAGAAGGTCGTACATCATTAGAAGAAGCAGTAACTGCACTGAAAACAAATTCACGTCGCTATGCAAAACGTCAATTAACATGGTTCCGCAATAAAATGGACGTGGAATGGTTTAATATGACGAGTGGTGAAAAAACAACTGAAATTTTGCAGTACATAGAAGGAAAGCTACAAGTTAAGTCGAATAATAATTTGTAGAGAAAAAGAGGAGGATTCGACATGAAGCAATCAATCAATATTCAAGATCAATTTTTAAATCAACTCCGTAAAGAGAATACGTTTGTGACGCTGTACTTATTAAATGGTTTCCAGCTTCGCGGTTTAATCAAAGGTTTCGATAATTTTACAGTATTATTGGAAACAGAAGGTAAGCAACAGCTTATTTATAAACATGCAATTTCTACATTTGTGCCACAAAAAAATGTAGCAATCGAACTAGAATAGTCTATACATAAGGAAGACCCTCTATTTTTATTAGAGGGTCTTGTTTTTTGCGTAGCGATAATATCTTTTTAACGAGATTTTTGATTTAAAACCAATTCTTTTCATAATCTCTTGTTCGGAAATTTCTTGCTCGATAAGGCGTAATATAAAAGTATTTCGTAAATGTTGCCCGCATATTCCTTTTCGTAATACGGCACGTGCGACTTCAAGTCGAATCATTTTTTGAACAGCAATCTCTGTTAAGCCTTTTGGGGCATCATCTTCGTATACCCATTTATACGTATTACGATTAAAATCAAAAGCAACAAATAAAGGATCGTTACTATGATACTTTGGTCTAACGGGCTCAGGGATTTTTTTATAATAAAGATATAGTTGCTTTTTATCTTCTTCTTTTAAAGTAATTGTACGTTCTACCCCTGATACGGCAGGGATAGATAATGTGTTATTTTCAAAGTGAACATAGTTCATATGCAGGGAGACCAGTTCTTGTAACGATAATCCGTAGTCTAGTAAAAGTGTAATAATACAAACGTTCCGATCCATTAATAGTGGTCGTACCGGACGTTGTTTGTCTGATAGTCCTTCTAACGAAGTTAAAATATATTTTAAGCGTAGTTCTTCTTCCTGTGAAATGAAATCTTCATCTCTTAAATCTCGATTGGGCTGGATGACAAGATCCATGTTTTTAAGTGGGCTAGGAAGGTTTAAAAACTGGTATAGCCGATTTAATACAATAAAGACGCGGTGCATCGTTTTTTCAGAGTAATGGCGTTTCGTTTTTAAATCGAAAAAATAATTTTCATAGTCTTTTGTACAAAGTGTCCCCCATATATTACTAGAAGAAAGTTTTTTATTTTTTTGGAGCCAGTGTATAAAATCTTCAATGTCATACACATACCGCTTGATTGTTGAGGTTTTTCGGCCTTTGTTTAATAAGTAAGCGGAAAAAGCTTGTACTGTATCGTCAACTTCTTTCGTTTCCATATTCCCACCACCTTAGTTTTCTTACATTATAACAAAATTTTTCAGAAAATGTTTATTTCTTAGGAAAGCGCAAATGTTGACAATAATCGTCAATTGGATGATAAAGTGAGGTGACTGTATGGAGCAGTCGATGCGAAAGAAAAATAATAATCAAATTAACATCGTATTAAATCACCGTCAAAAAATTTCTGTTCCTTCTCCAGAGAGAAAGCCAATTCTTTCTAATGAAACAGTGACAAAGCATGAAATGTTACAACGTATTGAGGAAGAAATGGAGAAACTCGTTGGAATGGAGGAAATTAAAAAAATTATAAAAGAGATTTATGCATGGATTTATGTGAATAAAAAACGACAAGAGATGGGATTGAAGTCTGAAAAGCAAGTGTTGCATATGTTGTTTAAAGGGAACCCAGGGACAGGGAAAACGACTGTTGCGCGAATGATTGGTAAATTATTGTGTGAGATGAACGTATTAACGAAGGGACATTTAGTAGAGGCGGAACGTGCTGACTTAGTAGGAGAGTATATTGGACATACAGCGCAAAAAACGAGAGACCTGATTCGAAAAGCAATGGGGGGAATATTATTTGTTGACGAAGCGTATTCGTTAGCACGCGGAGGAGAAAAGGACTTTGGAAAAGAAGCAATTGATACACTCGTGAAGCATATGGAAGATAAGCAACATGGTTTTGTCTTAATTTTAGCGGGCTATTCAAGAGAAATGAATCATTTCCTCTCTTTAAATCCTGGTTTACAATCACGTTTCCCTTTTATTATTGAGTTTTCGGATTACAGTGTGAATCAATTAGTGGAAATTGGAAGAAGAATGTATGATGAACGAGAATATCAATTATTAAAAGAGGCGGAGTGGAAACTTAGGGATCATTTAAATGCTGTAAAATATTCTTCTCATATTACCTCATTTAGCAATGGTCGTTACGTTCGGAATATAGTTGAAAAATCAATTCGTACACAGGCGATGAGATTGCTTCAAGAAGACGCGTACGATAAATATGATCTCATTACAATTTCAAGTGATGATTTAGCACTAGAAGAAGAAACGCATAGCTCATAAGCTATGCGTTTCTTTGATTGCATTAAAGGTATAGAGGGAAGGGATTAGGATGATCCATAATACATATAGCAGTATAAAAGAATTATAAAAAAGAAAAACACGAAGTTTGATGCTTCGCGTTTTTCGATCATTTATCTGGGGATTTGTAGCTAATTGCAGGTGTCCTTTATAAAGATGTTGCTACTCTTCTTTTTGCTTTTGTTTATATGCTTGATGATAGCGTTCCATCTTTTCGCTCTTTTCATGAGCTGAGTTTTTGTCGTGGCCAAATTGGTTGACAGAACTTCTTTGAGCTCCTTTATTTACATGATTAGTCATATCTCTCACCTTCCTTTCATCTGTAGTATTGGCGGAGAGGTGAGAAAAACATGCAATTTCGATGCTTTTAATTTCGTCTTATTATTCTACAAAAAACCCTTCTACAATGGTGTAGAAGGGAAATTGTTAGGAATCAATAGGATGTTCTACTCTGTCTAAAGTTCGATGTGGAAGCTTCCAGTTGTAATGTATAGATACCATTCGTAAGCAAACAATGAGAGTAAATAACACATATAATGCCCAGTCGCTTACAATAATTTTGCAACCGATTACAAAACCGGCTAAAATCGTCCAAAATGCATAGACTTCAGCGCGTAGTACAAGTGGTTTTCGACGCGCTAACAAATCGCGAATAATTCCGCCGCCAATACCTGTTAAAACTGCTGCAACAATAGTTGCGCTAATAGGCAAGTTTAATTGTTGTGCATATAAAGCTCCTTGTACAGCAAATGCCGATAATCCAATCGCATCTGTAATATGTTCCCAACGTTTCCAATGTTTCATTAGTTTCTTTGGGAATAAGAAAATGATTGTAATGGATAACAATGCAATTTGAAATAAGAGATCTTGTTTCCAAAATGCAACGATTGGATATCCAATTAACAAGTTTCGAAGAGCACCGCCGCCAAAAGCGGTTGCCATGCCTAAAATGTATACCCCAAAAATATCGTACTCTTCTTCCATTGCTACGATTGCGCCGCTTAAAGCAAAGGCAATTGTACCGATGATGCTAAATAAATCCCATGCCATGAATTTTCTCCCTCGCTATCTAGATGAAAAATGATTCCTCTGCTATTATATTAGAAGGTTTAAATTTCGAAAAGGATGAGTGAGCTATTTGTTAGAAAAAAAAGAAAAAGCAATCTTGGTTGGCTGTCAGTTATCACAAGATGAAGATAAACGATTTGTGCACTCGATGGAGGAGTTAGCTTCCTTGACAAAAACAGCACGTGCAGATGTGTTGGTGTCAACAACACAAAAGCGTCCGAAATTTCATCCAGCTACGTATATTGGAAAAGGGAAGCTTGAAGAACTTTCTTCTTTAGTAAAAGAACTTGAACCAGATGTTATTATTTTTAATAATGAATTAACGCCAAGTCAAATTCGTAATTTGTCAGCAGAGTTAGATGGGAGAGTCATTGACCGCACGCAACTTATATTAGATATATTTGCGCAGCGTGCTAGGTCAAGGGAAGGGCAGCTTCAAGTTGAATTAGCACAACTACAATATGCGTTGCCACGTCTTGTTGGACAAGGGACATCGTTATCGCGTCTTGGTGGAGGAATTGGGACGAGGGGACCTGGTGAAACGAAGTTAGAAACAGATCGCCGTCATATTCGTTCGCGCATTGACGAAATAAAACGACAGCTTGCTGTTGTGGTTGAGCATCGGAAACGCTATCGTGAACGAAGAAAACAAAATCAAGTGTTTCAAGTATCAATTGTTGGGTATACGAATGCAGGGAAATCCACCCTGTTTAACAGATTGACAGAAGCAAATACGTTTGAAGAGAACTTACTCTTCGCTACACTAGATCCAACGACACGTAAAATGCAGCTTCCATGCGGATATACGGTGTTACTAACGGATACTGTTGGATTTATTCAAGATTTGCCGACATCATTAGTTGCAGCGTTTCGTTCTACGTTAGAAGAGGTAAATGAAGCGGACCTTATATTACATGTCATTGATTCGTCAGACTCAAATTATGTGAATCATGAAGAGACGGTGAATGAATTACTTCATGAATTAGAAGTGAAGCATGTTCCTGTTATCACGGTATATAACAAACGCGATGAGCAATATGATAAATTTATTCCATCACCAACAAGTGATTCCATCATGACAAGTGCCTTTTGTATAGATGATATAGAGGAATTGAAAAGGAAGATAGAAACGGGAGTAATTGAGCAGATGGAACCGTATGAGGTAACAGTTCCTGCTCATGAAGGTAGATTGCTGATGCAATTAAAAACAGATAGCGTATTAACCGATATGGTATTTCGGGAAGAAGAACAAGTATATGTATGTAAAGGATATATATTTGCTCATTCACCGTTAAATGGAAGAATGAAATAATATTTCTAGTCGCTCTTACTCGTTAAGATGAATAGATTTACAGCATGAAAAGGAGAAGAAAAAGCATGTTTGATCGTTTGAAAAATGGAGAGAAGATTAAAAAGGTTGTAAAAGAAGTAGAGGTCCAAATTGCTGATATACATAAACGTATAGATGAAGTGATTGAAAGTAACCAATTTCGTGTGTTAGAAAGTTTCAGAGGTCATAAAATTAGTGATTCACACTTTATTCCGACAACAGGTTATGGTTATGATGACATTGGTCGTGATACGTTAGAAAAAGTGTATGCTGATGTATTCGGAGCAGAAGTAGGACTTGTTCGTCCGCAAATTATTTCTGGTACACATGCAATTGCAACATCTTTATTTGGTGTGTTACGTCCTGGTGATGAACTGTTATACATTACTGGTAAACCATATGATACGTTAGAAGAGATTGTTGGTGTTCGTGGTAAAGGTGTAGGTTCATTTAAAGAATACAATATTGGTTACAACGCTGTTCCGCTAACAAGTGAAGGACGAGTAGATTTTGAGGCTGTTGCCGCAGCGATTCATGAAAATACAAAGATGATTGGAATTCAACGCTCGAAAGGTTATGCAACGCGTCCATCATTTACAATTGCAGAAATTAAAGAAATGATTGCATTTGTAAAAGAGATTAAAGAAGATGTTGTTGTGTTTGTAGATAATTGTTATGGAGAATTTGTAGAAGAGCTAGAGCCATGTCACGTTGGGGCAGATTTAATGGCTGGATCTTTAATTAAAAATCCAGGCGGTGGTATTGTGAAAACAGGTGGTTACATCGTCGGGAAAGAAGAGTATGTGGAAGCGTGTGCGTATCGCTTGACTGCTCCTGGTATTGGTGCGGAAGCAGGAGCTTCTTTATATAGCTTACAAGAAATGTATCAAGGCTTCTTCTTAGCGCCGCATGTTGCTGGTCAAGCGTTAAAAGGTGCGATTTTTACAGCGGCTTTCCTACAAAAATTAGGAATGAATACGTCGCCAACTTGGGATGCTCCTCGTACGGATTTAATTCAATCTGTACAATTTGATGATAAAGAGCGTATGATTGCGTTTTGCCAAGCGATTCAATATGCGTCTCCAATTAATTCTCATTTCACACCGTATCCGAACTACATGCCAGGATATGAAGATGATGTAATCATGGCAGCGGGAACGTTTATTCAAGGTGCAAGTATTGAATTATCTGCTGATGGTCCAATTCGTCCGCCTTATGTTGCATATGTACAGGGTGGATTAACATATTCTCATGTGAAGATTGCGATTTGCTCTGCAATCGATGAATTAGTTGAAAAACAATTATTAACAATTTCGTAATGGAAAAGCTGTCAATTTTGACAGCTTTTTTTGTATATGAAGATGAATTTTAGTTATTTGATGAAAGAGTGAAAAAAATTCCAAAAAACCATGTAAGAAAAGCTAACATGTGTTGACATGAAACATAACATAATATAGAATAAGAATCAGTTAAGGCGAAGGAGGAACTGAATTAATGAAACAAGATAGACGTTCTGCTCCGCTGTTTCCTATTGGAATTGTAATGGATTTAACACAACTATCTGCTCGTCAAATTCGCTACTATGAAGAGCATAATCTTATTTTCCCAACCCGTACAAAGGGAAATCGCAGATTATTTTCGTTTAACGATGTGGATAAGTTATTAGAAATTAAAGACTTGTTGGATCAAGGTTTAAACATGGCTGGTATTAAACAAGTTTTACAGATGAAAGAGAACCAATCAGAACTTGTACAAAAAAAGGAAGAAACAAAGGAAATTTCAAAATCTGAGCTTCGCAAAATTCTTCGAGATGAGCTACAGCATACTGGTAGGTTTAATCGAACGTCATTGCGACAAGGTGATATTTCTAGGTTTTTCCATTGATAATTGTCAATTCTGAGGGTATTAGAGGGATTTTTTAAGGGACTAAGGAGGAATTGGAAAATGGCAAAGTATACGAAAGAAGATATTTTCCGCTTGGCGAAAGAAGAGAATGTAAAGTACATCCGTCTGCAATTTACGGATTTATTAGGAATTATTAAAAACGTAGAAATTCCAGTAAGTCAGTTAACAAAAGCGTTAGACAATAAAATGATGTTTGATGGATCTTCTATTGAAGGATTTGTTCGTATTGAAGAGTCAGATATGTACTTATATCCAGACTTAGATACGTGGGTAGTATTCCCATGGACAGCTGAGAAAGGGAAAGTAGCTCGTTTAATTTGCGACATTTACAAAGCTGACGGTACTCCGTTTGAAGGTGACCCACGTAACAACTTAAAACGTGTATTAAAAGAAATGGAAGAGTTAGGATTTACAGATTTCAACCTTGGACCAGAACCAGAGTTCTTCTTGTTCAAAGTTGATGAAAAAGGAAATCCAACATTAGAATTAAACGATAACGGTGGATACTTCGACCTTGCGCCGATGGATCTAGGGGAAAACTGTCGTCGTGATATCGTTCTTGAGCTGGAAGAGATGGGCTTTGAAATTGAAGCTTCTCATCATGAAGTAGCACCAGGACAACATGAAATTGACTTCAAATATGCAGGAGCACTTCGCTCATGTGATGATATTCAAACGTTTAAGCTTGTTGTAAAAACAATTGCTCGTAAACATGGCTTACATGCAACGTTTATGCCAAAACCGTTGTTCGGAGTAAACGGTTCTGGTATGCACTGTAACTTATCTCTATTTAACAATGGAGAGAACGTATTCTTCGATCCAAACGGAGACTTACAATTAAGTGATGATGCACGTCATTTTATCGCAGGTATTTTAAAGCATGCACCAGCATTTACAGCGGTAGCAAACCCAACTGTAAACTCGTATAAGCGTTTAGTTCCTGGCTATGAAGCACCGTGTTACGTAGCATGGTCTGCACAAAACCGTAGCCCATTAGTACGTATTCCAGCATCTCGCGGCGTAAGTACACGTGTAGAAGTACGTAGTGTTGACCCAGCTGCAAATCCATACTTAGTAATGGCTACATTACTAGCAGCAGGTCTTGATGGAATTAAAAATAAATTAGCAGTACCACCTGCAGTAGACCGTAACATTTACGTGATGACAAAAGAAGAGCGCGAGCAATCGGGTATCGTTGACTTACCAGCAACATTAGCTCAAGCATTAGTAACATTACAATCTAACGAAGTAGTTTGCGCTGCTTTAGGAGACCACTTACTTGAGCACTTCGTAGAAGCGAAAGAAATCGAGTGGGATATGTTCCGAACGCAAGTTCACCAATGGGAACGCGATCAATATATGACTCTTTATTAAGAGTGAAAAGCCTTGATACAACTGGTATCAAGGCTTTTTTATGTTTGTGGGTAAAACACTTTTTTGTTTCTTAGTGCTAATACACCCACAAAACACCCACAAAAAAATCCAAAAGTCATCCTACCCCAAAATATTATTCATATATGTTTCAAATTCGGAGATGGAATCTTTATCAATTTTATCACTAATGTGTGAGTAAACGTTTGATGTGATTTCAATTCTTTTATGACCTAGTCTTTCTTGAATGTACTTCATGCTCGCCCCAGATTCTAATAAAAGTACTGCATGAGTGTGCCGAAGTGAATGAATCTCTAGCTTTGGTAAATTAACTTTGTTGAGAATTCTTGAAAAAGCATTGAATAATGTAGACTTCGGTAAAAAGCTACCATCTGTTTTTGTGAATACCAAATCTAAATCGTGTTTATATGACTCTTGGAGAACAAGCTTATTCTCATTTTGCCACTTTTTATGAGCTTTTAAATCATCCATAAATGGCTGAGGAACTGAAATGGTACGTCTTGAAGTAAATGTCTTTGTGTCACCAAATAAATCCTCACCTGGCTTCGCTTGAAAATCGAGTGTTTTAGTAATCTTTATTGTTTGTTCTTTAAAATCGATGTCACTCCATTGAATTGCTGCAGCTTCACCTTTACGCATTCCAGTATTGATAAGTGCTTTAAAAAAGATATAATAGATATAATTATATTGATAAGCTGTTTTTAGAAAAAGAGGGATGTCTTCGGTGCGCATATACTTAAGACCTTCCTCTTCTTTTTTATTTTTATTGGATATAATTACATCTTCACAAGGGTTGTCCGTTATTTTTTTTAGGCTCACAGCTTTTTTCATAGCATTGTACATTGTTGTGTGAACAATTTGAACGGTACGCTTACTATATCCTTTGTCTGTAAGGTAATTAAGGAAATTTTGATACATCATTGGCTTGACTTCATCTAAACTTATATTCTTAAAATACGGTATGATGTGTTTCTCAATATTCCTCTGATGTAATACTAAAGTGTTTTTTCTTACGTTATTCTCTTTAAATAACTTCAGCCAATCCTGAAGAAAATATTTGAGTGATACAGGTACATCGTCAATCTCTAGTCCATTCAATATTTTCTTTTCTTCTTCAGCCGCAGCGAGCTGTGCTTCTTTTTTCTTTTTGAATCCGCGTTTAGATTTCTCTTTGAACTTCCCTGTGAATGGGTCTCTATATTTAATACGATACTCCCATCCGTTTTTGTGTTCTCGGAAACTCGCCATTTCAAACCCTCCTTGTTAAACATATTAGTTTAGTTAACAACAAAAAGTGGGACATGTTGTTATTATTTGAATAATAGCATGTTGAACCAATTAATGTAAAAGGAAATTATTACGAATGTAGAACGTTTGTGCTATAATGTTTGTATATTCTAAAAATAGAAAGGGGTAGAAAGTAATGATTGAATTCACAAAAGAACCAGGAGGGCATAAAGTGTCTGACCCTGGTGGTAGTAAGGTACTTGATCCTGGAGGGAGTGGATGGAAAGTGTTAAATGGTCCAGGTGGTGGAATGGGAAGACATTCTGACTCTGAAGGAATGAAAATAGAAAACAAACCTGGCGGTGGCGGTTGGGATATTACCCAGTAAGAACCTAGAACAGGAATTTAAAAAAGAGCCGATTGGCTCTTTTTATTTTTCTATTATAGCTTTCAGTACTTCCCGTTTTCTACATAATCCCCCGTGCCTTGGTTTATCATTTTAATCTTTTCTCAATTTCAAGTGATGGGAAATAATCACCCAATTCATTTGTTTCCTTTTCAGTACGGTTCATACTAATACTTCCTATGTTAGTATACGTAACAGTTAATGTTTGCCAACCTTCATGGTTTAATAACTCATCTGATAATTGACTGTATCGACTAACTGCCATATCCTTAGCAGAAACTAGTTCGTTGGATGCTAATACAATAGTTGCTTTTATTTCATCATTTTCAACAGAAACGTCATTTAAAGTGTCATTTTCCCCAATAGAATAATCCTCAATAATTTCTTTCACTTTATCAACTTGAATTTGCTGTTGCGATTGATCTGTCCCTGCGGTTGCCTCTGTTTCTTGTTTTAATTTTGTGTCTAATTCCTCCTGAGTAGGTCCATTTTCTTGGGGTTTTTCAGCTGGTTTATTGTTTACTTCTTTCTTTTCTTCTTTTTTAACTTCTTCAGCAATCTTTTCTTTTGTTTTCACTTCGTCACTAGATGCTTCTTCACTACTTCCGCAAGCAACCAGAGTAAATAAAGTGCCACAAACTAAAGCTGCTAGCAATCTCTTGCTCATTCTTTTCCCCTCCAGAATTTAATTATGTAAGACTCGGGGACAATCATAGCAAATAAGTTTTGCATAATTTGTCAATACTTGTCGAAAATAAAAAGAAAAAGAGACAAATATAGTCTCTTCAACGTTTTTCCATATTGTGAAAATTTTTCTTATGGAAATTGGTAAAGTTTTCTTCTACAATCAAGGTAACTCGTCTATTGTGTCGCCTAGGAACTTCACAAAATAATCGAGTCGTTGGCAGAAGAGCTCTCGTTGTTGCTCATTTAACGCTGCATACGTTCTTTGGACACCAACGAGAGTATTATGTAATGTTTCATCTTCAAACACTTCTGTACGTCCAATAAGTACATCTAATGACACATCGAAAAATACCGAAAGTTCTAACAAGGTGGTGAGGTCTGGCTCAGAAAAGCCATTTTCATAGTTGTTTATTCGACTACGACTCACACCAATTTGATGAGCCAAGTCTTCTTGTCGCAACGAATGAGTGTTTCTTAAATGTTTTAGAGTTTCGCCAAAGTTTTTCATGCTTATAGTATAGCTGTAGATATATTCATATACTATAAATGATAGATTTTATGTCAAAATAAAAAAATGATAGTTATACGGTTATCAAATGAGAACTTGTGTTCTAATTTGTGGTTACATGTGGTAAAATGAAATTGCAAGATTATTGTAAGAAGTCATCAGGTTATCATCATAATATGATAGAATGTTCTGGGAAAACTTTCTCAACATTTTTACAACAATTCTAATCAGAAAGTTTTGAAATCTCATGGTACAATTGTAAAAAAACGGACGTAAAAAGACCCGCGGTGTAAGTAGTGCTGACACACCCTTACACTGTCTCCCTAAGCACCTAGGGGAACATTGTCGCGAATCTCATACATAATTATACCACACCTCAGACTGCTAGTGACACGTTTTCCTTTAATTGTAATTCTCTGGGGTTAACGTGTCTTTTTGTTGTCCAAACAAGGAGGACAAATATTGTGCAAAAAGTGTTAAACAAGCTTTCAGACGATATGAATGCAAGGAATATCAATCGTAACAAGCTATCTGAAAAGGTAGGGATTGATAGTGCGACTCTCTCTCGATTTTTAAGAGGTAAACATCAAATGTTGTTCAATAAATATGGAGAAATCCTTAAAGAAGTATATCCTGACGATGTTAATACTAGAAGGGAATTCTGCCGAGCATACTCTAAGGTTTTAAAAAGACCGGGCAATAAAAAAAATGCTATGTATTACTTATTGTCTCATGGAGAATTGAATATTTTAAGCAAACTAGTTACAAGTGAAAAGAACACAAATAATTGTGAATGGGCCGTTGTTTGTGAGTTGCTATATTTAAGATATAGTGGAGAAATTTCAGGAGACGCATTGTTAAAGAAATTAAATGAAGAAATCAAAAAATTTAAAACTAAGACGTTAGAAATGGAAATCTTGTGTGGCATAGTAATGCTACATGTAAGATATGACCAAGAGAATTACAAAGAGATGAATAAACTTTCTGACGAACTTATCGAAAAAACTGTAAATATAAAAGATGAATATATACGAGATTTCCTTGAGTTTAAAATACAGGAAGTAATTGTTTATGGTCTTTTGACATGTGGAGAAATTGATAAAATGAGAAAATGTTGTTATGAGATTATTAAGGACATTAACTCGGAAAAGTATTTTCCAGTTTTTAGAGTAACAGCTTATGGTGTACTTGGACAATCCTTCATGTTTACTGATTTCAACAAAGCTTTATTCTACTTGGAGGAGGCTATAAAGGTAATCGACAAAGGTCCAGGGATGCAAATTCAAGCAAGAAAAAACATGTTTTTGAATACAATCGACTTCTTGAAAATCTATTGGAAAGTTGATCTATACAGCATAAACCCAATTACAAAATCAGAAAGAGCATATCTAGAGGTACAAAAAGGTAATAACGAAAAAGCGATTGCTATTTTAATGGAGATACTTCAAGAAAATAAAAAGCTAGATGCATATGAGACGTTTTACTTAGGTCTTGCGAAAGGTAATGATGTCAAGATATTAAGTGAATCCTTGGATTTATTTGAGCGTTCGCAAAATATTTTTTATTCTTTTTTGCCTAAGAAACACCTAGGCATAATGTCCCATAAATGCTATAATTTAGTAGGGTGATGACAAATGAAAAAAATTTTATCGCTAATCACAAGCGTAGCATTAACCGGAGTTATTTTGTTCGCTCCTGCTGACAAACAAGAGCAACCTAAACAATTGGCTAAGGAAGCTCCGATCACATTGTTTTCGAATGTAGGACCTGGAACTGGAGTCTAATTGAATAATAAATTATGTAGAATGGCGTCTTCTAAATCAGAAGACGTCATTCGTCATTTTTAGGGTCATTGAACTTTTTAGAGGATGTATACAAAAGTTCAATGATTGTGAAATGTTCACAAACTTTACGGGACATATGGGAGGAAAAAGAGATGACAAAAGAGCAATTAGCACAAGCAGCTGCGAAAGTGGGATTAAAAGTATTGGGGACAACGAGTTCAGGGGATATTTTTAAAATTTGTCTTGATGGATCATATAAAGAAGAGAAAGTAAAAGCATAAAAAAGAAGACTGCCGTATGAGGTAGTCTTCTTTTTATTAATCCTCTTTTTTATTTTGGTGGTAATTAACAAACATCTCTAGTTGCTCCCATGCCTTTTTACGTTCTTCTTCTGGAAGGTTTTCTATTAATGCCATTATATTCTTTCCTTCTTCAGTGACAATTGTATATTCTTCTTCAGTAAGTTCTGGATCATCCGATCTACCCAGTAAAAAATCTGTTGTAACACCAAAATAATCTGCTATGTTCTCTAAAGTTTCACGTCCTGGTGATTTTTTTCCTTTTTCAAAATACGAGATAGCCATTTTTGATACGCCTATGGCATCGCCTAATTGCTCTTGAGTTATTCGTTTACTTTTCCTTAGTTCTCTAATCTTATCCCCTATCACTATTAACGTCCCCTTCACTCTAAAAAGTGTTTGTAATTATACCATAAAGTATAAAGTAAACAGTGCGTTTACCACAAGAGGGAAATTTTTATGATTTTTATAAAAAAGGGGTTGAAATAAACTATAGGTTTACTTTATAATGAAATCAACGGCAACGGAAGGAGTGGTAGAAATTGCTGAAGCTAAAAGAAAAACGATTAGAAAAAGGGATGTCTTGCGAAGATGTTGCCAATATAGTTGGTATTACGAAAATGCATTACTGGTACATTGAAAATGAAAAACGAACCTTGAAAATAGACTTAGCACAAAAAATTGCAGAAGCTCTTGAGGAAGATCCGAAAGAACTTTTTTTTAACAGTTAAAGTAAACCTGTGATTTACTTTTAAAAGGGGGAAGTAAACCAATGAACGAATTAAAAGTTTTCAACAAAAACGGTCAATTATTAGTAGAAAGTCGAGAAGTAGCCGAAATGGTGGATAAACGTCACGCTGATCTATTAAGAAGTATCGAGAATTACATACAAGTTTTAGAAAACGCAAAATTGCGTTCTCAAGATTTCTTCATTGAAACGAATTATACAACTGAAGGTAACAATAAAGTCTATAAAAATTACCTTCTTACTAGAAAAGGTTGCGATATGGTAGCAAACAAGTTAACTGGAGAAAAAGGAGTTCTTTTCACAGCAGCATACGTTACAAGGTTTGAGGAAATGGAAAATGTATTAAAGCAACGAAATTTACAAGCTCCAACAAACCCATTCGATCAGATACAATTGCTTGCATTAGGTACAACACAGCTCAATGAACGAGTTGAACAGCTAGAGCAAACAGTAAATGAACGTATGACAGTAGATTACAGTCAGCAACAAGCAATTCGAAATGCCCTTAGTCGTCGAGTGTACAAGCTATGGGATGACGGTACAGTTAATCAAGTCGTACACGATAGCAAAAAAAAATTGTTCGCAGCCGCATGGAAAGATGTGAAAGCAGCGTTTGCAGTAAATAGTTACTGTAACATTCGCCAAAGAGACTTTAATGAAGCAATCTCTTACATAAGTGCTTGGCGACCACGATTAGTATAACAAGAAATTATAGGAGGTAAGACCCATGATTAGTATTCAAATTGATGAGCAAGAAGTAAGGGAAATGTATCTGGAAAAAGTTGAAGAGAAAATCAAAGAAGTTGAGGTTGATCTTGTATTTTGGGATACAAATGAATTAAAAAGAAGAACTTGCCTTTCATGGGGTACCATTCAAAAAGAATTTTTCTTTGATCCTCGTTTTCCGAAGTATAAAGTTGGTGCCAAATGGTTATTTCCGGCGCAGGAAACCAAAAAATTCTTACTTGAATGGTTATCAGAACAAAGATAGGAGGAATGAAATGGACCCGGAAAATTCACTAAGCTTATTCATTTTTGTGGTAGCGGTGGTGTCAGTTTTGGGTGTGGTAACAATTGTATGCAATTTTATAGGACGTATTTTGGACGAGCATGATCGTCTGGAAGAAGAGAATAAAAAATTAAGAATGAGAAAGGGGAATTTACGTTATGAGTTTATCCCGTCAGGTTTTAGAAAGGGACACTAAGAAACTTGAAATAGTGGAGGAGTTTATAGAATATGGCGAATCACAACAAAAACTAGCTTTACAAGAAAATAATCAGAAACAATTCGAAACTTGGGTAAAAGAAGTACGCTTAGCGCGAAGAGAAAAGGCTTCATTATATCGAGAAAAAGAAAAATATGATGAGGAAAGTGAACGTATTCGAAAGATGATTCTAGACTTACAAATTCGCGGTGTGAAAGTAGAAATGGTTCGTCGTGCACATTATCCGGTTTTGGAGAGAGTGATGTGACTAGTTGGTCAAAAGAATAAAAAAGAACCCACTGCAATGGGTCCTTAACAAAAAATAACTTATGTATATAATAACACGGAAAGTGAGGAAACGATAGTGTCTGAAGTACAAGTGAAGTGGATCAAGCTTTCTACAACAATGTTTGAGGATGAGAAAATCCGTCTTATCGAAAGTATGCCCGAAGCAGATACATTATTAATTATATGGGTAAAACTGCTAGCTCAAGCTGGAAAGATAAATGCTAGTGGATATATTTTTCTTAATGAGAATATTCCATATACAGAGGAAATGCTTGCAGCGCTTTTTAATAGACCACTTAATACAGTCCGAATGGCATTAAGTACATTTGAAAAGTTTGGGATGATTCATATTGATGAAAATCATTATATTAACGTTATAAATTGGGGTAAACATCAAAGTTTAGAAAAATTAGAGCAAATAAGAGAAGGGAACAACTTGCGTAAACGAAAGCAAAGAGCAAAAGAGAAACAAAAGAAATTAGAGATGTCACGTGACAGTCACGTGACACGTCACAAGGATGTCACGGACATAGATAAAGATTTAGATAAAGATATAGATAAAGAAGTAAAGAAAGAGAGTAGTCCTGAAGAATCTCAGGACAACACTCAAAATGAATCAATTCCTTATCAAGAAATTGTAGATTATTTAAATTCTCAAGCTCAAACAAATTACAGACATACATCCAAAAAAACACGTGAAGTAATACAAGCTAGATGGAAAGAGGGGTTTGATTTATTAGATTTCAAAAAGGTAATCGATATAAAAACATCTCAGTGGCTTGATAATCCAGACTTCAGTATATATCTAAGACCAATAACATTGTTCGGAACTAAATTTGAGGGTTACTTAAACGAAAAGTCAGTACGAAAAGGTGTAATTAAAGGAGGTTCTAATGATGCAAGCAATGGCAAAGATAGTAGCTTCATCAAAAAATATGATTTCTCAAAACGCTAGCCAACGTTATGTGCTATCAGCTAATAGATGTAAAAACGTATTTATAGTTGGAAAAGACAAGTTTAAAGATGTTTGTAGTAAACGGATGTTGATTGATACAGAAACAAATGAGGAGTTCTGTCCACAATGCAAATCAGTGGAAAGTGAAGATCAAAGGTTAGCTAAAGAGACATTAGCGATTAAAAAGAAAAATGAAGTTATTCATCTGTATGATTCGTTTGCAGATAACAGTTTGATTAATGACAAGTTAAAGAAGGCTACTTTTGATAATTATGTACCACCTACAAAAGAGCTAGCGAATGCTAAAGAAATAATTATGAACTTCGTTACAACTTATAACAAAGAAGAACCAACAAGCATGATTATTACTGGAAATTATGGAGTGGGTAAGAGTCATTTATGTGTAGCAGCTACAAAAGAACTTATGAAAAAGGGACATAGTGCAATGTTTATTCAAATGAATAAGCTTTTCACGAAAATTAAGTCTACATGGAGCAGGAACAGTGAATTAACAGAGGATAAGCTTATGACAATTCTTGCGAAAGTGGATGTTCTTATTATTGATGATTTCGGAGCAGAGTTTACAGAAAAAGATAAAGAGGGCGTTACTTGGCAACAAACCAAGACCAATGAGATTGTAGATAGCCGAATTGGTAAAAGTACACTATTTACAACGAATTTTAATATAGATGAATTAGCAGAAATGTACGGCGAAAGAGATTTTAGTAGGATGATGGAAAATGCAGAGTTACTTGAAATGTATGGTGATAACTACAGATTAAGAAACTTTAAAAGGAGTGAGTGAAATGTGTCAAGTTTGCAATAACACGGGAATTATTCGTAAAGAGACATATCCAGGTGTAATTGAAACGAGTGGTTGTACTTGTGAAGTAGCGCAGCAGCAAGAGGCAACGTATTGGGATCGTTGGAATAAATGGGTGGATTACTTTGAATCAAAAGTACGTGAAATGGAATTGAAAAAACAGCAACAGGCTAGTTGAAAATAAGGGGGAGAAACCGTGAAGGATACAGGGATTGTAAGAGAAGTGGACAAGCTAGGGCGTGTAGTTATTCCAGTTGAAATGCGTAGAACATTAGGTCTGAGTGTAGGAACAGCAATGGAGATTCATGCTGTTAATGGAAACATCGTACTAAAGAAGCATGAAAAAGCTTGCTTGGTAACAGGTAAGATTGCAAAAGAAAACTTTGTATTATTAGATGGTCGAATGGTTCTTAGCACGGAAGGAGCGGAAGTCTTGCTTGATCTCATTACAAAACAAGGGGAAGAAAAAGGATGGCTAAACAATTAAACATTTTCGATGTAGAACCGAATATTTTACAGTTTGATGTGAATAAAGCCAAGGTCAAGCAAGGGAGAGGGAAGGTTGCATATGCTGATGTACGTGTATTAGTTCCCCGTACGGCAAAGTGTACAGATGAGTTACCGCCTTCAACCAAACAAGATGATAGATATGATGATTTCGAGGAGCATGCGATTGCTATATGGCGTTTCCATCGTGCATGGGATGAACAATTTACATGGGAAGCAGCTGAAGAATTGTGTAAAGCAGCAAGAGATCGTAAGGAAGCGATTCCTGTAAGAGTATATTTAGGGGACTTTTCTCCTACTAATGTAGTTGAATATCTGGGATAGGGAGATGCGTCTATGAGAGCTGAGATTGACGTTACCAAAAATAGAATCTACGTAGTGAAAGAAGGTCGGGTCATTTCTGTAGAACCGCCAGCAAGTGGATTTGGAGAGCAAGTTGCTGTTTGGATTAATGGGAAAGTAGACCGCGTAGATACAAAGAATACTGAAAAGATAAAATAATCAATCTTCTGGTGAGGGAGAGAGAAGAATGACAGCTTTACAGATACATGTTGCTTTGGAAGATGTTAATTTCTTATGGGACCAAAGAGATGTAATGAGTTTTCGGGATATGTGGAACAGTGGTGTCAGTATTGCAAGGATGTCAAAAGAGTTTAAGAGAAAGCAAATAGACCTTGCTGTACTGGTACTGGATCAAGTAGATACCTATAGGATAGGAGCAAGGAACAAGGGGTTAGGAGAAATAAAAGAGGAATTCATAAGAAATAAAAGTGAGTATGAATGGCCCTTAACTTTATACATTGCTTTAGAGGAAGCCAACTTTCTGTGGAATAAAAATGAAATGGTCCGGTTCCATGAAATGTGGAAGAAAAGATTGGATATTAGAAAAATGGCACAAGAATTGAAACGTCATCAAATTGAGATTGCCATGCTTGTATTAGACCAATTCGGTTTAACAGGTATGCTGAACGGTATTCAAGGTAGTTCAGAAAGTGTAGCTTAAAGACGAAAAAGTGAGGGGATGCTAGTATGCCGAAGTTAAAGAAAAAGAAAATGAGGAAAGCATTGAAACGTCGTGCAAAAGCAGTTGACAACTATCAGTTTGCAAAGGCATTTAGAAATATTTTCGTTAGATCTGGAATTGTGGAAGGGGAGAAATAAAATGATAAACAAAGCAATCGATTTATCAGAACTGTTTCAAATGCAAAAGGTACTTGATGATGATATTAAAGTGAAACATAAAGAAAATTATAAACGTCATGATGCGATGTATAACAAAGTGTTTGCTTTAAAAAATGAAGTGAATGAAGCATGGAATACAACAAATGCTTTTAAGATGTGGTCGGAAAAATTTGAACAACCGAAAGAATCCTTCTTAGAGGAAATGGTAGACATTCTTCACTTTTGGTTATCTGTTGCAATGGACTTTAAATTACAAAAACAGTTACAGATTATTAAGATTCCAAAGCACAAAGTAAATTGCTTTAATAAAGCGTTTTATCATATCGATAAGAACGTAAATCATTTGGTCGGAAAAGTAGAGTATAAAGATTCGCAAGGTGCGAAAAATCCATTGCTAATCATTATGGATGTGTTTTTAAAAATTATTGAACGTGCTGGATTTACATGGGATGACGTTGTGGCTATGTATAAGGAAAAGAATGAAGAGAATTTTAAACGATTGGCATCAGGATATTGAAAATGTCATTACAATTTTTTAGAAAAAGGAGAATGTAAAATGTCTATATTAAAAGAGATATATTCTAAATTTCCTAAGGTGATTCAAAATGAATTTGATAGAAATGGTGTTCGTTTAGAGGCTAAAATTTATAACTTTTTTACTGAAGAAAAAGATGATGGTGAGGAAAAATATATGATTTATTATATTGAATCGACTACTAGGTTATTTGAAATAGTATATTATCCAAAGTCTGAATTGTGCTTATACAACTCTATGACTAAATTTTCGATTCAAAAGATTAAGGATCAAGGTGGTAGCAATTATGAAAAATAGTAAACAAGAATGTCCAAAATGTAATAAATTAGTTGTTACTTTCTATAAGCCATCATGGGAACACGAAGGTCCATATCTATGCTATTGGTGTAATAAAAGACGAATTAAAGAAGAAAAGCAATCCTAAAAAAGCATAATACAATTTGAATTTTGTAGAGAAATGGGGTAATAGAAGATGCTTAATGGATTAGGTGAAGAAGTTTTAAAAATTATGTTGTCAATCCTTGGATTTGGACTCACAACTTTTTTAATCGGTATTGGAGTGGGTTGGATTATTTGGGCGTAAGTTTTATAACCAAAGCGTTATTCGGTAGAAAAGGAGAATGAAAGATGAGTGAGCGATTAAATGAAATTAAAGAGAATATCACTGAAATTGCTTGTACAGTTTTAATTATAAAGAGCGATTACGATTGGTTAATTGAACAAGTAGAGGAAAAAGAGCAAACAGATACTGTGTATATCGTTATGAGAGAGGAAGACGATGGAACAACACGTCCGTATAGATCTTATAAGACATGCGAAAGAGCATCCGAAGCAGCGAATAGTCTGACTAAAATGTATGCAGAAGAGGAAGATGACATAAATGGCGGGTGTAGATTTTATGTAGAGTCACTTTATTTAGAAGGTTAAAACCATACAAAATAGTTAATTTGGAGGGGAACGGAATGAAGATCACAGTGAATGAGCAAACACAACGATTTTATCTAGCGTGTGATAAATGGGAGCCTGTAGTGGGCCATGAAATTAAAGTAGGGAAATATCGTTTTTGTGCAATCCCGTTAAGTGATTCTATTAATATTTCGGAAGTAACATCAGGTATACATGCTATAAGCATTCCGATTGATTCGAGGATTTTGATGGCAACAAGTACTAAGGAAGATACAATGAGGGTTTTAGCAAAAGTTGGTGAAGGTTTAAGACGAATCCTTGAGAGACAAAGCAATTTAGATGAATCACTTGCAAAAAAGAAAAAGATAGCATTTGAGCGCTTGGGAGAAATGCCACCAATTGAAAACGTTGATACGGATTGGATATTTGAAGAGGAAAGTGAAGTTGTACATTAAGTGATTAAATCATTATTTAAGAAATGGGGAATGAGAGATGAACACAGTAACGGTTAATATTCACGCAACAATAATCAAAGGAGCATTAAAAGGAGTATCCGGTAGAGTTGTAGGGTTCGATAGCGAAATGGATATAGTAAGTATCGAAGTTGATGAGAATACATGGATTGAAACAAAATCGAACTATATTAAGCAAAATTAAGACAAAATCCTTATTTGAATAGAGAGGGAGAATGAGAGATGCGGTATGCAAGAGGAAAGCAATTAGCATTGTATGTGTGTAAAGCAGCTAATGAAGATTACAAACGTTTCAAAAAAATGAGGGGCGCTATTGGAAACATGACTATAAAGGAAAATAGAATGTCGCTTCCTTACTGTAGTAGATTAGATCCAACATTTAGATGGGAAAGAGGATTAAATGCTAAAAATGTGGTTACAAATCTAATTTTCTTTCGGCGAAAAAGCGGAGAATTAACGGTCCGATTAGCTAAAGAATCTACACAAAAGTTAATAAAACAGGGATGGATTAAATAAATTTGTTATTTGAAAGAAAGGTGATTCTTTGTACAAGCTATATTTTCAGTTTGATAATGGAGAAATTGTAAAGCCGTATTCAGAAACGATTCCGCCATTTGTAGCGGTTTTAGATTGGAAGTTTCAAGTTAAAGAAATAAGAACATGCTTTGCAACACATGTCATCGATCTTAGAGGTGGTTGGAGATTCGTTGAAAGTCAGTTAGAGGAAGAAAAAGGGTATTGGGAAGATCTTCCTCATATAAAGAAATCTTTTAAAAAATACTTATTGAAGAATATATTCAGTCTGTTGTTTAAGAAACATGATGTATATACCGATCGGATTAATGATAAACGTTTTATATATATTAAATTCTTATAAAAACGCTATTTGAAAATGAAAAAGCCCTAACTATACGGGGGGAGTTAGGGCGTCTTAAAGGGGAATCTTCAAGAGAGAATAATTTGACTGACTTAATTAGGGTAACATATATTCAAAAGAATAGATATATGTTAATTGTTAAGGTTTTGTAAATGTTAGACGACTGATGAGTATAAAAATTTCATTTTAATACAAAAAAGAGCGCTCAATAAGAACGCTCTTCCAAGAAAAAGACTGCCATAAAATAGAGGTAAGGGTAGAATCCCTCGATATTAATATATACAAAAACAATATTAAAAGTGTGGACAAGGTGACTTTAAATAAAAAAAAAGGCGAGTTTTAACTCGCCTTTGACCAAAGATATGCCCGATATTTAGCAGTACGACTTAGTACAAAGGTTTACAATTCTCAATTAGTATATGCGAAGTAAGTGAAAATGTGAAAGAGCAGCTAGCAAAAGCTAACTGCTCCGTACCAGAGAGTGGTAAATCATACATCGCTCCTACTCCTATTGTAAAGGCAGTGCAGTTATAGTATGTACAACAAATGAAATATTATGCAGAAGAAAAGAGCATCTTCGAAAAATGCTCTTTGAGTAGGTGACTATCTTTACAACATTGTTCAAGGGTAAACAAGGAGTGAAAAGATTTAATATAACATATGCAAAATTAATGAAAAGGTGAAACATAAAAGAGCAGCTAGCAAAAGCTAACTGCTCAACTGTAAGGAAACTAATAGTATGTTGCCATGGCTGTACGACATGGCACAGTTATAGTATGTGCGGATTTGAAAATATTATGCGGAGGGATGAGAGATGCTTATTAAACCAGAAGCAAAACAATTAACACGTTTTTGGATTCCAATGAATCACTTAGGATTTCGTACTCAGAAAATAGTAGAAGGTGAATATATAGGTGAGCATAACGGGGTGCACTTAATGATCTATTTTAACGAAGAGTTATGTATGCACGTTGTATCTGAAGCGACTACTGGTTATGGTATCGTAAATTCATTTAATCCGCAGTTTGCGATTAAGAAAGCAAAGAGAAGAATCGATACAAATAAAGAACGTGTTGATTTATGGATAAATGCAACCAATGCAAAGTTTGGAGCATTGAATGACATAATTTCAGTGAAGTAATGTGGAGGGATGAGAGATGGAATTCAAAGGTGAGTTAGTTTTAGTGCAAAAAGAAGATGGTAGTTTGCAATATAGAGATGATCTAAGTCATATGTGGTGTGCTTGTGGGAAGGGAGCTAATAACTATTTTCCTGAAAATCTAGATATATATCAATTCCAATGTGAGAAATGCGCTCATGGAAAAAGAGAAGTGATTGAAGGTAGTTACTATGAACACTACAAAGGTGGAATGTATCAAGTAGTAATGATTGCTACAGCTGAATGGGATTCAAGTGATCTTGTAATTTACAAGGATGAACAAGGTAAGGTATGGGCTAGAGATTTAAAAGTATTTACTGGCCACAAAACACTTGAAGATGGAGAATGTGTAAAACGTTTCAAGAGAGTAATTGAAAACTGAACAAAATAATCCTTTGAATATAGTCCGGCTAGAAAACTAGAGGACACCATTCATTAGAACAGTAACTTTTACTGTCCTGTGAGTGGTGTCCTTTTTATTTTGCAAAAGGGAGATGTGGGGGAAATGAAAGCATTCAAGGAACAATTGCAGGAATGGAAAAAGCAATCGAATCAACCGAAAAAGAAGAAACGGAAAAAGAAAAAACGTAAGGAGCAGCTGAGTAGAAGGGATATTGAAAATTTAATGGGGATGCATGGTCCAAGATATGAAAGAAGACGCGGAGCTTTAAGACAAAAATAGAATTAATAAATAAGGAGGGCTTTACTATGAAAAAGCAGTTATTTTTTAATATGCCAGTTGTAGATTCAAAGGAAACTAAAAAAGCGGTTGAAGAGGTACTAGAAAACTACCGTGAATGCTTAAGTACATTGCCGAATGATATTATGCCGAAAGTTACTACGTCTTTTTCAGAAGTTCCTCCAACTTTTACAAATGAGTTTAATAGTTCAACTGAAAATGTTGCGCTTGAACGTATTGAATTAGAACAAGAAAGAGACGAGTATATGAACTGGGTAATTAATGGTGTCAATAATTTAAAACCGGATGAAAGATTCATTATTTTCAAGGGATATATGGAAGAGGAACCGGAAACAGATTTAAATATTTGGTTGGAGTTGGGTGTTGGGAAAACAAAATTTTACAAGCTAAAAGGTTCGGCTCTTTTACGATTAGCTTTTAATCTCAAAGTAGAAGTGTATAAGAAAGCAACGAAA
Source organism: Bacillus manliponensis (assembly GCF_000712595.1). GTDB lineage: Bacteria > Bacillota > Bacilli > Bacillales > Bacillaceae_G > Bacillus_A > Bacillus_A manliponensis. Next base: position 39,055 of record NZ_JOTN01000026.1, read on the forward strand.
CAAAAAGAGGTGAAGAAAGCATGAATATTGTTCAACCAATTCGTGATAAAGAAACGATTCAAGAGATAAAAGAATTCTTCAAGGAGCAGAGTGAACGAAATTACATTCTGTTCCTTCTCGGCATTAATACAGGTTTACGAATTTCAGATATTCTTCGCTTACGTGTTAAGGATGTTGAAGGGTGGAATATCTATATTCGTGAAAAGAAAACAAAGAAGATTAAAGAAGTAAAAATGCCATCTGAACTGAAGAGAGCAATAAAAGACTATATAAAAGAAAAGGAGCCAAATGAATTTCTCATCAAAAGTCGTAATGGGAAGAACAAACCTCTTACTAGGTCAATGGCTTATGTAATTTTGAATCAAGCAGCAAAAGAGTTTGGTTTAGAACGTATTGGTACACATTCACTTAGAAAGACATACGGCTATCATCATTATAAGCAGTTTAAAGATGTGGTTGTATTGCAACGTATGTTGAACCATACCGATCAGAAGGAAACGTTAAGGTATGTTGGAATCGAACAAGATACCTTAAATGATTATCAAGAGAAGTTTAGAATCTAAGCTTTTATTTTTTTGTGAATTATAGAATTAGCTAAAAAAGAAACATGTCAAATTCATTTTCGAAAATTGCTGTAAAGCTTGCTATATCTAAGGGGAAGCGGTGGGGGTTAATTCAACACACTCTAGTTTATAGTGAATTCAAAAATTTCTAATTATGTTAAACTGATATAGAAGGATAAATAATAGAAAAGGGGACTAGAAATTATGGAATTCCATCAAACCGAAATTAAAAGAGCAATAAGAGATTTTGAAAAGACGATTTATTCGTTACAATCTGCTGGGTATGAAATTTATTCAGCAAGAGTAAAGGAATTAATTAATTTAGTTACACAAAATAAGGTGCTAAGTTACATTATTAATCCTTATCTTCTTACGAATGTGGATTTTGATTATATTGAAAATGTAGGAGTAACTGGTCGGTTTGATTTAAGGTTGCCAGAGGATAAAGACTTACAAATAGCTTATGTATTCCAACTTATGAAACGTGCAACAGATGAGAATTTTAGTGTTGAAGATTATGCTTTTCGTATTTTCGCTTCCAGTAGAATCAGTGACAACATTAGCCAATGGAATTATCAAATTCTTTTTCCTTGTTTAGAAAATTTAAAAGATAAGCTTAGTGATTTAATTGAAGATGAAGTTGAGGGGAAAGATAAAGTAAGTGCAGCATCGTTGCAAATTATCAACTACGGAAGTATAACTGCTAAAAACGGAAACGTTGCATTAGGACAAGTCATAACTCAAACGTTATCTACAGGCGAGTTGTCTAATGATATTATCAAAAAAGCATTAGAACAAGGGATTATTAGTGAAGAACAAGTTGAAACTGTATCAACTATTACAGATGAAATTGAAACTGAATTGCAGCAAGGTGAACCTTCGCTAGGGAAATTGGAACAATTAGCTGGTCATTTATATGATATTGGATCCAAAGGATTGCTGGGTTTAACAACAAGTATAATTACGGATACTAAATGGATTGAAGCTGTAAATACGTTTCTTTTTGGGTTAATTTAAATTTCCATTGGATTTTTGCGAACTATTTGCGAACTATTTGCGAACGAATTTGATTTTTAGGCATGTTATATTTGTATTGTGAGAAGTGGCGGAAAACGCTTCTTACAAAGATTCTTTTAACGTATTCTTGTCTTGGACGGCTCTGGGTATGTCTTTTTATTTTCAAACATTAAATCCGTATCCGGCAATGGTGTTGATTAAATAACCATTGAAAAGCAGGAGAGCTTTTGCTCTTCTCTCAGTTACTTGGTGGAAGGTAAGACAGGTGGCTGAGAGAAGAATGAAACTTCACATACCATATGTAAACTACAAAAAAGAATGGCGTTAAATGTAAGCATCCGATGAGGGTGCTTTTTATTTTGAGAGGAGGAAGAAGGATGTCTACTAATTGTAAGGGCTATAACTTAATCGACGAACAGATTCATATGTTACGTCTCATTTTAGAAAACAGTTCAACAAAGGGCATGGCTATTTGTTCGTGTGACATAGATAGAGTACTTAGTATGAATGAGGGTTACGACCAGGCAAGGAAAGAACATGATCATTTACTATCTATCACACTATCAGACATCAACGCTGTACCAGTTGTACATTACAAAGGTAAGCAAGTAGATAAGAAGATAAGGGTTAGCTTTGATTGGAAGACAAACAACAATTGTAAATCAGGTTCTTACATTCACATCGAACACATGGAACCTGAAGAGAAACTAATCAATACAAAGATCATACAGCACAATCATCCTATTGTGATTAAGGAGTGAAGTGATGATGAACTATGGTTAACCACAAACAGTATGACAAGTATAGACGCAACAAAGAAGCAAAGAAGTTCTATGATAGTAAAGCTTGGCGAGACTGTAGGAAGTTAGCGTTGATACGTGACAACTATCTCTGCCAGGAATGTTTAAAATATGATTCTATTATTCCTGCTGATATGGTTCATCACATAAAAGAGCGTACTGATCATCCAGAACTTGCGCTTACTTTGGATAACTTAGTTAGCTTATGCAACGCGTGTCATAACAAAGAACATCCTGAAAAGGGTGGAGGAAAGAAAAGTAAGAAGCAAAAACGAAGGGTTCCGGTTGTAAAGGTAAGGGCAAACAAGGAGTTAACATAGCCCCCCTACCTTTAAAGTTATTTTTTAAATCTCTCCAGACCGGCGACCCAGAGCTTACGTACCGCGAGTAATTTTTCACATGAGGGGGGGTACCTTTTATGAATAGGGAGGTGGGGTAGTGAATGGCTAAAATTTCAAAGAAAAAACAGGATGAATTAATAGAGCAAGAAATGAACCGTTTACTCGAAATTTTCAAGGATCTTCCAGAAGAAAGGTTAGAATCTGCAAAAAGATTAATTGAACGGGTAGCTTTTATGACAATTACACTTGAAATACTAGAAGATAATATTAAAACAAAAGGACCGACTTACCTGTTTAAACAAGGGTCACAATCCATGCAAGTTGAGAACCCTGCGCAAAAGTCTTATAACACAATGATTAATCGGTATACATCCGCTTATGAAAAATTGTTTAATTTGTTACCTAAAGTAGTGGTTGAAGATGACGACGACGATTTCGACGACTTCTAAGCCATCAGAAATAGCCAAATGGTATAAAAAATGGCGTAGTGAACAGGTAAAGCATTTTTATATTCTTGAAAGACCATCTCCACAATTAAGAACAACTTGGTATGCGGAGCAAGTGGTGAAAGGTAACATAAAAGCAAGTAAGAAAAATATTCTATCTTGCCAGCGACATTTGAATGACTTAGGAAGACAGGGAACAGAAGAGTTTCCTTGGGTATTCGATGAAGAAAAAGCACATCGACCTATCCGCTATATTGAAAAGTTTTGTCGTCCATCAAAAGGGGATTATAAAAGCTTAGTTCTTCAGCCGTGGCAACATTTTGTTATTGGCTCTTTGTATGGATGGGTTCATAAAGATACAGGATACAGGCGCTTTCGTGAGGGCCTTATTTTTATTGGTCGGAAAAACGGAAAAACAACAATGATTTCTGGTTTATCCAATTATGCTGTATCAAAGGATAATGAGCCAGGAGCTCGTGTCTACGTTTTGGCTAATACCAAACAGCAAGCCGGAGAGCTTTTTGATGAAAGTCGTGCAATGGTTCAAAAGTCGCCACGACTTCGAAAACATTTACGAGAAAACCAAAAAGGTATTTTTTATGATAAGACCCATTCAAGGATTGAACCGCGTGCATCCGATAGTAAAAAACTAGATGGATTGAACACTCATCTGGGTATTTTTGATGAAATACACGAATTTAAAAACTTTAAATTAATTAACGTTATCAAAAAATCTCGTGGTGCACGAAAACAACCGATGATTGTCTATATCACTACAGCAGGTTACCAACTTGAAGGACCACTTGTACAATACTACGAAATTGCAACAGATGTTTTGGAAGGTGTTATCGACCAGGATAGAAAGTTCTATTTCATGGCTGAAATGGACAGTATAGATGAAATTGAAAACCCAGAATTATGGATTAAAGCAAATCCTAACATGGGTGTTTCATTGGACCTACCATCTCTTATTGACGATTGGAATACAGACAAGCATACAGAAGCAGAAAAAGCTGATTGGATTACTAAACAATTTAATATTTTTGTGGATAATGATGAAATGTCATTTGTTGGCGTTGAGGTTTTAAAGAGGAATGAAAAATCCGTAGAAATCGAGTCTTTAATTGGTCAAGAATGCATAGGTGGATATGACTTATCATCTTCGGAAGATTTTACGAGTGCTTGCTTAGAGTTTCCTTTAGAAGATAGAAGTGTTTTTGTATTATCTCATAGCTGGGTTCCACAAGCGAAAGTGGATAAGGATAGTGAAGGCATTAACTATAAAGAGTTTGAAAAAAAGGGTTGGCTTACAATTATCCCTGGTGAATATGTGAAATATGAGTACATTTATGATTGGTTTATAGAACATTCCAAGCAGTATTTCATAAAAAAAATTACTTATGATCCAGCAAATGCCTACCGTTTAAATGAAGATTTGAAAGCATACGGATTCGAAACGGAGTCAGTGCGTCAAGGACATTTAACGTTAAGTCCGGCATTAAAAGATGTGAAAGAGTTATTATTAGATGGTAAGGTAATAAGCAATAAAAACCGCTTGTTACGTTGGTATATGAACAATGTGAAGCTTATTGAGGATAGGAATGGTAACTTTTTACCATCCAAACAGAGCAAATATCGAAAAATTGATGGTTTTGCAGCACTTTTAAATGCTCATACAGAAGTAATTCCGATGTTGTCGCAACCACAAGGTGATGGAAATATTTCGTTTGTATCAGTAAATGATCTCTTTAAATAAAAAATGAAATTGAAAGGCGGTGAGAACTTGAATTTGTTTAATCGTTTTAAGGCAGCAGCAAAAGGTGCAGCAGCAGGGTGGAAAGGTAGTATTTATGACTTTTCTTCATGGTTTGGCAGAAAGTTTTGGGGTATCGACAACTCAAAATTAGCTACAAATGAAACGATTTTTAGTGTCATCAGTCGATTATCGAACACCATATCATCACTACCTTTAAAGCTTTATAAAAAATATGACATTGTTATGAACCAAGCAGCTGATGTAGTGATTAATAATCCAAATCAAAACATGACAGGATTTGAATGGATAAACAAACTTGAAGTTTCGAGAAATGAAGCTGGGAATGGATATGCAGCTATTATGCGTGACATTCGAATGCAAGTAGAAGCATTAATACCAATTGATTCAGCTTATGTAACCCCTTTTTTGAATACTGATGATAATAACTTGTGGTATGAAGTACGGGGAATCGGTGGTACTTACTATATACACAATATGAATATGTTTCATGTTAAGCACATCACAGGTGTTTCAAGATGGAAAGGAATTAGTCCTCTTGATGTATTGCGAAACACTTTAGAGTATGACAAGTCGGTACAAGAATTTAGTTTGTCGGAAATGCAGAAGAAGGATAGTTTTATTCTTACTTACAATGCACAGGTTGATGAAAAGAAACGTCAAGAAATTGTGGACGACTTTAAGCGCTTTTATCAAGAAAACGGTGGCATTTTGTTTAGAGAACCAGGTGTAACCATTGAGGGTATTGATCGTAAATATTTTGCATCAGATACGTTAGCATCAGAACGGATTACTCGTTCACGAGTTGCTAACGTTTTTAATGTGCCTGTATCTTTCTTAAATGATACTGAGGGTCAAAGCTATGGTAGTAACGAACAGTTAATGATTCAGTTTGTGCAAATGACTTTAACCCCTATAGTGCGTCAATACGAGCATGAAATGAATCGCAAATTGTTAAATCAAGCTGAGAGAGAAAGTGGCTATTACTTTAAGTTTAATCTCGGTGGTTTGTTAAGAGGAGATACAGCAGCAAGGACCGCGTATTATCAGGCAGCAATTAGGAGTGGATGGTTATCGCAAGATGATATTCGTGAAATGGAAGATAAACCACCTCGTGGTGGGAATGCTTCGAAACTTTGGGTGAGTGGTGACCTATATCCAATTGATATGGATCCAGCTCAACGAAAGTCATCTTTAAAAGGTGGTGATGAAAATTGAAAATAAAAGTTATTTATGGGCCACCTTGTGCGGGTAAATCTACGTATGTTAATGAGAGCATAAGCGATAATGATATACGTTTTGATTATGATTTGATAATGCAATCGATATCTAATCGAAACTCACATGTGTACAGCGATAACCATCTTCCTTATGTGGTGCAATATCGAGAATTAATAATAAGCATGGCTGCAGAAGACGATAAAATGGACACAGCATACATTCTTGCTACTAAAATAACTAATAAACTTCAGGAGGAGTTAGAAGGGAAAAATTCTGAATTTTTGTTGATAGAAACATCAAAAGAACAATGCTATGAAAATCTGAACAATGATGAGACCCGACCAGATAAAGATTTTTGGAAGGAAAAAATCGATTCTTGGTTTGATTGGTATGAGGATTATTTGAAGGAGGTGAAAAATTTGAAAGATGACCATAAGGACAAAAAACAACAAAGTAATAAGTTTTGGGAGATAAAAATGTCTGCTAACAAAAATACAGCAGACATTTTTATTTACGGTGAGATTACAAAATATGCATGGGAAGACTATGGTGAGGTCTCTTCTATCATTTTCAAGAATGAATTAGAAGCTTTGGGTGATGGAATTGAAACTATTAATCTGTACATTAACAGTCCAGGTGGTAGTGTATTTGAAGCAATGGCCATGATTTCTATGTTGCAACGACATCCGGCAGATATTATTTCACATATTGATGGAGTTGCAGCATCTTGTGCATCTGTCTTACCAATGATTTCAAAACGCATTATTATGCCATCTAATTCACTAATGATGATACATCATGCAATGACAGGAGCCTGGGGTAATGCTAAGCAATTACGAAAGGCGGCTGATGATGTAGAGCGTATTAGTAAAGCGATGTGTCAGTATTATTTAGACCGAGCAGGTGACAAGATGTCAGAAGAGACCTTGTCCGAAATGCTCGAGGAAGATACGTGGTTAACAGCTGAACAGTGTTTAGAATTAGGGCTTTGTGATGAAATTGTGGAAGCCAATCAAGCTGTTGCTTACGCGTTTGATGATAAGTGGGCAAAACAATATCAAAATGTTCCAAAACAATTGCTACATTTGCAGTCCTCTACACCAACAATGAGTGTGGATGAAAAGGCATTACGTGAAAAGATTGCTGAAGAAGCAAAAGCTAATGCGGAATATATAAATACAATTTTAGGAGGAATTCATTTATGAAAAAGCAATTTAAATTATCTATCGGTAACTTTCAATTTTTCTCAAAAAATACTTTATTTGAGTTAAAGCAAAACTTAGCTACAATTGGTCAACAATTACAAAAAGTAGAGGGTGAACTTGCTCAAAAGGCTATTGATACAACAGCTACAATGGAGGATATTCAAGCTTTACAGAAGTCTAAACAAGATTTACAAATGCGTTTTAATGTTATTAAAGAACAACATGACAGTATGGAAGCAGAACAAAAAGCACAATTTACATCTCAACAAGGTGTTAACCGTATTGAAGATCCAAAACAAAAAGTAGTTGCGGCTAAGGCAGAGTTAATTCGTGCAGCAATGCGAGAAAAAACAATTTCAACAGATGTACGTCAAGCATTAGGTGATGATGCTACTACAGGCGGTGGAAAGTTTTTACCGAAAACGGTGTCTCAAGACATTATTACAGAGCCAAATGTAAAGAATCCTATTCGTGATATTTCAACATTAACAAATATCACAAATTTAGAGCTTCCTAAATTGTCATTCACTTTAGATAATGATGATTTCATTGCAGATAAAGAAACGGCAAAAGAGTTAAAATCTAGTGGTGATACGGTTTCGTTTGGACGTCACAAATTTAAAGTAATGGCAGGTGTATCTGAAACTATACTAAATGGGTCCGATGCAAACCTTGTCGCTCATGTGGAAAGTGCCCTTAAGTCTGGTGTTGCAGCAAAAGAGAAGAAAGTACAATTTGCAACTACTCCTAAAGCTGGAGAAGAGCATATGAGCTTCTATCAAACAGGTGCTACGGCTATTAAAGCAATAAAAGGTGCTAATTTATATAAGGCAATCAAAGCAGCTATTGCGGACTTACATGAAGATTACCGTGAAAATGCAAAAATTGTTATGTCTTATGTAGATTATTCCGAAATGATTGAGGTTTTAGCAAACGGAAACGCGACATTATATACAGCACAACCAGAGCAAATTTTAGGTAAACCAGTTGTATTTGTGGATGCAGCAACAAAACCTATCGTTGGTGACTTCTCTTATTCACATACAAACTATGATATTGGTGAACTGTTTGAGCGTGATAAAGATGTTAAAACGGGTATCGAACAATTTGTTGTTACTGCCTGGTTCGATCATCAAATTAAATTGAAATCAGCATTCCGAATTGCTGAAGTAGTAGCTACTCCTTAATAAAAGGGTGGCTACTTTTTATGAAAAGGCGGTGAAACTTTATGGCTTACAAAGTGTTGAATGATTTTATAGAAAAGGAACATGATAACACGTTCTATAAAAAAGGGGATATGTACCCGAAAGAAGGATTCAAAGAAATAGCAAGGCGTGTTAAGTTCTTACAATCTATTCACTCGGAATACAACGTTGCTTTTCTTGAAAAGAGTGAGAATGTAACAAAGACAGCTCCAAAAGAGAAGAAGACACAGGGTTCTAAAGCAGAAAAGGACGGTGAATCCTAATGTTGAACCTTGTGAAAAAGAAATTAAGAGTTGATGGGAATGAAGAAGATGAAGATATTCAGCTTCTTA
>NZ_JOTN01000027.1 GCF_000712595.1 Bacillus manliponensis
TCGCGTTTCAGCGACTTTTCTAATATAACATTCCTTTGAATGCTAGTCAACATTTTTTAAAAACATTTATTGTTTGTCTCACTTGCTGACTTGACTCATTATACATACTTTAAAACCTACATGCAAGAGTTATTTACAAAAAAAATAAGGAGGAATTATCCCCCCTTATTCTTCATCACCTTCTTGCAGTTCACTTTCAACTTCATCTTCTTTTTGTGCTTTCGCTACTGTCGCAACTTCTTGATCATCTTCTAAACGAATTAAACGAACACCTTGTGTATTACGTCCCATTTGAGAAATTTGATCTACAGGCATACGAATCAGCACACCAGCTGCTGTTATTAACATAATATCTTCTTCACCGTAAACTGTCTTAACTGCAATTAACTTACCATTCTTATCTGTAATATTACATGTCTTAAGCCCTTTACCTCCACGGCTTTGTAAACGATACTCTTCTATCGCCGTACGCTTACCATAACCATTTTTCGTCACGATTAAGACATCCATATTTTCTTCTACAATCTCCATTCCAACAACTTGGTCATCATTGCCCAATGTAATTGCTTTTACTCCCGCTGCGTTACGACCCATAGAGCGAACATCTTCTTCATGGAAACGAATAAGCATTCCATTGCTTGTTCCAACAATCATATCCTTATCCCCTGTCGTTAAACGCACAGAAATTAATTCATCTTCCTCACGAAGAGAAATTGCAATCAATCCATTGTTACGAATGTTTGCGAAAGATGAAAGTGGTGTTCTTTTTGCAATACCATGTTTTGTTGTAAAGAATAAGAACTGATCATCTCCAAACTCACGAATTGGAATGATTGCATTTACCCACTCACCTTTGTCTACTTCTAGCAAGTTGATAATTGGTATCCCTTTTGCTGTACGACTATATTCAGGAATTTCATACCCTTTTGTACGATATACTTTCCCTTTATTTGTAAAGAATAGAATATGATCATGCGTCGAAGTCGTTAGTAAATGTTCTACAAAGTCATCATCATTTGTGCCCATCCCTTGTACACCACGTCCGCCTCGGTTCTGCGTTTTATAAGTAGAAGCAGGAAGACGCTTCACATAACCGTTATGCGTTAATGTAATAACAATATTTTGTTCAGGGATTAAGTCTTCATCTTCAATTGATTCGACGCCACCAACTGTAATTTCTGTTCTTCTTATATCATTGAATCGTTCTTTTACTTCCGTTAATTCTTCACGAATAATCTCAAGAACTTTTTCTTCGTCAGCTAAAATTGATTTTAACTCTGCAATTAATTCTAGTAATTCTTTATACTCTTGTTCAATTTTTTCACGTTCTAAACCTGTTAAACGTTGCAAACGCATATCTAAAATAGCTTGTGCTTGCTTTTCACTTAAACCAAAACGTTCTACTAATCCTTGCTTTGCAATATCAGCAGTTTTTGAACTACGAATTAAACTAATTACTTCGTCAAGATGATCAAGTGCAATACGTAACCCTTCTAAAATATGTGCACGAGCTTCTGCTTTTTCTAATTCATATGCAGTACGTCTACGAATTACAACTTTTTGGTGCTCTAAGTAGTAATATAGACATTGCTTTAAATTTAAAACTTGTGGTTCACCATTTACAAGTGAAAGCATGTTAATACCAAAACTCGTTTGAAGAGCAGTATGTTTATACAAATTATTTAATAATACATTTGCATTCGCATCACGTCGAATTTCCATAACGATACGCATACCATTTCGATCTGATTCATCACGTAAATCAGTAATACCATCTATTTTTTTATCACGAACAAGTTCTGCGATTTTCTCAATCAACTTCGCTTTATTTACTTGATATGGAAGCTCTGTTACAATAATCGCTTGTTTGCCATTTGATTTCTCTTCAATTTCAACTTTTGCACGAAGGATAATCGTGCCTCGTCCTGTTTCATAAGCTCTTCGAATTCCACTTCTACCAAGAATTTGACCTGCAGTAGGGAAATCTGGGCCCGGAATATGCTCCATCAGTTCTGCAATCGTAATATCCGGGTTACTACTTAACGCTAGGACACCATCGATAACTTCCCCAAGTTGATGCGGAGGAATATTCGTTGCCATACCAACCGCAATACCTGTCGTACCATTTACTAATAAGTTTGGGAAACGTGCCGGTAAAACGATTGGTTCTCTTTCAGAACCGTCATAGTTATCTTGGTAGTCAATCGTATTCTTTGTAATATCACGCAACAATTCCATAGAGATTTTAGACATTCTTGCCTCTGTATAACGCATCGCGGCTGCGGAATCGCCATCTATAGATCCAAAGTTCCCATGACCATCTACTAACATATAACGCTGACTAAAGTCTTGTGCCATACGTACCATCGTTTCATATACAGCTGAATCACCATGCGGATGGTACTTACCGATTACTTCACCGACAATACGAGCTGATTTCTTATATGCTTTATCAGCAGTTATACCTAGGTCATTCATTGCATATAAAACCCTTCTATGCACAGGCTTTAATCCATCACGAACATCTGGTAACGCACGAGATACAATAACGCTCATCGCATAATCTAAAAAAGAAGTACGCATTTCTTGGCTAATATTAATCTCTTTAATTCGCGCCTGTTGTTGGTTGTCTGACATCAACCAGCACCTCCTCTTACATTTACTATAAAAAATTTTATTTATACATAGAAGACAGGAATACTAAGATTCCTGTCATTGCTTAAATATCAAGGTTTTTCACGTATTTTGCATTTTCTTGAATAAAGTTACGACGAGGTTCCACTTTATCACCCATTAAGATTTCAAATGTCTCGTCCGCTTCGATTGCATCTTGCAATGAAACTTGAAGAAGTGAACGAACTTCTGGATCCATTGTCGTTTCCCATAATTGTGTTGGATTCATTTCTCCGAGACCTTTATAACGCTGAATACCCGGTTTTGGCTGAGCTGGAAGTTCTGCTAAAATACTTTCAAGCTCTCTATCATTGTAAGCATACACAATTTTTTTACCTTGTTGTACTTTAAATAAAGGCGGTTGAGCAATATATATATAGCCAGATTCAATAATCTGACGCATATAACGATAGAAGAACGTTAACAATAGGGTACGAATGTGTGCGCCATCAACATCGGCATCTGTCATAATAATGATCTTATGATAACGTGCTTTTTCTATATCAAAATCGCCACCGATTCCCGTACCAATTGCTGTAATAATTGTACGCACTTCATCATTAGATAAAATTTTATCTAAGCGTGCCTTTTCCACATTAATAATTTTACCTTTTAGCGGTAAAATTGCTTGGAAATGTCGATCACGACCTTGCTTTGCAGAACCACCTGCTGAGTCACCCTCTACGATGTAGATTTCACTAATTGCAGGGTCTTTTGAGGAACAATCCGCAAGTTTTCCTGGTAAGCTCGATACTTCTAATGCACTTTTACGGCGTGTTAATTCACGTGCTTTCTTCGCTGCCACACGTGCTCTAGCTGCCATCGTTCCCTTTTCTACAATTTTACGAGCCACATTTGGATTCTCAAGTAAAAACTTTTCAAAGGCTTCTGAGAAAACAGATTCAGTAATAGTTCTTGCTTCACTATTTCCGAGCTTTGTCTTTGTTTGTCCTTCGAATTGAGGATTTGGATGCTTAATAGAAACAATTGCCGTTAATCCTTCTCGAACATCCTCACCTGTCAAGTTGCTATCAGCGTCTTTTAAAATGTTATTCTTCCGACCATAATCATTAATAACACGTGTTAACGCTGTTTTAAAACCAACCTCATGCGTACCACCTTCATACGTATGAATGTTATTTGTAAATGAGAATATATTATTTGTATAACCCTCGTTGTATTGGAGAGAGACCTCTACTTGTATACCGTCCTTAGCTCCTTCTACATATACAGGTTCTTCATGGATTGGTTCTTTAGAACGATTTAAATGTTCTACGTACGACTTAATTCCGCCTTCATAGTGGAATTCTTTCTTTTGTTTATTTTCACGTTTATCTTCAATTGTTAGCTTGATACCACGATTTAAAAAAGCTAATTCTCTTACACGAGTTGCCAATATATCAAATTCATATTCTGTCGTTTCACGGAAAATTTCTGGATCTGGCTTAAAGCGCGTAATCGTCCCGGTACGATCTGTTTCTCCGATTACTTTTAAATCGGCAGTCGGTACGCCACGCTCATACTTCTGATAATGAATTTTCCCTTCACGATGAACAAACACTTCTAATTCTGTTGATAGAGCATTCACGACGGAAGCACCAACACCGTGCAAACCACCAGATACTTTGTAACCTCCACCGCCAAACTTACCACCAGCGTGAAGAACAGTCATAATAACTTCTACTGCAGGGCGCCCCATCTTTTCATGAATACCAACTGGAATACCACGCCCGTTATCTTGTACGACAATGCTATTATCTTCTTCGATGGAGACATTAATCTCATTACAGTATCCAGCTAACGCTTCATCAATACTGTTATCGACAATCTCCCATACAAGATGATGAAGACCTTTTCCGCTCGTTGAACCAATGTACATCCCTGGTCGTTTTCGAACAGCCTCTAGTCCTTCTAATACTTGTATCTGACTTTCATCATATGCATTCTCTTGCATTTGCTTTTGTTCCATTGACACAAAGATCACCTACTTTTCCATTTAAGACAGAAACTATTTTCCGTCTATTTCACAATCCACCGTGCCGCTCGTGACATGAATTGTCTTTGCTTGCTTTAATGTATCATGTTCAATCCCATCAACACTTGTCGTTGTTACAAACGTTTGCACTTTTCCTTGGATCGTGCCCAGAAGATGAGACTGACGATAATCATCTAATTCTGATAACACATCATCTAATAAAAGGATTGGATATTCGTTAACTTCTGAATAAATCAATTCAATTTCAGCTAACTTTAGGGAAAGTGCGGTCGTTCGTTGTTGTCCTTGTGAACCAAAGACTTGAACGTTTTTACCGTTAACGAAGAATTGTAAATCATCACGATGAGGTCCAATTAATGTAGTACCACGGAAAACTTCACGCTGTTTCACTGATTGGAAACTTTCATAGTATACTTCTTTTATTTTCGTCAAATCCATGGATTCTGATACATCTAGGCTTGGCTTATACACAATTTCAAGCTCTTCTAACCCTCTGCTAATTCCTCTATGAATAGGAGCTGCCCATTCTTGGAGTAATTTCAAAAATTCAAAGCGTTTTTGTAAAATTTTCACACCATGTTCAATAAGTTGAAGAGTAAAAACATCTAACATTGCTTCTTCACTTGCATTGCCTTGCATTTTCTTTAACAAATGATTTCGCTGCGTGAGCACTTTTTGATATTGACTTAATTCATAAAGGTAAACTGGTGCAATTTGACCAAGTTCCATATCTAAAAATCTTCTTCTCACTTGGGGACTCCCTTTTACAAGATTTAAATCTTCAGGAGCAAACATTACAACATTCATTTCGCCAATGTATTGACTTAGCTTTTGTTGTTCAAGTTCATTTAACTTTGCTTTTTTCCCCTTTTTAGAAATATTTAATTCTAAAGACATAGAATTACTTCTCTTTTGTACTCGCCCTTTTATTTTACCATATTCTTCGTCCCATCGTATGAGTTCACGATCATTAGAAGTCCGATGAGATTTTGCCATTGCGAGTACATAAATCGCTTCCATCAAATTCGTTTTACCTTGTGCATTTTCACCGATAATGACATTGACATTATCTTCAAAAGAAAGTGCTAGCTTTTCATAGTTGCGATAGTTTTGTAATTGTAACTCTTTAATATACAAAGGGCTCCCCCTTTATGCTTGAACTTGAAATGTTCCGATACCCGGAATTTCAACGATATCATTTGCGTATAATTTCTTTCCTCGTCTATTTTCAAGCTCTTTATTTACATAAACCTCATACTCTTGTAAGAACCATTTCACAGCTCCGCCTGTGTCTAATACACCGCAAAGTTTTAAAAATTGTCCTAATGTAATATATTCTGTCGAAATTTGAATCTTTTCCATAAAAAATCGCTCACTTTCTAAAAGTGTTCATTCTTTCATTGTACTAAATAAACAAGCATTAGGAAAGTAAATGCAACTAACAAAGGCTACTAGTCCTTGTATAACTAGTAGCCTTTGAAATTTTAATACGTACGTACTGGTAAAATAAGCTGAATAATTGAATCATCATTGACTGTACGAATTAAAAACGGTCTCATTGCACCCGTAAAGCTAACCTTAATTTCAGTACTATCTAATGCTTTTAATGCATCCATTACATATTTTGCACTAAATGATATTTTCAATTCTTCTCCTTCAATTTTTTCACATTGAACTTCTTCTACAACTTTTCCGATTTCAGGAGAGTTTGAAGAAATCTCTAACATTTCTCCATCAAGAGTAGATAATTTTACAACATTGTTACGTCCGTCTCTTGCTAATAAAGAGGCACGATCAATCGCTTGTAAAAACTCTTTTGTATTTACAAAAATATCAGTTTTACTTTCAGCAGGAATTAATCTTGTTGTATCAGGGTAATTCCCTTCTAATAATCTTGAGAAGAATAATAAATGTTTTGTACGGAACAATACTTGCTGTTCCGTAATAACGATATCTACCATTTCTTCTGACTCATCAAGAATTTTACTTAATTCATTTAAACTTTTCCCTGGAATTACAACACTAGCTTGAAACTCATTTGAAATATTTTTGCTTTCCAACTTCGCTTTTCTTAATGCTAAGCGGTGACTATCTGTTGCAATACATGTTAGCTCGCTGTTATATACCTTCCAGTTTACACCTGTCAAGATTGGTCTTGTTTCTGATGTTGAAACAGCAAACACAGTTTGTCGAATCATATGTTTCAATAAGTCTGTTGGGATTTGAAATACATGATGTTCTTCAATCTGTGGTAATAAAGGATATTCAGATGCATCTAATCCATTTAAATTAAACTCTGATTTCCCAGATTTTATTTTTGTCATAAAATTATTTTCGATAGAAATCTCAACAGTTTCTTTCGGCAATTTTTTTACAATCTCACTAAAATATTTTGCTTGTAAAATAATACTACCGTATTGTGATATTTCTACAATTTCTTTTCCATTTTCCTCAGTTGGAATGAATGATTCAATTGAGATATCTGCATCACTTCCTGTTAACGTAACACCTTCTTCTGTTGCTACGATCTTAATCCCAGTTAAAATTGGAATTGTTGTACGTGAGGATACAGCTTTCATAACATCTTGAACACTGCGTACAAGATAATCTTTTTGTATTGAAAAATGCATAAAGAGAACCTCCGTCAATATAAGATTTTATTTAATTAATAATAATAAAAAATAGTAGTAATAGTAATAGGTCTTGTGGATATGTGGATAACCCCGTTTAAATGCGGAAAAACAGTCTATCTACATGTGGATAGACTGTGTGTAAATAAAGGGAAGTTATTCACATTATTCGACTATTACTTTAAAATATCGTGAATTTCCTCAAGTTGTTTTTGTAACTGTGTGTCGGTTTTTAATAGTTTCGAAATTTTTTCATGCGCATGAATGACCGTTGTATGATCGCGCCCACCGAATTCTTCTCCGATTTTTGGCAAGGAGGAGTCTGTTAGCTCACGGGACAAATACATTGCAATTTGTCTCGGGAATGCAACAGATTTTGTACGCTTTTTCGCTTTAAAGTCGTCCAATTTTATTTGGAAAACATCTCCTACAGCCTTTTGAATATCATAAATCGAGATAATTTTTGGTTTAGAATTTGGAATAATGTCTTTTAATGCTTCGGCAGCTAAATCAGCATTTATATCTTTATTGATTAACGAAGAATAGGCAACTACACGAATAAGCGCCCCTTCTAATTCACGAATGTTAGAATCAATTTGATTCGCAATATAAAGCATGACTTCATTTGGAATATCAAGTCCATCCGCTTTTGCTTTTTTACGTAAAATTGCAATTCTTGTTTCTAAATCTGGTGGCGTAATATCTGTAATAAGTCCCCATTCAAATCTTGAGCGTAAACGATCTTCTAAAGTAGGGATTTCTTTAGGTGGACGGTCACTAGAAATTACGATTTGTTTACTTTCTTCATGTAACGCATTAAACGTATGGAAGAATTCCTCTTGTGTTTGTTCTTTTCCAGCAAGAAATTGAATATCATCTATAAGTAATACATCTACATTGCGATATTTATTTCGGAAATCAACAGCTTTATTGTCTCGAATAGAGTTAATAAACTCATTTGTAAACTTTTCAGAAGATAAATACACAACTTTCGCATTTGGATTATGCTCGATTACATAGTGACCAATTGCGTGCATTAAGTGTGTTTTTCCTAATCCCACGCCCCCGTAAATGAATAATGGGTTGTACGCTTTAGCCGGTGCTTCTGCAACAGCTAAAGAAGCAGCATGTGCAAAACGATTACCAGATCCAATAACGAATGTATCAAAAGTATATTTTGGATTTAACATACTTTGTGAAAATGGATGTGGATCATCATTGGCTGCAGGTCCCTTAGGAAGTCGAGGTAGGTCAATCTCTTCTTCTGTTTGACTTTGTGGAATGATGAAACGAATGTTCAATTCAGCACCTGTTAAATGCTCTAACGTTTCGGCAATTAGTTCAGAATAATGAGATTCTAGCCAATCACGAGCAAATTCATTTGGAGCTGTAATTGTTAATACATCCTTTTTTAAGGTATGTGCTTTTGTTGATTTTAACCACGTTTCGTAGCTAGGTTTGCTAACTTTCTTTTCTAATTCGGATAAAGCACTATTCCATAAATCTGAGATATTCTCCAAGAGTGTTCCCCCCCTTACTTAAAGTAGTAAAAAATATACGGTATAACATTTATAAAAAACCAAAAATAACATTGTATATTTATTCGAATGACTTTTAAAAATAAAAAGGCAGCTTAAATTATGAAGTAAGATTTTTAATAAAATACACAGTTGTGGGTAACTAATTATTCACATGTTACAAAACATGTCCACAAGTTATTCACAAACTGTGGATAAAAAATAAATGACAAAAACTTATTCAAAGTGAAAACACAACTATAATATCAAAAAAAGACAGGTATAGCAATGACTTTACGAAAGTTATCCACAAAATCAATAACTTGTGGAATAAACTTGTCCACAATACGATATACTGTGTAAAAGTAAAAAAAAGATTTGTGGATATAAAAATGTGGCCAAATTTTTTATCCACAGGTTTGAAAATGATTGTGAAAAAAGCTGTGAATAGATTTGGAAAATGAATATTTGATGAAAATTTGGAGAACCATTGACATTTTCCTAGAAAATTAACTATAATTTATAGGACTGTCTTTAACAGTTATTCCTCAGGGAGGTGTCATATATGAAGAGAACTTATCAACCAAATAAACGTAAGCGCAGCAAAGTACATGGTTTCCGTAGCCGTATGAGCACTGCAAACGGACGTAAAGTTTTAGCAGCTCGTCGTCGTAAAGGAAGAAAAGTATTATCTGCGTAGGCCACTGATCGTTCAGTGGTCTTTTTTCTAGTAATGATGAATTTTCCGCTGATGAAATACAGGAGTGTTCAATTGATATGAAGAAAAGAAATCGTATAAAGAAGAATGATGAATTCCAGGCTGTTTTTCAAAATGGAAAATCAAGTGCAAATCGTCAATTTGTTGTGTATCAGCTGGAGAAAAAGCAACAGCCATACTTTCGAATTGGTCTTTCCGTGAGTAAGAAAATAGGAAACGCTGTAATGCGAAATCGAATTAAGCGCATGGTTCGTCAAGCATTCTTAGAATTAAAAGATGAAATAGATGTTGGGAAAGATCTTGTGATAATCGCAAGAAAACCTTGTACAGATATGACTTATGAAGAATTAAAAAAAAGTTTAGTTCATGTCTTAAATCGCTCTGGGATTAAAGTAACAAAAGGTAGCGCAGCGAAAGGGAAATGAATTACACTATATACATACCGAAACAAGGAGGAGTAGGCTGTGAAGAAAAAGATAGGCTTACTAACCATGGTAATTGCTCTTATGATGATTACTGCTGGTTGTGGTGATTTAGATAAGCCGATTACATCGGAAAGTACAGGTTTTTGGAATGAATATTTCGTCTATCCACTTTCCTGGTTAATCACGTATTTTGCAGATTTATTTAATGAGAACTATGGATTGGCAATTGTTATTACAACTTTGATTATTCGTTTTGCGTTATTACCTTTAATGATTAAACAAACGAAGAGTACAAAAGCAATGCAAGCATTGCAACCTGAAATGGTAAAATTAAAAGAAAAGTATAGCTCTAAAGATCAGGCAACACAGCAAAAGTTACAACAAGAAATGATGCAGATGTATCAAAAACATGGTGTAAATCCAGTTGCGGGTTGTTTACCAATCTTTATTCAAATGCCAATCTTATTTGCGTTTTACCATGCAATTATGAGAACGACAGAAATTAGTCAACATACTTTCTTATGGTTTGATTTAGGACAACCTGATCCAATTTACGTATTACCAATTATTGCGGCAATTACAACATTTATTCAGCAGAAGCTTGCAATGGCGGGAACTGCAAACCAAAATCCGCAAATGGCAATGATGTTATGGCTTATGCCAATTATGATTTTAATCTTTGCGATTAACTTCCCAGCTGCATTATCGCTTTACTGGGTAGTTGGTAATATATTTGGTATCGCTCAAATGTACTTTATTAAAGGTCCAGAAATTAGAGCAAATAGCGCTGGAGGATCGAAAAAGTGAGTATCGTTACTGCTAAAGGGCAAAATGTCGAGGAAGCAGTAGGCGAAGCGTTAAAACAATTGAATGTTTCAAAAGATAAGGTTGAAATTCAAATCATCGATGAGGGAAAAAGAGGATTTCTTGGTATTTTCGGGAAACGACCTGCTATCGTTGAAGTTATGATAAAGAAAAATCCAGTTGAAGAGTCTGAACGCTACTTGAGAAATATTGTACGAGAGATGGGAATAGATGTCGATCTTGAAAGGAAAGTGAAAGGACGAGAGATTCTCTTTTCCTTTTCTGGAAAAGATGTTGGTGTTTTAATTGGAAAAAGAGGAATTAATTTAAACTCTTTGCAAAATTTAACAAATCTTGTTGCGAATCGCAGTACGAAACAATATATTAATGTGACTGTAGATGCAGGAGATTATCGTAATAAGAGAAAAGATACGTTGGAAGGGCTTGCACAGCGACTAGCAAAGCAAGTAACGGCTGTACAAAAGCGTGCCGTATTAGAGCCAATGCCTTCTTTTGAAAGAAAAATTATTCACCAAGCGTTATCTAATCATCCGTATGTTATTACAACATCTGAAGGGAAAGAACCGCATCGTCATGTTGTGGTGTCACCTAAATAAGAAGATAGAGTGTTTGTGCTATTGGATTGGTAAAAAACCGGTTACTCATTGGAGAGCCGGTTTTTTTAATGAGTAAATAACATGTAATTTTTTCCTTTTCGAAGATATTTTTCTTATAAAACTTTTTTGTATTTCTTGTAGATGGATAAATTAAAAAGAATGAGTGTGGATAAGTAAAACGAGCTAAACTTATCCACAGTGAATAAGTTTAGCTCGTTTTGCACACGGACATAATAAAATGAGTTATTCTTCTTTTGCATACAGGTTCCTTATGGTATCCTAATAATTTAGTGAAACAAAAAATTATGTTGAGTATAGAAAGAAAGAAATAAGTGAGGTGAAAGAACATGGAATTTGATACAATTGCCGCGATATCCACAGCCCTTGGAGAAGGAGCAATTGCCATTGTTCGAGTAAGTGGAGATGATGCGATTGAGAAAGTCAATCGTATTTTTAAAGGAAAAGACTTAACGAAAGTGGATTCTCACACAATTCATTACGGTCACATTGTTGATCTAGATCAAGATAGAGTAATTGAAGAAGTTATGGTTTCGATTATGCGAGCACCGAAGACTTTTACACGTGAGGATATTGTAGAAGTAAATTGTCACGGTGGACTTGTTTCTGTAAATAAAGTTTTACAACTCATTTTAGCAGAAGGGGTTCGTTTAGCAGAACCGGGCGAATTTACAAAACGTGCGTTTTTAAACGGTCGTATTGATTTATCTCAAGCAGAAGCAGTAATGGATTTAATTCGTGCAAAGACAGACCGTGCTATGAATGTTGCGATTAATCAAATGGAAGGACGCCTATCTAATTTAATTGGTCGTTTACGTCAGGAAATTTTAGAAACGTTAGCTCATGTAGAGGTAAATATTGATTATCCAGAATACGATGATGTAGAGGAAATGACACACAATATTTTAATTGAGAAAGCAACGCACGTTCGAGGCGAAATTAAAAAGTTGCTAGAAACATCAAAGCAAGGGAAAATTTTGCGTGAAGGTATTGCAACAGCGATTATTGGAAGACCAAATGTCGGAAAATCTTCTTTATTGAACAGTCTTGTTCAAGAAAAGAAAGCAATTGTAACTGACATAGCAGGAACGACTCGAGATGTAATTGAAGAGTATGTGAATGTGCGGGGAGTACCGCTTCGTTTAATTGATACAGCTGGTATTCGCGAAACAGAAGATATTGTTGAACAAATTGGTGTGGAACGTTCAAAAGAGATGATGAATCAGGCAGATTTAGTATTGCTTGTTGTCAATTATAGTGAAGGTTTAACGGCTGAAGATGAAGAATTATTCCATGCTGTGCAAGGAAAAGACTTTATTGTCATTGTAAATAAAACAGATTTAGCGCAGCAAATTGATATGGAACGTATTACGCAATTAGCTGGTGGAGCTCGTATTATTACTACTTCACTTATTGAAGAAAAAGGTGTAGATGAACTGGAAAAGGCTATTGCTGAGCTGTTCTTTGAAGGTGCAATTGAATCGGCAGATATGACATACGTATCAAATGCGCGTCACATCGGTTTATTAACGCAAGCAGAAAAAACAATTGGAGACGCAATTGAAGCTATTTATAATGGCGTACCAATTGATATGGTACAAATTGATTTAACAAGAACGTGGGAAATACTTGGTGAGATTACAGGGGACACTGTACATGAAAGTTTAATCGATCAGTTATTCTCTCAATTTTGCTTAGGAAAATAGTAGTAAGGAGGAAGAAAGAATGGGATATAATGCCGGTTCTTATGATGTAATTGTCATCGGTGCAGGTCATGCAGGCTGTGAAGCTGGTCTTGCTGCAGCTCGTATGGGAGCAAAAACATTAATGTTAACAATCAACTTAGATATGGTTGCTTTTATGCCATGTAACCCGTCCGTTGGTGGACCTGCAAAAGGAATTGTTGTTCGTGAAATTGATGCACTTGGTGGCGAAATGGGTCGAAACATTGATAAAACGCATATTCAAATGCGTATGTTAAATACGGGAAAAGGCCCAGCGGTACGAGCATTACGTGCGCAAGCAGATAAATTTTCGTATCAGCATGAGCTGAAAAAGACAATTGAAGAAACACCAAATTTAACATTATGCCAAGGTATGGTAGAACACTTAATCATAGAAGATGGCATATGTACTGGTGTTGTGACACAAACAGGCGGAGAATATAAAGCAAAAACAGTCGTTATTACAACTGGAACGTTTTTACGTGGTGAAATTATCGTTGGAGATTTAAAATATTCTAGTGGTCCAAACAATCAGCAGCCTTCTGTTAAATTATCAGAACATCTAGAAGAGCTAGGGCTTGAACTAGTTCGTTTTAAAACAGGAACTCCTCCTCGTGTAAACAGTAATACGATTGATTACAGTAAAACAGAAATTCAGCCAGGTGATGATGTACCTCGAGCATTTTCGTTTGAAACGACAAAATTCATTATGGACCAAATTCCATGCTGGTTAACATATACAAGTGAAGAAACACATCGTTTAATTGATGGAAATCTTCATCGATCTGCTATGTATTCTGGAATGATTAAAGGAACAGGACCTCGTTACTGTCCGTCTATTGAAGATAAAGTTGTACGCTTTAATGATAAGCCGCGCCACCAAATCTTCTTAGAGCCAGAAGGACGCAATACACAAGAAGTATACGTGCAAGGCTTATCTACAAGTTTACCGGAAGATGTGCAGCGTGATATGTTACGAACAATTCCGGGACTAGAAAATGTAGAGATGATGCGCACAGGTTATGCAATTGAATATGATGCAATTGTGCCGACTCAGCTGTGGCCAACGTTAGAAACGAAAAAGATTACAAACTTATATACAGCAGGTCAGATTAATGGTACTTCTGGCTATGAAGAAGCAGCAGGTCAAGGACTAATGGCTGGTATTAATGCAGCATGCCGCTCTTTAGGAAAGAAAGAAGTTATTTTAGATCGTTCTGATGCGTATATCGGTGTTTTAATTGATGATTTAGTTACAAAGGGAACGAGTGAACCATATCGTTTATTAACATCTCGTGCTGAATATCGCTTATTACTTCGTCATGATAATGCTGATTTACGCTTAACGCATATTGGTCATGAGATTGGATTGATTACAGAAGAGCGCTATGAACGTTTCACAACGAAGAAAGCGGAAATCGAAGCGGAGAAAGAGCGTTTAGCAAGTATTATTATTAAACCTCGCCCTGAAGTGCAAGAGTTGATTCGTAGTGTAGGTGGAAGCGAACTGAAAGATGGTATACGTGCGAATGAATTACTACGTCGTCCAGAGATGACGTATGAACATATTCGTACACTTGTACCAAGTGAAGTAGAAATTAACGATGACGTAGCAGAACAAGTTGAAATCCAAACGAAATATGAAGGATATATTGAAAAATCCTTACAACAAGTTGATCGTATGAAGCGTATGGAGAATAAAAAGATTCCAGTTAATATTGACTATGATGCAATTTCAGGATTAGCTTCGGAAGCTCGCCAAAAATTAAAAGATGTACGTCCGTTATCTATGGGTCAAGCATCACGTATTTCTGGAGTAAATCCAGCTGATATTTCCATCTTACTTGTGTATTTAGAACAAGGAAAAATTGCGCGAGTATCGAACAAATAAATAGTTAGGAGATATGGCAAGATGAATGTTGAACAATTTCAATCTATGCTGGCTGAAAGAGGTATTTCCCTTTCAGAGCGCCAGTTAGAGCAATTTGATATATACTTCCACACATTAGTTGAGTGGAATGAAAAAATGAATTTAACAGCAATCACAGAGAAGGAAGAAGTATATTTAAAACACTTCTTTGATTCTGTTACAGCTGCGCTTCATCATGATTTTTCAAAGCCATTTTCAATTTGTGATGTTGGGGCTGGCGCAGGTTTCCCGAGCATTCCGCTTAAAATTTGCTTCCCGCACTTAAAAGTTACAATCGTTGACTCTTTACAAAAGCGCATCACATTTTTAAACCATCTAGCAACGCAGCTAGAATTAAAAGATGTTGCATTTTGTCACGACCGCGCTGAAACATTTGGGAAAAAAGAAGGTGTTCGTGAATCATTTGATATTGTAATGGCACGTGCAGTTGCTCGTCTTTCTGTTTTAAGTGAACTATGTTTACCGCTTGTGAAAGTAGGTGGAACATTTATCGCGATGAAAGGTGCAGCTGCTCATGAGGAAATTGAGAATGGAAAGCATGCACTGCAAGTACTTGGTGGCGAGTTAACAGAGATTGCTAAGTTCCAATTACCGTTCGAAGAAAGTGAACGTAACATCTTAACAATCGAGAAAAAGAGAAAAACGCCAAAGAAATATCCTCGTAAGCCAGGGACACCAAATAAATTGCCTATTGAAAAATAAATCTTATTAGACGTAAGATTGAGTTATATGAATAAAGATATAGCTGTTTCACATGAAACGTTTTTTATATAGATCATTCAATAGGGTCCAAAGGTGGTGGAATATGTATGAGAAACGCGTTTTCTCGTTTATTTGGCTTTGGAGATAAAGAAAGCGAATTAGCATTACAAGAAGAAGGCCATGAGGAAGTTCATGAAGAGATTCAGCAAATTCCGTTAGTAAATATTATTCCAAATCGTTATCAACCGCGTACGATTTTTGATGATGCTCGTATTGAAGAGTTAGCATTGACCATTCGTACACATGGATTAATTCAGCCAATTGTTGTACGTCCATATGGAGAAGGAACATATGAAATTATTGCTGGAGAAAGACGTTTCCGTGCGGCGACAAAGTTGGGCTGGGAAGCTGTTCCTGCTATTGTGAAAAATATGAGTGATACAGAGACGGCTTCGGTAGCTTTAATTGAGAATTTACAACGTGAAGAGTTAACCGCGATTGAAGAAGCGATTGCTTATCAAAAATTAATAGAACTACATAATTTAACGCAAGAGGCATTAGCACAGCGTCTCGGCAAGGGACAATCGACAGTTGCGAATAAATTACGTCTATTAAAATTACCAGAAGAAATTAAGCAAGCTCTTTTAGAAAAACATATTACAGAGCGCCATGCACGCGCTCTTATTCCGTTAAAGAATGAAGAGCTACAGATTAAAGTTTTACAAGAAATTATTGCTAATCAATTTAATGTAAAACAAACGGAAAACCGTGTTGCAAAGCTGTTAGAGGAAACAAAGCCAAAGCGAAAAGCACGTCAAAAAGCAGTAAGTCGTGATATGAGAATTGCAATGAATACAATTCGTCAATCTTTACAATTAGTTGCTGATAGTGGCTTGAATGTAAACTCTGAAGAGGAAGAATTTGACGAGTATTACCAAATTACTATTAAAATACCAAAAAAGAAATAATTTTGCTTCGTTTTTAATGTTCAGCATAGACGTTAGCATATTGATAAGATTAAATTCTATTTTTGTTATGTGTGGCGTTGATCTAACAAGAAAATCATTTCTACTAATCTAAAAAGATCTCCTTACTATGGAGGTCTTTTTGTTATATATTTTCTTCTAGAAATAAGAAGGAGTTTCTAAATAAATTTTGAAGTTTAATAACAGATGTAAAAGAAAGAAGATTGTTTCATGTTACAATAAACGTAATGATTTGTAGAAATATGAGAGAAAGGTTGAAAGTAGGTGACATCATGGGGAAAATCATTGCCATTGCTAACCAAAAGGGTGGAGTCGGAAAGACGACGACATCTGTCAATTTAGGAGCTGGTTTGGCGCAAGTAGGAAAAAAAGTACTTCTTGTTGATATTGATGCACAAGGAAATGCAACGACAGGAGTAGGAGTTGAGAAATCAGATTTAGATGATTGTATTTACAATGTTCTTGTAGAGGACACTGATGTTAGTACAGTAATACAAAAGACAGCAACTGAAAATTTAGACGTCCTCCCTGCTACAATTCAACTGGCTGGCGCGGAAATTGAACTTGTTCCAACAATTTCCCGGGAAGTTCGCCTGAAAAGAGCATTGCAGCCGATTCGAAATCAATATGATTATATTATTATTGATTGTCCCCCATCTTTAGGTTTATTAACCATTAACGCATTAACAGCAGCAGATTCAGTTATTATTCCTGTACAATGCGAATACTACGCATTAGAAGGATTAAGTCAATTATTAAATACTGTTCGACTTGTACAAAAGCATTTAAATAAAGATTTAATGATTCAAGGTGTATTATTAACAATGTTAGATGCACGTACAAACCTAGGGATTCAAGTAATAGATGAAGTGAAAAAGTATTTCCGAGATAAGGTATATCGTTCTATTATTCCACGTAATGTTCGTCTAAGTGAGGCACCAAGTCATGGTAAACCGATTATGTTATATGATGCTAAGTCAAGAGGGGCGGAAGTCTATATAGATTTAGCGAAGGAAGTGATTGCAGGTGGCTAAAGCACTAGGAAGAGGTATTAATGCGTTCTTTTCTGATTTAGATGTAAAAGAAGAAGAAACAATTCAAGAGCTTAAAGTGACTGTATTGCGTCCGAATCCATACCAACCACGTAAAGTATTTCAAAAAGAGGCGATTGAAGAGTTAGCATTATCAATTCAAGAACATGGTATTTTACAGCCTCTCATTGTAAGAAAAAGTATTAAAGGATATGAAATTGTTGCTGGTGAAAGAAGATTCCGTGCTGCGAAAGAAGCAAAATTAGAAACAGTACCTGCGGTTGTGCGTAATTTAAATGATCAACAAATGATGGAACTTGCGTTGTTAGAGAATTTACAACGCGAAGATTTAACGCCAATCGAAGAAGCATTAGCTTACGAAATGTTAATGGAACAATTAAATATGACACAAGAGCAATTAGCGAAGCGGCTTGGGAAAAGTAGACCACATGTTGCGAATCATGTACGACTCCTGTCTCTTCCTCCCTTCATACAAGAAATGATTGCAAATGGAAAAATTTCAATGGGGCACGGTAGAACGTTGCTCGCTTTAAAAGATAAAACGAAGTTACAAGACTTAGTAAAACGAATAGAGAAAGAAAGTTTAAACGTTCGGCAATTAGAACAATTGATTCAAAGTATGAATGAGAATGTTTCACGTGAAACAAATAAGAAAGAGACGCAGCGAAATGTATTCTTCGTGGAACAAGAAACGTTTTTAAGAGAAAAATTTGGAACTGGTGTGAAGATAAAAGAAACGAAAAAAGAAAAAGGGAAAATTGAAATCGAGTTTTTTAATAAAGACGATTTTAATCGAATTTTAGAGCTATTATCAGGGGAAAAATAAAACAAACCATCTACGCTTATAGATGGTTTGTTTTATTTATGACGGATAGTTTTTGATCAGTTTCTTTTATACTTGAAGCAATAGTTTCTGCCATTTTCATAACGAGGCTTAAACGTGTATTTTGTAAAACGAAAAATTCCATAAAGCCATTTACATTTACGATACCGTGTATGTGCATTTGACCAACAGTAGGTAAATTTTTATTCATTGCTGCTCCCGGCTTACTAGGTCCTTTTCCAACTGTAACAGATCCTATGTTTTGGGATTTTCCAAGACAAGCATCAATAGCTATGATAAAAGGGTCATGAAATGTTTTGTGTATGTTTTGAATGGTTTCTTCTAAATTTAAGGCGTGGACAGGTTCGTCAAGTGTGCCGTATATGTGGAAGTTACGTAAGTTTGCTTGTTCTAATTTTGAACCAACCAATGGACCGAGCGCATCGCCGGTAGAACGATCAGTTCCAATGCATACGAATAAAATTGGGGTACTATGATTTGTTGGTATGTGTGAGAGAAGAAAGTTACTAATTGTTATTGTAGCTTCTAAGTCATGATGCATCACATTTTGGGACTCTTTTTCAAAAAAAGGTAAACGAAAACTTCCAATATTCAAGGAGCATCCATCCTTTGGCATAATAGTATTAGTATATATATATTCTTGCCAATTTATACCTCACATTCTGATTGAATTAAAAAGAATGTAATAATTTTTTTAGAGAGATGTAAAGAAATTCTGTTACAATAAAAGAATAAAAAGAATTTTTGTTAGAGAGGGATATTTACATGAATGAAGTAAATAGATGGTTTGATCCTTTTATTGATTATATGTCTGATCCAGAGCGCTGGGCAGCAATTGGATCAGCAACATTAAAAATCGCTATTATCTTAGTAGTGGGATCTCTTGTAATTCGTATTGCAAAGGCAGCAATTCGAAATGCATTTCGAATGCGAGAGCGTTCCCCAATTCAAGTTTCTGAGCGACGTACAGTAACAGTTGCAAAGCTCCTTGAGAATATTGTAGCATATGTCGGTATATTTATTATGCTTATTGCAATTTTAGGTGTATTTGATATTAAGGCATCAGGTTTATTGGCCGGTGCAGGGGTTGTCGGTTTAGCAGTCGGTTTTGGTGCGCAAAGTTTAGTGAAAGATGTCATTACAGGATTATTTATTTTATTAGAAGATCAGTTTTCAGTTGGGGATTATGTACGTATTGGTCAGTTTGAAGGAACAATTCAAGAAATTGGTCTTCGTACAACAAAAATTCGAAGCTGGACAGGTGAGATTCACATTTTACCAAATGGTGGTATTCTGGAAGTAACAAACTTTTCGGTTAGCAACAGTGTTGCATTTGTTGATGTATCAATTTCATATGAAAGTGATATTGCACTTGCAGAGCGTGTGATTGAAGAGCTTCTAGAGGAACTTCCAATGAAATATGAACAAATGGTAAAACGTCCAGAATTGCTAGGTGTCCAAACGCTAGGGGCATCTGAAGTTGTCCTGCGCGTAGTTTCAGAAGTGAAACCAATGCAGCATGTCGCAACAGCGAGAGCACTTCGTAAAGAAATTAAAGCACAATTAGATAAGCATGGAATTGAGATTCCTTATCCGAAAATGGTTTTATATAATCGTGAAGAAATGGTTAGCAAGAAAGCTAATTAAAAATTGAGAGGAGATTTGAGAATGGAGCAAAAGCAGTATGACTTATACGATATTGTGGAGATGAAAAAAGCCCACCCATGTGGTGAGAATAGTTGGAAAATTATTCGTTTGGGGATGGATATCCGTGTTAAGTGTGAAGGGTGTAACCATTCTGTGATGATCCCTCGACGAGAGTTTGATCGTAAGGTTAAGAAAATACTTGTAAAGCATGAAGAATAGAGAAAAGAAGGGCAGCTGTAAATTGCAGCTGTTCTTTTTATGATATGGAATGGAACTTGTCATTTTATTCGTTACTATCTATAATGATGGAAGATTGAGACATAGACATAGGAGTGAAAAAAATGGGATTAACGGCTGGTATCGTTGGATTACCGAACGTAGGTAAATCAACATTATTTAATGCAATTACACAAGCAGGAGCAGAATCTGCTAACTATCCATTCTGTACAATTGACCCGAACGTTGGAATCGTAGAAGTTCCAGATTATCGTTTAAATAAATTAACAGAGCTTGTAGATCCGAAGAAAACAGTACCAACTGTGTTTGAGTTTACAGATATTGCAGGTATTGTTAAGGGGGCGAGTAAAGGAGAAGGACTAGGAAATAAGTTTTTATCTCACATTCGCCAAGTAGATGCAATTTGCCAAGTAGTTCGTTGTTTTGAAGATGAGAACATCACACACGTAGCAGGAACGGTTGATCCAATTGCTGATATTGAAACAATTAACTTAGAGTTAATTTTAGCGGACTTAGAATCTGTTGATAAACGTATTGATCGCGTAGCGAAATTAGCAAAGCAAAAAGATAAAGAAGCTTCATTTGAACATGAAATTTTAGTTCGTTTAAAAGAAGCATTTGAAGAAGGAAAGCCAGCTCGTACGGTTGAGTTTACAGACGAGCAAATGAAGGTTGTAAAAGGTCTTCATTTATTAACAACAAAAGAAATGTTGTACGTTGCTAACGTTGGTGAAGATGATATTATGGATCCATCGGAAAACAAATATGTACAAATGGTAAAAGAGTTTGCTGCAAACGAGAATTCTCAAGTTATCGTTGTTTGTGCCAAGATTGAATCTGAAATCTCTGAGCTAGATGAAGAAGAGAAGAAAGTCTTCCTTGAAGAACTTGGAATTGAAGAGTCTGGTTTAGATCAGTTAATCCGTGCAGCTTACGATTTACTAGGATTAGCAACATACTTCACAGCTGGTGTTCAAGAAGTACGTGCTTGGACATTCAAAAAAGGTATGAAAGCACCGCAATGTGCTGGTATCATCCATACTGACTTCGAGCGTGGATTTATTCGTGCAGAAACAGTATCTTACGACGATTTAATGGAGAACGGCTCAATGACAGCTGCGCGTGAGGCTGGAAAAGTTCGTTTAGAAGGAAAAGAGTATCTTGTAAAAGACGGAGATGTTATTCACTTCCGCTTTAACGTATAATTTTTCAAAATGATATATCCAGTTGGAAATTGAGATTTGATTTATCCCACATTAACGGGCTGTAAGACTCCCACCTCAAAACTTAGAGGGTTCAGAGAAGTTTAGGTGGGAGATTAACAGCCAGTAAAAGCCCGATTGGTCGGGCTAACAATCAGTGGGGGATGAAGGAAATCCTCACTGATTGAAGTTTCACTTTATTTCCTAGGAAAAACGGTGTAAAAAACTTGGCGAATTCATTATATTTGCCAAGTTTTTTATGTTTTCGTGAGTTGATTCCTTTAAACTACTATGATATAATCTAAACTCGTGAGTAATTACTATTAATTAATTGCTCCTTGCCCTAACCGGGCCGTTTAGACCAAAAGGAGGTGAAAGTGTAATGAGAAAATACGAAATCATGTACATCATTCGTCCAAACATGGAGGAAGAAGCTCAAAAAGCTTTAGTTGAGCGCTTTGCTGGCGTTTTAACTGAAAATGGTGCAGAAATCATTAACACGAAAGAATGGGGTAAGCGTCGTTTAGCTTACGAAATCAATGACTTACGTGATGGCTTCTACATGATCTTAAACGTAAATTCTAACACAGAAGCTGTGAAAGAATTCGATCGTTTAGCTAAGATCAACGAAGATATCATTCGTCACATTGTTGTTAAAGCAGAAGAGAAATAATTAAAAATATATAGGGAGAGTGGTTCGATTGATGAATCGCGTTTTACTCGTTGGTCGTTTAACTAAAGACCCTGATTTACGTTACACGCCAAATGGTGTTGCAGTAGCTACTTTCACGTTAGCTGTAAATCGTGCATTTACGAATCAACAAGGTGAGCGTGAAGCTGACTTTATTAATTGTGTAATATGGCGTAAACAAGCAGAGAACGTGGCGAACTTTTTGAAAAAGGGGAGCTTAGCAGGCGTAGATGGACGTCTTCATACTCGTAATTACGAGGGACAAGATGGAAAACGTGTATATGTAACAGAAGTGGTTGCAGAGAACGTACAATTTTTAGAGTCGCGTAATAGCGGTGAACAACGTGGTTCATTTAATCAGCAACCATCAGGAGCTGGATACGGAAATCAAGGCTCTCAAAACCCGTTTGGTCAATCTGGTAATTCTAGCAATTCTGGTAATTCTGGATTTACAAAGAATGACGATCCATTCGCAAATGTAGGTCAACCGATCGACATTTCGGATGACGATTTACCATTTTAATGGTATAAATCGGTTATTTTAAATGAAGAATGGAGGGGAATTGAAATGGCAGGACGCAAAGGTGGACGTGCAAAACGTCGTAAGGTTTGTTTCTTTACAGCAAACGGTATTACTAACATCGATTACAAAGATGTAGATTTACTAAAACGCTTTGTTTCTGAGCGTGGTAAAATTTTACCTCGTCGTGTGACAGGTACTAACGCAAAATACCAACGCAAATTAACAGTTGCAATTAAACGTGCTCGTCAAATGGCACTTTTACCATATGTTGGTGAATAATAGCGCGAAAAATGCACAGTAGAGTGAGACTCTACTGTGCATTTTACTATTCTCTTTTATTTAAAATGAATGTTTTGAGAAAGTGAGGCTGCATCATGAGAGGGACAAAATTTATTACAGAGGGTGCAATTTTATTAGCGCTATACATTGTATTCCTGTTAGCGTTTCTTTATATGCCTCTGCTCGGTGGAATTATAATTTTTGCTCTTCCACTACCATTTATTGTGTATACAGTTAGAAATTCATTTCGTCATGCATGCTTATTGCTAGGAATCGCGACTCTATTAACACTTATTGTAAGCACACCTTTTCATATTTTTAATACAGTGTTAGCGGGAGTAACAGGAATTGGTCTAGGTTATATGTATCAAAAGAAAAAGAATGCAATAGAAATTCTTCTTGTTGGTACACTTATTTATATTGTGAAATTTGTACTGCTGTATGTGATTAGTATTAAGTTTTTGGAAATTGACATACTTACAGTCGTCCAAAACTTCTTTGGAGCGCTTGTACAGCAGGCTGAAAAGATGGCAGAAATGAATCAAATGAGTGAAGAACGTCTCGAAAATCTTAAGAGCACAATGGATTTACTTGATATATTATTGCCAACTATGTTTGTAATGATTGCACTCTTTTACTCATGGATGACAATGTTGCTTTCTAACTATATTTTAAAACGCCTGCACTACCCATTGCAGCCATTCAGAAAGTTTCGTGACATAAAAATGCCTAAAAGTATTATATGGTATTATGTTGCGCTTATTGTGTTATCATTGTTTGTTAAGGTAGAAGCCGGGACATACTCTTATATGGCCTTTTCTAACTTGAGTATTGCGTTTAATTTCTTACTTCTATTCCAAGGTTTTTCTTTCGTTGCTTTCTTTACACATCAAAAAGGTTATCCGAAAATGGTTCCTATTTTATTATTTGTAGTCGGTCTCTTTATTCCGCAGCTGTTTCCTCTCGTTACAATCTTAGGTATAATTGATTTAGGATTTTCGTTACGTTCAATCGTGCAATCTAAACAATGATAAAAAGGCTCGGTTATAAGTCTTTTTTGTAACGAAATAAAATTTTTCAACGAATGATCAAGAAAAATAATTGGTCAAAGTTTTATCTTATAGGAGTTGAATATATGCCTGAATTTTATAAGAAACAGCGTATTTTATATCCTGTTTATTTACTGGCATTGTTAACTTTTGTACTTATTACCATTCTCGGTTATTTTCATTGGATTATCGGTATGGTTGCGTTTTTCGTTTTTTGTCTCTTTTTATTTTTTGTTATTAAATTTGAATTGGAATTTCAAAAGAGATTCGAAAAATCTACGCATGATATGATTACAAGAGTGAAGAAAGTCAGTAACGAGGCTTTCAATCAAATGCCAATTGGGATTCTGCTGTATAATAAAGATTATGGAATCGACTGGGCAAACCCATACTTATCTTCATGCTTAGGACAGCATTCTTTAGCTGGCTGGCATTTGTATGATGTGTCCGAAACGCTTCTTTTATTTTTAAAAGGTGAGACGGCAGATGATGTAATTTCTTTAAACAATCGAAAGTTCCGTATATTTGTTAGAAAAGAAGAAAAGCTCATTTATTTCTTTGATGTCACAGAGCAAACAGAAATTGAAAAAATGTATGAAGATCAAAGAGCAGTATTAGCAGTTATCTATTTGGATAACTATGATGAAGTAACACAGGGATTAGATGATCAGCTTAGGACGAATATTACAAGTCTTGTTACATCTCGCTTGAATGAATGGGCATTAAAGTATGGTGCATATTTAAAGCGTGCTTCATCAGAGCGTTATTTCATTGTATTAAATCAAAGTATTTTAGATCAAATGGAGAAAGGGAAATTCGACATTTTAGATCAAGTACGTGAAGAGACGGCGAAACGCAACATCCCGCTTACACTTAGTATTGGGGTTGGAGCAGGTGATTTACCGTTAGCCGAACTTGGTGCGATGGCACAATCGGGCCTTGATTTAGCACTAGGAAGAGGCGGAGACCAAGTTGCAATTAAGCAGCCTACAGGAAAAGTTAAGTTTTATGGTGGAAAAACAAATCCTGTAGAAAAACGTACTCGTGTACGTGCGCGCGTTATTTCCCATGCGTTAAAAGATCTTGTTATTGAAAGTGGCAATGTCATTGTGATGGGACATAGAGCGCCTGACATGGATGCTATCGGTGCTTCAATAGGCATTTTAAAGGTAGCACAATTGAATGAGCGACAAGGTTATATTGTATTAGACGAAAATGATTCAGACAAAGGAATTAAACGTCTTATTCAAGAAATTAAGCAACAAGAGGAATTATGGTCGTATTTTATTACCCCGCAGCAAGCGCTTGAAATGGCAAATGATGATTCACTACTTGTTGTTGTTGATACACATAAACCATCTATGGTCATTGAAGAAAAGCTTCTTCATAAGATCGAGAATGTTGTTGTGATTGATCATCACCGCCGCGGCGAGGAATTTATTGAAGATCCGCTTCTTGTTTATATGGAGCCTTATGCTTCGTCAACAGCAGAGCTTGTAACGGAACTTCTTGAATATCAACCAAAGCGATTAAAAATGAATATGCTCGAGGCAACGGCCTTATTAGCGGGTATTATTGTCGATACAAAAAGCTTTACTTTCCGAACAGGAGCACGGACATTTGATGCAGCTTCATACCTTCGTTCGCACGGGGCGGATACTGTACTTGTACAAAAGTTGTTAAAAGAAGATATGGCGCATTACTTACAGATTGCCAAAACGATTCAAAATGCGTACATTTATAAAAACGGGATTGCGATTGCAAAAGTTGATGACGATGGATATTATGATCAAGTATTAATCGCTCAGGCAGCTGATACACTTCTTACCATGACCGGAGTTGTTGCTTCGTTTGTTATTGCAAAGCGAAGTGATAATGTAATAGGCATTAGTGGCCGTTCTTTAGGAGAAGTAAACGTACAAATTATTATGGAGCATTTAGGAGGCGGCGGACATTTAACAAATGCTGCTACACAAATGCGAGACGTATCAATTGATGAAGCAGAAAATCAAATCCAATCTATTGTAGATGAGTATTTAGAGGGAGGCACAAAATCATGAGAGTAATTTTTTTAAAAGATGTAAAGGGTAAGGGGAAAAAAGGAGAAGTTAAAAATGTACCAGATGGCTACGCAAATAACTTCTTATTAAAACAAGGCCTAGCGGTTGAAGCAACAAGCGGTAATGTAAATGCATTAGATGCACAAAAACGTAAAGCAGATAAAGATGCAGAAATTGAACTTGAAAACTGCAAGAAGTTAAAGGAAACATTAGAAAAGTTAACAGTAGAATTAAAGGCGAAGTCTGGTGAAGGCGGTCGTTTATTCGGTTCTATTACAAGCAAACAAATTGTTGATGCGCTGCAAAAAAAGCATAGCATTAAGCTTGATAAGCGTAAGTTTGAAATGGCTGATGCGATACGTGCATTAGGATATACAAATGTGAATGTCAAGTTACATCCACAAGTAGCGGCAACAGTAAAGGTTCATGTAAGTGAACAATAAAAAATAAGTGAGAAGAGGAGAGTTGCGCATGAGTGAAGTACTTGCTGATCGTACCCCTCCGCATAATATAGAGGCTGAACAAGCTGTTTTAGGTGCCATCTTTCTTGAACAAGATGCGTTAACTTCTGCGTCAGAAATCTTGATGGCAGGGGACTTTTACCGAGTGGTACATCAAAAGATTTTTCAAGTTATGTTAGATCTTTCTGATAAAGGTGAGCCCATTGATTTAGTTACGGTAACATCAGCATTATCAGATCAGGGATTGCTAGAGGAAATCGGTGGAGTTTCATACCTAGCTGAATTAGCAGAAGCTGTTCCAACAGCTGCTAACGTAGAATATTATGCTCGTATCATTGCAGAAAAATCGGTTTTGCGTCGTTTAATCCGCACAGCTACACATATTGTAACTGATGGTTATGAACGAGAAGATGACGTAGAAGGTTTGTTAAATGAGGCAGAGAAACAGATACTAGAAGTATCTCAGCAACGAAATACAAAAAGCTTTCAAGATATTAAGGACGTACTTGTTTCAGCTTACGACAAAATTGAACTGTTACATCACCAAAGAGGTGAGGTTACAGGGATTCCAACTGGATTTACGGAATTAGATAAAATGACAGCTGGTTTTCAGCGTAACGATTTAATTATTGTTGCTGCACGTCCTTCGGTGGGAAAGACAGCCTTCTCTTTAAATATTGCACAAAACGTAGCAACAAAAACGGATGAGAATGTAGCAATTTTTAGTTTAGAGATGGGTGCTGACCAGCTTGTTATGCGTATGCTTTGTGCAGAAGGTAATATTGATGCACAAAGGCTTCGTACTGGCTCCTTAACATCTGATGATTGGGCGAAGTTAACGATGGCGATGGGAAGCCTCTCGAATGCAGGGATTTACATTGATGATACGCCAGGTATTCGTGTAAGTGAGATTCGTGCGAAATGCCGTAGATTAAAGCAAGAACAAGGCCTCGGTATGATTCTGATTGATTACTTACAACTTATTCAAGGTAGCGGAAAATCTGGCGAGAACCGTCAACAAGAAGTATCAGAAATTTCCCGTACGTTAAAAGGGATTGCTCGTGAATTAGAAGTACCTGTTATTGCGTTGTCACAGTTATCTCGTGGTGTTGAATCTCGTCAAGATAAACGCCCGATGATGTCTGATATTCGTGAGTCGGGAAGTATTGAGCAAGATGCCGATATTGTTGCTTTCTTATACCGTGATGATTACTATGATCGTGAAACGGAAAATAAAAACACAATTGAAATTATTATTGCGAAGCAACGTAATGGCCCAGTAGGTACTGTAGAACTTGCTTTTGTGAAGGAGTTCAATAAATTCGTAAACTTAGAACGCCGT
Source organism: Bacillus manliponensis (assembly GCF_000712595.1). GTDB lineage: Bacteria > Bacillota > Bacilli > Bacillales > Bacillaceae_G > Bacillus_A > Bacillus_A manliponensis. The sequence goes on from NZ_JOTN01000027.1 coordinate 28,128, forward strand.
TTTGATGATGGACATGCTCCATCGGCGTAGTATAAAAGAGAGAAACATTTCTTATAATAAGATGTGTTTCTCTTTTTTTATTAAAAAGATAAGGTTTACATTAAAAAAAATGACACATCTTACGAACGAAAAATATAAAATATCAAAAAATGTTCGCTTTTAAATTGACTTCTTTTTTCATTTTGGTACAATTATAGTGTTTGAAAAGTTCGTTTGAAAATCGCGGAGGTGCTAAAATTATGTCTTCAGTAGTAGTTGTAGGAACACAATGGGGAGATGAAGGGAAAGGTAAAATTACTGACTTCCTTTCTGAACATGCGGAAGTAGTTGCAAGATATCAAGGTGGAAATAACGCAGGACATACAATTGTATTTGACGGTGTAAAATACAAGCTACATTTAATTCCATCGGGTATTTTCTATAAAGAAAAAATTTGTGTAATCGGAAACGGTATGGTTGTAGATCCGAAAGCATTAGTTGAAGAATTAAAATATTTACATGATCGTGAAGTAAGTACAGAGAACTTACGCATTAGTAACCGTGCGCACGTTATTTTACCTTATCATTTAAAACAAGATGAGTTAGAAGAAGAGCGTAAAGGTGATAATAAGATTGGTACAACGAAAAAAGGTATTGGACCTGCATATATGGATAAAGCTGCTCGTATTGGTATTCGTATGGCTGATCTTTTAGATCGTGATTCTTTCAGAGAAAAACTGGAACGTAATCTTGCGGAAAAGAACCGTTTATTCGAGAAAATGTATGATGCAGAAACTTTAAACATTGATGACATCTTTGAAGAGTATTATGAATACGGTCAACAAGTGAAACACCTTGTGTGTGATACGTCTGTTGTATTAAATGATGCATTAGATGAAGGTCGCCGTGTATTATTTGAGGGTGCACAAGGGGTTATGCTTGATATTGATCAAGGTACGTACCCATTTGTTACATCTTCTAACCCAGTTGCTGGTGGTGTAGCAATCGGTTCTGGTGTAGGGCCTGCGAAAATTCACCGCGCTGTAGGTGTATGTAAAGCATATACAAGCCGTGTAGGTGATGGACCATTCCCAACTGAGCTTCACGATGAAATTGGAGATCAAATTCGCGAAGTTGGTCGTGAATATGGAACAACAACAGGTCGTCCACGCCGCGTAGGTTGGTTCGATAGTGTTGTTGTAAGACATGCACGCCGCGTAAGTGGACTAACAGATTTATCTTTAAACTCTATCGATGTATTAACAGGCATTCCAACATTAAAAATTTGTATTGCTTACAAATACAATGGTGAAGTGATTGATGAAGTACCAGCAAACTTAAATATTTTAGCGAAGTGTGAGCCGGTATACGAAGAGTTACCAGGTTGGACAGAAGATATTACAGGCGTGAAATCGTTAGATGAGTTACCTGAAAATGCAAGACATTATGTAGAGCGTGTATCTCAATTAACAGGTATTTCATTATCTATGTTCTCTGTAGGACCAGATCGTAACCAAACAAATATTGTACGTAACGTATACGGCAGCTAAGCTTGTCTAGAACATAAAAGTACGGTATAGTGAGAAAGGATCCATTTTCGAATGGGTTCTTTTTTCATTTTTTGATAAAAAAGTGAAAAAAAGTATTGCATGAAATCATCTGTATATGATACTATAAATCTTGTCGTCACGAAAAGACAAGATTGGTGAACATGAGCCATTAGCTCAGTTGGTAGAGCATCTGACTTTTAATCAGAGGGTCGAAGGTTCGAGTCCTTCATGGCTCACCATTTTCTTTTACGTGGCCCATTGGTCAAGTGGTTAAGACACCGCCCTTTCACGGCGGTAACACGGGTTCGAATCCCGTATGGGTCACTTTTTATATATTTTGCGGTCCCGTGGTGTAGCGGTTAACATGCCTGCCTGTCACGCAGGAGATCGCGGGTTCGATTCCCGTCGGGACCGCCACTTTTGATTACCACCATTAGTGGTTTTATATAGATATTTTGGCTCGGTAGCTCAGTCGGTAGAGCAGAGGACTGAAAATCCTCGTGTCGGCGGTTCGATTCCGTCCCGAGCCACTTCTAAGGATATTAAGTGAACTTAATATCCTTTTTATTTATGGGATTTTACAAATGAAAGCAGTTCTTTTACAATAGAATGAGGAAGCCTCTAGCAGTTGAAGCTAGAGGTTTTTCTGTAATATGAGCAATAAAAAGAACCCAGGAGGAACTCAAAATGATGGGAAAGAAAATTTTAGTCGTTGATGATGAAAAGCCAATTGCGGATATTTTAAAGTTTAACTTAGAAAAAGAAGGTTTTGAAATTGTAATGGCACATGATGGCGATGAAGCAATTGAAAAAGCAAATGAAGAGCAACCAGACATGGTTTTATTAGATATTATGTTACCAGGAAAAGATGGTTTAGAAGTGTGCCGTGAAATCCGAAAGAATTATGAGATGCCGATTATTATGTTAACAGCAAAAGACTCAGAAATTGATAAAGTTCTTGGTCTAGAGCTTGGTGCAGATGATTATGTAACAAAGCCATTTAGTACACGTGAATTATTAGCAAGGGTAAAAGCAAATTTACGCCGTCATCAACAAGCTGGTACAGCAGAGAAGGAAGAAAATCCTGAGATGGTTATTGGACCGATTGTGATTAACCCGAATGCGTATAGCGTAATGAAGAGGGAAGAAAGCATTGAATTAACACATCGTGAATTTGAACTACTGCATTATTTAGCAAAACATTTAGGACAAGTTATGACACGTGAACATTTATTGCAAACTGTTTGGGGTTATGACTACTTTGGCGATGTACGTACAGTAGACGTAACAGTACGTCGTCTACGTGAAAAAATTGAGGATAATCCAAGTCATCCAACTTTAATTGTTACAAGACGTGGTGTAGGTTATTACTTACGTGATCCAGAGCAGGAGTAAAAAATGAAGAAAGTAAGCTTTTTTCAGTCTATACATTTAAAGTTTGTTTTAATCTACATGGTGTTAATTTTAATAGCGATGCAAATCATCAGCTTATATTTTGTTGGAGAGTTAGAAAAAAGTTTAAAAACAAACTTTAAAAACTCTGTAACGCAGCAAACAAATCTACTTGCTTATAATGTAAAGCAAGAGTATGAGAAAGACAGAGAGAAAACAGAAAAACAAGGTACGTTAGATGAAGCGATTCAAAAATTGCTAAAGGAATATACTTCAGATCGAAAAAATGATATTCAAGAAGTTCGTGTTATTGATTCAAATCTTCGTGTCGTTGCAACCTCCAATTCGTCTAACGCAGGAAAAGTAGGGAAAAAGACAACAGATGTATTTGTACAACGTGCGATTGTGCAAAATAAGCCAGATGATAAGCAAGAGAGAGACAGCTCTGGAAAGCCAGTACAAATTGTTGTAACACCTATTACGTTAGAGGATGAGGATGGAAAAGTAAAAGAAGTAAAAGGTGTTGTTTACACAATTGCATCGCTTGAAGATGTATATAAGCAAATGAAAGACATTAACCAAATCTTTGCGACAGGAACAGTTATCGCTTTAGTCATCACAGCAATTTTAGGAATGTTATTAGCACAGACGATAACAAGACCGATTTCGGATATGCGTAGGCAAGCTATTGAGATGGCGAGAGGGAATTACTCTCGTAAAGTAAAAGTACACGGAAATGATGAAATTGGGCAGCTATCGTTAGCATTTAATAATTTATCGAAAAAGCTGCAACAAGCACGCTCTTCAACAGAAAGTGAAAGGCGTAAATTATCTTCTGTACTATCTCATATGACAGATGGGGTAATCGCAACTGATCGAAATGGAGATATCATTTTATTGAATGATCCAGCAGAAAAGATGTTAAATGTTTCACGTGAAACAGCTTTAGACCAGTCTGTTTTAGAGGTGTTAGGAATTCAAGAAGAATTTACGTTAGATAATCTATATGAAGAGCCAGATTCTGTTTTGCTTGATTTTAGTACGCGAACCGAGCCTTATATTTTGCGTGCTAGCTTCTCTGTTATTCAAAAAGAAACAGGTAAGGCAAATGGTTTAATTGCGGTGTTATATGATGTAACAGAACAAGAAAGAATTGATAGAGAGCGCAGAGAGTTTGTTGCAAACGTATCTCATGAGTTACGTACACCATTAACAACGATGCGCAGTTACCTTGAAGCATTAACAGAAGGAGCGTGGCAAGATCAAAATATTGCCCCTCAATTTTTAGCAGTAACGCAAGATGAAACAGAGCGTATGATTCGTCTTGTAAATGCTTTATTACAGCTTTCAAAATTAGATAGTACAGAGCATCGTTTAATGAAAGAATGGGTTGATTTTACAGAGTTCTTTAATAACATTATTGATCGCTTTGAAATGTCGAAAGAACAAAATGTATTTTTTAAACGTTCATTCTCCAAAAAGTCTCGTTTTATTGAGATGGATGAAGATAAAATTACACAAGTTCTCTACAATATTATTTCCAATGCATTAAAGTATTCCCCAGAAGGTGGAACAGTTACGTACCGCTTACGAGATCGGGAAGATATGTTAGAGATTAGCATTAGCGATCAAGGGATGGGTATTCCAAAAGAAAATGTAGAGAAAATTTTCGAGCGTTTTTATCGTGTTGATAAAGCACGTTCACGCCAATTAGGTGGAACGGGATTAGGTTTAGCGATTGCAAAAGAAATGATTGAAGCACATGGTGGCTCAATTTGGGCGAAAAGTGAAGAAGGGAAAGGAACGACAATTTACTTCACTCTTCCGATGGCACAGGAAGAAGAGGATGATTGGGCATGAATATAGAGAACTTTAAGAGCATCGTTCTTATAAATTTAATTGTTATTAGTTTATTTTTAACATTTAACTTATGGACGTATGTTCCAGAAACAAGTTCATCTTCAGAAGCAAAATATGTACAAGATAATGAGGAAATAGGGGAAACAGAGATTTCTGATGTTATTTTTCCTTCATCCTTCATTGCTAAAAAAGATAATAAAAGCAATACACACTTAATTGTTAAGGATAAAGAGGCTATTAAGGTGTTATATGAAGTATTAAAAGAAGGGGAATTTCATCACTTTCGAGAGATAGGAAAAGAGAAACAAGATTTCCTTTCTTTTGTTAATGATGAAGATAAAATAGAATTTGTATTTCCTACAGCTGTCCCATTCGATTCGATTAGAAGTGGATTTAATTTGAAAGAAAAAAATTTAGAAGGATATAGCTTTAATCGTATATTAGTTGATCTGGCAGCAAGTACCGATGATGATATTAAAACGTATTTTATATTAGATGAAACAAAAAAAATATATGAAATGACGTTAACAGGTGTTGCACTCACACAAATTACAAATAAGCTACAAGCTATTCTTCCAAAGGCAGAGCGGTATTCTATGTATACATTAGAGAGTGGAAGGTTCTTCTTACCAAATGCTCCAACGACGATGAAGGAAATTGAGTATTTTATAAGTTCGCAAGACCCGTTAACATTTAAGAATGTCCTCTTTACTGATCCACGTTATGTAAAGGAGATTAAAGGGGAGTCTGAAAATACGTATACTGATGGCACTCGTTTAATGAAGGTGTTGAAAGAAAACCACATGCTACAATATACAAATTCATCTGTAGATGATAAAAGAGGTTTATCTGGGAATATTCTTGTACAACGAAGCTTTGATTTTATTAATAGTCATAATGGTTTTCCGAATGATGCTTTAAATGATTATCGTCTAGATGATATGAATGCAGGAGAAGGGGAAATAACTTTTCGTCGGTATAAGGACAACAAACCAGTTTTTAATTCAAATGGGATGTCGAAATTAGAGCAAGTATGGGGGACGGATTTAATAAGTTATCAACGTCCGTTATTTAAGGTAACGCATGATATTCATGAATCTAGTAATGTTACCCTTCCAAGGGGAAACGATGTTATAGAATCGCTACAAAAAAAACCTCAAATTTCTTTGAAAAGGGTTAAAAATATTGGGATAGGTTATAAACTTGTACCAGGTAGTGAAGCGAATGATGGAAAGAGTATTGTAACAATCCGCTTAATACCAATTTGGTATGTTGTGTACGGAGATGCTCATCAAGTGTTTGAATGGAAGGAAGGAGGAGAGCTAGTTGGATTGGAATAGAATTAAAACTATTTTTATCATTAGCTTTCTTGTACTAGACCTCTTCCTTGCTTTCCAGTTCATTCAAAAGAAAGAAAATAATCAATTAGATTATATGACGGAAACGAAAATTGAGGATCAATTAAAAGCAGATAAAATTACCTATGAAAATTTACCAAAAGATCCTAAGAAAGATACGTTTATTACTGCAAGTAGTAAGAAATTTACTGAAGAAGATGTTAAAACTTTAAAAGATCAGACGGTTAGTTTACAAGAAGAGAAAAATAAGATTGTGAGTAAATTAAAAGAGCCGCTTGGAGATGAAAAGACAAAGCCAGAAGATAATTATGATATGTTCTTAAAATCATATGTCTTAGAAGGGCAAAAATATACATTTGCGAAGGTGGATGGGACAAAAGTGTACTTCCATCAAAAATTTAGAGATAAATCTATTTTTTATAATCCAAATGGGATGATTGTTGCAGAACTTAATGATAAAAAGCAGATTGTTTCATATACACAAACGATGCTCACTGATTTACAAGAAATGGGTGGTTCCAATAAGGAACAAGAGATTATTACAGCTCAAAGTGCATTCGAAACATTATTTGAGAAAAACGAGTTATACCATAATACACATATAAAAGAAGCAAAGATTGGATATGCGACTGTTGTTGATCCTTCTTCTTCAAATGTACAAGTTCTTGCACCGACATGGAATTTAAAATCAGATAAAAAAGAAGACTACTTCGTAAATGCTATAGAAGGACAAGTCATTAAGCTAGGAGTAGAAAAGCAAAGTGAAATTGAAGAATTAATGGAGTGAGCGTAAATGAGTTTGCATTTTAGCGTCCTTGCAAGTGGTAGTACAGGAAATGCGTTATACGTAGGGACAGAGAAAGAGAAGTTGTTAGTAGATGCAGGCTTAAGCGGAAAAGCAATGGACGCTCTGTTTCAACAAATCGATGTAAATATTCGAGACTTATCAGGGATTCTTGTTACGCATGAACATAGCGATCATATAAAAGGCCTTGGCATTTTAGCACGTAAATATAATCTCCCGATATATGCAAACGAGAAAACATGGAAAGCGATGGAGCATTTAATCGGAAATGTTCCATCAGCACAAAAATTTGTCTTTTCTGTTGGTGAAGCGAAGACGTTTGGTGATATTGATGTAGAGGCATTTGGAGTGTCACATGATGCCGCAGAACCGATGTTTTACACGTTCCATCATAGCGGGAGAAAACTTGCTCTTATTACCGACACCGGATATGTAAGTGATCGTATGAAAGGTGTTATTAAAGGGGCAAATGCTTTTGTATTTGAAAGTAATCATGACGTTGAGATGCTCCGTATGGGGCGTTATCCGTGGAGTGTAAAACGAAGAATTTTAAGCGACGTTGGTCACGTTTCAAATGAAGATGCAGCACTTGCAATGGCGGATGTGATTACAGATGAAACGAAGCATATTTATTTAGCCCACCTTAGTTTAGATAATAATATGAAAGAACTTGCGCGTATGTCTGTTACACAAGTTTTAGAAAGTAAAGATCTTGCTGTAGGAGATGCTTTTGAAGTTCATGACACCGATCCAAAAGCTCCAACACAAATTCAGTATGTATAATTCTTTATTTTAGTAAACAATAAAGAAAAATACGATTGTCTTTGGAAGGATTGGTGAGTAACAATGTCCTTTACGGATGAGCAACATTTTCATAAGAGACAAAAAGGAAAACGTAGACGTAAATATGTACTGATATCTAGTGTGGCAGGTGCTATTGCTGGTATTACATTTTTTGTGTTTACATTACCTGATAATACCGTAGTAACAAAAGTACAAGTCAAAGCGGAAGAGCAAGCTATACAAACAATTAATGCAGGTGCGCGTACAAATTTTGTGGATGCAGTAGACCGGGCTTCAGAAGCTGTTGTGGGGATTATTAACATACAGCGTGATAATTTTTCTGAGGCAGATGCAGAAGCTGGGACAGGTTCTGGTGTTATCTATAAAAAAGATAATGGACGTGCTTACATTGTCACAAATCATCATGTGATTGAAGGTGCAAACCGAATTGAAGTGAGTTTAAGTGATGGGCGTAAGGTTGCTGGTAAAGTTTTAGGTAGCGATATTGTTACAGATTTAGCGGTATTAGAAATCGATGGGAAATATGCAAAAAAGGGCATTGACATCGGTGATTCTACAAAAGTTCGCCGTGGTGAACCCGTCATTGCAATCGGAAATCCGCTTGGATTACAGTTTTCAGGGACGGTTACACAAGGTATTATTTCAGCGAATGAGCGCATTGTACCAGTTGATTTGAATCAAGATGGTCATTATGATTGGCAAGTGGAAGTTCTTCAAACAGATGCAGCAATTAATCCAGGTAATAGCGGTGGTGCCCTTGTTAATGAAGCTGGTGAACTAATTGGGATTAACTCCATGAAAATTTCAGCGAAAGAAGTAGAGGGAATTGGTCTAGCGATTCCAGTAGCGAGGGCTATGCCAATTATTAAGGAACTTGAAAAGCATGGTACAGTAAAGCGTCCATACGTTGGAATAGAGCTTAGATCTTTAAATGAAATTCCAAACTATCATTGGGATAAAACATTACATTTGCCAAGTAATATAATAGAGGGCGTATGTATATTAGATGTGAAAAGTCCTTCACCGGGAGCTGATGCAGGACTTCGTGAATATGATGTCATTGTAGCTGTCGATGGACAAACAGTACGTGATATTATTGAATTTCGAACGGCTTTATATGATAAGGAAATTGACGATAAAATGAAACTGACATTTTATCGCGGTACAAAACGTGCAACAACAACAGTAAAGTTAGGCAGTCAACAGTATTAAAACAGGAGGGCGGCCCCTCCTGTTTTCTATTGTGGATAAGTGAGGTGATAGAATGAAACTACTTTGTTGTTTAGAACATGTAGAATTAGCATTAGATATTATTGTGGACGAATGTGAAGTTCCGCCATTTATTCACAATGTGGATAACAACGAAAACACATGTGAATTTTGTCAAAATAAGGCGACATATGTTGTATCGAACGCAGATTCTCATACAACATGTGGATGATACATGTGGATATGTGGATAAGTTATGTGGATAACATGTTTGTAAGGTGGGGAATAAGTGTGAATATCTCTATTATTTCAATTGGGAAATTAAAAGAAAAATATTTAAAACAAGGTATTGCAGAGTACTTAAAGCGTTTGTCTTCTTATGCAAAAGTCGAAGTAATTGAACTTCCAGACGAAAAAGCGCCAGAAAATTTAAGTGAAGCAGAAATGTTAATGGTAAAAGAAAAAGAAGGACTTCGTATTCTTGATAAAATTGCAGATGATGCTCATGTCATCGCATTAGCAATTGAAGGAAAACAAAAATCATCAGAAGAATTTGCAGCAAGTTTAGATCGTTTAGCGACGTATGGCAAAAGCAAAGTAGTCTTTGTGATCGGTGGTTCACTTGGATTAAGTCAAGACGTGATGAAACGTTCAAATGAGGCGTTATCATTTTCAAAAATGACACTGCCCCATCAGTTGATGAGACTTGTTTTGTTAGAGCAAGTATATCGTGCGTTTCGAATTAATCGCGGTGAACCGTACCATAAGTAAGTGAAGTATTCTATGTAAAACAAGGGTAAGAAAAGAATACAGGAGAAAATCGAAAATGGCAGGTGGGTCTTGATTTTCACTGATATTATCATGTTTATTTTATTATGCCTATAATTTGGAGGCTATGTAAATGTTAAGTGATCAGACGAGATATTCTAGGCTTGCGAATATAACAAAAATAATAAATACAAAATTAGAACTACGTGAAGTATTGCAGCGTGTAACAATGGCGATATCAGAGGAGATTATTCAATGCAACGCTGTTGGAATTTATTTACCCCAGGAAGATGGAACATTTAGAGGGTTTGCAGGAAAACCAGAGACCATAAATGGCGTAACGCTCGATACTCAGGTAATTGATCCTGAAATAGACTTACTGGCAAAAGAAGTTATTGAAACCAAAAAAACCATTTATATCTCTGATACCTCAAAAGATCGTCGGCCGGATCCGAGACCAGTTAATGCTTTCAAAATTAAGTCCTTATTAGCCCTGCCTATCTCATTTGAGCAAGAGTTATTTGGTCTGGTTTTTTTATTTGATTATGGAACTCCAATGAACTTAACAGATTCAGAAATTCAAAGTGTTGAAGCTTATGTAAATATGGCCGCGGTCGCAATTCAAAACGCAAATAATTTAACACAAAAGGAAAACCTTATTGCCGAGAAGCAGCTGTTACTAAATGTTACCCGTGATTTATCAATGTGTTCCTCGATACAGGAGAGTTTTGATAAATGTTTTTTTTACTTAGGACAGATTTTAGAGAGTAAAAACATGGCTGCTCACCTTTTAGAACCGCTAGACAAAACAACAATTAAAACAACGAAGTTAAGCAAGGACTGTGATTGGACAGAAGCGAATTGGATGGAGAAAAACTATGAAGCCAAGATCCAAGAGGTTATTCAAACAAAAAATATAGATAGTAAGGGTCTACTAATGATTCCATCGGTTTCAATGGGAGAAGTATTAGGGGTAATCGTCATTGGCAAAGAGGGAAAAGCTCACAATTATGATAATTCCCAAATTCAACTGGCAAAATCCATCGTTGATGCCACAGCTCCTACGTTTTCAAACTTGTTATATATGGATCAACTTGAAAGCATGGTGGAAGAGCGAACGAGAGAACTAGCTGCTGCTAATGAAAAAGTTACAAGTGTGATTGAAAGTATTACGGATGGATTCTTTACTTTGAATAATAAATGGGAATTTACGTATGTAAATAAGCATCAATATTTTCCTCAAAAAAAAACAGCAAAAGATGTATTAAGCAAGAATATATGGGAGGTTTTCCCGAGTAGCGTCGACACAGTTATGTATAAGGAATTTCATCGTGCAATGTCAGAGCGAACTACAGTTCATTTCGAATTTCTTTCTACCTTTGATGAATATTGGCACGAAGTTATTGCATACCCGTATGATGATGGTATTTGTTGTATTTTTAAAAACATAACGGAAAAAAAGCAATATGAGCAAGAATTGAAAAGGTTATCCAACATAGATTTAATAGGGCAAATGGCAGCAGGTATCAGCCATGAGATTAGAAATCCAATGACAACAGTACGAGGGTTTTTGCAGTTATTAAAAGAAGATAACACCTATGAGAAGCAAAATAAGTACTTTAATTTAATGATTGAAGAACTTGACCGTGCCAATTCTATTATTACTGAATTTCTCTCAATGGGTAATACAAGGAAATCGGATTTGCAGATGTTAGATTTAAATTCAATTATCCACGATATTATTCCTTTAATAAAGATTGATACGTATAATCAAAATAAATATATTCAAGTCGATACAAATGACATTCCGGAATTACTTTTAAATCGTAATGAGATACGGCAATTATTAATAAACCTATACCGTAATGGCTTGGAAGCGATGAGCACAGGGAAAGTTCTAACGATTAGCACCTATAAGGAAGGTCAAACTTGTGTGGTGCTTGCAGTGCGGGATCAAGGAAAAGGTATCAGGCCTGAAGTATTGGAGAAACTGGGTACTCCATTTTACACGACCAAAGATAATGGAACTGGATTGGGGTTAGGCGTATGTTATGCCATTGCTGCCCGTCATAATGCAAAAATAGAAATTCAAACAGGATCAGAAGGCACTACCTTTTTTGTTAAATTTAATTATGAAAATAATGAACAATAACCTCATTTAGATTAGTTACGGTGAACCTTACCAGAAGTAAGGGATAGCAATGTGAATTTGTAAATGAAAATTAGATCTAATAATATTTAGTGGACCTTACTAAGCATTATTAGGTTTTGGAGCATAAAACATAATAAAAAGAGCAAGTACTTTATTCAGTAACTTGCTCTTTTTATTGTATTTTAAATGATAATTTTTCTTAGTAAACTTTATCACCATTAAAGATTGAGTTTTTCACGACAACATAATCTACAGTACGAATGGCATCTAATTTATTTCCGCCAGCATAAGAGATAGAAGATTGAAGATCTTGTTCCATTTCAATTAATGTATCTTCTAAAGCACCTTTGTGCTCAACAAACATTTTTTTGCCTTCTACATTTTTCTTTTCGCCTTTTTGAAATTCGGAAGCTGAACCAAAGTACTCTTTGTATAACTTACCATCTCTTTCAATTGTTTCCCCTGGAGATTCTTCATGACCAGCAAATAATGAACCAATCATAACCATAGTTGCACCAAATCGAATTGATTTCGCTACATCACCGTGTGTACGAATGCCTCCGTCTGCAATAATAGGTTTGCTCGCAGCTTTTGCACACCAACGAAGAGCAGCTAATTGCCAACCACCAGTTCCGAATCCAGTTTTAATTTTTGTGATACATACTTTACCAGGTCCAATACCTACTTTTGTTGCGTCGGCACCAGCATTCTCTAATTCTCTTACTGCTTCTGGTGTTCCAACATTGCCAGCGATGACAAAGCTTTCAGGTAAATACTCTTTAATATGTTGAATCATTTTTATTACAGCATTAGAATGTCCATGCGCAATATCTATTGTGATGTATTCAGGTACAAGTTTTTCTTCAGCTAATTGTTGTATAAATCCATACTCTTCTTCTTTAACTCCAACACTAATAGATGCGATAAATCCACGTGAATGCATATCTCTAATAAAAGATGTGCGTTTCTCTGGTTCAAAGCGATGCATAATATAGAAATAGCCATTTTCAGCTAAATAAACTGCAATCTTTTCATCTATAATTGTTTGCATATTTGCAGGAACGACGGGTAATTTAAATTTATGTTTACCTAAAGTGACAGTTGTATCACATTCAGAACGGCTATTTACTATACATTTTGCAGGAATTAATTGAATATCTTCATAGTCGAATACATTTTCCATGTTATACACCCCTAAATACGAATATTTTACTGTTTGTTTCAAAAAACGTTCGCCCAAAAGATAATTTACAGTATTTTATTCAATAAGTCAAAGCTTTTTAGTGGTTAAATATGAAATGTAGAGGTTGAATTTTAATAAAACACATGTAATGACGAATTAAAATGATTTGTTATATTTATATTGTTCGTTTTTAAAGAATAATATTGTTGTAGTCAAAACGAACGGAATTTAAAATTTTTTATGTATAAAAGCTACAAGATCATAAGAAGAAATATGTACAACTAGACGTTCTAATTGAAGAACTTATAGGGAAAAATAGTAAGGTTAAGAGAGCGGATAAAACAAAAAGAAAAAATAATAGTCCTTATGAAAATGAAGAATGGAATCTAAGCTGGAGTACGAAAGCAGATAGCTCTTATGAAGATAGTGAATAATGTATTTAGAAAAAACGCCACTTCATCATATACGACGAACCGTACCATAAATAAAGTGGCATAGTAAAAAGTAAAAAAGACCAAAACAATAGTGTTTGGTCTTTTCATACTGTTGAAAAACAATCTAGTC
>NZ_JOTN01000028.1 GCF_000712595.1 Bacillus manliponensis
CTGCAACGCCAGGTAAAGTCATGGCTACACCATTAATCGCATTCTTATATTCGCGTGTAATCTTCACTTTTTGCGTCTCGTACGTGCCGGCATCCTTCTTTGATTTCAAGGATTCGACGTGTTGTTTGAATACTTTATGTTCTTCATCCACTTTCGCTTTGGCAGAAGCAGAGGATATTTTCTTTCCTTTCGCTGCTTGTTTCATCACTTCAACTTTCGCTGGCGCCTGATTGAATTCCACGATAACGTTAACTAATTCAGGGCTATTCGAATCAATATCAGGAGAAATCGCAAAGTTAGAATTTGTATCTAACTGTTCCAACGCTTGTCTTTGTTCTGCAGACAGACCTTTCAAGACCTCTTCCACATTATCAACTGGATTTAGTTCAATCGGACTTTCTGCTAATACGTTATACGGAATGCCTTGTGACAATAACATACCTAAAGCTAATGTTCCCGTAAGAACCTTTCCAAATTTCCCTCTTTTCATGCCCGTTCCCCCATTATTTGTTTTTATCTGTAGTCATGATGCAATATAAATTTATAAAGCTATTAGACTACGATTCTACTTTTTATTGTATTGAATTTTATTTTTTCTGAAAATTACCAAAAAGCAATATTTTTTATTGGTATTAGTTCTATACCGAATAGTACAAAAGAACTACTCCTTTCCTTATTATTCGAGTGAGATAATAAGAAAAAGAGTAGTTCTTTTCACGTACTTTTTATCCTGCATTAACGGGCTGACAATTAGTGGGGGATGAAGAACCCCCCACTGATTGAAGTTTCACTTTATTTAAGAAAACGGGACAAGTTGATTTCGAACGGCATAAATAACAGCTTGCGAGCGGCTCTTCACATTCAACTTTTTAAAAATTTTATTGATGTGAATTTTAACTGTTTTATCACTGATATATAGCGCTTCAGCAATTTCCTTATTGCTAAGACCTTTGACCAATTCAAACAGGATTTCTTTTTCACGCTCTGTCAGCTCATTTTCATTTGATTCTAATTTCGTTTGTTGATGATACGTAATTAACTTTTTAGTCATGCGCGGATGAATCACGGAATCTCCTTGTAATACCATTCGAATTGCCGCTACCACTTGCTCGGATGATGAATCCTTCAGTAAATAGCCATCTGCGCCTGCCCGAAGAGCGGACATTAAGTATTCATCATGTTCAAACATCGTTAATACGAGAACGCGGCAGTTTGGATACTGCTCTTTCACAAGTGATGTAGCCTCAATGCCATTTTTCCCTGGTAAATTAATATCCATTAAGATACAATCTGGCTCACACTCTTCTACTTTCTTTAATACCTCATCCCCAGAAACAGCTTCTCCGACTACTCGCATATCAGATTCAAGTTCCAATATACTTCGAATTCCGTCACGCAAGACAGTATGATCATCCACTACTAATATTCGAATCATGATACCCCTCCCCAATTTCTGAATCTGGAATTAACAATGTGATTTCTGTTCCTTTTCCAGCTGAACTATCAATCTGAAGGGCAGCCCCCAGTTGTTCAGCCTGTTCATTCATATGTAATATACCATAATGAGGCTCATCCTTTGCTTTAATCATAGATTCAAAAAGAGAAAAGCCAACTCCATTATCCTTCACCTTCAAAAGCACATGTTCTCTTTGATAGCTTAGTAAAATGTCAACTTTATCTGCCTTTGCATGCTTTACAATGTTTTGCAAGCTCTCCTGCAAAGTATCAAAGATGACCCTTTCTTTCTTAAAACTAAGTTTCCGAGAACGCCCTCTTTCATGATAGGAAATGGCTAAATCATATTCTTGTTTTAAGGATTGAATTTTATTCGTAATTGCCTGTTTTAGCCCTAACCTTTGTGTTGGATATGGCTTTAAAGCATAAATAGAATAACGCACTTCTCCTAAACTGTTCCGTAATTTTTCTATGCTTTTGTCTACTACTTGCTGCATGTCCTTTGGTTGATTTGCATACTTCTTCTGAGCTGATTCCAATTGGAATATCACCCCGGCCAAAGCTTGTGCAATGCCATCATGGATTTCACGAGCAATTCGATTTCTTTCTTCCAAAATCGTTCTTTTTTCCTGTTCAGAGATGAGTGTCCGTGTTTTAAGCAAACTACCTAATTGATTGGCAAACGTAGCTAAAGTCTGTACATCTTCCGTAATAAAACTTGCACTCCTGCTTTTACCCGCTACAAACATTCCAACCACTTCCTGGTTTACTTTAAGGGGTAAATATACAAGGGATCGCATAACATTTTCAAATACTTCATCCCCTGGTGCCATGCCTGTTTTCCAATCAGTAACAACAACAGGTTGGGATATCTCTTCAAACTTCGCATGTATATCAGAAGAACTTGAAATATTCGAATGTACTTTTCCATCCTTTAGTAAAAGTGTCCAGTTCCCTTCATCTTTTGCCCATAAAACATATGCCTGTATTCCTAAGAATCCTTTCAGTGATTGTTTCATCTGCTGTAAGTTTCCAGCAGATAACCCCCGACTTAATTCTGTTGTAATAGAAAAAAGTTTATATAATCGTTCTTTTTCAATCCGTATTTGCCTAACAAAGGAGCTAATGATACAGATTGCCACAAGTGGAAAAAAGAAAAATAAGACCATAATCTCGTCTAACACTCCTTGATACCGGTAAGCTAATACATGTATAAAGGAAGCATAAAATAAACAAAAAAGCACACTTAGGAGTATTAATATATTTTTTTTATGCCATTCTTCTAACGGATACGGCTGAGGAAGAAGTATGATTAAAAGATCGTAAAAAAAGCTGTTAAAAAAGCAAAAAAGAACACTGAATAAAAATAAAATTATGAATTTTTCGTATAAAAAAGAGAGATTCATCTCAGAAATAAAAAGGGAGAAACATTTGCTAGAAAGCCATTCTGTTAATATGATACTAAGAGCAAACTGGGCACAGTTAAATACTGTCCTTTGCATAGGTAAACTGCGAAGCAAATGGATACATAACATCGCACATACAGAAGAAACAACCGTTATATATACTCCAAACTGCCAATTCATTGTATAAACGAGTGTAAGACTAAGCGTAATCCCGCCTCTCCAAATACGGATAGGAAAATACTCAGTAATCCCCATAAACATAATTAATAACAAAAGCAGTATAAGATTAGAAGGCATTTCACTTAAAAACAAAGAAATGATAACAGCAATTACACCAAGAAAAGAAATAGAATAAATATAAAAACTAGCTACTTGTTCTCTTATAGAAGTAACGTCTATCTTTTTCAACATGATCCCTCCCCCAAAAGTTGATTATCACTATTATCCAACAAAAAACCGGCACTGGCAAAATGAGAATGCTCCCATTAGCCAATCACCGGCCGTGCGCTGTCCCTTAGAAGGGGTGGCACACTATTAGTATAAAATGGAATTACCTATTTTAACATCCACCAAATGTTATATTTGTAAATTTATTCTATTCAAACTGTATAGAACTAAAGATGTATATGAATTACCTTCATAATTATTTCTTTATCAGCAAAAAATCCACTGTCTTCATATAATCCGTACTGCTGAAAATAATTTGGGCTATAAATAAGCTTCATATAAGAATCATCCAACATACTCATATTTTAAGTACGCATTAAAAAAATGAGGTGATTTTTTCATGAATAACCAGCCAATGTACTTTCCGTATGTAAATTATAATCAACAGCCATATGATCAATACCCAAGTTACCAATCATTCGAGGACATGAGAGAGATCGACGATGAGGTCTATCGCCCCGACGATGCTGAAGATGCTCCAACATCACCACCACCAGCGCAACAACCAGCAGCACCAGCAGCATTTTCTTCTCCCATACAAAATTGGCAAATACGAGCAGCAATGTGTAATTGTTTAGGGAGATGGGGATTTATTGGCTTAAAAGGACAAGGGCCTTTTGGAAGAGATTTTTGGTTTTATCCAACTGAAGTTAGACAAAACGGAGTATCTGGATATACTTGGCAATCAGGACGTCGCCGAAAAGTAAGCTATCGGTATACACAAATTAGAAACTTTATGTGTACCTCTTAATGTAAATAACAGACCAACTATTTAAAATAAAAAAAGCTTTGTGCATCCGCACAAAGCTTTTTCCTTTTTACACGCTAAAATAGTATAACTTCATTAAGCAACTACTAAAATAGAAGCTTATCTCTTATCACAAGGGGAGAAAAGAGATAACTTTCAAAATAAAGTGCGTTATGATTTCAAATTTGGTTATATGGTTGATGTCGTATACAAAGATGAACCCAATGTAATATATACATACCGTTATCAAAGAATCAGTGATACAAATGAAAAAGGTGTTCTCTCTTACTATGAAAGAGTACTGAACAAAGATGTAGATCCTGACACATATCCATATAAACATAAACATGAAGGTGAATAACCATTCTTTTTTACAAAAAATAGAAAAAACACTATTAACTACATGCTATAATACAAGTAACCCAAAAAAAGGATATTTGTATAACAGGAGGATAACATGAAGAGAATTGGAATGCTACTAATCGCATTTCTTCTTACAACATCATGTAGTCATTCTACTGAAGAAACAGCAAAGAAAACGAAAGAAGAAACGAAAGAAGAAACAAAAGAAAAGAAAGATGTGAAACAAAAAGAGAAAACACCTCAGGAAAAACCTCAACAAGTAACCTTTAATCGCGAATTAACAGATACAGAAAAAATGATGATGAAGCCACCTGGAAAATACTCTGGAAAGTACTATGATGAAGAAAAAGTCAAAAAAGAGCTTGATAAATTTCCAAAAGACTTATCAAAAGAGGAATATCTCGATCGTCTCCTTCTTTTATTAGCGGAAGATTATCGTCCTCATGTACCTGTATTTGTAAACTTCGATTCCTCAGTCGAAGTAAATCACGAGAAGCCAACAAATGATATTACATTACCAGAGACAAAAAAGATGCACTTTTCCATTTTGCTAGATACAAGCGGTAGCATGGCGGGAAAAGTTGATGGAAAGACGAAGATGGATGCCGCAAAAGAAGCAATTGAAAGTTTCTCTTCTAGCCTTCCAAAAAATGCATCTGTTTCATTACGTGTATATGGTCATAAAGGAAGTAACGAAGAAGCAGATAAAGCTTTATCATGTGGTGCGACGGAAACCATTTATAATGCAACTGGACATGATGAATCTGCATTAAAACAAGCATTAAGTACCATTCAACCAACTGGCTGGACACCAATCGCAAGTGCACTACAAGGCGTGAAAGAAGATATTCCTGAAGGTACAACAGAAGCAATTGTATATGTTGTTAGTGATGGCATTGAAACGTGTGACGGTGATCCTGTACAAGCTGCAAAAGATTTAAATAGCATACCTAATATAAAAACTGTTGTGAACATTATTGGATTTGATGTCGATGACGATGGTCAAAAACAATTAAAAGATGTCGCAAATGCTGGTGCTGGTGAATTTATATCAGTTGACGATGAACGTGCGCTAAACGACTATCTTCGTGATCAATACGAAAAGCTTCAAAAACAATGGCTAGAATGGAAAGACTCTGGACAAAAGGAAGCATATGAACAAAAAGAACAGAAAAAAGCATTAGCTACTCATACGAAAGAAATGATTAAAGAACTGTCGGAAACAGAAAAGGAAAATTTAAAGAAGGCACAAGCATATTTAAAAGAAAAAATCGGTGAAGATTTGGATCATCCAATTCGTGATACATATTGGCTCATTACCGATCGCAGTAGCGAGATTTGGAGTTATGCTGTTGATACAGGTGGTAAACTTTGGAGTGATTCTGTCAACAATGGAAACGATAAATGGAGTGAAATTACAGAAGAAGGAAACGATCAAATTAGTGATGCAATTGATAAGAAAAACGGCAATTAAAAAAAGCTTTGCGTCCGGGCGCAAAGCTTTTTTCTTCTTATATTATAGACTAGCTTGCTCTTTTAAAGCTGCTGCTTTGTCTGTACGCTCCCATGGAAGATCCACATCAGTACGTCCGAAGTGGCCGTATGCTGCAGTTTGCTTGTAGATTGGGCGACGTAAGTCTAACATTTTGATGATTCCTGCTGGGCGAAGGTCGAAGTTGTTGCGAATTAATTCTACAAATACTTCTTCCGTTACCTTACCAGTACCAAATGTATCAACAGAGATAGATACAGGTTGTGCTACACCGATAGCGTATGCAAGTTGTACTTCTGCTTTTTCAGCAAGACCTGCTGCTACGATGTTTTTCGCAACGTAACGAGCTGCGTATGCTGCAGAGCGGTCAACTTTTGTTGCATCCTTACCAGAGAATGCACCACCGCCGTGACGAGCGTATCCGCCGTACGTATCAACGATGATTTTACGTCCAGTTAAACCAGCGTCCCCTTGAGGTCCACCGATTACGAAACGGCCAGTTGGGTTAATGAAGAATTTTGTTTCCTCATCCATTAACTCAGCTGGTACAACTGTTTTAATTACGTGCTCTTTTAAGTCACGATCGATTTCTTCCCATGTAGCTTCTGGATGATGCTGTGTAGAAATTACAATCGTATCAACACGAACTGGTTTACCGTTCTCATCATACTCAACTGTAACTTGCGTTTTACCGTCTGGACGTAAGTATGATAAAGTTTCATCTTTACGAACTTCCGTTAAACGACGAGCTAATTTGTGAGCTAGAGAGATTGGAAGTGGCATAAGTTCTTCTGTCTCATTACATGCGAAGCCGAACATTAAACCTTGGTCACCAGCACCGATTGCTTCAATCTCTTCGTCAGACATTTGACCTTCACGTGCTTCTAACGCTTGGTCAACACCCATAGCGATGTCAGCTGATTGCTCATCGATAGATGTTAATACTGCACAAGTTTCTGCATCGAATCCGTATTTTGCACGTGTGTAACCGATTCCTTGTACTGTTTCACGAACGATTTTCGGAATATCTACATACGTAGAAGTCGTAATTTCTCCCGCTACTAATACTAAACCAGTTGTTACAGTTGTTTCACACGCTACACGTGCGTTTGCATCTTTTGCTAAGATTGCATCTAAAATTGAATCAGAAATTTGGTCACAAATTTTATCTGGATGTCCTTCAGTTACAGACTCAGATGTGAACAGATGACGTTTTTTTGTCATTGGGTAAACCTCCCTACAGTAATTGTATATATTGTACGGAACTCATCCTTAATTTGCCACAAATCGCGACATTCATAATATTCTCCCACACAAGTAAAAAAGAAAAACCTTTCCTTATAGAGGAAAGGTTTAATTTGCTACTTGCATACTGCTTTTTGCCCTTCGCTCTTATCGTTCGAGATATTTCACCTCGCACAGGTTTAAGCACCTATTCACTTGTGATTTATCGTTCATCCAAGTGAGGTTGCCGGGCTTCATCGGGCCTGTCCCTCCGCCAGCTCGGGATAAGAGAGTATCCGTCCTCAACTATACTAAAGAAATGACCTCCGTTTGTCAATCGAAATACAAATATTTCTATAGCTTTTTTCATAATAAAAAAAGCCTTTTCACCACAAAAGAAAGCGCCATCATAACATTTATCATGATAGCAAGAAGAAAAAATTGGATGATTTTTTCTTTTTTAAACGCATTTAAAATGAATTTCAAAAAATAATGTATTCACACAAACAAAAATAAATAAATAGTATACATTATTTATATGATTGTGTTATACTCTTTTTGGGGATTACGAGAAATTTTATAAATTAAATAAATAAAGGATGGTATATAAATATGACGACTGTGAATGTCCAAATTGGATTACATGAGCTACTAAACGGAAGCAATGCACAGATTCAATTAAGCGTTCCGCAATTAACGGAAAAAGTTTTAATGAGAAAAGAAGGGCAATTAACTTCTACTGGCGCAGTTTCTGTTTCGACTGGAAAGTATACGGGACGTTCTCCACAAGATAAATTTATTGTAGATGAAGCATCTGTTACAGATAAAATCGCTTGGGGTGCTGTGAACCAACCGATTTCTGAAGAACATTTTAATAAATTATATACAAAAATGATGGAATATTTAAAAGATAAAGAAGATCTATTCGTATTTAAAGGGTTTGCTGGCGCAGATCATAACTATCGTTTACCTCTTCAAGTTATTAACGAATATGCATGGCACAATTTATTTGCACATCAATTATTTATTCGTCCAACTGAAGAAGAATTAAAGAATCATGACGCACAGTTTACAATTGTATCTGCACCAAACTTTAAAGCAGACCCTGAAGTAGATGGCACAAACTCTGAAACATTCATCATTGTTTCGTTTGAAAAACGTGTTGTATTAATTGGTGGTACTGAGTACGCTGGTGAAATGAAAAAGTCAATCTTCTCTATTATGAACTACTTGCTTCCAGAGCAAGATATCTTATCTATGCACTGCTCAGCAAACGTTGGTGAAGAAGGCGATGTAGCGCTATTCTTCGGTTTATCTGGAACAGGTAAAACAACATTATCTGCTGATCCACACCGTAAATTAATTGGTGATGACGAGCATGGCTGGTCTGATAACGGCGTATTTAACATTGAAGGCGGTTGCTACGCAAAATGCGTTAACTTATCACGTGCAAAAGAACCACAAATCTTCGATGCAATTAAGTTCGGTTCTGTACTAGAAAACGTTGTAATTGATAGTCATACACGTATCGCAGACTACGATAATACAGCATTAACAGAGAATACACGTGCAGCTTACCCAATGGAAGCTATTGATAACATCGTACTTCCAAGTGTTGCTGGTCATCCAAATACAATCGTATTTTTAACAGCTGATGCATTTGGCGTATTACCTCCAATCAGCCGTTTAACGAAAGAGCAAGCAATGTATCATTTCCTAAGCGGTTACACTAGTAAACTAGCTGGAACTGAGCGCGGTGTTACTTCTCCACAAGCAACGTTCTCAACATGCTTCGGTTCTCCATTCTTACCACTTGATGCATCTCGCTATGCTGAAATGTTAGGTGAGAAAATTGAGAAACATGATGCAAAAGTATTCTTAGTGAACACTGGCTGGACTGGCGGCGAATACGGCGTTGGTAAACGTATGAACTTAGGTCATACACGTGCAATGGTGCAAGCTGCATTAAATGGCGAGCTTGATAATACAGAAACAGTGAAACACGACATCTTTGGTCTTCAAGTGCCACTTCATGTTCCTGGTGTACCTGATGAAGTATTAATGCCAGAGCAAACATGGACTAATAAAGAAGCTTACAAAGTAAAAGCAATTGAGCTTGCTGAGAAATTTAAAGCAAACTTCAAAAAGTTTGAAAATGTTTCTGAAGAAATTGTAAAACTAGGTGGCCCAATCGCCTAACATAACGATATGAATAAGTACATCCATGCTCTACAAGAATGCGAGTACTCACCGACAAAACCCAAACGAGCCTTCTAAAAAAGAGTATGGTGTACTTACTATAATGACAGCCCACGAATTTATTCGTAGGCTGTTTTTTCATGGGGACCTTAGTGGGCCTCCATCGCCATCAAGCTAAAACAACAATGAAATTTTTTGTGCCTTTTTTAGCAGTGAAGTTCATGTTAATGCGGGATAAAAAACTAATGGCTTTTAAAAAAAAGTAAATAAAAATATAACATGTATATGAGAAGGCAATACAGTATAAATCAGCATATGAGTATTCCTTTTCTATTAAAATGTTATTTTCAAGTATACTTTTATTTATGTGAATTATTGGATTTTTATATTTTTATATTTTTTAATAATTATTTAAAAAAATATTGATTTTATTGTAAGCGCTTACTATAATGAAATTACAAGTAGTTTTAAAAAACCAAATATTCAAATCGAGGAGGGGCAATATGGAAATCGCATTAGCAGTTTTACAATTTCTAGGTGGAGTAATTCCATTAGTACAAGAGCTTTTAAAAGCATTTATGTAAGTTCATTATTTCGCAATTATTTATAACCATTATCATACAAATGACCTGTACTTCAAAGATGAATTATTGACGTACAGGTCATTTGTATGAGTAAGCTAAAAGAGAATGCTATTGGCGATGAGTATGGACTCGCTACCTTCTTGCGTTTATACCACTTTAATTTCCGAATAGTAAATTCCCGGCTATATAGACAAAAGAAAATATACTCTCGCTCAATATATGCTTCTATTGGTTCTGCTTAGCCGTTTTATCTCACCATAAAAAAGACGCTTACGAGTCATCTCGTAAACGTCTTTCTTCTTCCTCTTTCGCATCCTTCATGCTGTAATACGCTAAATTCACAATCATTAGTAAGTATCCACCCAAAATTCCAACAGCAAATGCCCACATGACCATATGATGTTCAATTTCATACATAACAATTGCACCAAGTATCGCTGCTGCAAAGCGATTTAACATTCCAATAGATGGTGCTCGCTTTTTCTTTGCAACACTTTCACCAAGCCGTTCAATTCGATTACCTAAAATCCATACACAATACATGCTTACAAGGAGCCCAATACCTGCACCTAAAAAATGTTGTGAAAATGGAGTTGCCGCCCATCCTAAAAAAAGAATGGCAAGTACATAATACATTTGTATTTTAAATGCTCGCATTGACATACGAATCATATTATCACTCCCGTCCTATTGATCTATCTTAATCATACTGGAAAATTTTATCTATTTATACATATAAGTAGCAAATATTTTCATATATACAGTAAACACCATTTACACTGTGAAAATATTTTAACAAAATACTATTATACTAGATTTCCACTTTGTACACACCGTCTGAATTACGACAAATTTAGGAACTTTTTATCCCATTTGTCAAAAAACAGATATTATTCCAGTCCAATTTGTATATGATGTAGTAAGTACTTTATGAAGGGAGGTATGAGATGCTCCTCTTTATCATTGCACTTATCCACCTTCTCGTTCCCGCCCTCGTGGGGTTTACACTATATTGGTATACACGAAACCATAGTATTTTTTATTCCGTCCTCGGTGTTCTTCTTACCGGTACAATACTCATCATACTTTTCCGCACACCATTTATTAACTGGATTCCTCTCATTACAGCCATTCTGTTTCTTATTTTTTTGCCCAAAATAAAAAAATAAGAAAACAGATCAAACGTTGATCTGTTTTCTTATTTTGATATATTTTGACTGACAATTAAGTTCTTTGTCTTCTTTTCTGACTTCACAAACCATAGTCCAAGAAAAATAATGAGCCCTCCAATAAGCTGCTGGAGGGAAACATGTTCCTTTGCCCACATCGCTGCAAATACAACTGCGACAAACGGCGTCACATACATATATACCATCGTATGAGATGCACCAATTTTTTGCACACCGATATACCATACAACAAGGCCATATACTGTCACAAAGAAAATGGAATACGCTAATGAAAACCATGTACTGCTTTGTTCAATATGAAAAGGAACTTGTAAAATGGATGGACCACTCATGATCATAAGAGGTACAGCCGCAATCGCTGTTGACCAAGCTGTTACACGAAGAGCCGAATATTTTTTCATAAGGGGGGCTGCTAATACAGGATATATCCCCCAGCAAATGGATGTCACAAGTCCAATTACATTTCCGTATAAAGAATTCGAAAGCGAAGTACCTGACAGTAATACGAGAGCTGCACCGACGCAGGCGAAAAGAGAACCTATGCCCTTTCTTACTGAAAACGTTTCTTGCTTTAACAAAATAACAAATACCGCTGTAAAAATTGGTGAGATTGAAATAAGCAGCGATGCATTAGTCGCTGATGTGTATTTAATCGTTTCCATAAACAGTGTTTGATATAATGTAATACCAACAATACTTACGACAATAAGCCGAAATATATCACGCTTATCAATTCGCAATGATTTTTCTATGTAAAATGTGAGTAGTAATAATAAAGGAGCCGCTACTGCTACGCGAAGTGCCGTAAAATCAATGACACTCAGTTCTACAATTCCATACTTACCAATCGTATAATTCGTTCCCCAAATAATAACAACTGTTACAAGTAATAGTTCAATTCCCCACCGCTTCATCATTCTCCCTCCCTCTCCAAATAATTATACAGAAAATTCAATCTTATGTATATTTTATAAGATTAAAAAAGAGCAGATTTTCTCTGCTCTTCTTTACACGCGAACATGAAGCTTCATATTCGGATTATAAAACTGACTTGGACTCTTCAATTGAAACTTACCTGATTCATGCCAGTCTACTGTTAATTGATCATCCATAAATACAAGTTTCGTGCGGTCGGCAATTACATGAAATTTATTTGACTCAATGTCAACGTCACGTTCTTCTTTTTCACATAAAGCAACTAAATTAATTACACCACTAACAACGCAGCCACATCCATCTGTATCATAAAATAACTTTATATAACGAGTTTCTTCCGGAATCGTATTCATAATCTTTTCATATGCTGCATCTGTAAACGTTACATACATCTTTTCTGCCTCCTGTTTCTACAGTTCATCCTATTGTATCACTTTTTACTATGCAGTGTGAAAAGTGATACTTCTGGTTGACTAAAGAAACGGACCGGCATTCTCGTCGTACCAAGGCCGCGGTTCACATACAATTGCGTTCCCTCTACTTCGTATAATCCTTCCGTATATTTTGTAGCAAGAGGAGCCGTAATTAACGGGCCAATGAACGGAATTTGTACTTGTCCACCGTGACTATGCCCTGACATTTGGAAATGAATCGGATAGGAATCCACCTGCTCGACAACATCAGGTTCATGTACAAGTAGCATATTAAAGTCATTGCCTTGTAAAGGAGAAAGTGTACGATGAATATCAGGTTTTCCAAGCAAAAAGTCATCAAGACCAGCCAGTGTAATTGATTGGCCATTTTTTGCTGTAATTTTTTCCGTTTCATTTACTAAAACAGTAAATCCTGCCCCTTCCATATACTCTTTATATAAATAACCGCCACCACCACCGCGGTCATGATTTCCAAATACCGCATACTTACCAAGCGGTGCCTGAATCTTTGATAAAATCTTTTGTGACTCATATCGCTTCTCGCCATACTTGCTAAAATTATCGATTAAATCTCCCGTAAACACAACGATATCAGGCTTTAATTTATTCATTTCATTCACTAATTTTTGCTGCTCATGTGGGAAATCTTCACTAAAATGTGTATCCGAAAACTGCAAAATTTTCACGCCATCAAAGGCTTCAGGAATGTTAGGATGCTGAATGTCCATCTCTGTTACATCTATTCGTTTTGTTTCGATATGAAACGCATATACATAAAGCGAAAGCGGAAGCATGAACAAAGCGACGAGAAACATACATATACTTTTCCATTTTGACTTTCGCACTTGCTGCTCTAAGTTGTTCTCCATCTTTTCACCTCTCAAATATTCTATTACTACTGTTATAGCAAACTTATGTGACAGCAATTTGTCATTTTAGTAGTTTTTATATGCTTCCGCTAAATTTCTAGTGAAACGTATGCTTATGTATGATTAGTTTTGTGAAAACTTTAAGGTGAGTATTGTATTACTACTGCAATAGAAATGGTGAAACCCGCTCAAGATTGAGTTTTGAGCGGGTTTCACCATTCACACGTAACAGACCAATGAATTGCAAATATACTTTTCTTCACATGCGCTGTTTTATGTTGTTCCTCACAAGCACTTTTTACGCTGACAAGTGAGTAATAGTTATATATAACTACAACGACAAGAAACACCATCATCATCGCACAAGTTGTGAACAGCTTCTTCTTTTTCATATCTCTTATCCCCTTTTACTACCTTTTCACCTGATGAATACTCACTGTTTTCACTCTTACTTTTCGATTTCTCATCTTTTTAGCAAGTAACCAAATCGGAATGAAAAACAAAAGAAATACACCGTATCCAATCCATGCTTTTAAGCCAAATATCCCTGTATCAACCAATCCATATTGATAAGAAATTATATCCATCGTAAACAATTTAAGTAGCGATGCAACAAACACCGTCCAAAAGGTTGTCCAATATAATGAGCGTAACATACGATACCTCTCCCTTATCTCGCATTACACCGATTCATTCAACTAACACTCAGTGGGGGATGAAGCCCCCCATTTATCTATCACAAGCAACTCCATCACCATCTCGGTCTAATTTCTTAAAATATGCGGGATCTCCTTTTTGAATATTCGTCACACCTGCTTCTCTCGCTTCTTTACAGCTTTTAAATTGTTGCGTCTCAGCTGGTATTTCCTCCTGCTGTCCTTTTACTGTCTCTTTATCAAACCCTTTATCCGTTACGTAATTTTCCACGCTCCAAATTCCTTTTTCAGCAGCTTGTGCTTTTTCTTGCGTCTCGCGTAAATAATCAACATACTTCGTATTTGGTGCATACACGTAAGCAACACGTGCTAACCCTTGTTCTACTAACATTCGGTTTAACATTTGTCCATCTACCCATACGTAAGCAAGTAATCGACCGTATTTCTCACGATCACTTACATCAAATTCAAGTTGAATCTTCTTTCCTTTACCAGCATGCTGCTTCACAAAATCACTCGCCGCTGGACCAAATGGCTGCACACCTAAACGAGGATGCTTCGTTTCCGGTGTATCAATTAATAGAAAGCGTACTGTTTCTTCTTTCCCACTTTCTAATTCTACTTTTATCGTATCGCCATCAATGTTCTTTACAACCGTCGCATCCACAACACGATTTTTATTTTGCTTTTGCTGTTCATCTTTTATTTCAGTTGCTTCATATATTGCATGTTCTTGCTGTACTTCTTCCGTCGCTTTTGCCTCTTGTTTAACACCATTACAGGCAGCTAATATGCACATCATAACACTAAGAAGAAGTATAAATAATTTTTTTTGCATGTATGTAAAATCCTCCCTATGTTGCTGTACTGTTATCATACCAAAAAATAACTGGAAGAAGTCTCGTTTTCAACAAGTTGTTGTCATATAATTACCAGTGAAAACAACTGAATTTTTCATTAAAAAATCATGTAAGGTGGGATGCTACGATGGATACAATTATTTTATTATTCTTCATCTTCGGTCTTATCGCGCTTAATATTTTAATGATTATGCTTCATAAACGAAAAAAGTTAAACCTCATCATTGCCGGTATTATTTTACTTGTTTTAGCCCCTGTGCTAACTTTTGCAAGTGGCTCATTATTTCTTTATCTTTACGACTGGAGTTCTGGTGGAAGCGGTGAAGGAGCTGGGTATGGCGGTGCTCTCATTGGATTTTTGACGCTTTTTAATGGAATGATTGTTTTGTTTACTGGCATTGTTATAAAGATTGTAAAGTCTATGAAACAGAAACAACTATAAAGTGAAACTTCACTCAGTGGTGGTTTCCTTCATCCACCACCGAGTGTTAATTGAAACAACCCCACATTAACAGATTGAAGTTTCACTTTATGCATGCGATGTTAATGGAAATAAGAAATGCTTTGGCTTATCTTTCAGTAATGGCAAAACAAACAATACATCATCATTCTCTTCTATAAACTCTGAATAAATCTTTTTGTTATCAAAATCTGGTGTGAAATGAAAATGAATTGTCTCAATATAGTCTAGCGTCGTACAGCGTAATACTGTATCTATTTCCACTTTATTTTTGCTAATGATATCAAAAATATGAAGCTGATTATCTTCTTGTTCAAAGATCATAATTATATCTTCTTCCTCGTTATAATAAATGGAATCCTGGAATGCTAAAATAAAATAAAACATTAGCAAATGTTCATTGTTTTTCACTCCTACTACTGAGGATATAGCAGCTCTACTAATTGCAAACCCTCTCATCAGTTCAAAATCTGCTTGTTTGTTAATATCAAGCTTTCTTAAAGTAACCTTTTTTGAGATTTTCTCTTTCCAATCAGAAGTTCTCAAGCTAAATCTACTTTCTTGCATTCGTTCAAAGCCAAACTTAGGATAAAAATCAAGCACTGTATCATTTGCAAACAAGTAAATAAAATCACATTCCTGTTCATACTTCTTAACGATATAATCCATTAGTTTAGCTGCTAATCCTTGATTACGGTAATCTGGATGCGTCATGACTGTCCCTATTTGGATTGCCTTATATTCTTTTCCATTAAGAATCACGTTCATCTTATTGATTGAAGCGTTTGCAACAACTTTCTCTCCATCCACATATGAATAACAAACATAGTTATCATTCCAGCATCCTCTTCCATACCATTCCTTAAAATCGAGTTCAAACACTTTCTTAGCGAGCTCATTAAAGCTCTCCTTATATTTTTTATTGTGCTTATAATCGCTAATTAATTCATACTCACTCATAGTAAATCCTCCGTTTTCATTTTAATTTCCACAAAATTTTCTTATATAGTACTTAGCTTTTAGTAGCCTCCTTTCTAACATTCATGAAATGCTGTTAGATAAATAATTAAAAAAGACCACAAGAAGTAATATCTTCTCATGGTCTAATTTCTGCCTATTATTAAATATACCTATCCAAAAAGAATAGATATAAATAAAAACATGAAATCCATTTTGATAAGATATGATGTCTTCTAATCGCTACCGTAAAAGAGTATACAGAATAAAACTAAGAGCATTCTCTTAATTTCACCTTTTACAATATAAAATTCATTGGAATTTTAATTAGCAATTAATAAGCTTCATCATGTAATATCAAAACCTCTTTTCAAAATTATTTACTATCAATTATAACTGATAAAAAAATCATTGTACAATCCTACTCACAATATTCTTTAGTGATTTAAATCATTTATAAATACTTTTCAACACATAATAATTTTACCGACATTATTACAACTCTTTTTCCATTTTTCGAGCGCCTTCATTTAATTTCTTCGCATAATCCTCTAAGTCTTTCCAACTATCTTTCGCTACATTTAAATCTTCTTTTATAAATACAAAATCTGCTGGACTCATCGATTCAACATTTTGTAATACATTATTATATTTTGCTCCAATTGTGTGCCACTGATTTGAAATGTTTTGCAAAGAAGTAATTGCTACATCAATCGTATCACTTAAATAACTTACTTGATTTTTTAAATTCGTTAAGTTTACTACTTCCGCTTGGGACGCTGTAATTTTCGATTGTAGCATTCTTATTTCTTGTTCTGCGTATGAAATATTTTTCTTTGCTTCAGCAATCATCGGTCCGCCAGCAATACAAAGGATTCCCGTAGCGCAAAGTACACCACCTGCAATAATCATATCCTTACTTTTTTTAATTAAATCGTTATATCGATTGATTTGTTGCTCTAGGAGTGGAATCCCCATATCTTGACTTGTTAAAACAGTTGTCACACCATCTACATCACGTTTTAAGTTTTGCGTATCTACTGTCATTTTATTTCGGAGGGAAATGAGTTCATTTAATAATTGGTCCGTTTTCTTCTTATTATTTAAAATACTATAATGTAGTTCTTCTAATTTCGTTTTTAATGTGTTTGTATCCTGCCTATTGATAGCGGTTAGTAAGTCATTATAGTACGTTTGGAATGTGACACTATAATTTACAATATCGTTATTTACTTGCATCATATGTGGCTTCATATTGTTTAACCAATACGTTGCATTTGTCCGCGTATCTACTTGATGAGTAAGAATGCTTTTCTTTAACTCTTGACTGATAGAGTTTATCCCTGCAAAACTCACGTCTTTTTCTTCCAAGATGGTACGGGCATAGGAATCCATTACAAGCATGCTAGATGCATTTTTCTCCATTACATCTTGAAACTCACCAGCACCTAAATGTTTTTGTTGCTGTAATGACGTCTTTACATTTTGTTCTGCTGCAAAAGTTTGTATTGGTAGTACACTGCTCGTTGTTATTCCTAAAATAACTAGTAATGCAATGAGTTTTCTATATAACTTTCTCTCCATATCATTCACCTACTCTTACGTAATATAAATAAAGTGAAAAAGATCTCTTGCTCTATATTGAACAAGAGATCTCTACTATATAAAAATATGAATAAAGACGAATTACGTATATATTCTCTTGATGTCAAATTATATTAAGCTTTTTTGTCTACTACTTTAATATCTTCAGCGTAAATTTTTTCTGCATATTCTTTAATATTTTGCCAGCTATCTTTAGCAATACTTAAATCCTCTTTTATGAAAACAAGATCTTGTGGACTAATAGATTCAACGTTTTGAAGTAAAGAATTGTACTTCGATCCCATTGTGTACCACTGATTTGAGATATTTTGTAGTGCCGTAATTGCGATATCAATCGTATTTGTTAAATATTCTGTTTGATTTTTAATATTTGTTAAACCAGCCACTTGTAATTGCGCTTGTGAAATTTGTCCTGATAATCTTTGAATCTCTGCTTGCGCATTATCTAGCTCTTTTTTCGCTAATACAATCCCCGTTGTTCCTCCGCCAATTGCTGCTGTTCCTCCTGCAATTAACGCAACGCCTAATGGAGTACCTGCACCAGTAGCAATGACAACTGCACCACCGATAATTGCAATCGGTCCTAAAGCAGTTGCAACTGAAGATCCAATAATGATTGCGTTATATTTCCCAATCGCTTCATTATATGTTGTAATTTGTTGTTGTAAGAGCGGAATGCCTGCATCCTCACTTGCTAAAATCGATGTGATTTGGTTTGCATCTCCCTTAAAGTTTTGCGTATCTGTTGTCATTTTGTCGCGGAATTTTTTCAAATCCTCCACTAACTTGTCCACTTTTTGTTTATTTTCTGAAATACTAGTAGATAATCTCGTTAAGCCCTTTTTTAATGTTTCTTTATCTTGATTATCTACAGCCGTTACTAACGTATCATAATAATTTTGGAATTTCGTATTGTAATTGATAATATTTTGGTTCGTCGAAATAAGCTGTGGTTTCAAAGTATCTAACCATTGGTTTGCATTTATTCTTGCAACATTTTGATGATGAAGTACGCTCGTTTTTAACGCATCATTCACCGTAAGACCATTAAAGTTTACATTTGCTTGTTTAATAATTGTTAAAGCATATAGGTCCATTACTAACGCGTTTGACCCAGTTCGCTCCATCGCTTCTCTTAAGCCCTCTGGTCCTAGCGAATACTCAGTGTACTCGTTAGATGCATATGCCGCATTAGCATGAATCGGACTTGGCTTTGCCTTACTTTCTGCCGCAAAGGTGTACGCTGGCATGATGTTAGTAGCTGCAAAAGCTGTTATTAATGCTGATAAAGCCATTACTTTATAAGGTTTCTTTGTCATTTTTCTTCTCCCCTTATCCTGTTTTCAAAACTGAAATCATTCCCATATTTTTACTATTTAACACGAACATTTGTAATAAAATCTTCGTACTGACTTGTTTGCTTATTCATTTCATCGCTTAGTTTTTTAAATTGTGTTAACTGCGTTTGTAACGTATGAGAGTCTATGCTTTCATTTGTTTCAAGATTTGTTTGTATTTGAACCATCGTCCCATTTAACGCTTTCCAATCTTCTAGTAAGTATTCAAGAGTCGTAATTTGCCTCTTAATCAGTTCTGTAAAACCATCTACTTGATCTTCAATAAGAGTAATTTGGGTCGCTTGAATTTGAGTTTGTGATAGCTTTTGAATTAACGGAAGCAGTTCTTGTTGTTTTTGCTGAATTCTATAAGCCGCTTCTTTTGTTTGACTATCAGACACGTTAATAAGTTCATCGCTAAGACTACTAATCGACACAAAGTCTATCGTTTTTGATTGCGCTCCATTAGTCGTAATCGTAAATACTTGTTTTCCAATATTAATAGAGCCATTAATAATTTCCTTTGGTCTATTTAAAATATTTGTGAGCTCATTTTGAATTTCTTCCTGAATTCTTTTAATATCTGCTCGTAATTGTGTAACGTCTCCATTCGTTCCTTGCAATGACTGAAGTGCTACTCCTGCTCTCTCAGAAAAGTTCTCACTATCTTGAATTAATAAAGTTTCATAACGATTTAATTCTAATAAAATTTGTTCCATATCATACTGAATCATTTCGACTTGCCCTTGGAATCTATTGAATGCGCTTACAAAATTTGTTTTTGCTTCCTCATTTGTATTTGCTTCACCGGCTAAATCATGCAATTTACTATAATAACTATTAAATCTTGTGCTAAATCGCATCATTTCTTGATTTAAATCCATTAATTTCGGATTATATTGGTCCATCCATTCTCGAACATTATTTTTAGCAAATTGTTGATGGTTCGTTAAGCTACTCATCGCATCTATCTTAACGTTTGGCTGTTGTAATATAACCAATCCATACGCTTGTATTAAAGGCGTTTGTGCTCCTAATGTTCGAATGGAATTTGATAATGTATTTCTGACCATTACATGTTGCGTACTTGTTTGTTTCACTTCAGTCTTTGAAGTTTCTGCAAAAGCGCTTACTGGTTGAAAACAACTAATAGACATTGTTGTTGCTAACACACCTGTGATGAAACTTTTCTTCATTTTCATTCCTCCTTATTATACGTACTAACTCAACCTTATACTTTCACCTCTCTTTTCTCCTCATCTCTCCTTTATCTTTAGTGTCTGGTGTGCGTTTTTGCATCTCACACCAGAACTAATTATACAGAAAGTTTTTCAAGTTGGGATATATATAGATATTTAGAAATATACCACTGATTATTCTAAATTGAAATATTTTTCTAATAATTATTTTTCTATTTCTCCTCTTGTCCTTTAAAAAAATTCCGCGATTGTCCATTCACATATAGGCTTTTACCTACATATATTACAATAGATTCATTTTTTAGGAGGTGTTATGAATTGCGAAAATTTTTATCGTGTTTTCTTATTATACTGTTAACCACTTTTACTTTTGTAGCATGTAGTCCAAAGAAAGAAGAGGAAAAACTTGAAAAAGTTCGCGTTGGTGAAGTGACACACTCTCTTTTTTATGCCCCTTTATATGTTGCCTTGGAAAAAGGTTTTTTTGAAGAAGAAGGTTTAAAAGTTGACCTGCAAACAACTGCCGGCGGAGATAAGACAATGACTGCATTATTATCAGGTGGTATTGATATTGCTCTCGTTGGATCTGAGACATCGATATATGTTCATGCGCAAGGTGCAAAAGATCCTGTCATCAACTTCGCGCAGCTCACGCAAACGGACGGAACCTTTCTCGTCTCTCGTACAAAGCTTGAAACATTTAACTGGAATAACGTAAGAGGGAAAACATTCCTTGGACAGCGTAAAGGTGGCATGCCTCAAATGGTTGGCGAGTATGTATTAAAACAAAACGGCATCGATCCGCACAATGATACGACGCTAATTCAAAATGTTGAGTTTGCGAATATTGCAAATGCCTTTGCTTCTGGAACAGGCGATTTCGTGCAGCTGTTTGAACCAACAGCAAGCATTTTTGAGAAAGAAGGAAAAGGATTTATCGTAGCGAGTTTTGGCGCTGAATCAGGTACAGTACCTTACACAACGTTTATGGCAAAAGAAAGCTTTTTAGCAAAGAAAAAGAGTGCAGCTGAAAAGTTCACACGTGCTCTTTATAAAGGACAGCAATGGGTTGATACACATAGTGCTGAAGAAATTGCTAAAGCCGTTGCACCACTGTTCCCAGATACACCAGATGACATTATGGTGAGCGTTATCGATCGGTATAAATCACAACATTCCTATGCAACAAATCCACTTTTAGATGAAGAGGAGTGGAAGCAGTTACAAAACATTATGAAAGAAGCAGGGGAACTTCCAAAAGAGGTACCGCATAACATACTTGTAAATACGGAAATTGCCGAAGACGTTATTAAAAAGTAGGGATTATTATGACAAACTTTCTGCAAGTATCGAATGTTTCTCACTGTTTCTTCTCAAAAGACAAAGCAAGCCTTGTCCTACAAAACATTGACTTATATGCCGAAAAAGGTGAATTCATCTCATTTCTTGGCCCAAGTGGCTGCGGAAAGACGACACTCCTTTCTGTCATTGCAGGATTATTGAAACCGATAGAGGGTGCTGTTACTGTTGACGGTGAACGAATTACAAAACCAACTTCATCCATCGGTTACATGCTGCAGCAAGATTATTTGTTTCCATGGAAAACGATTGAAGAAAACATTACAGTTGGTCTTTCTATTACGAAAACATACAGTAAAGAAACGAAAAACCGTGTTCTTTCCTTGTTAGAAGAAGTTGGCTTACAAGGAACGGAGAAGCAATATCCAAGAGAGCTTTCCGGTGGTATGCGGCAACGTGCAGCGCTTGTCCGTACGTTAGCAACCAATCCGAAAATTTTACTGCTTGATGAACCGTTCTCCGCACTTGATTATCAAACAAAGTTAAAATTAGAAGAGCTCGTCTTCTCGATGTTAAAAGAATATAACAAAACATCCGTACTCGTGACACATGATATTGAAGAAGCTATCGCGATGAGCGATCGCATTTTCTTACTGCAAGCAAAGCCTGGAAAAGTGGCAAAAGTATTTTCTATTCCCAGTGTACTTCGGGAATTATCACCATTTCACGCACGCCAACATCCAGAATTCCCTTCCATCTTTCAATCTATATGGAAGGAGCTGAACGGACTTGAATCACATACAACAACTTCATAACCAGTTTCGGAAAAAAGCACGAAAACAAACGATTATCGTTGCTCTTTTCCAGCTGTTACTTATTGTTGTTTTCTTTGCACTATGGGAAATTGCGAGTAAACAGGAGTGGATTGATCCACTTTTATTTAGCTCCCCATCAAGTATTTGGGATCTCTTTATAACAAAATGGCAAGACGCATCACTTTGGCCACACATTTGGACGACGCTCCTTGAAACAGGGGCTGGCTTCATACTCGGAACTGTGCTCGGAACATTCATTGCAACCGTCCTATGGTGGATGCCACTGTTAGCACGCATTTTAGATCCATATCTTGTCGTCTTAAATGCGATGCCAAAAGTGGCACTTGGACCAATTATTATCGTTATTTTTGGACCAAACATCTCTTCCTCCATTGCGATGGGTGTCATCATTTCCATCATCATTACCATTCTCGTCATTTACAGCGCCTTTCAAGAAGTTGATACAAACTATATAAAAGTGATGCACACATTTGGCGCAAATAATTGGCAATGCTACAAACAAGTCATCTTACCAGCTTCCTTTCCAACGATTATTTCAACACTAAAAGTAAACGTTGGACTATCATGGGTTGGTGTTATCTTTGGGGAACTACTTGTTTCCAAACAGGGGCTCGGTTACTTAATTAGTTACGGATTTCAAGTGTTTAACTTCACTCTCGTTCTACTTAGTGTGCTGCTTACATGTATACTGGCAACACTTATGTATGTACTTGTTGCTGCATTTGAAAAGTTTATTACACGTACGAAAAAAGCAACCTAACAGCAGTAGGTTGCTTTTCTATGTATCTATTTATTCATCACGTACCACTTGTGTACCGGCGATGAAATCGTGAATCGCACGCTTATCTTCTCGTAGCCCCACCATAAATGCGGAAACGACGTAACCAATTCCAAGCGTAAGTACATGTACTAATGTCCCCAATATCACACGCTTTAACATTGTGAAGAAAGTAACTTTCTTACCATCTATTCGCACAATTTGAACACCCACTGCTTTTTTCCCTACTGTATAACCAACCCAAACAACTGGGAGAATAATCATATACAATATTTGCAACAATCCAAGAATACCATCTGCCGTATCCTCAGAAACATTAAAAGCATAAATAACTAAAACATAGATTGGTGCAAACACAAGCCCATCTAAAAAATTTGCCCCAAGACGTCGCCAAAACCCACCCGGTTCTCTCGTCATATTTATTCCTCCATTCTATTATATATCTTCTTGTATCTTAACATGATTAATGAAAAATATGGCATGAACACAAAAAATGCAAATGTTCTAAAAGAACATTTGCATTTTTTTATTATCTATCATCACGTACAACACGCGTTCCTGCAATAAAATCATGAACCGCTCGTTTATCTTTCCTGAAAATAACCATAAAGACACTTGCAATAAAAGCAATTCCAAACGTAATACCGTATACAAGACCTCCAACAACATAACGCATAAACATTGTAAACACACTAACTTTTTTACCATCTAAGCGAACGATTCGTACTCCAACTGCTCGCTTTCCAACTGTATAACCAAACCAAATTGCTGGAACAATTAAAAAATATAACAGTTGTAATACTGCCGCAATATTCTCTTCTGTTCGATCTTCAAAATTAAACAAAAGCGTTAATAAAATATACACTGGCCAGAAAATTAAACTGTCAATAATATCCGCCCCAAGCCGCCGCCAAAATCCGCCTGGTTCATGTGCATGTGAATGTTCTTGTTCCATATGAAATTCCTCCTTTACTATGTTATATACTTTTCCCATTCTTTTTATTTCTCATAAAAAAAGTACAAACCTTTTGAATTAGGTTTGTACTTCTTGTTTAGCTTTTATTCAATTATCGTGTTTTTGTCCAAACGCCATTTGCGTCTACCCAATATTTTTTATCAATCCATCTACTTGTAGCCATTGCCCCACTTTGCTTATCTAAGTAGTACCACTTTCCGTTTACTTGCTTCCAGTCTATTACCATGGAACCATCTGCATTTAAGTAATACCAACTACCATTTACAGACACCCAGCCTGTTGCCATTGATCCATCTGCATTTAAGTAATACCAGTTACCATTTACAGACACCCAACTTGTTGCCATCGTTCCATCTACATTTAAATAATACCAGCTGCCATTCACAGACACCCAATCTGTCACCATTGCGCCATCGATATTTAAGTAATACCACTTACCATTTATAGATTTCCAGCCTGTTGCCATCGTTCCATTTTCATTTAAATAATACCAGTGACCGTCTAAGAATGCCCAACCTGTTACCATCATTCCATCTTCGTTCAAGTAGTACAGTTGTTCATTTTCCTCTAACCAACCTGTCACAAACTCTAATGTTTCTTCATCAAAATAATACCAATGACCTTGTGTTTCTCCATATTCCTTAATATAATTCCAACCAGCTACTGGCTCTAATAGCGTAATAATACCACCACTAAAATCTTCCATGCTCTCACGTTGTGAACCTACTCGTGGCTCATATAAG
Organism: Bacillus manliponensis; assembly: GCF_000712595.1. GTDB lineage: Bacteria > Bacillota > Bacilli > Bacillales > Bacillaceae_G > Bacillus_A > Bacillus_A manliponensis. Next base: position 25,054 of record NZ_JOTN01000028.1, read on the forward strand.
TCAGAGTTATATGCTGTTAACCCAGTAATTCCGGTGTGCATCGTATCAATTTCCCAATCTCCCACTTGTTCGAAATCAAAAGGAACATTTAACACGCCCTCAAATAAGTTTGTTTCTGGATTATATTTTGCAGAGACATACTGGTAAACTTCTTCTTCATCTTCATCCAAATAAGGAAGAAGATACCTCACACCAATCCTTTCACCATACTTAATGCCACCTGAATATATCGTATTATCATGAATTTTAACAGTAACTTTCACTTTAATTTCATTACCAAAAGATATTTCACTTGGTGTCACATAAACACTTTCAAGCCAATCAACGCTTTCTTCTCGTTCCGCTCCTACTTCTTTACTCAGCATCATGCTCATCATCAGCATAACTACAAGCATCATCGCTTGCATCGAAACTTTTCGCATCGTACCCATATGTATGTAGCCTCCTATAGCTATAAAATTACGACTCGTCCTTCTATCCTATTTTTTTATTCTTATAAAAATCTGCTATAGAATGTAGACAAATCTAGAATAGTATAGCAAACTATAAAACTATCTTACATTTCTTTCTTCTTACATATTAAAATTCGAATATAAAATTATAAAAGAGTCCTTCCAAAGCGTAAAAGCTCTAGAAGGACTCTTTTTGTTCTGTTATTTTACTTTTATATTTACTGTATATGGATTATTACTCGATGCCTTAGCTGCTTCCCCTACCTTAATGTAGTACCTACCTTTATTTAAATTCACTGTTGCTTCTTCTATATCACCTACGAAGTAAGTATCTACCTTTTGAATAAGGCGACCTTTATGATTGTAAATCGATACAACAGAATCTAAACCAACTGGTGATGTGACAGAAACTGTTACATCTTGCTTTTTATTATTGTTGAATAAGTAGTAATCACTATCACCAAATGCTACACCACCGTTATAAAGACCAGTCGCCGTCCATTCACCATTTTCTTCTTTGAAAGAAAGTGGTTTTGATGGGATATTCTTCGTCACGACAGAATCTTTATCTTCGTCAGCTGTTTCTACCGAAGTGAAGGATAGCGTATAACTATTTAAGTTTAAACCAGCTTGATTACTAACCGTAAAGAAATAACCAGAACCTTTCTTTCCTTGAAGAGAGCCTACAATATCACCTAAAGAATCGTCATATTTTATTTCTGTCTCTTCTTCTTCCGGATCAATCATTTTATTTCCATTCTTATCTTCTATCACCGCCAACTCTATCTGAAGAAACTGTGTTAAAGAAATTGGATAGCCCTTTCCAGGATTATTTGTTAGCATAAAACTTGCTAATACATCGTCTGTTATCTTTAAATAATGTACATCTGTATCTGTACTCGTAATAAGACGATCTGTGATACTACTATTTAATTCAACAGGTGTTGCGGTCTCTGGTGTATCATTCTCTCCATATTCATCTTGAACAACTGTTTCAATTTTTTTCGTCTTTAGTTCATACGGTTCACCGGTAATACTTCCTAATGATGTTGTAGCAATCACATACTGCTTATTTGCCTGTAATAAGCGATTTTTCCCTTCATTTTTAATACCGTATAATTGCTCAAGTATCATACCAATCCCATCGCCTTCTGCACCAGTATTAACAAATACTAATACACCAGCTTCTTCATCATACTCATATAATTGAAAATCTGTTCTCCCAAGAAGACTACCTGCTAATGTTGTATTTAGAATTGTATCTTCTTCTACTTTAACTTTATAAAGGTCAACATCTTGATCGGTTTGCAATACTCCTGTTTTACTATCATTAATTCCCACAGGAATCGCGTTTTGCAGCATTTTCGCCGAAACTTCAGGCGTTAACTCTGCTGCACCAAATAAGTCTAACTCCTTATTTTCTGCTATAAAGTTATCTTCATCATTAGGCATCTGTGCCATGTTAATATGCAACTCATATGGCAAGATGGTACCCACTTGTCGTTCTTTTGGTTGTTTTTCTACAACGCCTCGTCCTCTAATCGGCTGATTCCCTGTTACTTCTACAATATACGTTTCATGTGCGTTTACTGGGAATGATACTGATTCTTTTTCATTTGTTCGTGCATTATTTCCTATAATATGAGATTCGTATTCTTCCAATTTCCCTTCAGGATAAATAGAAATCGCTGTATCTAATCCTACTATTGGCGCAACGTTCACATTTGCATATCCACTATGCGGAAAACGCACACGATAATAATCTGTATCTACTGATCCATTACTGATAAGAGTTGGTGCTACTTCTTGAATCGCATTTGATGCAAATGGCAATGATGTTACATCATATGGTTGTTCCGGCGTTGCCATATCATCCTTTACATTGTTTGCAACATTCATTGTTAACGTATAAGCTGAGGAACCATCTGTCGCATAGTTACCATTTGCATCTACTACTTCCGCAACTAACGTTCCTTTTCCTGGCGCTTTAAATAATCCACCTTCTGTTTCACCCGCAAACAAATCATTTAAATTTACTGTTTCCGTTGCTTCTGTACTTCCTTCCGGATAGAAGTACAGACGTAATTTATAATCAAAATTTTCGCTTGTTGTTAATGCAAACTGCGCAGCACTTCCCGCTTCTAAATCCATTTTGTAACTATGTGATTCAAAAGGCTTCGTCAAAGACCCTTTTTTCTCTGCAGCACCATTTTCAAATGTTACTTCTGTCGCATGTTGTAGAACATCTGCAGTTGCTTTCCCATCATAGTTTGGAAGTTTACTTACATCATATTTTAAAGCTTCAACCGGATTCACAAGACCGTGTGCATATGTATTATCATATCCTGGTTCTCCTAAATCATTTGCCGTACTCTTTAAAAGTGCCTCTACTTCATAAGAATTTAAATCAGGGTATTTAGATTTAATTAATGATGCAACCCCTGCTACAACTGGTGATGCCATCGATGTGCCATCAAGTTTTGCATATGTATTTGGTTTTTTAGGCGTTGCAATCGTACTGAATACTCCTACACCCGGCGCTACCACATCTACACTTGGACCATAATTAGAGAACTCCGCCAATTCTTTATTTGCATCTGTTGCACCAACCGAAATAACCCCATCGTATGCAGCTGGGTAACTGTACGAACTTCTCGATTCATTCCCTGCGGCTGCAACAACAACAACGTTATTTTCAACCGCTACTTGAATTGCTTCTTGTAAAATTGCACTATCAGCAGGACTACCAAAACTCATATTAATAACATCTATACCTTGTTCTACCGCATGCAAAATACCTTTTGCAATGTAATAATCCGATAACATTTTTTCATTATTAGATATATCAATTGACATTACTTTCGCTTTTGGATTAATTCCGTGAGCACCAATCTTATTATTTTCTTTTGCCGAAATAATTCCTGCTACATGTGTACCGTGAATATCTGGAACAACACTATTGTTAGGATTTATAACTTTATAAGGAGGTAGCATGCTCTCCTTTAATTCTGGGTGTTCTATGTTGACGGCTGTATCAATAAACACCAACCTTTACTTCATGATTACCAGCAAGCTTCCACGCTTCTTCAATTTGCAATGAAGAAAGCGCATATGCTTCACTAACTTTTTCATCATTTGTCGCAAACGTTGTATATTGTACACTCGGCGCAATTACTTTTACTTTTCCTAGTTTTTCATACTTTTTAAATACTTCTTTCGTATCTTCCCCTTTTTTAATTTGAACAACATCATACTTTAAGCTTGGAATTCTTTGAACAACGGTTGTTCCTAAACTAGCATGCTCTTTTTTTGTAATACCTTCAGAATATTTGACAATAAATGTATCCGTTGCTAGTTTCACGTCGCCTTTATTCTTTTGAATAAACTTGTATTGAATTGGTTTTTGAGTGGTTGCAAAACTTGTGGTTGGAATAAGTAGTGAAGCGGCTAATCCTATCGTGAGAGCTTTCTTCTTAATTCTTTTCAATAAACGTCCCTTCTTCCTATAATATATTTTATCCAAATGTTAACATATTTTTATAAATTTTTACATAACTTGAGGAAAAATTCTGAATTCATTGAAAAAACTTGTCTTTTATTGCGAAAGAAACAACAAAGACCCTTACGACTGTAAGGGTCTTTGTTGTTCAATTATTTCACTTTCACACTTACCGTGTACGGATTGTTACTTGACGCACCGTTTACTTCTTCTACTTTAATGAAATATCTACCTTTGTTTAAGTTCACCGTTACTTCCTCTATATCACCTACAAAGTAAGTGTCTACTTTTTGAATTAAACGACCTTTATGGTTGTAAATAGAAAGAACAGAATCTAAACCTGCTGGTGATGTAACAGAAACTGTTACATTTTGCTTTTTATTATTGTTAAATAAGTAGTAATCGCTATCACCAAATTCTACGCCGCCATTATAAAGACCAGTTGCTGTCCAGCCGTTATCACCTGCTGTTAGCGCTAGTGGTTTCGATGGGATGTTTTTCTTCACAACAGAATCTTTATCTTCGTCTTCACCGTTTACCGCAGTTAGCGATAATTCGTACTCACGAATATTCAACCATATAGGCACATCTGGATGTTGAACAACTGTAATAAAATATCCTACATCTTTCTTCCCTTTGAATGAACCTGCAATACTCTCTTGTATATCTGTATAGGGCGAAACTTTTTCTTGCTCTTCTGGATCAATTGTTCCATTTCCATTTGTATCCTCCGTAATAAACAATACATAGAGAGGGAAAAACACTAAATCTATTGGATATTTTTCCATTTCTTTCTTATCCATATCAACTGCATTTACACTAAAACTTGTCAATGTATCTTCTGTTGGTTTGTAATAATACGTATCAAAATCAGAACTATTTAACGCACGATCCTTTATAGTACTATTAATTTGAATTGGTGTCGCAATCTCAGGTTCGTCATTTACACCATGTTGATCTTTCGTTATTTTCATAACTTCCTGCATCTTAAACTCATATGATTGACCTATTATATTCCCAACTGTAGCTAGGGCAATAACATACTGTTGATTTGCCTCTAGTACGTGCTGCTGCTCTACAGAAGAAAATATCTTAGTATGCTGCCCCTCCAAAGAATTTTCTATCCTGTCAGATAGAAAACCAGATTCTTCGTCATATTCTAAAAATTTAATCCTTGCTTCACCGATTGGATTTCCTACTATCTTCGTACTTACAATTGTATCTTCTTCTACTTTTATTTTATAAAGGTCAATATCTTGATTTTGCTGAAATACCGCTGTTTTTTGATCTGTTACACTCATCTCAATAGCACTTTGCATTATTTTTTCTGACAGCTCAGCCGGGAATGGTTCTCCAACACCAAAACCAAAGTCGAGCTCGTCATGCTGAAAAGAAAAATCGTCTTCATCTTGTGGCATATTTGCCATATCAATCGTTAATTCATACGGTAAAATTGTTCCATATGTACGATTTTCGGATGGATTTTCTACGCCTGGATTTCCTGTTACTTCAACGATATATGTTTGGTACGCTTGTACTGGGAATGCAACTGATTCTCTTTCATTCACGAAACCACTGTCACCATAAACATGTGCATCAACATCTTCTTCTTTCCCTTCAGGATAAATAGAAATTGCTGCATTTAAACCTGCAATTGCCTCGATATTTACGCTCCCATATCCACTGGACGGGAATTGTACACGATAGTAATCCGTATCAGCACCTTCCTCATTTACGAAAACCGGTGCTTCTCCTCCCATATCTTTCGATTGAAACGGTAAAGATGTTATGCCATATGGATTTTCCTGAGTTGCAATATTATCATTTACACTCGGTTCAACATTTATCGCTAATGAATACGTAGACGCACCACTTACCGAATAGTTTCCATTTGCATCCATTACTTCTGCAACAAGTGTTCCTTTGCTTGGCGCTTGAAATAAACCACTCTCTATTTGACCGGCAAATACATCGTTCACGGTCACTGTTTCCGTTGCTTCTGTACTTCCTTCTGGATAGAAGTGAAGACGCAACTTATAATCAAACGCTTCTGCTCCTGAAAGTGTGAACTGTGCATAGTTTCCTGCTTCAAGGTCTACCTTATAATTATGTGTTTCAAATGGAGACTTGAGTTCACCTGTTTTTTCTAAACTATTATTTTCCAACGTTACAGTTGTTGCATTTTCTAACGTTGCTGCAGAAGCCTTTTTCTCATATTTCGGTAGGTTATTAACATCGTAGTTTAATGCTGCAATTGCATTAATAAGACCATGACCATATGTACTATCGTATCCTGTTTCACCTAAATCATCAGCAGTTTGCTTTAAAAGCGCCTCAACTTGATAAGTATTTAAATCTGGATGTTTTGATTTAATTAACGAAACAACCCCTGCCACAACAGGTGAAGCCATTGATGTGCCATCTAACTTCGCAAATGTATTTGGTTTAGATGGTGTTGACATTGTACTAAAAATCCCGGCGCCTGGCGCAACAATATCCATACTTGGACCAA
>NZ_JOTN01000029.1 GCF_000712595.1 Bacillus manliponensis
ATCGCTTTCTGCTCTGTTGCATCAGCGACTCGTATAATATTACACCTTCTTTTTATAATCGTCAATATGTTTTTGTAAAAAAATAAAGAAAGGCAAATTAGACTTCAATTACACCCTTCTTTATCATGTATCTACTTCTTATTTATTATTCTTCTATTATTGGTAGCGAAACGATAAATTGAATTATCCCCTCCTCATACTCTGCTCGAATTTCGCCACCTTGCAATTCAACAATGCTTTTTACAATGGCAAGCCCCAATCCAGACCCTTCTATGACTTTACTTCGAGATATATCCTTTTTATAAAAACGCTCAAAGATACTTTCTAATTCTTCACGTGTAAACTCTTCGCTATAATTCGAAACTGTAATTTGCATACTACGTCGTTGCCTTTGAAGAGAAACTTTAATTTCACTTTCTTCTTTACTATATTTAATTGCATTCATAAGCAAGTTCTCAAAGATGCGAACTGTTTTTTCTGGATCTACTTTTACATATATTTTTTCATCAGGAAGTTTCTTTACAAATGAAAGTCCTTCTTCTTCTGCTTGTGGTACAAACTCTTCTATTAATTGTTCTAACAGTTCATTAATACATACTGTTTCTTTTTCTAACACAATGTTTTCATTTGTTAACTTCGTATACTCAAATAAATCTTCTATTAAAGCTTTTAACTGCTCTGATTTTGAAAAGGCAATTCTTACATATTCATCATACTGCTCTTTATTTTCATACTTTGCGTCACGAAGTAAACGTAAATATCCCATAACAGAAGTTAACGGCGTTCTTAAGTCATGCGAAACATTTGTAATCAGTTCGTTTTTCTGTTTCTCAATTCTTCTTTCTTTCTCAATGTTCACCATAAGCTGCTGTGCCATGTTATTAATATTATCCGTTAACTCAGCTAATTCATCATGACCTTTCTTCTCAATCCGATATGCTAAGTTTCCTTTTTCGATTTCTTTTATTCCATGTGCCATTGATTCAATTTGCTTCATTTTTCGCTTCGTTATGTAGAGGAATGAAAAAATAAACACTAAAACTCCTATAAAAAATGGGCCCGGACTGCTAGATGTACTATATTGTATTTCACCCTTTGGAAGCCCACTGACAAACATATATAAACTTTGTTCAGCAACTTTCAATGGATAAAAAGCAATAAACTCTTTACGAGTCCCCTCCATATCCCCTTCCAAATACGCTGGATAATGAATTGTAAAGTCCATCGCATTACGAATTGTATCATGTAAGTTAATCTGTTCTTCTTGTGCTTGTTTTGTCTTATAAAGCACCTTACCTGTCTCATCAGTAATCAATACTTTTATTTGGCTATCATAATAATCAATACTAGCATTTTCATCATCAATCATAGATTGAATTGCTTCTACCGTATTTTGTTCACTTAAAGACATAGCCTTTTGACGAGCATTTTCATTGATCTCTCTCATCCCATTGGAATAATTAATATAAGCGTGCTGATTGGCATTTTCAAAAAAAGGATTTAAGCTACTTGTTACAAACACTCCTAATAAAGAACAGGCAATAAAAGTAACAACTAACTGAATTCGAATACTTTTCTGCACAACATGAATCGTTCTTCTTATAAGATTCTTCATACTAGAAAATACATATCGAAACGGTTTAAATATTCTTTTCAATTTTGTACCCCACTCCCCACACCGTTTTAATGTAATGCGGCTTCCTTGGGTTTTCTTCTATCTTTTCACGTATCTTTCGAATATGTACCATTACTGTGTTATCCGATTGAAACGATTGTTCATTCCATACTTTTTCATAAATTTGTTCTGTACTAAAGACAATGCCAGGATTAATAGCTAGCAACTGTAAAATAGCAAACTCCCTCGGCGTTAACTTCACTTCTTCATCACGAACAAATACTTCATATGTTGCGGTATTCATTTTCATATCACCTATTTCAATTTCATTCTGATCCGGGAACACAAAGCCATTCATTTTCATATAACGACGAAGCTGCGATTTAATGCGCGCAACAAGTTCTAGCGGATTAAATGGCTTCGTAACATAATCATCTGCCCCTGTCGTTAGTCCTAAAATTTTATCCATATCTTGCGTCTTCGCAGATAGCATAATTATCGGCATCTCTTTTACTTCTCTTACTTTTAAACACATATGAATGCCATCTACTTTCGGCATCATAATATCTAATACAACTAAATGAACTTCATGCTTCTCTACTATACGTAAACCTTCTTCCCCATTCTCAGCCTGAAGCACATTATATCCTTCATTCTTTAAGTAAATCGTAATTAAATCTCGAATCTCTTTTTCATCATCTACAACAAGTATTGTTTCTCGTCCCATATTATCACCCCTATATCTTCTATTATAGAAAAACTTCTGAAGAAAAAAGCTAGAAAATCCTTAAGAATTTCTTAAGACGCAAAAAAGGTGTAGACTCCCCTTGTCTACACCTTTCAAAAAACCCCTTTTACTTATGAACAAAAATGAAATATAGTACGAATAAAACTCCCATTACATACATAACTGGATGAATCTCTTTTCGATGTCCACTTACAACCATTGTAATTGGATAGAAAATGAATCCAATCGCAATACCTGTTGCTATGCTATACGTAAGTGGCATTGAAATAATCGTGAAGAATGCTGGCACTGCAAACTCGAATTTCTTCCAATCTATTTCTCCTAAAGCTGATACCATCAGTATTCCAACGATAATTAAAGCTGGCGCCGTTACCGCTGGTGTTACAACACTAAGAAGTGGCGAGAAGAAAAGCGCTAGTAGGAAAAATCCTGCTGTTACAACTGCTGTAAAACCAGAACGCCCTCCTGCTGCTACCCCTGCAGACGATTCAATATAAGACGTTGTTGTAGAAGTACCAAGAATCGCCCCTACTACAGTCGCAACCGCATCAGAACATAATGCTTTTCCTGCGCGCGGTAACTTATTATTTTTCATTAATCCCGCTTGATTGGCTACCGCTACAAGTGTACCTGCTGTATCAAAGAAATCGATGAAGAAAAATGTTACGATAACAATCGCCATTTCAATTGTGAAAATATCACCAAAATGCTGAATCGCTACTCCAAACGTTGGTTCCAAACTCGGGATTGCTCCAACTACAGCTTTCGGTGCATCAATTAAACCTGTCGTAACACCAACAACTGCCGTAAGAATCATTCCGTAAAATACAGCACCATTAATCTTCTTTAACATTAAGATAACAGTTACAACAACACCGAAAACAGCAAGTAATGTTGATCCTTTTGTTAAATCCCCTAATCCAACAAGAACTGCATCGTTATTTACAATAATTCCGGCATTTTGAAATCCGATAAAAGCGATGAACAACCCTATCCCTGCCGCTACTGCGAATTTCAGTTCAGCTGGAATTGCGTTAATAATCTTTTCACGAATACCTGATAAAGTAAGAATAATAAAGATAATACCAGACATTAACGTTCCAGAAAGTGCCGTTTGCCACGGAATCCCCATTGTTAATACTGCTGTATAAGCAAAGAACGCATTAATTCCCATTCCTGGTGCTAATGCAATTGGATACTTCGCAAAAATCCCCATAATAAGCGAACCAACCGCTGCTGCTAAAGCAGTAGCTACAAACACTGCACCTGGATCCATACCCGTTCCCTCTGGCAAGTTAGGTACATTTGCTAAAGAAAGAGTAGCAGGATTTACAAATAGGACATATGCCATAGATAAAAATGTTGTTAAACCAGCAATAAACTCTCTTCTATAATTCGTCCCAAGTTCATCGAATTGAAAGTAGCGTTTCATTCTATATTTCCCCCGATATGCTTGCTCGCCGATTTTCTCGCTAGCTTGCTTTTCCATCCCTCTAAGAGAAATAAAAAAGCCTCCATTGTGTATATACATGGAAGCGTCCGTAAACAAAAGGTCCCTACATATGTAAGTATCCTTTTATTAAAACGCCTCGTAGTCAAGCCATTTACGGTAGCTAGGTAGAAACTTTCGGGCCATATTCCCGATATTATACGACGGCTGTAATATTCATGTTTTCGTTATTGATGTACTCATATTAACTCACAAAAATAAAAGTGTCAATCTAAAAGCGAACATTTTCACGAAAAACTATAATTTCATTCGTATTAAAAACAAAAGACAGATTTATCTACACAATATGTATAGATAAATCTGTCTTTTACTATATATACCTTATTCCCAATCAAAGGGTACAGGTGACTATAAAACATTGTTATAGCAACGTTTTTTACACCTTTAATTCATTTTGGCAGGGATTCTGGTGAAACTTATTTTTTATTGCTTGATTACCAGTGAATAAAGCATCTGATTTTTTGCGATCTGTATTTTAATATTACCTGTCATCTCTTCGGCGATGAGTTCATCTATCCCTAATCAGAAAAATCGGAAAGTAATCATTAAATTCTGAATTAAACAATTACTCCAAACCCATTCTACACTTTCTTATCTGCCAATAAAATATTAAGTACAATTCTTAATCTATTTTCCTTTTAGGCTCTACCAACATGATGTGGGATTCCTTTTCAGCGAAGGGCTTATGCTCGATGCCTCTCGGGACAATAAACATCTCGCCCTTAGAAATTTTCACCTGGCCATCACGAAAATCGATGAACATCTCCCCTTCAAGCACGATAAATAGCTTATCGGTATTAGGGTGCTCGTGCCATATAAAATCTCCACTAATTTTAAAAACCTGAATTTGATCATCATTCATTTCACCAATCACTTGTGGATACCAATAATCGTTAATTTTAGATAGCTCGTCATTTAGTTTAATAGGTTGGTAATGGATAATAATCCCTCCTTATTTTTGACTCCCACTATACGGTTACAGTAATCTAAGTAAAAAAGTAGTCATTACGTTTAAAAAGAAAACGCTCAGGCCAGAACTTTTCATTCAGATGTTATAAAGGAGTGATTTCAATGAAAGTTCTCTCGACTTTTTAAAACTAATGTAAGTTCAATAGCCAATGGACCACCAATAATAGCAGAAGTGTCCATTAATTTTTCACATATGAAGTTCCTCCAATCCAATGTTTCCCTTAACTCTCCATAAGTATAGGACAGTGATTTTCAAATAAGAATGGAGGCCTGTTGACATTAGCATGGATTATTGATGAACTTCTCGCGATATTTAGTAGGAGAAATGCCAACTTGCTTCTTGAACACTCTACTAAAATAAAAAGGGTCTGCGATTCCAACAGCCTGCGCAATTTGTTGTACAGGCACACCACTTGTAAATAACATTTTTTGAGCCATCTTTATACGATAGTTCAATAAATATTCTGCCGGTCCCATACCTGCATGCTTTCTAAACACGTAAGAAAGACGATTTCGATTAACATTATTTTGTTCTGCAAGCGAAGCTATTGTAAGGTCTTGATAATAGTATTCATGAATATAACTAGATATCCGTTCGAATAAAGTATACGACTCATAGTTGTTCTGCCTATTAACAACACATAATAAAGCTTCATTCAGCGCTTCGCGAAACAGCATCTCGGTCTGAAACATCGAAATGCCTCCACGCCGATTATACACATCCCAAAGACGCATAAGTAATTCAACAAGACGAGGAGATTGTCCCGTTAATAATTCAAAATGCTGATGAGAAAAGTCAGAGTCTTCTAGTTCTGAATTGCTTACCCGATATAAAACAAGAATATATTCCCAGTTTATTTCACCAAGCATTTTATGAGCTAGTTTCATTTTCGGACCCCCATGTATAACTTTTCCTGGGGAAAGGGTATACGGCGTACCATTAAATTGAAATTGCGTCTTCCCTGTAAGTGGAAACACAAATCCAGGAAAAGAATCTGTAGAATCAGCGTAAGGCACACCTGGATTTTTAGCATAACGATATACTCCTTCTACTTGGAAAGGATTATCTGCAAGATACTCTGCTAACTCATTAACGTCCAACTTCACAATGCACGCCTCATTTCAATAATAGTTTGTTTGTAATTCGCGAGATTAATTGTTGTACATTCTGTGCAACTCTAAACTACAAGTAAGTACATACGACTTAACAAGCTATGGTTACTAACCTTTTAATCCAGCTAATAAATATATTCCATTTATTCATGAAAGCATCCCCAAAATCTTATTGATAACGATTTTCATTGTAGTTCGATAAAAAAACATTTGTCAAGTTGGGTACCCTAGAAAAAATTACGAAACAAGACAAAGCCTTTGAACGATTAACAGATGAGAACACGCTCCTGATCCATTCGGAAGCCATCTATATGTTCAATGATTTTAGACAAACAAAAAACCCCCTTTCATTCGTAATAAAATACACGAATAAAAGAGAGTCTAATTTTGATGATAAATAGTTGTACGTGAAAAGCAGTTTTTCTAACTAATAATCCATGATAATCACTAATACATCAACGTTTATCGTGATTTCTCACTAGCTAAATCTACTTATTCTATTCCCACTCAATCGTAGCTGGTGGCTTACTCGTAATATCATACACGATACGGTTTACGTGCTTTACTTCGTTTACGATACGTACATTTGTATATGATCTATCATGAAATTAAAATTCAATTATTAAGCGTGTTTTGCTACTTGAATAGTAGCACGTTTCAAGCTATATGACAATCTATTAGATGTATCATTAACATCCCACTTTTATGATTAGTCTACTTTATTTTTACTCCCAATGAAGTAACCATATTCATAGGCTAGCTTCACAATGAATACCTTTTCTTCATCCGAAAGATTGCGTTCAAGAGACATCTTAAAGTAACTTTTTAAAGCAGGACTTAATTTACCCGCGGACGAACCGAGGATTTCAATAAGCTTCGCATCCATTTTTTTAAATGCCTCTCTCTCTTCGCAAATTGTTAAATCACAATCGTCATTATCATCTTCCCAAAATTTATAGTGCAGGCTTTGAATTTCTTCTATAGACAACTCGCCCCTAAAATGTTTTCGAGACAATGCTTGAAGTAGCTTCATTTTTTCTTCATTGTCCATTTCATCCATAACCTTTAATATTTGTTCCGCTGTCACTTTTGCCACTTCAATCACTTCTCCTTTGACCGTTCACCTAACATTCACTAGTGCTTGATACCTCTAGATATTCCTTCTGTTACCTCTTTTACAGAAACCCTCTTGTTAGTCAGTTCAATGATTTCATCCATTTGTTTTTGGATACTACGGTGACTTTTCTCCCTCTCGCTGAACTCTTCCTTAAATAAAGCCTCTGTCCTCTTGAATACTGAACGGTAATTATTAAATTCTGAACGTACACCATTAAGTTCTAAACATGCATCATTAAGTTCTGAACGTATATCCTTAAGTCCTGAACCCACATCACCTATTGCATCCTTTAATTCAGACATTTGCTTCTGTAATGATTCCATCTCTTGAAATATCTGTTCTACTAACTGTTTCTCTTTATCTGTCATAGCAATCCCCTCCAAAATGTTTTTGAATCCCGTAGTAAAATTTTTTTAGCAAGATGGTTCTATCATTAATAGCAAAAACCTTAACCACCCATCCTTTTCTAAAAGAGTTTGCAGTGAATTGAGTAAGTAGTTTATATATCAAAGAAAGATTAAATTCGTCAGAGACGCCCTCTAAAAAGTTTTGAAGGTGTGACGTATATTCTATAACCACTAGACCGCCATAGATGAAGAGGGGTCTCCCCTATAGGTAGGCCTCTTCTCCGCTTCTACCATATAAGAAAATCTAGCCTTCCCCATACTGATTTAGTGTGCCATACTTAATTATTGTTTCTTTCCTTTTTGACATTCCTTTTCTCTTGACCTACCTCGCCTTATACCACGTGTTGCAACTCACTGTTCTTCATTTTATTCTGTGTTTCCTATCCCTCTTATTCTCTCTTTTTCTGGTTGAGGTGATGGTCTATCAGTCGTATTATACAGCCCTCTTTCTCTATCTCCTAACGATACATTTTTGATTGACACTTATGATTGGATTTAAGTCTTGATACTACGTTATCTCGTCCCCTCACTCATATGTGTTGGTATTTAATAGTAAATAAATAATAAAAAACATCCAACAACTTCAATTCAAGATGTTGGATGGCTTATTAAAAATATATTAACCTATACTACTACAATTCCTTTATAGTGATTTAAATCCCAATTTACATCTTCTGATAATTCATTCTCCACTATAAATTGTTTAACCTTATTCTCTAATTCATCTAATGTACTATACTCCAAACTACTACTTTCTACTGATGGTACTTTACAAGAATACTCCAGAAACTCAATAAATTTACTAATATCGTAATTTTCCCCTATGCTAATTTGTTCACTAAAGAATTTCCATGCTTCATAAGGTTTCGAAGTCTTTCCTTCAGTTTTTAAAAATTCCCCTTCAAAATTAGGTACAGATACAAATAGTTTAATATCAATACCCAATTGTTTACCATTGTTGACTTCTTGTAAGATATTTAAATTATTTGTCCACGCACCGTTTTTAGTTTTAACATCTACTCCTTTCACTTTTTTCAATACTGTAGGATTATCTGAGTCGTGCAATATACTGTACGGGACTTTAAAATGGTTCAATATTTTAGAAACTGTTACAATATTCCCTTTACCTAGACAATTTAAAATATGTACATCTGAATCTAAAGAAATCTCTTTTTGTACTAATTTAATAACACTAAATTCAGTTTCTCCTTCAACTAACAAATTTGTTTTCGCAAAAAAGAACTCATTAAAATATGGGTTACAATAATTTAGCATTTTTAAGTTCATTTTTTCATCATCTGTAAAATTCGCTTCTTCAGTAGAGAACGTCTTAATGGTTCTTCTGTTATCCCCCTCTTTTTCAATTCTAATAATGGTAGTATGGTCTTTTGTTAAATCAATAAACATTGGTGAATGTGTTGTGGTCATTACTTGCCAACCATCTAAATCTGCTATTGAATACAAGGCTTCTCGGGCTTCTCTTACCGCATTAGGATGTAAAAAAGCTTCAGGTTCTTCAATAAGAAGAATTTTCGGTGCAGTAGTAGATATTGTATTACGTCCCTTTTTTAAATTTCCAGTTTCCGCTAACATTTTTAAAGCTGACCACAAAAAGGTTCTTTGCAGACCTGTACCATGATGTGATAAAGGACTACTATGATTTAATGTCCCATCTTCTCCAACATTCCCTAACCTAATCATACTTCCTGAAGCAATTAACTTATCAGGTTCAATTTTACTAGGTTGAATGTCTATTTCTACTTTATTATATTCAGGAAATACTCTTGTTAATTGTTCAGCAATTAAACTTGTAGTTGTGTCTATTTCATCAGAAATATTTTGCTTAATCGTTTGAGTTAATAAATCAATCTGTCGCATTAAGTTCTCTAAGTCACCTTGATTTTCATTTACATTTGCTTTTATCGTTTCATTTATTATAGTTAATACTTTCGTTTGTAGGCTTAAAGGATCTTCCAGTGGAGAAATCTTTATCGGTGTAGGAATTTTACTCGAAAGAATAGTATCAAAGCCGCCTGTACCATTTAATACATATTTATCATCAGATGGTAAATATGAATATTTTTTCCTGTTTTGATTAGTTCCTTCCCATACATATTTAACTTTTATACAATTTTTATAATTAAGATGTTCATCATCATGAATCCATTGTTCACCTATTCCAATTCCATTAGGTACATCTACAAAAATACCTGTAATTGTTGGTATATTATTAGTGTCTTCTTTATAAAAATCTTTTTCCGTTAACTTTGTACTACTATCTGCAAAAGCTTCGTAAGCTGAAAGTATAGTCGTTTTACCAACATTATTATTGCCAATTAAAGCAACTATATTATCAATTTTTATTTTTACTGCTTCTCCAATCCCCTTAAAGTTTTCGATTTCAATTTCAGCTAACTTCATGAAGTTACCTCCTATAAATTTTTTGTTAATACGAATATTTTTAATTGATATAGCTTTAAAAATTATTAACTTTTGATGTTTCACAAATCCCTGTTCTTCGTTTCAAAAAACTCTTTCAATTGTGTTGAATCATAGGAGTAATCAATATCATGAAGAAAGACCTCACTAGTTATTAGTGAAGCCTGTGTTCTTTATTTAATCTCGATTAAGTTAATAGCACCAGAAGGATATTCCCAAAGTTCCCCTTCCGCATCCCATCCATGTTTACAATTTGTGCATTGTACTTGTGTTATAAAATCATATTGGTTCTCTGTCCCCATGCCTCGTTCGTCCGAATTCACATGTTCCAGATCTTGAATTAAAGCCGATGCTGAAAATTCTACATTGCATTTAGGACATGTAAAACCAATAATCTCTGTAATAGGTAATTCCATAGACATTCTAATTCCCCTTCCAATTATTTTTTACCAATAATTAAATATTATAGCACTAATTACAATAATACTAAATTTATACCTCTTTATATTAATGTTTTGAAAGGTCCATAACTTAATAGTATTGACACCGAAACGTCATTGCTATATTATCAAGGTATCAAAAGGTGTCATAACTTAGTTTCATAAATGAACCATAAAAAGGGGCTATTACATAATGAAATACGGATACGCACGAGTAAGTACAGTGTCACAAGAATTAGAGGTACAATTAACCGCATTAAAAAATGAAGGCTGTGACAATATTTACTCTGAGAAGTTTACAGGAACAAAATCTGATAGACCACAATTAAAAGAAGTTCTTTCAACCCTAAAAGAAGGTGATACATTAGTTGTCACTAAACTAGATAGATTAGCAAGAAACACTGTTGAGGGAATTGAGATCGTAAAAGGACTATTTTCTAAAGGTGTAAGAGTTCATGTTTTAAATGTGGGACTATTAGAAGATACGACAATGGGAAGGTTCTTTTTAACTACATTATTAGCAGTCGCAGAAATGGAAAGGAACTTAATTATAGAACGTACTCAGGAAGGAAAAGCCATTGCCAAACAGCGTGACGGCTTTAGGGAAGGTAGACCAAACAAATTCAGCAAAAAACAAATAGGACACGCTTTAGGACTACTAGAAGCCCATTCATATAAGCAAGTTGAGGAAATCACAGGTATTAGTAAAAGTACACTTATTAGGGCTAAAAAGAAGGCTAACAACTAATACTGGTAGCCTCTTTTCTGGTTGTTCCCCTGTGCATAAAAATATTCTGAGGCGACTATACAAAGAGGGCATATAAGCGAAAAAGTGACAATTGCACAGAAAAGCACAACTAATCAATTCTAATGAATGCAGTCGTATCAAGGGATGAATACTGTTTTTTAACATTTCACCGATTGTGCATTCCATAGCTGAATTTACACATAAGATTTATGAAATTACGATATATAGTAATCCCTCCTCAGAAATAATCTGAGAGGGTTCATATACTATTAAAATTATGCTAGTCACTATTCAACTAGTTTCATAAACTCTTCACTGTGACTATCTTTATATTTCATAAACAAGACATAACAATCTTTTCTACTCTTACCGTTTACAATACTTCTAATAGTTGCCTTAGTAACAGGAAACATTGTCTCTAGCTGGTAAGGCTGATAACCTTTCACCTTGTTTAGATACAGTATTTTATATACGTCCTTATCTGCCAATTTTACGCTAAATGCGTTTGTAACCATTAGTGCCAATCTTATCATCCCTTTGTACATATTTTTAAGTTGTTCGCATATCAAAAAATCCACTCACCTGTAAGCATGGGGAATATTTGATACCGTCAGGTTGATTTCTTTATTCTCCTATTGTGTGAAAAAACATTTCAAGAATAACTAAAGTTCTTTAATTACACCTCACTCATTACACATTGCTTTTTTAGTGCCTCTCTTAGGTTTATATCTTCTTTAAAGAGACTCACTTGAATCGCAGTCGGTGTACCTTCATGTTCTGCTAAAATTGTAATCAATCCTGAAACCTCCATTACCTTTGAAGTAAACACTTGAATATGACTAGGTACATTTGTAAAACAACACCAACACCCCTTTTCCATATCAAAAACCATAACCGTTTCTTGTTCACATTTATTAAATTTCATTATCCTTACCTCCGTAATAATTAATTAGTTCTTGAGGAAGCCTTGCTATCCCCTTCACTTAAGTACTTGCAGATTCATCTCATAATAGGACATGAAAACTAAATATTTTTGATTAACGTTTAATTAATTCTGTTAAAACAACAAAAGGACAGGCATTATGCCCATCCTCTTCTTCTCTTATATTCTTGATCAATCTCTTCTATACATACCTTAGAACAAACCATACCACCTACCCAACTATCATACTCGTCACAACAGCCCCAAGTATAATATCCACCATCAGGTTCTTTAGGAACATATATAACCTTATTGCAATGTATACAGCGATAATACCAATGACCTTTGTATTTCTTTTTATATGGACGGAAAAAGTAGCGTTCTAACTCCATAGTTATCTCACTCCTGTTATTTATACTTAGATCAAAACAATGTAAATGTTATAGGTCTTTCATATCTTATCTATTTAAATACACTTCGCTACGCTACGTGGGTGTGTTCGTTTCACTCCCACACCAGCTATAACTAATATACAAATATCATTCTATTAATTGCACTAATCACATGGAGAGGGATAGTTGGTTTTTAGGCTATCCCTTGTAATGTTATTAGTGATACTCTTTTATATTTATAATTATATCTTTCTTATAAGAAAAAACCCTCAAACCCCAGTGTTATCAAGGGTTACAGCTTCTCTTTACTAAGCAACAAGAGTAAAAGAAATCTTTAAATCTCATTATTAAGATACTGTTCCAGTAAAGTTCTCATTCGCTTAGAGGGAATATAAACATCTATTGGCTGTCCTGTACGAATACGGCTACGAAACAACCATTGTAACAGTTCTGATAATGCGAATAAGTTACCATTAAGTTGTACATCATGCTTATGAAAGAAATGTGTTGCCATAGGGTTTGTATAAATGTTAGCCAAATAGATACATACACTCTTATGCTGAAACTCATTTGTAGCACGTGCATTTACACTTACAAACTGATCCTTTAATCCTCTAGATGCTAAAACATCTCTAAACTCTTTAAAGGTAGTCCACATGACTTCATTAGTAGATACGTTACACTTGTTGTAGTAGAAGTTATAAGCATTAGCTTTGATAACTTGCTTAGCTTCCTTACTTTTCGCTTTCTTTTTCAAATCGGACACACTAAAATAATTATGTTTTTCCCCCATCTTATTCATATCCTTTTTATCTTTAGGAGATAGGGAGTAAATATTAATTAATTCTCTCAAATATGTACGATCTTCATCTTTAAATGACACATATGGTGCTAACTTATACCTATTCCCTTCCTTTACAATTGATCTATATACATAATTTTGATTGAATAGATCAAAGTACGCACGTTGGATTTGTCCATCAAACATATAGGTCAAAATAAAAACTTCCTCAAAACAATTAAATGTTTCAACAGGGAACGTCCGATATAGTGCACTTGGTTCTTTTCCTTTATCTTTGTACATCATTAAATTTCCCGAATTAGCTGAATTCCTTAGATTCTTAAAATATCCTTCTCTATAATCACTTTGATTCCAGTGAACAACACCATTGGTGTCTATTTGTATAACTTCTTTTCCTGTTAGCACTTTGAGATCATCTTTTGAAATATCTACTTGTTCAATAACATTCATAACCTCATCAAGAATCAATGTATAGTTCTCCATGTCTAATAAGTCAATGGTTTCACGATCTATATTCTTGAAAAGTGAATGTGTAGAAACAATGTTCTTCCCTTCTGAAATAAGACGTTTAATATCCCTTAGCTTTGTCTCTCCTTTACAATCAACCTCAGGTTGTTGGAAGCCGCGATTAGTAGCGTTAATTACTCGTTGTACTTCACTCATAAAGGGGGTAATATACATAAACTTTCGATATTCTGGTGCGTTTTTCATGAACTGAATTGCCCAACTAGTTTTCCCACTCCCCATAATTGAATCAATGATGTTAATCTTCTTTGTTGCTGGTCTTTTTAATAGCATGTTTATCTCCTCTTTCATGTAGTAATTCTGTAAGGTTCTCCTCACAATTAATCACTTGCACTTTCTACATGAAATAGGACAATCATTCAAAACTTAAGCTTCTAATGAACTATACCAATTGTTTCCTTCATCTTCCGCTTCGTACTCCGTTTTAATATCAAATTGACAGTACATAGAGTCTCTTAATTTCATTACAGTATCCTTATCAACCCCAACTTCTTTACAAGCTAATAGTAGGTATCCTATCGCTTCTCTGTTTGTCACCTTAAATCACCTCTTTGTCTTATTTTTCGTAGATATACTTGACTTCGATTGTTTGTCATTCATCATGGGATGAGGGAACAGGACAACGGCTAGGGCATAGAATGACTACCTTACGTCGCAGCAACAAGAAAGTTAATGCGACATAAGACAGACATTCATTGTCACTCCATCATGGTCTATCGGGTTAAGGAATCCGTATAGTAACACCTTGTTTGAACGCTAGACTTTCACCTACAACGAACTTTTTACATGTCATGCTTGTCCGACATGCTGAAAAACTTAGGGAAGGGGCTGTGCTACTGACGTATCCCTAATTACTCATAACCTAGTGTTGTCTTTCTTATTCGTTGCTACCTGTACCTCAATACACCAAGCAACCTTTACCAAACCGTTTATGGACGTTCTCTCCTAGACTTCCAACAACGCAAACAAGGAAACGTTATATGTTAGAACGCATAATTTCATGACATCGGCTTAGCTAACCTGTTCAAGTTTAACGAGTGCTAGGTCATTCCTCGTTTGGAAATTACCATACACTTCCTAAAAAAGACAATAGGAAACCAAGCCCCTTGCATACCATTTTTGAAAAATGATATAATACAAGTGCTAGATGTACGGGTATTCCGTTATTTAGTTTTGATTTGTAATGTTTAACTTTCGGTCACCTACTGCGAATAGGTGACTTTTCCTTTTTATTGGTTCTTTTCCTCTCCATTCAAATTCTCAATTTGTTTAAAGGAGACTTTATCCTTCCCATATTTAAAATCGTTTCCTGATCTAATCCTTTGAGATAATTTGCTGTGATTTGCGTGTCAAAGTGCCCCAACAACCTACTTAAACTATAGACATCTAATCCATTACGCAATTGCTTCTGTGCGAAGTAGTGCCTGCAATCATGAGGTGAACAGCGAACTTCCTTTCTTACACCAGCATTTAAACAGTGTTCTTTCAAGATTGTATTAATCCTTGAACGTGATAAACGTTCAGCACACTGATCTAAAAAGTAATAATCCTCTATCAAATCTGGATGCTTTAACTTAAAACGTTCCTTCTTTAGTTCTTCGTATTTACGCATATATCGCCTCATGATCTTACTGATGTATACTAGGCGTTGTTTAGACCCCTTACCGTGGATTAAAATATGCTTAGTTGATACATCGTTAACTTTGATATTACAGAGTTCACTTACACGTATTCCTGTATCAAACAGCATGATTAAAATAAGTTTATCCCTTACATTAGAGTACGTCTTTTGGGCTACATCGCCTATAATCCTCTGTACTTCTTCATCATTGAATGTAAAGATTACTCTCTTCTCCTCTTTAAGGTTTTTAATCTTCCTCATTGGATTATCAAATTCATCTATAAACTCTTCCTCAACCAAGTAGTTAAAGAACACACGCAAGGTTGCTAAACTACCATTAATCGTGATCTGTTTTTCATTCCCTAACTGTTGACAGTGTTGGATATACTTTTTCATATGTAGCGTTTGTACATCCTCGACTTCTGAAACCTCAAACTCATTCTCCATAAAGTAATGCCAACGCTTCAAACGATATGTACAAAGATCAATGTACTCAGGCTTCCTATTTTGAATCTGTTGGTTCATTCGAAAGTCATCAATGTGTTCAATGATATTAGACAAACAAAAAACCCCCTTCTATTCGCAAAATACACGAATAAAAGAGAGTTTAATTTCAATGATAAATAGTTGTACGTTACATGTAGTCCCGTTAGCCCAAAAACCAAGATAAACGTTGATAAATCAACATTTATCTCACCTTCCCACTAACTTTAGATCACCTGTTATTCCCACTCAATCGTTGCTGGTGGTTTAGAAGTAATGTCATACACAACGCGGTTCACGTGTTTTACTTCATTTACGATACGTACAGAGATTTTCTCTAATACATCCCATGGGATACGTGCCCAGTCTGCTGTCATACCGTCAATTGATGTTACTGCACGAATACCTACTGTGTAATCATACGTACGCTCGTCACCCATTACACCTACGCTGCGCATACCAGGAAGCGCTGTGAAGTATTGCCACACTTCACGCTCTAGACCTGCTTTTAAGATCTCCTCGCGTAAGATTGCATCAGATTCACGAACGATTTCTAATTTTTCTTCCGTTACTTCACCTAGAACACGAATACCAAGTCCTGGTCCTGGGAAAGGTTGACGCCATACGATATCATCTGAAATTCCTAGTTCAGATCCTAATACACGTACTTCGTCTTTAAATAACGTATTTAATGGTTCAATTAATTTGAACTGCATATCTTCTGGCAGTCCACCAACGTTATGGTGAGACTTAATTGTTTGCGCAGTTGCTGTACCACTTTCAACGATGTCTGTATACAGTGTACCTTGCGCCAAGAAGTCCATTCCTTGTAACTTGGATGCTTCATCATCAAATACATAGATGAACTCGTTACCGATGATTTTACGTTTTTGCTCTGGATCTTCGACACCTGCTAATTTACTCATGAAGCGTTCTTTTGCATCTACTTTAATAACATTCATATTAAAGCCTTCGCTAAATGTTTTCATAACACCTTCCGCTTCACCTTTACGAAGTAAGCCGTGGTCAACGAAAATACATGTTAACTGATCGCCGATTGCTTTATGAATTAATACTGCCACAACAGAAGAATCTACACCGCCGCTAAGTGCGCATAGTACTTTTTTATCGCCGACTGTTTCACGAATCTTTTCAATTTCTACTTCAATAAAGTTTTCCATGTTCCAACCCTCAGAACAACCACATACGCCAAATACGAAGTTCTTAATTAAGTCATTACCGTATTCAGAGTGACGTACTTCTGGGTGGAATTGTACACCATATAACTTCTCAGCTTCATTGCTCATAGCAGCAATTGGACAAGAGTCACTTGTTGCATCTACTACGAAGCCTTCAGGTAAACCTGTTACTAAGTCACCGTGGCTCATCCATACAACTTGCTCTTCTGGAAGACTTGTATACATTTTTGATTCATTTTTAACTGTTAAAACAGCTTTTCCGTATTCGCGGTGCTCTGCACGCTCTACTTTTCCGCCGAAGTGCTTTGTCATAAGCTGCATGCCATAGCAAATACCAAAGATTGGTAAGCCTAGTTCAAAAATCTTTTCATCACAGTGGAACGCATCTTCACCGTATACACTATTTGGTCCACCAGAGAAAATGATTCCTTTTGGATTCATCGCTTTAATTTCTTCTGCTGTAATTGTATGTGGATGAAGTTCACTATACACACCAAATTCACGAATACGACGTGCGATTAACTGGTTGTACTGACTTCCGAAATCTAAAACAATAATTGTATCATGCTGCTTCTTCAAAATAATCACCCCAACGTTAGTTCTCTGTATAAGTATTTTTACCGATAATGGTAAAAAGAATTACCAATGCAATAAAAAAAGCTAGTCCCCCGCCTCAAGTCTCGATACAACAAGAAGGCAGGAGCCTAGCTTTATAGAGAAATCCGTTCTTTATAAAGATATAGCTACACTGCCTTCATAGTCAGGTTATTTACGGCAACCCGGTAGAGACTCTCAAACCATATTTTTGAGGATATATGAAGGAATATACTTTATATTATCTTCCTAGATTCTAACAATGAAATGTAAATATGGTCAAGAGAGAAAACGACAAAATACTACAGAAATTATTTTCCTAACAAAAAGACTACCTCCTCTTTCAAGGAAGTAGTCTTTACTTTGAATATCAAAGTATGGCGAGAAACAATCTAAACTGTCTCTCAGAAATGATGTAAAAATTACATCATGCCGCCCATACCGCCCATTCCCATGCCGCCCATGTCAGGCATTGCTGGTGCGTTTGGTTCTGGTTTGTCAGCAACTACAGCTTCAGTTGTTAAGAACATAGCTGCTACAGATGCTGCGTTTTGTAGAGCAGAGCGAGTTACTTTCGCTGGGTCTACGATACCTGTTTCAAGCATGTTTACCCACTCGCCAGTTGCTGCGTTGAAACCAACGCCTACTTTTTCGCCTTTTAGACGCTCAACAACTACAGATCCTTCTAGACCAGCGTTGATTGCGATTTGACGAACTGGCTCTTCTAATGCGCGAAGTACAATGTTGATACCTGTCGCTTCGTCACCAGTTGCTTCAATGCTAGCTACTTTAGTGTATACGTTCATTAGAGACGTACCACCACCAGCTACGATACCTTCTTCTACTGCTGCGCGAGTAGAGTTTAAAGCATCTTCAATGCGTAGTTTACGCTCTTTTAATTCTGTTTCAGTTGCTGCACCGACTTTAATTACAGCTACACCGCCCGCAAGTTTTGCAAGACGCTCTTGTAATTTTTCACGATCGAACTCAGAAGTTGTTTCTTCTAATTGTGCACGGATTTGACCGATACGAGCTCCGATTTGCTCAGTGCTACCTACACCTTCAACAACTGTTGTATTTTCTTTCGTTACAACAACTTTACCAGCGCGTCCTAAAGATGTAACTGTAGCAGATTTCAAGTCACGGCCAAGTTCTTCAGTGATTACTTCACCGCCAGTTAAAATCGCGATATCTTCTAGCATTGCTTTACGACGGTCACCAAATCCAGGAGCTTTTACAGCTACTACATTGAATGTACCACGAAGTTTGTTCACTACTAATGTAGCTAACGCTTCGCCTTCTACGTCCTCAGCGATGATAAGAAGTGGTTTACCTTGTTGTACCACTTGCTCTAACACTGGTAAGATTTCTTGAATGTTAGCAATCTTTTTGTCAGTGATTAAAATGTATGGATTATCAAGAACTGCTTCCATTTTATCAGAATCAGTAATCATGTAAGGAGAAGCATATCCGCGGTCGAACTGCATACCTTCTACTACATCTAATTCTGTTGTGAAGCCTTTAGACTCTTCTAATGTGATAACGCCATCGTTACCAACGCGCTCCATTGCTTCTGCAATTAGTTTACCTACTTCTTCATCAGCAGCAGAAATTGCAGCTACTTGCGCGATAGAAGATTTACCTTCGATTGGTTTAGAAATTGTTTTTAACTCTTCAACTGCAGCTACTACAGCTTTTTCGATTCCTTTACGAAGACCCATTGGGTTTGCACCCGCTGTTACGTTCTTTAAACCTTCGCGAATCATTGCTTGCGCTAATACAGTTGCAGTTGTAGTTCCATCACCAGCTACATCGTTTGTTTTGCTAGCAACTTCTGCTACTAATTTTGCACCCATGTTTTCGAATGCATCTTCTAATTCGATTTCTTTTGCGATTGTTACACCGTCATTTGTAATAAGCGGAGAACCGAATTTTTTCTCAAGTACAACGTTGCGACCTTTTGGTCCAAGTGTTACTTTTACTGCATTTGCAAGAGTGTCTACACCACGTAGCATTGAACGACGTGCTTCTTCACTAAATTTAATATCTTTTGCCATACCTTTTGACCCCCTTGAATTTTTAAAAGTTTATATAATTAACCGATAACTGCTAAAATGTCGCTTTCACGTAAAATTAAGTATTCTGCACCTTCGTACTTCACTTCAGTACCTGCATATTTTGAGAAGATAATACGATTACCTGCAGCTACTTCTAGAGCTACACGCTCACCATTTTCAAGTACACGCCCAGTACCAACTGCAACAACTTTACCTTCTTGTGGTTTTTCCTTTGCTGTGTCTGGTAAAACGATACCGCTTGCTGTTTTTTCTTCTGCTTGAACAAGCTCAATGATAACTCGATCACCTAATGGCTTTAGCATGAACAACAACCTCCTCAATAGACTATGTAAATTCTTTTTATTAGCACTCGAATACAACGAGTGCTAACACACTTATAATAATAAATAATCTGAATTTCTTTTGCAAGTAAAAAACATAACTTTTCAAAAAATAGAATCTATACGTATATAGGTAGACCTTCCTCATCTTCCATCGATATTCCAGCTTGGACTATGTTACAATATGAAAGATGCCATAAGTTGTTTTCTCTATAGGCACCGCATTTTCCTGTTTTACGAATGAAATTTTCATTAGAGATTTATTAAAAGATACATATAGATTAGGTAGGCACGTACTATCCTTACCTATCTCATAACATAATGTTGCGAAAGGTGGTAAGCAATTTGAAAAAACAATATTGGTGGATTATCATTACATACATCTTAATGCAATTGTCAGGTTTAGTTGGTGGCCTGCTCCTTCTTAAAACTGGACTATATGATAACCGAGGATATACGCTTGACGAAAAGATACAAATGATAACTGCTCATTGGGGAATTATTAGTTTCTCGATTGGATTATGCATTGTATTATGGTTACTTCGCGAAGATATGCGCGAGAGCCGTCTAG
Source organism: Bacillus manliponensis (assembly GCF_000712595.1). Taxonomy (GTDB): domain Bacteria; phylum Bacillota; class Bacilli; order Bacillales; family Bacillaceae_G; genus Bacillus_A; species Bacillus_A manliponensis. Next base: position 20,614 of record NZ_JOTN01000029.1, read on the forward strand.
ATCATGACCGCGCCACAATCCCTGCTACAATTGGGTGGATTATTATCGGTTTCTTTATGGCAATCTTCTCGCAATCAATCGCCGGTGCTATTGAAATGTACTTACTTGATATTAAACCAGGATCAGAAAACACGGAAAACTTAATGAAGGTTGCACGTATGAGCCCATGGTTCCTTCTTGTAATTTCGATACTAGGTCCAATTTTAGAAGAGATCGTATTTAGAAAAATTTTATTTGGTACGCTGTATAAGAGATTTAACTTCTTTATCTCAGCTTTAATTAGTTCACTTATATTCGCTGCAATTCATATGGACTTCGTACACTTATTAATCTATACTTCCATGGGATTTGTTTTTGCCTTCTTATATGTGAAAACGAAACGATTAATCGTTCCTATTATGGCCCATGTAGGAATGAATACAATGGTTGCTCTAATTCAAATAGGAATGAGCACTGAAGAAATGCAAAAAATGATAAAAGAAGCAGAAAAAATGCAAGGATTTATCGGAGGATTTTTAACATGAGAACTTCACCACTGTTCATGGCAACGTTATATTTCCTTCTCGGATGTGTTTTTACATACTTGGCTGTGACAAGTGTGCAAGGTCAAGATACGATTTGGAATTTCTATACACTATTACTTGCTGGAATGGCAACAATTGATTTTAATTTGGCACTTCGCCTTATCATTATTAAATTGAAAAATAAAGACAAACAAGAACAATAAAAACGCAGGGAACTTTCCCTGCGTTTTTTATTGTGGATAATTCTTTAAAAAGTAGACTAGCGTTTGTAATTCTACTGCTAAATCAATATGGTGAATCCGAATATTATCCGGTACGTTTAACCTTGCTGGTGTAAAGTTCAAAACGCCTTGCACATGTGTATGCGATAGACGGTCTGCTACACCTTGTGCAACAGTCGCAGGTACTGTTAATATCGCTACTTTTATATGATTTGACAGCCTTTCCTCAAGTTCATCTAAATGATATACAGGAATGCCTCCAATTTCTTTTCCAACTTTCTCTTCATCTACATCAAAGGCCATTTCAATTTTTGTATTGTTATTTTTTGTGAAATTGTAGTGTAAGAAAGCAGTCCCTAAATTCCCTACTCCGATAAGCGCTACACGTGTTACTTCATCTTGATCAAGCGTTTCACGGAAAAACGCTAATAAATAGTTTACATCGTAACCATATCCTTTTTTTCCTAACGCTCCAAAATATGAAAAATCGCGGCGAATTGTTGCGGAATCTACTTTCACCGCTTCACTTAATTCCGCAGATGAAACACGTTGCTTACCAGAAAGCGATAAATTTTGGATAAATCGATAGTATAGAGGCAATCTTTTCGCAGTCGCCTGCGGAATCTTTTGCTGACCCATGCAACCACTCCTCTCTTCCTATCTCCGTTCATTTCATTTGAACAAATACAGAAGTTTAGCACTTAAAAGCTTTCTTTGTATAATAGAGATAGAGCTTCTCTTTGTATTTTAAACTATACACTATTTTTAGTATCATTGAGAAATATAATCATGGAAAAGTTACGAATTTATTTGAGGTGAAAACATTGATTCTATTACAAGTAAACGGACTATCCAAATTGTTCGGCGCAGAAACGATTCTATCTAACATTAAATTAGAAGTACAAACGCGCGACCGCATCGCACTTGTTGGACGTAACGGTGCTGGAAAGTCTACACTATTAAAAGTTATTGCCGGTGAATTATCACATGACGGCGGAGAAATTATTAAGCCAAAAGACGTATCAATCGGATATCTTGCTCAGCATACTGGTTTAGAAACTTCTTTAAGCATTTGGGATGAGATGTTAACTGTCTTCTCTCATCTACAGCATATGGAAAAAGAATTAAGGCGACTTGAGCAAGAAATGGGAAAGGAAGAAGTATTTTCGAATGCTAACCTATATGAGAAGTTATTAACTGATTACGACCGTTTACAATTGGATTATAAAAATAAAGGCGGATATCAATATGAAGCGGACATTCGCTCTGTTTTAAGTGGACTTGGCTTTCCAACTGAAACACAAGGAGTTAAAATCTCAACTCTAAGCGGTGGTCAAAAAACTCGACTAGCTCTCGGGAAATTGTTGTTAACCAAGCCTGATCTACTCATTTTAGATGAGCCAACGAACCATCTAGACATCGATACATTAACTTGGTTAGAACAGTACTTACAAGGATATCCTGGTGCAATTTTAATCGTTTCCCACGACCGTTATTTCTTAGACAAACTTGTTACACAAGTATATGAAATCTCTCATAAAAAAAGTAAACGATATGTTGGCAATTACAGCAAATATTTAGATTTAAAAGCAGCTGCTTATGAACAAGAAATGCGCCTTTACGAAAAGCAACAAGAAGAAGTAGCAAAACTGGAAGATTTCATTCAAAAAAATATTGCCCGCGCTTCGACTACAAAACGAGCGCAGAGCAGACGCAAGCAGCTTGATCGAATGGAATTAATGGACAGACCACTTGGGGATACAAAATCAGCTTCCTTCCATTTTGATATCGAGCGTCAAAGTGGAAACGATGTACTACAAGTAAAAGATGTAGCAATTGGATACGACGATCATGCAATCATTGAAGATGTGCGCATGAACTTAACACGTGGGGATAGTGTCGCACTTGTTGGTCCAAACGGAATTGGAAAATCCACATTACTAAAATCAATTGTGGATAAGTTGGCACTTCTAAATGGAGAAATTTCATTCGGATCTAACGTTTCTATCGGCTATTATGACCAAGAGCAAGCAAAGTTAACATCTTCTAAGCGTGTGCTTGATGAACTATGGGATGATTATCCACTACAGCCTGAAAAAGAAATTCGCACTGTCCTTGGGAACTTCTTATTCTCAGGAGATGATGTATTAAAATCCGTTTCTTCATTAAGTGGTGGTGAAAAAGCACGGTTAGCTCTTGCAAAATTAATGATGCAAAAATCAAATTTACTCATTTTAGATGAGCCGACAAACCATCTTGATTTAAATAGTAAAGAAATATTAGAGAATGCACTAATCGATTTTCCAGGAACACTTTTATTTGTTTCCCATGATCGCTACTTTATTAACAGGGTTGCTACAAAGGTCATTGAGTTATCAACAGATGGTGCACAAGAATATTTAGGTGATTATGATTACTATGTGGAAAAGAAAACTGAAATGCTAGAACGTGCAGAACTTGAATCCACAGAAAAAGACGAACCTGTCAAAAAACAAATTGCACAAGAAAAATTAAACTATCTTGAAGAAAAAGAAAGAAAAAAACTAGAGCGTCAGCGATTACGCAAAATTGAAGAATTAGAAACAACTATTGCTGACTTAGAAGAAGCTATTGCTGCATTAGAAGCTGAGCTTTGTTTACCAGAAGTATATGCTGACTATGAAAGAGCTAGTGAAATCACAAATAATAAAGAAACAAAACAAACACATCTAGAACAACTGATGGAAGAATGGGAACAACTACAGGACTAAAATAACAAATAATAGGCAGGGACATTCATTTCTCTCTGCTTATTATTCCTTCCAATATGATATCAACATCCTTTATAAATTACCCACAACATTATTCACATATCCACCATTAGAAAACAAAGGATCATAATAAGTTTTCCACATTATACACAATGAATAAACAAATTATACACACAATAAAACCGATGTTATCAACAGATAACATCGGTTTTATCCACAGGTTGTGGTTAATTTTGTGTATAACTATGCTTCAATATCTAACCCAGGATTTGCATTTAATGCTAAGTTTGCACGCTTTCCTTGTTCATATGCAATTGTACCTGCTGCTGCAATCATCGCAGCGTTATCCGTACATAGAGATAATGGCGGGATAATAAGCTCAATATTCTCTTTCTCATGAAATGTTGCTTCTAACTGAGCTCTCAAGCCTTTATTTGCTGCAACCCCTCCAGCAAGAAGCACTTGTTTCACATTATACTCCTCGGCTGCCTTTACTGTTTTCGTAACTAACACGTCAATAACGCTCGCTTGGAAACTTGCTGCTAAATCTTCAGGTGCAATTTCTTCTCCTCTTTGCTTAGCGTTATGCACAGTGTTAATAACTGCCGATTTTAATCCACTGAAACTAAAATCATAAGAGTCTGGCTCAAGCCATGCACGAGGTAAATCAATCGTTGGTTCACCTTCATGTGCAAGTCTATCAATATGTGGTCCACCCGGATAAGGCAGTGCTAACGTACGAGCTACTTTATCGTAAGCTTCTCCTGCTGCATCATCTCTCGTTTCCCCAATTACTTCAAAAGAGCCATGTTCTTTCATATAAACAAGCTCTGTATGTCCTCCAGATACAACAAGTGATAACAATGGGAACTGCACTTCTTGTACTAAACGGTTCGCATAAATGTGCCCTGCGATATGATGTACACCAACAAGCGGAATATTATGAGCAAAGGCAATCGCTTTTGCTGCATTTACTCCAACTAGTAAAGCTCCAACTAATCCTGGTCCTTCCGTCACAGCAATTGCATCAATATCTTCAAAAGATATGTTTGCAGTTTGCATTGCTTCCTCTAGTACAACCGTTACTTGCTCCACATGATGACGAGAAGCAATTTCCGGAACAACCCCGCCAAAGCGTTTATGACTTTCAATTTGCGAAGAAACAATGTTTGTTACTATTTCTCGACCATTTTTCACTACTGCTACAGCTGTCTCATCACAGCTTGTTTCAATGCCCAGTATGATTATATCTTTTTTCATTATAAATTCACCCACATTACAAGACCATCTTCATAATTGTCTGTATAGTATCGTTTACGAATCCCACCATTTTGGAATCCTTGCTTTCGGTATAGCTTTTTTGCCACTTCATTGGAAACACGTACTTCAAGAGTCATTGTACTTGCTCCTAACTCTCTTGCTTGATTCATTACCTCTATTAATAATGCCTCTCCAAGCTTTTGACCACGATATTGCGGTAAGATCGCAACATTCGTAATATGTGATTCATCAATAATTATCCACAATCCACAGTAACCAATGATTTCTTCCGCTGTCTCCATAACGATGTAATGTGCATATTCGTTCATGGTTAATTCTCGCTCAAATGATTCTGCACTCCATGGAGTTGGGAAGGATGCTTCTTCAATTGCTACAATTTGTGCAATATCACCTTGTACCATCTTTCGAAACTTTATCTCCATTACCTAACTCCTATTACTTCTTTTGACTTTCTAACCATTTTGCTTCCGCTTCTGCTAAACGAAGGTAACTCGGTACAAATGTATGTACACTTTGCTCTTCTTTTTGCATTCCTAAAAATGCAAGTTCACTTGGTCTCGGATTATTTTTTGTGAACGCTGGAAATACAGCTTGTTCTCCTAAAGCTGCTACAATTGTTTCTTTATGCTGCTCTACATCATTTCCAATAAACAGGATCGGCTCTCCCATTTCTTTTAACATATGTAACCAATCTGCAATTAAAATTATTCTATCTTCTTTGGTACATGTAAATGTTTGATTCTCACACTTGTATAGGCCTGTATAAATTTGTTGACGACGACCATCAAATAATGGGCAAATGTAACCTGAGAAATTCACACCATTTGCCGCTAATGCCTCCAAGCTTGATACTCCAGCTATCGGAATGTTTAATGACCATGCTAGTGTTTTCGCTACTGTCACACCTATACGAACGCCCGTATAAGAACCTGGCCCAGCCGCCACAACGATTTTATTTAATTCATTTGGCTTTACATTACATTCTTGTAAAAGCTCTTCTATCGCTGGCATAAGACGAACAGAGTGATTTTTCGTTAAGTTCGTAATCACTTCTCCAACAACAGTATTTCCATCAATAAGAGAAACCCCCATTACATAATTGGAAGTATCAATTGCTAGTACTTTCATCTTGTAATAGCTCCTCACATAATCTAATATAACGATCTCCGCTTGGTTCAAATACGATTCTTCTTGTATCATTACCCGCGTGGAATAAACTAATCTTCACAAGTGATTCCGGTAGAAATTGCTCAATTAAATGAGCCCATTCTACTACTGTTACACCTTCACCGTAAAAATACTCATCAAATCCTAAATCTTCTTCGCTTTCGGCTAAACGATATACATCCATATGATATAAAGGCACTCTCCCTTTATATTCTTTTATAATATTGAATGTAGGGCTGTTTACAACTCGCTTCACTCCAAGACCTTTTGCAAGACCTTTTGTAAATGTTGTTTTTCCAGCACCTAAATCACCTTCTAAAAGCAAAACGTCCTGCTTTTGAATGAGCTGTCCTAGTTTTTCTGATAACGCCTGTGTTGCTTCAGACGATGTTGTTATAATTTCATATTGCTTCACACGTTTCACCTACCTTACTATCTTTTTATTATACAGTGTTTTTATCGTTGTTTCAGGTTTGATATATAAAAAAGACCTTAGGAGTTGTTCCTAAGGATAAGGTTGACTGTCTTATAAGTTTTCTTAAAAATAAACAAAAAAATACGAAACAATCTGTTTCGTTCTTTTCTTTGTATAAAATGGCGGTCCCGACGGGAATCGAACCCGCGATCTCCTGCGTGACAGGCAGGCATGTTAACCGCTACACCACGGGACCATTGGTTGCGGGGACAGGATTTGAACCTGCGACCT
>NZ_JOTN01000030.1 GCF_000712595.1 Bacillus manliponensis
TAGTGTCTTTGTTTAGTCAAATTTCTCTTTTTTGCAAAATGGGTTTTCTATACTCATCAGTCGTCTAACATTTACAAAACCTTAACAATTAATATATATCTAACCTTCCGAATGTATGTTACCCTAATTAAGTCAGTCAAATTATTTTTTCTTGAAGATTCCCCTTTAAGGCGCCCTAACTCCCCGATATAGTTAGGGCTTTTTCATTTTCAAATAGCGTTTTGATTAAAATTCACCTCCATCCATTTGGACAAATTTACCAGTATTTCTACCAAAAAATTCATGATATTGTTAATTAATCGAGTACGTCATTACTTGACAATTACCCTTAGAAGCCCCGTAGATAAACGGGGTTTCTTTTATTCAAATAAGGATTTTGCTGTAATTTCAAGACCTTCACTTTTCTTCAATCATGTAACTGCACCTTTTATCAAAAATAATTTGACCATCTCATCAACAAATATAGTAAAATTAAATCTTGCTATTTTTATTTATAGGAGATTCTAATGAAGGAAAAGAACATCATCATTTTTTTAGTAATAGTATCCGCTATTATATATTTCACACAATTTTACAGGTACAACTCCTCTTTTACGGTAATCACTGTAACTGAAAAACAAGAGATAGACGGTAATTATTATATAAAAATAGGATTTGTGCAGTCAGATCCGACTTATACTGGAATAGTAGAAGTACCTGATAAAAATTTGTGGAACTTAATACAAATTGACGAACAATATTCTGTTACTATTAATTCAACTGACTTTAAACCAACTACATTTAATAAAGAAAATAGAGCACTGTTGACTGAAATAAGGTACTCAGGATCCAACTAATTTTGAAGCATCATATATGATATGGTGCTTCTTTTTTGTATTAAATAACGCTTTGGTTAAGATTTTTTGACTCTATCTAACTCACAAAGTGGACATTCATATCCACCTTGCTCATCATCAGTTTGATGAACTGCATTAAACTCAAAACCACAATCTGGACACTCAAACATCTCCACTTTACCCCTTACTTTTACATGAGCTCTCGAATAACGTTTTTCTCTTATCCTGTTTATAAGAAGATAGGCTTGTCTGTCCTGCAAATACGTTTCAACACTTTGAACTTCTTCATGAGTAGGCATGTATTCTTTAAAACACTTAATTGCTACAGTCTTAATTTTTTCATCTGTACAATTTTTATCTACCAGCAAAGGTATTACAAATCCAATCCCCTTACCGTAGCCGATTTTAACTTCCACCAATTCATTTTTCACATATATCCCCTTACTTTGTTATAAAATTCAAATTTGAATACTATTTAAATCCTGTACTACCAAACCCACATGTTCCTCATTCTGTTTCACTAAGCTCGTCCACTTCTTCAAAGTGCGCTTCCTCTACTGGTGCAATGACACCTTGCGCTATACGATCTCCTTTTCGGATATAGTAAGAACCCTCCGGCCATTGTTCACAGAATTTAACGTTATTTCCCTCAATATCTTGTAATGTACCAGTGTATAGTTACAAAATGTCAGCTCCTTCTGCTGCTGGTGTAAGTAACATTGGCGGCTTCAAGTTTTTTACGATTACACCAACTCCACCACGAAAACTACTATCTATAGTTCCTAATGACACATGAAGCATTGTCCTTTTTGAAATACCACTTCTTGGTCTTACAGTCATTTCACGACCTGGTGAAATCTCAAATGCTAAACCTATAGGAATGACTTTTGTTCCTCCTGGAATAATTACAGCATCCTCCATTGCCCCAAGGTCAAAACCTGCGTCACCTTTCTTTGTATAATGTGGTTTCACTGAATCTTCTCTTATTTTTTTAACCTTCACTCTTAAATTCATGACTCCCCCTCACTTTTCAATGTTATTGATTTAATAACCGAATATATTGTCACTTCAACTTCATAAAGAATAATTTCAAAAATTAAGATATTTATAGTGATCCCCTCTTTACATGATGTAAAATAAAAATATGATTGGAGGTGTGAACTTTGCCAAATAGTTCTAGTTTAAGATTTTCAAAATGTATCAATTGCGATAACGAAAGTTTTTCACCAGAAGCACACTTTTGTAAAAACTGTGGAATGTCTCTATACAATCACTGCCAAGAAGAGGACTCCACTTGCGAAAATGTAAATCCACCTGACGCGTTTTACTGTGAAAAGTGCGGTGGAGAAACTTTTCTATTACAAGTCTCTGCTGAACTCGCTCAAACTAATACACAGGAATATGCTGAAGCCTACATAAGAGGGAATTAATTTTCCTCTTATGTAGGCTTCTACTTCATGGCCTTTGGAATTGTCTACAATACTTGCTTTTACAAATAAATTTCTCCAAGCTTTCGCAACCCTATAATTATCCAATTCTTTTGCTCGATGTTTAATCGCTTTACGTACCTTCTTTTTCTTTAGTTTCGACATTCCCCAACACCCTCCCCATGATTATTAACAAATCCCTAATCCAATCGGTCGTTGTTCAATCTTGTACTGGTCTGCTTGAACTATAATGAGAAGTGCAACTTCTGTTTGATGCCTTCTTAATGCTTTAGCCATCTCTGGTAAACTCATCCTTGCATTCCACATTTCCCGAAACCGAATTACATCACATTCATCCCAAATGAAATTTGCTTCTTCTAAAGCAACGTATATGTTCAAACGAGATTCTTTCATAAATTCATGCTGTTTCCATACCTCCATGCTTCTCTCTCCTCACCCAAAAGATTAATTATTTTATTTTTTTCAGTATTCTTTGTATCCACTCGGTCTACTTTACCGTTAACCCAAACAGCAACTTGTTCACCAAATCCACTTTCTGGTGCTTCACTGATATAACCCGACCATCTTTTACAACATAAATTTGATTCTGTGTAACATCTACTTCAACTGTCAATTGTGTAGATTTTGTAAAAATTTTCTTTTCCATGATGATTCACCCTCTACTAGAGTTATAATGTAAGAGATTCGTCTCTCACGAACATCCTATAAACGGCTAGGAGTAATCCTAGCTTGTTTTTATTTCAAGCTAAATATTCAATAACGTTAGCTGGCTGAAATTCTCCTAGGTACACACGCATAGATATTGGTTCTTTGTTATCTCGTGCTTCCTTACATAATTCCTCAGCTGCTTCCCATGTAAATTGTTTATCTACCGCTCTATGAAAACGCCATATAGCAATCGTATGTTCCTCGAACATATCGTATTTATCATCTTGTTTCGTGGTAGATGGTAGCTCATCTGTATACTTAGCTGCTCGCGGAACCAATACACGTACATCAGCATATGCAACCTTTCCTCTCCCTTGCTTGACTCTGGCTTTATTAACGTCAAACTGTAAAGGTTCTACATCAAAAATGTTTAGCTGCTTCATCTCCCAAGCCAGCCCTTCTCATTCCCTTTTTCAAGAATGAGATCCATTAATTCTTTTGCTCCTTTTCTACTAAGAGCAATCCGTACATCTAGTAACTCCACATTGTCTTCGGACAGCTCACCTGTAACGAGACAAGCTTTCTCATGTTTTTTGAGTACAATATTTTCATTAGCAACATGAAACTCCATCGCTGTGCCTTCAACAAGACCTAATGTTCTTCGTATTTCGATTGGAATAACTACACACCCTAGCTTGTCCACTGCTCTTACGATTCCCGTATTTTTCATTGTGATTAGTCCCTTCTCCTATATTGTTTCAACTCTTCTTCTAGACGTTTCCGCTCTTCTTCCATGTCAATAGGAGTTGTGTGTTGTTCAGTTGTTTGCTGTTTTTCTTCCCTTTGTTGTTTGATGTAATCTGGAACAAGTTCTTTTCGTTTAACATAATCCGCCCCAGTCCTTTTCTTATTTTACTTACTAATCTCAAACTGACTGTCTAATGCCGCAACATCATTTATTGTTTTAACTCGTTTCTTTTCCCAACTGACAAGAATACTACGTATGTATCTCCATTTAGGTGCATTCTCATCAATTGCCCTATTAACAGCTTCAATAATTAATTCACTACCAAACGTATTACAGAATTCTCCTAGTTCAGTAATCGCAATTTCACTTAATGGGATACCAACGCTACAAATAAACTCTACAGAAAAAAACACCCTTTACACACATGTAAAGGGCATTCTAAGAGGCAAACGAATATGTAGTCGCGATCCTACTGTATAAACGTATGTCCTTATCTACAAACTTATTCTCTTATCCGTACTCAAAAGTTCAACAACATTTTCTCCATTATTACAACGTTTCACTCTCCTGAAAGCATGAAAATACTGCTGTTTTCAAAGCGTTGTATTGCGATGCATTCGTATCGGTAAATGCCTCTTCTCTATTCGACGGAACATGTTCATAAATGATTGGACTTTGAAATTGTGACCTTGTAAAATCATAATATTTTCCATGTACTTGGTTATAATAATGCCACATCCCATCCACTTTTGTTTTCACAATATACCCGCCTAATAGATCTTGAACAACAAGCGCTGTAACGCCACATTGCCCAGCCGCTTTATTTTCTAACGTATATTTTGTACTCGATTGTTTTGACCAAGAGTGAAATAAGGCTTCCTGTATTGTTGCAATTCCCTCACTCTTCACCATGAATGACCTTCTCAGAAACGATGACACCATCTTCATCCGCATATACATAGTGTCCTGGAACCCATGAAACACCACCAAATGAAAGAGAAGCATCCGCTTCACCTCTACCCACTTTCACACTACGATTCGGCATCGTTCCCATTGCAAAAATGCCAAGATGAATATTGCCAAGCTCTACACTATCACGAACAAATCCGTATACAATCACACCCGCTAACTTCCGTTCTTCTCCTATTTTTGCAAGATTATCTCCAAGCAATGCACAATTTGTAGAACCTTCTCCATCAACTACTAACACACTTCCTTCTGGTACAGTTTCTAAAGCGCGTCTTACTAATACATTATCATCCTTCACTTTCACCGTCACAATTTCCCCATGGAAGGCAGCCTGTTTTCCATATGACCGGAAGAGTGGCTGGCATACTTGTACTTCATATTCATCACAAAGGTCTGTTGTTCTCCACATATCTTCTCATCCCCTTTTTTCCTACATATATGTTACATATTCTTGTCTGTTCTCTTTTTCCCTGTCTTATTTTGTGAAATTTTGTATACTAAAAGAAAATAGCATATAAAAGGAAGTGTCCAGCATGAAAGGAAAAACAAACGCTTGTCGCCTGCTAGATAAACATAAAGTACCGTATAGCATTCATGAATATGAGTGGGATGAAAATAACTTAGACGCAAAACATGTCGCTGCGCAAATCGATTTACAAGCAAAACAAGTATTTAAAACGCTCGTACTTCGCGGTGATAAAACAGGCATAGTAATGGCTTGTGTTCCTGCTGATAAAGAATTAAATATAAAAGCGCTAGCATCTGCTAGCAACAATAAAAAAGTAGAAATGGTACCGCTAAAAGAAATACAAGGATTAACAGGATACATACGCGGTGGCGTTTCGCCACTAGGCGTAAAAAAGAACTATCCCCTTTACGTCGATGAATCAGCAGCTTCGCTAGATACAATGAGCGTTAGCGCTGGAAAAAGAGGTTTACAAATTTTTATAAATGGTGCTGATTTTATCAATGTTAGTAAGGCAACTGCTAGCCCAATATCATCATAATTCAGTATTTTTTAATAATTAGTTGATAATTCTGGTAACTACTGATATGATAAAAAGAAAATTTCAAGGGGAGAGTCTTATGTATAATCGAAATCGTTCTTTCCAACTTCATCATCATACGTAACGCCTTGTATCCGGAGAAAATTTTCTTCGTGGGTACAGGGCTATTCCTGTTACCCACGAAGCTATTAAGCGCTATGTGGGTATTTTTATACCTATATAGCGCTTTTTTATTTTAAAAAGGAGTGTGTAAATACAATGAAGATCTAAAATGTAAAAGGAACGAAAGACTATTTACAAAGTGAACAAATGCTGCGCAACAAAATTAAACGAACTTGCGAAGATACTTTTGAAACATATGGCTGTAAACCGTTAGAAACACCCATTTTAAATATGTGTGACTTAATGACATACAAATATGGCGGTGGTGATGAAATTATAAAAGAAATTTACACATTACAAGATCAAGGAAATCGGGAACTTGCGCTGCGTTACGATCTAACAATTCCATTCGCCAAAGTCGTTGCACTCACTCCAAATATTCGCCTTCCGTTTAAGCGTTATGAAATCGGAAAAGTATTTCGTGATGGACCTGTAAAACAAGGGCGATTCCGTGAGTTTATTCAATGCGATGTTGATATTGTCGGAGTAGAATCTGTTATAGCCGAAGCAGAACTTATGGTGATGGCATTAGACATTTTCAAAAAGTTAGGCTTAGACGTTACTATTCAATATAACAACCGAAAATTGTTAACAGGTATATTACAAGCAATGCAAGTTCCCGAACCAGAAACAGCAAGTGCTATTTTATCGTTAGACAAACTTGAAAAAATCGGAATTGATGGCGTTCGAAAAGATTTACAAACGCGTGGTTTAAACGATAATACAGTTGCATTATTATGTGAAACAGTAGAGGCTTGCTTGTCCATGCCACTTTCACAGTTGGCAGAAACATTTAAAAATCTACTTGTAATTGAAGGAATCGCTGAACTACAAGAGTTACAGCAATACTTAACTGTAATGGGCGTTGAAAGCCAAACAGCCTTCACCCCTTTCCTAGCACGTGGATTAACGATGTATACAGGAACTGTATATGAAATCTTTTTAACAGATGGAAGTATTACATCTAGCATTGGCGGTGGTGGTCGTTATGACAACATTATCGGTGCATTCCGTAATGACGATATGTCGTATCCTACAGTTGGGATTTCTTTCGGATTAGATGTTATATATACCGCTCTTATGCAAAAACAAGCAAAACCTTCAGCCACTAATTTATTTATCATCCCAATCGAAACAAAGGCTGAATGTATGAAACTTGCACACACTTTACGCAATAGCGGAGATATAAAAGTTGAATTAGAGCTTTCGAATCGAAAATTAAAACGCTCCCTTAACTACGCTAGCAAAGAAAATATTCCGTATGTTCTTATCGTTGGTGAAGATGAGATCAAAACAAATACCGCTGTTTTACGAAATATGAACGAAGGTACGGAAGAAAAAATCCAACTAGCTTCCATAGAAGACGGGACAATTATCCAATATATTCAAAAATCATGACAAAGGAAAATAAAAAGTACACTATTTCTTATGGTAAATGGTGTGCTTTTTTAATTTCCTATGTGATACACAGGACTCCACTGAAACAAAAGGAATATATTTGTTATATAGAAACGAGGTGTATATGTGAAAAGAATATATTTAACCTTTGGACTCCTTCTCATTTTCATAACAGGCTGCGACGCAAATTATGTGTTTAAGATTCATATACCGTAAACTCCCTTACACTTATATTTTCGCAATCTATTACAGATAGTATTTCATCTAAATTCGTCATTTCAAAGGGAGAAATAACACCACTAACTTTTTTACGAATAGCTATCTCTCCTAGCGCTGCTGTAATCAGTGCGGTTGTATAATAGTCGGAGAAAGTAGACAAAGATAACGTTTTTGTACATTCTTTCCCATCCATTATTCCTTTTACTTCAACAGCAAGGAAAGCATCTTCTAGTTGATTCGGATTATGCTTTACGACTTTTGAGAGGAAGTTACTGTTACGAAGCTTTAACAGCATATGAATGAGACCGAATCGTTTTAATAAAGATACTTGTTTATTAAACAAATTGTGATTCCAAGCAGTCCAATAGTTGATTGTTACATCTCCTAATTTTTCTATTAGTATTTCTTTTTCAGCGTGATCAATTAACCTTACTTCCCTTTCTTGATCAAAGAGCATCTTTCTTTTTTTCGTAAAACCAGGTAACTCAACTTTTTTTCCATCTATCTTATAACTTACACGTTGACTAATAATCTTTAACATATCTAAAATACCAGAAATCCCAACGTTTGCATTTGTATTTTGCAATAATCCGACATGTATTTCGCTTACTTTTTCAAAGTTATCCGTAGCTTTTTTCACCATCAGACCTGATAATCCTGGAAAAAAGCCAGACATAACAATAGAGGTAACCTCATTTTGTTTCGCATCCTCACCTAACAACTGAACTTGCTTTACAAAGTGAGAAAATGGTGTCACGTCAATACAAGTAATATTTTCCTCTATACACTTTTGTTGAATGTGTGGATACTGCTGCTTCAGTACAACAATGACAACATCAATATGTTGAAGTGCTTGCGTTATACTCTCTTCATTATGTACGTCTAAATAACGATACGTAACACCACTATTAAAAGAAGCCACAAACGCTTCGCCTCTTTCCTTCTTATAGTCCGTTACAATAAGATGTATATCTTCATTACATATTCGCATTACTTCCGCACAAATCATTTTACCAAGAACACCAGTAGCTCCAACGACCATTACTTTTTTCATGTTTTATAATTGCACTCCTTATATGTGAGCTATCGATTTTTCATTCAAGTTGTGAGTATAATAATTTAAGATGGTGTGCGTATCATATGTAACACAATGTTCTAAATGTAGTTCCCCGTCTAAAATTTTAGGTAAATAGTGTTTCAAATGACTAATCACTCCAATATTGTCTTTATCTAATATCCATTGTACAGGTTTCCAATCTAAAATTCCTTCGGCTGTATGTACTGGTGTTTGCAGAGAAACTTCTTTTGGTAATTCAGCAATGAAAAGGTATATCCCCGTACAACCTGCACTACTCTGTAAAATGAGATTCCCTGCATGAGTAACTTCTTTCAGTTCTATACCTGTCTCTTCAAGTATTTCTCGTATAACACTTTCAAAAGGTGTCTCATCTTTTTCTATTTTTCCTCCTACCCCGTTCCACACACCCATTGCGGGTTTCTTTTTTCTATTTAATAACAAAATTTCATCTTCCTTCTTAATGAAACAAATCGTGTATTTAAACATCATTTCCCCCTTCGTTTACATTTTTTGTTTACATAATAAAATTATAGTTTTTTAAACATTTTCATAAATATCACCGGATGATGGGCAAAGTGATGATGAAATACCCCTTCTTCTTGAAATCCTTGCGCCTTATAATAAGCGATTACTTTCTTATTTCCTTCTAACACATTCAAACATAATCGTTTTGGCTGTAACGTTTCAATACCAGTATGAATAAGCTTCGTTCCAATCCCTTTTTGCTGATAATCTGGATGAATGTAAATAGATTCTAGTAATACTTTCCCCTCTTTATTTTTTTGAGAGAAAAAAGCATAACCAACAATCTCTCCTTTTTCTTCTGCAACAAATAAACTGGAGCTTGTAAAACGTTTCTCCATCGTTTGTTCATCGTACGCTTCCCGTAACGTTTTCTCTTGCACTTCAATTGGCATAATGTGTGAAAATGCATCTTTCCATGTCACTTTTGCAATTTGTTTTACACGCTCTGTATCATTCTTTGTCATCTCTCGAATTACAATATTCATGTAAGCCCCCTTATTTAATTTACATAATATTTTTATGTTAACCTCGGTAAAATCCTCCTTCACTATGAATTACTTGACCAGTTACCCATGCGGCCTCTTCACTTGCTAAAAACGAAACAAGACGTGCTACATCAGCTGGTTCTCCAACTCTTCCCGCCGGAAACTTACCTGCTAAATATTGTTTTACTTCCCCATTCATCCATCCCGTATCGGTTGGACCTGGATTGACTGCATTTACAGTAATCCCTTTTTTCATCGCAGCAGGTGCAACCGACGTTGTAAATGCCTCAATCGCTCCTTTCGTTGCGATGTAGGCTAGTTCCTCTGGCATCGGGCCAAGCGACTGTCCGGATGTTAAGTTAATAACACGGCCACCTTTCCCTTTCGTAAAATGTTTCATAAACATCGTACTTAATAACATCGGCGCTCTCACATTGACTGTATAATGTGAGTCTAGCTCCTTCAAATCCAATGTTTCATAGTTTGTATGTGTAGAATACGCAGCATTATTTATTAAAATAGTAGGCTCTCCTAATTGCTTTGCAACCATGTGTAACAAACGATTTGGAGCATATGACTGCGCTAAATTGATTTCAGCCATCAGGCAGTTCACACCAAAACTCTCAACTTGTTCTTTTAATAAAAGTGGTTCATCTTCTTTCATTCCCCACGGCATGCTTTTATCATAACGTGGCCAATATGTAAAAAAGATATGAATCCCTTTTTGCGCTAATTCTTTGCAAATAGCTGCACCAATTCCATTTAAGCGCGTTGCCCCTGTGACAATTGCAATTTTTCCGTCCATAATCATCCCCCTTATATACAACACAACCTCCGCTATCAGGCAGAGGTTGTGTTCTTTTATTTAATATTTGCTAAAATACGTTCAGCACCTAACTGTAGGCTACGTGATAAAATTAAATTTGCAATTGCAAATACAACGAAGATGATAATAAACATCGTCCACATGCCAACATTTAATAAGAAGTAAAGAGCACATATGCCACCAACTGTCAGTAATATTAGCAAAATATTCGCTAAAAAGTTCCAAAGTGTTGTATAGCGACTCTTAAATAATTTTTGCTCGGAGTCCCAGTGAATGTCAGCTGTTTGTGCATCCCATCTTGTTCCGATTAAATTTAGTAGCCATGAACCATTTGCACAAAGTATGAACCAAAGCATGACGAATAATGGTGGCACCTTTGCAACGAACATAAGAATAACACCAAATAAAGCAAAGATTGTTACATTAACTGCCCAGCCAATAAATACTTTCGCAAAGAAAATACTCTCTGCTTTCATTGGTAAATAGCGATGGACAAACCAACTGCTACCTTCCCGAGAAAATGAAGTTGTTGCAATCGCATTTGACCCCATCAAAAACATCCCACCGCAAAATGCAAGACCTAACGCAATACTTATCATCTTAGGATCATTTACAATATCGCTTATCCATGTTAAATCACCTGACTGAACAAAAATAAGGAAAAACAACATGATTGGCATAATAAATGTTTGTACAATACAGTTTAAGAAAAACTGCGGTGTACGGAAAATTACGCGAAATTCTTTTTTTACATAAGCTTTCCAGTGCGAATGTTGCACTGTCGTCTTCGTAAACTCTTCTTTCGAAATGACTTCTTTTTTTGCTGTACTATTTGAAAGTCCGATTACACCTTTTAAATATGTACGTTCAGATACATAGAAAAATAGTGCATAAAAAGCAAATGAAATCGCTGCAAAAATAAGTAAATACATAAGCCCTTTCCATGAGCTACTTTCTAGTAATGACATCGCTCCAAAATAGATCGTTGGAAAATAATTTGTCATTTGTACAAATAATGATGAACTATCACTCGCAAAATATTGTGTAATCGCTTCTTCTGTTGCACCTGCTTTATTTCTCCATTGAATAAACACGTTAATTCCAACAATAAATAGTAATGTAAACAAACCGATAAACATATTACTGCGGTCTTTATTTTTTGCGATATTTGTATAGCGCATAATGAACGTAACGAGCAATGAAGCTACAACAAGTGGAATAATTGGAAATAGCAAGTAAATTAATACCATATACAGATAATATACAAGGCCAGCTCCACTATCTAAACCGTACACAATCAAAATTGGTAATATAACAAATGATGCCGTCACATACTGTGCAAGTAACACGGTAATAAACTTACCTGTAATGATTTGTGATGGTTTCAGTGGCAAAGGCAATAACATTTCTACATCTTGATTGTAATAAAAGACTGTTAAAATAGTCGTAATACTAATCATAAATACCCATACACTACCTACAGCCAACCCCATTGCAAGCAATAACCGCTCATGACCAAACTTTTCAAGCCCTATGTACATACTATGCGCAATTGGTCCAATCAATAGAAAACCAGCTAATAACAGCCCTAAAAACGAGAATGCATATAATACTCGTTTCTTTTTATCTACTAACATATCTGCGTAATTCATTTTTAATAATACTTTTGTTAGCGCTACAATTTTATTCATTATTTGTCATCTCCAAGAACATTTTTTCAAGAGATTCATTTTCTTTAAAGTGCTCTCGTATTTCTGACAAATGACCTTGGAACTGTAAATTCCCTTTATTAATAATCGCAACGCGGTCACATAGCTTTTCAGCAACTTCTAGTACGTGCGTTGAGAAGAATACTGTCTTTCCTTTGTCTGCATGTTCTCGCATCATTTGCTTTAACGTAAACGCTGATTTCGGATCAAGCCCTGTCAGTGGTTCGTCTAAAATCCATACATCTGGTTCATGAAGAAGAACACCAATGATAATAATTTTTTGTCTCATCCCGTGTGAATAACTTTGGATTTGATCAGATAGTGCATTATACAGATCAAAGCGCTCAGCTAATGTTTGAATTCGTTCTTGTCTCACTTCATTTGGCACTTCATACATATCTGCCATAAAGTTTAAATACTCAATACCCTTTAAGCGTAAAAACATATCTGGACTATCCGGAACATATCCAAATAACTTTTTTGCTGCAAGGGGATCTTTCGTAATATCTTTTCCATTTATAGAAATTGTGCCACTTTCGATGGAATGAACACCCGTTACCATTTTAATTGTTGTTGACTTCCCCGCACCGTTTGGTCCTAAAAAACCAAATATCTCTCCGCTTGGTATTGTTAAATTAAGATCCTTTACTGCAAAACTTGTACCGTTATAACTTTTTGATACATTAACAATTTCAATCATGTTATCCATTCCTTCCCTATGTTTCACTTTATCTATATTTTTATTATACCATAATATGGTTTATCATTTTTGTGATTTTCTAATTTTCAGACAAAAAGTCAAAGTGTTCTATACACTTTGACTTTTTGTCTACATATGAAACTACTATTTAACATGCGAGAACAAATGAAATTCTTTATCAAAGCCTATTCCTTCCCAAAAATGTGCAGCAAGCTGATTTTCTAAATCTACATGAACATAGATCGTACAAATATCTTTTTGCTGAAAAAATCTCATAATTTGGGAAACAAATTCATTTGCAACTTGTTTTCTTCGCCATCCTTTTGCTATATATACCTCATCTATTTGTCCGTATTGTTCATTACTCACTAAATCTTGCTTTGTGGATGCTATACTATAGCCAACTATTTCATGCTCTTTACTTATTGCTAAAAGTACAACGCCATGTGGAGATGATACATAACGTATTATTTGTTCTCCAATCGCTTTTCGATCCGCTTCTTCTAATTCACATTCCGCTGTCTCTATACAGTTTTCGTTCCATAAATGCAAGATTTCCTTTATGTAGTGAGCAATATTTTGTTCATTTGTAAGCTCTTGAATATGCATTACCATTTCTCACGTTCACCTCCTACGTCATTTTATCCGTAAAAATGTATATAAGAAGCTACACCAGCTGTTAATACAATTGCTAACAGTAAATAAATAAGAGACAACCTCGTGATATTCCCTTTCGCAGCATTATCATAGTTTTCTTGCCCTTTTCTCCCTATCATAATTGTCCCAATAACCGTTATTGCTACAAGCACCAATACTACGAAAATCCACTTTAACATATTTCTCCCTCCTTCAAGGAAAAGTTTACACTATTTATATGATAGAAAACTCTTGTATTTTTGTAATTATTTTGACATTTTATATATTATATCCTCTTCTTCAATATAAATGTCACTTGCATGAGCAGGAATTACTAGGAATATTATAGAATATTAAAGTTTTGATTGTAATTCAGACATGTAAGGAGGTTCACCTTTGGACATCTTCATGTTACAACAACAGTTAGAGCTAATTCAAAAAAATGGTTATACTCAGATGCAACAAATCAATCTTAATGAATTAAGTTTACATATGCTCAAGCATATCGGTTCAACAGATAGTTATTTACGAGAGCAACTTATATATGAGGGCTTTTCACATTTAATTTTAAACCATCATCTATCTACCGCTCAGCTTGAGAAACTATTAACAAACAGCTTAGAAGATACCTATTTACTGAATGACATCTCTAATCCTAATACAGATAGCGTATTTACACGTTCTTACTCAGCACTGCTCATCGCTCTTATTTTACATGCTGACCGAACAAAAACATTTTTAAAAAAAGAAACGATTGAACAGATTACGAGAAAGTTAATTGATTACATGAATCGTGAAGTCGATTTTAGAGGGTATGTTCCACAAAAAGGTTGGGCACATAACATCGCTCATGCAAGTGATGCCTTTAATGAACTCATTCACAATCCAAAAACAACTAGCGAATGTTATGAGGAAATCACACATTGCCTTACAAATAAAATTTTTGTTTACACAACCGTGTATTACAACAATGAAGACGAGCGTATTGTGACACCGTTACTTTCTATGCTTACTTATGAATTTCCACAAAAACAACTCTGTAATATTATTAACGGGAAAATACAACTACTCACAAACTATAAAAAACGCTTACCTATTTATGAATATTGTAATTTATGTGCGAACGTAAAAACATTTTTACGCACATTATTTTTCCGAACGAAAATGGATCCTCAATACCGTACCGTCGCATTACAAACAGAGAAAATGCTACGAGACCTACTTTCATTCTACTAATAGAAAAGGAGTCATTTACAATGAAAATAGCAAAAATACAAGAAGCCATTGAAGCACAGCATTGGGACTATCCCCCTTCTCTTATTCCAAAAAACGTTGCATTCATTCATACAAGTGATGTCATTATGATAAAAAATAAAGCTGTGGCAAATATACAAGCAAATAAAGTGATTCATTTTACAAACTTCCAAAAGCTAAATACTGTTTTTGATTTCTTTGAAGACCTCCCCTTTTCTTGGTGGGTGCCATCTAATCAACAACAGCTAATTGATACTTTAAACAGCTATCATTTTTCTCCTTTAGAAAAATATGTTGGCTTTGCACTACATATAAACGATTTTCAAACCCCATATACAAAGTCGTCATTTTCAATAGTAGATGTAAAAGATGATGACCATATTAGAAAACTTGTTGATGTGAGCGCTGCGATTTGGGGCTATGCAGAATCTCAAAAAGAGAATCTTTTTCAACAGCGAAAAGATTACATAAACGCTTGTGGAGAACAAGGTGGTTATACAATTTGCATGGATGGTGAGAAAGCTGTAGCATATTCTAATTATCGTTATAGTCAAGACGGGAAAACAATGTACTTAACTGGTGCTGGTGTACTCCCTTCTTATCGAAAACGTGGAATTTATAAAGAGCTTGTTTATAAAAGATTACAAGCTGCTAAAGAAAAAGGAATCCTATTTGCAACAGCACTAGCAAGAACTGGTCACTCCGCACCTGTTTTAGCACGCCTAGGATTCCAGGAGCACACAACATATTTACAATTCACAAGAAACGAAAAGGAGTAATAACATGGGATACATTGAAGACATGCGGCAACTAGTAGGAAACCGACCTCTTATATTAGTTGGCGCACACGTTATCATTATAAACGAAAAAAACGAACTGTTATTACAACTTAGGTCAGAAAAAAATATTTGGTGTATTCCAGGTGGTGCATTGGAATGCGGGGAATCACTAGAAGAAACAGCAAAACGAGAAATTTATGAAGAAACTGGCCTTATTACGGAAGACCTCCAATTCTTTCATATGTTCTCTGGAACAGACTTTTTTAGCATCTATCCAAACGGCGATCAAGTTTATGGCGTGATGGCAGTCTATGTGTGCCACCACTTTCACGGTTCCTTACAAGTGGACAAACAGGAATCAAAAGACTTACGATTTTATTCATTTGATACTTTACCAGAAACTTTAGCACCGCAGCACAAATTGATTTTACCCCTCATTAACGGGCTGACAATCAATAAGGGATGCCCCGCTGATTGAAGTCTCACTTTATTAAAGAAAACATCGTGCACTTGTAACACATCATCTTTAATACTGGTATAATGAAACTATAGAAATATAGAAGGGACTGAATAATGCGCAGATATCAATATTGTATCCAAATATAAAAAAATAATGGAGGTCACAGTATTGATTACCGAACTATACACAAAAAGATTATACTTAAGAAAAATGAAAGACTCTGATTCAACTAGTCTATTTCCAATTTGGTCTGATCCTGATGTTATAAAATTTATGAATGTTAATACTTTTACAGATGAAACACATGTAAAATATATGATTCAATATTTAAATAAACTGGCTTTAAAAAATAAAGCTCTTCGCTTTACGATAATTGAGCGCTACTCCAATATAATCATTGGCTCTTGTGGATATAATTCGTTTGATTTTGAGAATGGCACAACAGAAATCGGCTATGATATCGCAAAAGCATTTTGGGGTAAAGGGTACGCACCAGAAGCCATTTCATGCTTGCTACATCACGCTTTTACCTCTTTAAAATTAAAACGAGTAGAAGCTAAGGTAGATCCTCAAAATATCAATTCTATAAAAGTATTACAAAAGTTAAACTTTTCATTTGCAGGCGTTATAAATGAACAAGGAGAAACGTCTTCTCCTCTTAACTTGTATATAAAAGAAAAAGGAAACGATTAAATCGTTTCCTTTTTTACCTATTTAAACTCACTCGGGAAAACTGTTAAGGTAATATCCATAATTTCTGGAAGAATGAAGTACACGCCACCAACAATTAATATGATTGCTAATATATTCGCCCAAAATCCAGCTCTTACCATTTCCGCAATTGTTATTCTTCCAGTTGCGAAAATAATGGCATTTGGCGGTGTTCCAACCGGTAACATAAATGCACAGTTTGCAGCCATTGCTGCTGGTACCATTAATGCAAATGGATGTACATTAATTGCCACTGCTAATGATGCTAATATTGGTAATACCATTGTCGCCGTTGCTGTATTTGATGTAATTTCCGTAAAGAATAGCACAAATGTTGTAATTGCAATAATAACAATTAAAAAGTGCATTCCTTGCAGTACATTTAACTGCTCACCAATCCAATCTGCTAAACCAGTCTCTTTAAATCCAGCTGCAAGTGCTAAGCCACCACCAAATAGTAATAATACGCCCCATGGAAGTTCACGTGATACTTCCCAATCTAGCAATTTACCATTTTTATTTTTTGCTGGAATTAAGAAGAATAGCGTACCAGCAACAATTGCAATCATCGTGTCACTAATACCAGGAATAATATCTACCCATATAAATGTTCTGGAAATCCACATAAAGGCCGCAAATAAGAAAATACTTAATACTGCCTTTTCCTCAAACGACATTTTTCCTAGAGATTTCATTTCTTCTCTAATTACTGCTTTTCCACCCGGTAACTCTTTAAACTTAATTGGAAATGCTACATTTGTAAGGTAATACCAAACAAAGATTACTAAAATTAAAGCAAGTGGTGATGCAAAGAAAAACCATTCGGCAAATGAAATTTCAACGCCATATAGCTTTTGAACCGTTGCTGCTAAAATAATGTTTGGTGGTGTTCCAATTAATGTACCAAATCCACCAATTGTACCCGCAAAACCGATACCAAAAATCATTGCTTTCTCAAAACTATTTAATGTTTCTTGTCCAATTTTTGCGTCCTTTGCATTTTTAGCAACTTGATAAATGATAGATGTACCGATTGGAATCATCATCATAACTGCTGCTGTATTGGATACCCACATTGATAGAAATCCTGTTGCAGCCATAAAACCAAGAACAATTCGCTTTGGACTCGTTCCAATTGCAAGGATAATTAATACTGCAATTCGTTTATGTAAATTCCATTTCTCCATTGCAAGTGCGATTAAAAATCCACCTAAGAAAAGAAAAATGATTGGATCGCCATAAGAAGCCGCTACTTGATCTCCTGGAAGCGTTTCTGTTAGCGGCATTAACACAAGCGGTAATAACGATGTTACCGGAATTGGAATTGCCTCTGTCACCCACCAAACCGCAATCCATAATGTAATTGCTAATACAGCTCGGCCACTATCACTTAGTCCTTCTGGCGAGAAGAAGAGCATTGTAAGCGCAAATAATAATGGTCCAAGTATAAGCCCTATTAATTGAGATGTTTTATAACTTGGTTCTTTCTTCTTCTTGTTTGATGTATCCTCTAATTCTTCTATATGCTGTTTTTCTTTTTTTGCTGTAGAAGACATTGAAAATGTTAATAATTGTTTCAATTTATAATGAGCATCCCAGCTCATATTCCAAGCTTGTTTTACAACTGATTTTTCCAAACTAACCTTCCCCCTGTCTAATCTAGGTTGCCTCTCCCTCAATTACATCTCTTTTGTATGTTATCTTAATAAAACAAATCTTAAATCACGTCGTAACCAATCCGTTTTTTAATCTCAGCTAAGCTACATGTCGCAATTTCTCGCGCACGGCTTGCACCTTTTTGCAATGCCTCATATAATAAATGAGGATTTTGCATATACAAATCATACTTATTACGAGGCTCTTCTAATTCACGGTTCATCACATAGAACAATTCTTTCTTCACTTCGCCCCAGCCAATTCCCGTTTCATATTTCTCTCGCATAATAGCGATTTCTTCTTCTGTTGCAAATTCTTTATACAACATAAATAACGTTTCGGGTTCCTTTCGGTCTGTTGGTAATGAGGAGTCTGTTTTTATTTTATTAATCAGCTTTTTTAACTTCTCAGGTTTCTCAAATAAAGCAATTTCATTACCATAACTTTTACTCATCTTACGACCATCTAAACCAGGAACAACTGCCCCTTCTTCTTGAATAATAAATTCAGGTAATACAAATGTTTCCCCGAATTTATTATTAAAATAAGTTGCAATATCTCTAGCAATTTCAATATGTTGCACTTGGTCTTTTCCAACTGGCACATAATTTGATTGAAACAATAAAATGTCTGCCGCCATTAAAATTGGATATGTATACAATCCCATATTAACGCCAGTATCAACATCAACTCCTGCTTCTACATTTGCATCTACTTTCGCCTTATAAGCATGCGCACGATTCATCAACCCTTTTGGTGTAAGACAAGCTAAAATATAAGCTAACTCCATAATTTCAGGAACTTCCGTTTGCCGATAAAAAATAACATCTTCATCTAAACCTAATGCCAGCCAAGTTGCTGCTACCTCTTTTGTATAACCACGAAACTTATCTGGATCTTGCACTGCATTTAATGCGTGATAATCTGCAATAAAGTATAATGCTTGGCCTTCTCTTCTCTTTGAAAGTTCAATTGCCGGTTTTATTGCACCAATGTAATTTCCAACATGCGGATGACCAGTTGGCTTAATTCCTGTTAACATGACTCCCTTACCCATTCCTCTTCCTCCTTTCTCTCATTACACAATACAAATTGCCCTCTTCCCCAAAAGAAAACAAAATGTATAGCATATGCATAATAAAGCTAAAGTTTTAGAGCCCCTTCCATATCCCTTTCACTTTTATGTACTATCTGTTAAGTATTGGTGAATTACAAAATATGTATCCCTCTCTTCACTGCTTTTCCAATTACTATTGTACCATATTATACCGTTTACAAAATAGAATTTTCTGTATTTTATTGGTTTTTTATGATATTTTTTTCATTTTCAGCTAAAAATACAAGATTTTGCAGGGTTTTCTTAATTTTTATCTAATTATATAAAGATTTTGTAAAAAAACAATACAAGGATGGAAGTTTTATAATGATAAAATACATTTCAATTTTTGGCTCTACATGACACACATATACAAATCAAATATCAATTCCCTACTCTTTATAGAAATGGAGCGTGAAATCATGATTCAAAAATTAAATCATACGTCTAGTAATGTAGCTAAAAAGATATTAGAAATTCAAATTCCCGCTTACAAAGTGGAAGCCAAATATATAAAGACTGATGCAATCCCACGTTTATATGATACAGTAGCCGACATTCAAAATTGTGATGAAACATTTTACGGATATTGGATTCAAGATGATTTAGCTGGATTCATTTCCTTTGTGCATCAAGATAATATGACAGATATTCATAGACTTGTTGTTTCACCAAATTATTTTCATCAAGGCATTGCATCTTTGTTACTACAACATATATTTCAATTACATCCAGCCTCTAATTGTATCGTTCAAACTGGAAAGAAGAATATTCCCGCAATCTCCTTATATAAAAAACATGGTTTTACACAAAAACAAGAGTTCCATGTTCATAACGAGCTAGTTCTTATACAGTTAGAAAAAACAAAAAAATAAAAATAGTTTGTTTTTTCTTTTGATTTATGTTATCTTATTACTCATAATACCTTTTGCTGAATCCAAAATTTGGAGCGGGGGAACCACTTTTGTGGCACTTGCCACTTGGGGCGAATCTTATGTTTAAGTAGGGATACTCTCACATCCCGAGTCCGACAGCTAACCTCGTAAGCTTTATGGGAGAGGTAGGTGCTTATCACCAATGTTACAAACAGTGCCTCCTTAATAGAGAAGATATGTTGTATTTTTCTATGCCCACATATCTTTTTAAAAAAGGAGACGATTTTTAATGTTACGCTTATCAGATCATGAAAAAAAGATGATGGAACAAAGAATTAGACTAGAACAACAACGAACATACCGTGCAAATAAAGTTGTCGACAACTTACATCATAAGTACTTTTTACAACATATTTTCCAGCAAAATAAGTAACAAATAGGATAGAAAAAGAGAAAGCTTTGCATATATGCTGGCTTTCTCTTTTTGTATAAATCATGTAATCTATAGGAAAATGAAATTAGAGGTGACAATATGGATATTTCAAATCTTATTGCATTTGTCTTTGCGGCAATGCTGCTTACATTAATGCCAGGACCTGATATTTTATTTGTGCTTGCTCAAAGTATGACACAAGGAAAAAAAGCTGGCATTATGACCGCACTTGGCCTTTGCACTGGTATCACAGTACATACGTTAGCTGCTGCACTTGGTATTTCCGCCATTTTCTATCATTCTACTACTGCATTTCAAATCGTAAAATATGCTGGCGCCATTTATTTATTATATCTTGCATGGCAAGCTTTCAAAGAACGTAAAGAAGGAATTGGGGAACAAGCTTCTGTTACATTAAATTACAGCGCACTATACAAAAAAGGGATTTTCATGAACATTTTAAATCCAAAAGTTTCGCTATTCTTCTTAGCCTTTTTACCACAGTTTGTTACACCAAGTGCCGGACAAGTACCAATACAAATGATCATTCTTGGCATTTTATTTATGATGCAAGCTATCGTTATTTTTACCATTGTCTCATTTTTAGCAGGAGCAATCGCAAACAAACTGTTAAAAAAACCAAAAGTTGCTACATATATAAACTGGTCTAAAATCGTCCTGTTCACATGCTTAGGCTTACGATTAGCATTAACAGAAAAGTAAAAGGAGGAGCCATAAATAGCTCCTCCTTTTCATTATGACACATTATCGTTCTTTTTCATTAAAGCACGTTTTTTCATTGCCTTTGTTAAATAGCCACCTTTAAAGGATCGAATTTCATACGAAGACATAAACGCCTTTGGTGCAATGTAATTTACGATTTCTAGTAACTCTTTTTCACGTGAACGTTTTGCAACAATATCTAAACGGTAACGCGTTGAATTAATACCTTCACCTTCAAATACCGTTACACCAAAACCAGCTTGACGCAGTGCATCCACTAGCTCATTACAACGTTCTAGTAAACTTACATTGTACGTAATATAACCAATTGCCAATTTATTTTCAATATAACCACCTAGTAATAATCCCGCACTAAATCCAATTACATAAGCAACAATATTTTTCATGTTTGATAAATCTTGAAATACAATCCCTAAACTAACAATATAAATTGCACCTTCTAATAAACCGACACCCGCAGCGGACTTCGTTTGGTTTTTTACAAGTAAAATCGTACGAATCGTTAAAATTGGAACATAAATAATCTGTAATACAAATATAAGCAGCGGTTGTAACATATGCACCCACCTCTTTCAAAAATTCTTTTGTCATCATAACATACATATACGTAAGAAATCGATGGATTTTTTATAAATTCCTTAAGAATTTTTTGGCACTTTTTAATCTTTTACTAATGTATGTATATCTATACAAAAAAGCAGCAACTACACAGTTGCTGCTTCTTCCTCTTCTAGATGATCTAGTTCTTTAATTTCAACGCGTTTAATTTGATGCGCATCTTTTTCAAGCACTTTAAACTCGTATCCTTCTTCTTCTACACATTGACCTTCTTTGATTTCATGATTTTGCATCATAATCCAGCCGCCAATTGTATCTACATCGTCCTCTTCAATGTTTACACCAAGTAGGTCTTTCACTTCAGAGATTAATACTTTACCATCTACAATTTTATGTGTTTCATTTATATGTTGCACTGGTGGATGTTCGTCTTCATCATACTCATCACGAATTTCACCAACAATTTCTTCTAAAATATCTTCTAACGTTACAATTCCAGCTGTTCCGCCGTATTCATCATACAAAACAGCCATTGGAATACGTTTTTTCTGCATTTCCAAAAGTAAATCGTGAATCGGAATCGTCTCCATCACTTCAATAATTGGACGCATATAAGTGCGAATCGATGAAATTTCTTCTTGATCATTTTTCATATAACGAATAAAGAAGTCTTTCACGTTCACCATTCCGATAATATTATCTTTATCCTCTCCGAAAATCGGATAACGTGTATATTTTTCACTTTGGATAATTTTCATGTAATCTTCTACTGAATCCTTAGCGTAAAAACCAACAATTTCTGTGCGCGGTACCATAATTTCTTTTGCGATGCGGTTATCGAATTCAAAAATATTGTTTACATATTTATACTCAGCTTGGTTAATCTCACCATTTTCATAGCTCTCTGAAAGGATTAAACGTAGTTCCTCTTCTGAGTGAACCGCTTCATGTTCTGAAGCAGGCTTTAATCCAAACAAACCAGTAATCATGCGAGCTGAACCGTTTAATAACCAAATAAATGGGTACATTATTTTATAGAACAGCATTAACGGACCAGCAAGTAATAACGTTACTCTTTCAGCTTTTTGAATTGCTAACGTTTTTGGTGCTAATTCTCCAACTACAACGTGAAGATACGTCATAAGGATAAACGCAATACCAAAGCTTAGCACACTTGAAATAGATGGATTCAAATTCCACTTATCAAATAGAGGATGTAGTAACCTTTCAACTGTAGGTTCTCCTAACCAACCTAATCCCATTGCAGTAACTGTAATACCTAACTGACACGCTGATAAATATTCATCTAAATTCGATGTTACTTTTTTCGCTGCTAATGCGCCACGCTTTCCTTCTAGTACAAGTTGGTCAATACGACTTGATCGTACTTTAACGATGGCGAATTCTGCCGCCACAAAGAATGCAGTAAATGCGATTAAAATCGCAACCATGATTAAATTAAATATCTCCAAAAGATCCCCTTAGTTCAAAAACTAAGGTATCCACCTCCTGTATAAATAATGCTTTTTTTCATTTGAAAACAAAGCGCTATACAGAAATTAAAGTCGGGGATACTTGTATACTATTAAAATAGTAGAAGCATTCGCATTAAAGCTGTCGTTTTATTTGATAAATTTTTTGATAGTTTCTCCCGCTGTGCATCTGTTAATTCATCTAACAACGGCTTTAAATGTGATAATTCTGTTTCTAATCGATGGATGTGTTCAGTGACTTCATCGACTTGCTTCGAAACGTATTCATTGACGTTGATTTGCTTCTTTTCTTCGATCCTGTCTTTAATTTCCGAAAGCGGCATATGCATTTCTTTGCACTTCTCAATAAAGTGTAATGTTTCAACTGCTGCTTCATCGTAATAGCGATAATTAGATTGAGATCGCTCCGCTTTCAGAATACCTAGATTCGTATAATAATCAATCGTTCGTTTCGATACGTGAGCCATGTCAGCCAACTGTCCGATTCGATACACCTTCCCAACGATCGTTCCCTCCCCCTAAACGTATTAACAACATCATACAATATAAAAACCATACAGTCAAACGTGACGGTTTATGAATAAGATATAAAAAACTCTGCTTTTATATGCAGAGTTTTTTTATATTTATATCACTTCATTCTTATTATATTCTGATTCCACACACTCTACTAAACGCTCTACTTGCTGCATATATACAGCACGGGTCATCCAGCTTGTTACTTTATACAAGAGTTTATAATAAAAATTACGAGGTTCATATTCAACCATCATCGTTAAAAGTGTACCATCACTCTTTTCTTCTAACATATACGTTGTAACAGAATAACCTTCCTTCATGTCACCGCCAACTGCGGCAACATAAGGTGCATCATACTCTAACAATTCAACCTCAACTTCAATCATCTTTTTTCCAATCTTTTGTATAGATAAGTACCTGTCTCCAACGTGTGGATTTTCCTTCGATGCTCCGTCTAAATAACGATTTTCTACAATGAATGTATTCCACTCTTTTATTTTTTCATCATTATGTATGTAATCAAATACAACGTCAATTGGTGCATCAATTACAACTTCAAATGCGTAACTCATGATGTAACTCCTCTCAAATACCTTACTTTTCTATATATAATAAAGATTATTATGCCATATTTCACATAGTAAAAATACAAGTATTTTTACTTATAGTTATGTATACTTATTTCTTTTCTGTTACTTTTTAGAATCCATCCCTTTCCCCCATGTTCAATTTCAGAAAACAACAGTTCGAGCATTCTAAATGGCAGAAAATTAAGATACAATACATATAAAAGATTTTATCCCGCATTTACGGGCTGTAAGACTCCCACCTCAAAACTTAAGAAAAAACGAAGAAGTTTAGGTGGGAGATTAACAGTCCGTAAATGCCCGATTGGTTCAACTAACACTCAGTGAGGGATGAAGCCCCCCACTGAGTGAAGTTTCACTTTATTATATCGGAAGGAGGAACTCACGATGTACTTCAACACTCTATTTGAAAACGATCAGCCAGTTGTCCGTCTCTAACTTAAGACGGGCATAATGTATATTAAACAAATCATGCCTCGTCTTAAGGATTTCAACAATAAAAATCCTAAATAAGACGGAGGTAATTCCTTTATGAAACAAACACTTTTAGGCGCAATTTGCCTATCACTAGCAGCAAGTATTTGGGGCAGTATGTACGTCGTTAGTAAATATATATTAGATTTCGTTCCGCCACTTACACTCGTATGGCTTCGTTTCGTAATCGCTTTTGTATTTTTGTTTTGTATTTTAAAAATGATGGAACGGAAAAAGAAACAAACAGCTGTAATTAAGAAAAAAGACTGGCTCCTATTTGCTTGGATAGGATTTATCGGTTATTTCATCTCAATTACATTTCAATTCGTTGGGACGAAATTATCTGATGCTCATACTGGCTCATTGGTAACGGCTGCAACACCAGCATTTATGGTGTTATTTGCAAAGCTTATTTTAAAAGAACAATTAACGGCTCGAAAAATCATTTCTGTTATTTTAGCAACGTTTGGTATTGTCGTTGTCATTGGCTTAGACATTGAAATTGGAGCATATTTTATCGGCACAATAATTTTAGTTGGAGCTGCTATTACGTGGGCACTGTTATCGATTTATGTAAAAATTGCTGCGCAGCGTTTTTCTTCATTAACCATTACAACATACGCTATCTTTTTTGCGCTTTTGTTTATTACACCTTGTATGATTTGGGAATTACAATTTAACAGTATAACGAGCTTTCAGCCTCATATTATACAAGGCGTAGTATATATTGGTATTGTCTCAACCGCCGGTGCTTTTTTTCTTTGGAATAAAGGATTAGAGTTAATGGATGCTAGCATTGGTTCACTCTTTTTCTTTTTTCAACCTATCGTTGGATCACTATTAGGCTGGCTATTCTTAAATGAAACACTTCATATGAATTTTTTCATTGGCGGCGCACTCATCGTGATTAGTGTTCTCTTTGTTACTTTAGAAAAGAAAACGATTTAGTCAATTAAGGAGTAGTATGCTTTCTCGCATATTACTCTCTTTTCGTTAGGGGGGAGTTACATATATAACATCGAAGTAAGAAGACCAAACATTACTGATAAAGAAGAGCTATATCAATTTTTCCGTACAGTTATTCAAGATACATTTGCTAAAGAAGGTTTATCTCATTTACTTAGTGATATACAAAATGAAATCGTAACGAAAAAACAATACTTACAATGCGATTTCGATAGTAATGGGGAAAACCGTTACTTTTTATTAGCCATAGATAGAAGTTGCAATAAGATTGTCGGTACAATCGAATATGGTCCTGCAAGTGAATTGATTCGCACTTGTACAAACGAAGAATTCGAGGGATTGCATGAAATAGGAACTGTCTTTGTACTTCCCTCTTATCAAAAGCGTGGTATAGGAAGTTTCCTTTTTCATGATATGCTTCTTACACTCCAGACCAAAGATATTACAGAGTTTTGTTTAGATAGTGGATATACAAATGCACAAACGATATGGAGGAAAAAGCTTGGAAGTCCTGACTATTTGTTAATGGATTATTGGGGAGCGGGTTGTCATCATATGATTTGGAGAACACGCATTGCTGATTTATCTATAACATCTAACAAATAGTACAGTTCCTTTAAGAAGGATGGTGAAGTTACATGAATATAATTTTTGAAAACGAGCTTATTCGATTGCGCGAAGCGAAACTAAGTGACGAAGAAGCGTTATTACACATATCTAATGATGAAGAGTAAACGTCAAATATTCCCCAACTACAATTTGTAAATAGTCCATGAGATAACCTCCGTACATACTACATGTGAAGATTTTTTTATCATTTCAGCCAAGAATACTCCTTCCTCAAGGAACGTGAAGGGTGTAGCCCAGTGAGTAGGTGGGAGATGAATTGGCTTCGGACAAGAGATGGATTCTTTTCCATCTCGATTGTCCGACTGTTCGAGTGCTATTTGTAATGAATGAAAAAAATTTGGATACGAGTACCGAAACCTTTTCGATCTTTGTATTCATCTCCCCTTTTTGAAACCGCTTGCTTTTCTATAAAAAAACCTCCTAATAATATACAAATTGCATCAAGATTGACAAAATATGTATATCGTAACAGAA
>NZ_JOTN01000031.1 GCF_000712595.1 Bacillus manliponensis
TAAGAAGCTGAATATCTTCATCTTCTTCATTTCCATCAACTCTTAATTTCTTTTTTACAAGGTTCAACATTAGGATTCACCATCCTTTTCTGCTTTAGAACCCTGTGTTTTCTTCTCTTTCGGGGCTGCCTTTGTTACATTCTCACTCTTTTCAAGAAAAGCTACATTATATTCTGGATGAATAGATTGCAAAAATGAAACGCGCTTTGCTACCATCTTAAAACCTTCTTTCGGATACGTTTCACCTTTTCTATAAAACTTGTTATCATGTTCCTTTTCTATAAAATCATTCAACACCTTGTAAGCCATTAAATCTCACCGCCTTTTCACAAAAAGTAGCCACCCTTTTATCAAGGAGTGGCTACTACCTTCGCGATACGGAACGCTGATTTCAACTTAATTTGATGGTCAAACCAAGCGGTAACAACAAACTGTTCGATACCTGTTTTCACATCTTTATCACGATCATAAAGCGCATCTAAATCGTAGTTGAAATGAGAGAAATTAAAGTCACCAACTACTGGACTTACCGCTGAGTCACAAAATACGACTGGCTTTCCAAGCACTTGTTCAGGTGGAGCAGTATAAAGAGTCGCACTTCCATTTGCAAGTTCTTTAATAATATTCTTATAATCTAGGAAACGCATAAAAATCTTCGCATTCTCACGATAATCCTCATGTAAATCAGCTAGTGCGTCTGTAATTGCATCGAACATGTTACCCCCTGTAATCTCTTTAACTCCTGATTTATAGAAAGACATATGCTCTTCCCCAGCCTTTGAAGTAATTGCAAATGCGACTTTTTTCTCCTTAGCCGCCACACCGGATTGTAACGCATTATCAATATGAGATACTAAATTAGCATTAGAGCCGTTCAGCACAGTCTCAGAAACACCCGCTAACACTTTGAATTTATGACGACCAAAGTTAACTACATCGCCAGTAGCTTCTAGCTCTTTTGCAGTCTCTTTATCAGCAATAAAATTGTCATCATCTAGAGTGAAATTCAACTTTGGAATCTCTAAATTTGTGATATTAGTAACCGCTGAATGACCTCGTAACGGATTTTTGACTAGTGGCTCTACTAAAATCTCATTAGAAACTGTCTTTGGTAAGAACTTATTTCCGCCTGTGGTATTATCATCACCTAACACTTGTAACACCTCTGCTGGAACGGCTTGTTTATTCATTGTTGCACGGATTAAGTCTGCTTTTGCCGCTATCATTCGTGCTTTTGGATCTTCGCTTTTAAGACCTGGATTTAACTGTTTTTGTTGTAGCTGAAATTGCGCTTTTTGTTCGGCCTCCATACTGTCATGCTGCTCTTTAATTACACTAAAACGCATTTGCAAATCTTGTTTAGACTTCTGTAAAACTTGAATATCCTCCATTGTAGCTGTTGTATCAATAGCCTTTTGAGCCAGCTCATTTTCTACTTTTTGCAGCTGCTGGCCAATTGTGGCTAAGTTTTGCTTTAACTCAAACAAAGTATTTTTCGAGAAAAATTGAAAGTTACCAATAGATAATTTAAATTGCTTTTTCATAAATGAATTCCCCCTAAAATTGTATTTATATATTCCGCATTAGCTTTCGCTTCTTCAGCAATCTTTTCACGCAATACCTTTTCATCCTCACTCATTGTTGGCTTAGAGGATTGAAACTGTAACAATTGTTTTGGTACATTTTGATATTGTTTTGCCCAC
This sequence comes from Bacillus manliponensis, assembly GCF_000712595.1. GTDB lineage: Bacteria > Bacillota > Bacilli > Bacillales > Bacillaceae_G > Bacillus_A > Bacillus_A manliponensis. The sequence continues at coordinate 1,704 of NZ_JOTN01000031.1, forward strand.
TTGTCATCAAACGCGTAAGCAACGGCTTGATTAGCTTCCGCAATTTCATCACAAAGGCCTAATTCTAAACACTGTTCGGCCGTTAGCCAGGTATCTTCTTCAAGCATTTCGTACAAGGATTCTTCTGACATCTTGTCTCCCGCTCGATCTAAATAATACTGACACATCGCTTTGCTAATACGCTCTACGTCATCAGCTGCTTTTCGCAACTGTTTAGCATTCCCCCAGGCTCCTGTCATTGCATGATGAACCATCATTAATGAGTTAGACGGCATAATAATTCGCTTTGAAATCATTGGCAAAACCGATGCACAAGATGCAGCCACTCCATCAATATGTGAAATAATATCTGCCGGATGTCGTTGCAACATAGCAATCATAGCCATTGCTTCAAATACACTACCGCCTGGACTGTTAATGTACAGATTAATAGTTTCAATTCCATCACCCAAAGCTTCCAATTCATTCTTGAAAATGATAGAAGATACCTCACCATAGTCTTCCCACGCATATTTTGTAATCTCCCCGTAAATAAAAATGTCTGCCGATTTACCATCAACAGACGCCTTCATTTGAAAAAAGTTATTCTGTTTGTTTTTTCCCATTCTCGTTCACCCCCTTCCGCTGAGTTGGGTCCATATCAATTGGATATAGGTCACCACTTACCCAAAGTTTCGAAGCATTACCACCACGAGGTGGCTTGTCCTCCATTTCACGAATATCGTCTTGCGATAACCATCCACTTCTAATTGCTGCCTGATAATATGCGGTCCTTGCTGCTGTATCTCCTCTTAATAAACCACCAAGATTAAACTTAAAGTAATATCCTTCTTCTCTCTCAGCTTTATTTAGTAATTTTCGATTCATTTCATGTTCATATTGCCTGACTATTGGCGTTAAAGTCATTTGTACGAATTGAATCATTAACTGTTCGTTACTGCCATAACTCTGCCCTTCAGTATCATTTAAGAAAGACACAGGCACATTAAAAACGTTAGCAACTCGTGAACGGGTAATCCGCTCTGATGCTAACGTGTCTGACGCAAAGTATTTACGATCAATTTCCTCAATAGTCACACCTGGTTCTCTAAATAAGATTCCACCGTTTTCTTGATAAAAACGCTTAAAATCGTCTACAATTTGCTGTCTTTTCTCATTATCTACAGTGGCATTATAAGTAAGAATAAAACTATCCTTCTTCTGCATCTCTGACAAGCTGAATTCTTGTACTGCCTTGTCATATTCTAACGTATTTCGTAATACATCAAGAGGACTAATTCCTTTCCATCTTGGAACACCTGTGATGTGTTTGACATGAAACATATTCATGTTGTGCAAATAATAAGTATTATCTATTCCACGCACTTCATACCACAAATTGCTGTCATCCATGTTTAAAAAAGGTGTTACATGGACTGAATCAATAGGTATTAATGCCTCTACTTGCATACGAATGTCACGTATAATAGCTGCATATGCATTTCCCGTTTCATTTCTTGAAACTTCAAGTTTGTTTATCCAATCAAATCCTGTCATATTTTGATTAGGATTATTAATAACCACATCAGCTGCTTGATTCGTAACTACATCATATTTTTGATGGAGCTTTAAAGGTAAAGATGAAACCGTATTTGCCAATCGGCTAATTACACTAAAAATTGTTTCATTTGTAGCTAATTTCGAATTATCGATACCCCAAAATTTCTTGCCAAACCATGAAGAAAAGTCATATAAACTACCTTTCCATCCTGCTGTCGCACCTTTAGCCGCTGCCTTAAATCGATTAAACCATTTCAACTTCTTACCACCTTTCAATCTCATTTTTTATTTAAATAAATCGTTCACTGATACAAATGAAATATCTCCATTTCCTTGTGGTTGCGATAGCATTGGAATTACTTCTGTATGAGCATTCAAAAGGGCTGCAAAGCCATCGATTTTTCTATATTTGCTCTGTTTGGATGGTAAAAAGTTTCCGTTCCTATCTTCAATCAGCTTTACATTGTTCATATACCAACGTAGAAGTCGGTTCTTGTTGCTTATCACTTTTCCATCTAACAATAGTTCCTTCACATCTTTTAGTGCTGGACTTAAAGTTAAATGCCCCTGACGAACAGTTTCTGTTTCAAACCCGTATGTTTTTAAGTCTTCGTTTAAACGATAAGCATTTGCTGGATCATAAGTAATTTTTCTAATGAAATATTGCTTAGAATGCTCTACAAACCATTCATAAACATATTCATACTTTACATATTCACCAGGAAGTATTGTTAACCAACCTTTTTTCTCAAACTCTTTATAGTCAATGCTTTCATTGTCCTTATCTACCTTAGCCTGTGGAACCCAACTATGCGATAACACAAAAACATTCCCATCCTCCAAAGGAAACTCTAAACACGCACTGGTAAAATCCTCTGTAGAGGATAAGTCATATCCCCCTACACATTCTCGTCCAATTAACGAATCCATATCTAAAACTTCTTCGTTTCTTTTTAATACCTCAACTCCGATAAACGACATTTCATCGTTGTCTACGAAGATATTAAACTGCTTGGTAATCCAGTCATTTTTTTCTGCTTCTGTGTGCTTATCTGTATTCCAATCATCGATAAGAGACGGAAGATCTAATGAAACACCCATGTTTGGATTTGCTTTAATCCACAATTCAGGATTCTCAATTTCATCCACGCTATCCATTTCAGCCATGAAATAGAACTTTCTATCCTGATCAATAACACCTTCTAAAACATCCGTTGCAATTTCATAATATTGCACAAGTGGTCCTTCAAGTTGATAGCCTGCTGTTGTAATATACACAATCATCGGCTGCTTTCGCGCACCACGAGATTTTTTGATAACGTTGATTAACTTAAAGTTCGTAAATTCATGAATTTCATCAAAAATACCAAGATGTGTATTTAAACCATCCAACTTTTTGCTATCGGACGCACGTGGTTCAATCTTTGAATGCGTCTTATCATAAAAGATACCTTTTTGGTTTTCTCGTAAATGCTTTCGAAGGTGTGGTGATTTTTGAACCATTGCCCGACTCTCATCAAACAATTCCCCAGCTTGTTGTTTCGTGTTGGCCAAAACATATACACGAGCACCTGGTTCATTATCTTTTGATACAGCATAGTTAGACAATCCAGAAATCATTGTTGTTTTTCCGTTTTTCCGGCCAATAAAAATAAGGCCCTCACGAAAGCGCCTGTATCCTGTATCTTTATGAACCCATCCATACAAAGAGCCAATAACAAAATGTTGCCAAGGCTGAAGGATTAAACTTTTATAATCACCTTTTGATGGACGGCAATATTTTTCAATAAAACGAATAGGTCGATGAGCCTTTTCTTCATCGAAGACCCAAGGAAATTCTTCTGTCTCTTGCCTCTCCAAGTCATTTAAGTGTCGCTGGCAAGATAAAATATTTTTCTTACTCGCCTTTATATTTCCCTTAACAACTTGTTCAGCATACCAAGTTGTTCTTACTTTGGGAGATGGTTTTTCGAGAATATAAAAGTGTTTTACCTGCTTTTCACGCCATTTTTTATACCATTTTGCTATTTCTGAAGGCTTAGAAGTCGTCGAAATCGTCGTCATCTTCACCAGATCCATTTCCTTGGTTTAACTTCTTACGTTGGGATGGCGTGAGCCCCAAGGATTTTAATAAGTTGTTTAATGTTTGCACAGTTTTTGTGAGTTCGATAGAAAGGGGATTCTTCACCATATTGGTTGCACCCGCTTTATTCGTGTATTCATACATCAATTTAGAGGATTTTACTTCTTTCTGTAAACGTCTATAAAACTGATGCGTTTCAACATAAAGCTTAATTAACTCCTCATCCGATTCCTCATAATCTTCACCTAAATATTCTCGTAAAACTTTTGCTGATGGTACGGCCATTTTCGGTTTATCCCCCTTTCATGAAAAAATCACTCGTGGTACGTATGACGGGGGTCGCCGGTCTGGAGAGATTCAAAAAATAACTTTAAAGGTAGGGGGGCTATGTTAACTCCTTGTTTGCCCTTACCTTTACAACCGGAACCCTTCGTTTTTGCTTCTTACTTTTCTTTCCTCCACCCTTTTCAGGATGTTCTTTGTTATGACATGCGTTACACAAGCTAACTAAGTTATCCAAAGCAAGCGCAAGTTCTGGATGATCAGTACGCTCTTTTATGTGGTGGACCATATCAGCAGAAATAATGGAATCATTGTTCAAACACTCCTGACAAAGATAGTTGTCCCGTATCAAAGCTAACTTCCTACAGTCGCGCCAGGCTTTACTATCATAGAACTTCTTCGCTTCTTTATTACGTCTATACTTGTCATACTGTTTATGGTTAACCATGGTTCATCATCACTTCACTCCTCTCAAAATAAAAAGCACCCAAATGGATGCTTAATATTCCTTAGTCTCAAACCAAACTATTTGATCATATACTATATATTCTTTTATCGTATGATAAGGCTTACCATCTACCTTCTTTTCAAACACATAATAAGCTTTACCTTCCCCATTCATTCTCTTATCAAACCAATCAAGGAACTTTTCAAATTCAGCTTTTGTTATATCGTATTCCTTTATATGATTGTTAGATAAATGGAGTGTTAATGTAACATTACTATTCTCCTCTGATGTTAACGTAACTTCATTGGAAACTTTACTTTCTCCTTCATTCATAACAGTTGTTACTACATAAAAATATTTTGTTCCTTTTTTAATATCTTTGTCTACAAAAGAATTAGTTGTTACATCACTTGCAATCGTTTCATAAGGTCCGCCAGCATTTAATGCTCGCTTTACATTATACCCTTTCGCTCCTTCAATTGCCTTCCAAGTTAGAGCATGACCTTCCTCAGTTACAGCCCCTTCCAGAACAGGAGATTCAATTTCATTAGGGATTTCAGTTCCAATAGGGACCAAATAACCATCTGAATCTACATCAATAGCATCGATATTTAATCCTCTACTCCTTGGTTTTATTGTCTTTATTTCTACGACGTGATACCCTTTTTCCAATCCTTGTTTTTCATATACAAGCGTTTGATATTGTCTCCCAACAATATCATTTCTATAGTTTTCGGCTACCCCATCTATTTTTATCTCCACTGAAGACGCAAAGGATGTACCATGGAAATCAGAATCATTACTGTATGATAACACTCTCAACTTTGTACCATAAAAAACAAAACGTACAGATCCTGAATAATCCTTTTTAGTTTGTCCTGTTGTATAACCTGGGTGGCGCTCCCACCCTGTGCCCTTATACTCTATTTCACTGCTATCATCTTCATACCTTTTCCAATCTTCTTCTGGCTGTGATAATTGTTGGCCAAGGGTAGCCGCCTGAACTTCATTGGAATCAATGAAAATTAAAGACAAGCTAAACAAAAATGCACTTAATAAAGAGACTATAAAATATTTTCTCATTCACACTTCACCTCTTTAAATATATTTAAATAACAATATATTTAATTATACATTTTTCCCCCATAATATTCCACCGAATTATCGAAAAGCAATATATACTCACTGCATAATCATCTACTCCTTGGCTCACATATCAATAAAAAAGCACCCGAATGAATGCTTGTATTTAGCACAATTCTTTTTTATTTATATTACGGTACGTGAAGTTACATAAGTCTTATACATCTTATAAATCAAGAACATCCTCTTAACTTATTAAGAAGCATAATCAAAACAAGCTGTAACAACTTACACGTTACAGCTTGTAAATATATAATAAGCATTAATATGCGTGTTTTAAGAGTTAAAATCCACTTTATCCCCCGCTGTTAACCGGGTAACGTTTTGGTAACGAGGAACCGCTATCCCCACAAGCTATTCTTTTGTCAAAGAACAGTATAGGTATAGCGTAATATTAGATTCACTTTGAAAAATCCCCGAAAATATCCCCAAAATTGTCCCCCTTTTTATCGGTAAAATAGAAAAGCTCTGCTATAAAAGCAGAGCCAATGAACAGTATAAACAAATTTAATATACAACATCTACATAAACAGCACACAAGGCCATAATTGTATTTTTCACATGAATAAAACCTATTACTTTAATTAGATATTCCGAAAATAAATTTACATTTTTTCTCAATTACTATCTAAATATTAAAACAAAAAATATTTATTCAAACAACCAATATTCAGCACAATAACAATAGAGGAGATTTGCATTTTCAAACAATAAAAAGTATTAATATACTAAAAATCAAAAAAATGTAGAATTATGTATTTTTTCATTTCACAATCATTACAAAAGAAATTGTAAACTATCTCTTGTAAGAAGTTAACCTTACAAAAATACTAGGAGGTCTTGAAATGAAAAAATTCACAAAATTAGCGTTAGCAGGAGTAATTGGTTTAAGCGGACTAGGATTAGTTGGAACATCTGAGGCTAGTGCAGCAACATCTTTCAGTTCTGGCTCTACTGCATCCCAAAGTAATAAGTCATACAATATCGTTGTTAAAACCGGTACAGAAACAGATGCTGGTACCGATGCAAATGTAACTATTACTATTTACGGAAAAAATGGAAGTACCGGACCAATTGCCCTTGGAAATGGACAAGATAACTTCGAAAACGGCGACGAAGATATTTTTAATGTAATTGCAAAAGATGTTGGTGAAGTTACAAGTATTCGTTTATATCAAGATGGTTCAGGCCATAAACCTGGATGGTATGTTGAATCGGTTAAAATAAATGGTAAATCATTCGGTGTCAATAGTTGGTTAGGTGATAGTAGTTCAGGCTCCTACAATAGCTAATTAGATAAAAACAAAAGCACTCTATCAATATTGGAGTGCTTTTATTACTTTACTAAAAGATTGTTCTATATAATCCCCAAAGCAGTAGCAATTAACCGAATAGCACTACCTTTTTCCTCGTAAAAAGGATCCCGATTCATCATCAATTAATTCCCCTTTACAATTTAGGGCTTACCCCTTCTAAAATCTCTCATTTAAGGTCACTAACTACTTTTTTATTTCAAAGTACAGTACTTTATCGTAAATGATATGTTCTGTTCTATTAAATTCCTTATTACTAAAAGTATAAATTGCTTCTCCGTTGCCATTCAACCTGCTTTCAATCCAGTTTTTAAACTTATCAGCTTCACTGGCACTAACTTTGTATTCTTTTTCAAGACCATCTAACATTTGAATTCTCAATACAACCTGCCCGTCAGTTGTTTCTGGTTCAGTTGTCTCAGGCTCAGTTGTCTCTGGTTCAGTTGTCTCTGGTTCAGTCGTTTCTGGGATTTCTGTATACACATTGAACTCATAAATTTTCTCGTCAATATTGCCTACATTATGCAAAGCTATCGTATTTACATCATAATCCTTATATTTTTCATCCAGCTGTTGTAAAGAACCATCTTTTGTTGAAACCTCGACAGTCTCATAATGGCTACCTTTAATCAAATATAGTCGTAATTTACTTTCTGGACTTTCTGTTTTCAGCCTAAACGCTTTTATGCGTACAGGTTTTTCAAATTTATATACAAGATGATCCATACGAGAGCCGCCAGAATCATACTTACCTAGAGGATCATATGTTGTAAGGTCATTATCTGTTACTTTCTTAGCATCCAATCGTAAATCTGGTAGATAAGTACCTAATCGAAGGGTCTTATTATCCAATAATCCACCACTAAAATCAATTGTTTGTTCTTCTGTTGCCAAAGATGAGTTACTAAAAGTTAAAGTAAATACAGCTAAAACAGCCACTAATGAAAAGAATAGCTTTTTATTCATTTTTACACTCCTTTTTAAATTATTTAACCATAATATATAATTATAATAAACTAAACATTAAAGATAAACCTATATTTTCCTTTTCATTAAAATCAAAGTAAACATATGGTAGAGATATTTAATCCATATTAATCAACGCTCATCTTCTGCATTCCCTACAGTTCTAACTATAGGCTATACATTTCTTTATTGTAAAACTAAAAAAGCTCCGCCTTATGACAGAGCTAAAGAACGACATGAACAAACCTAATGTAGCACAAAAGACTATAATTGCATTTTCATGCTAACATAGTTTACTTTTAAACAAATAATAACCAAAATCATTTTACAATTTTTCTCAATTTCTATCTAAATATTAAAACAAATATTATTTATACTAAATTTGCATAATCACTAATTACTTTCATTTCAATAACAACCAATAAAAAATGTTACATACAAGTAAACATAATAATTATACAAAAAGCAGAAAAATTGTATAATACTGTAATTTTTTCTTTATGTACAGTTATTATTCATTAGAAGTAGACTCGGAATTGTAAGGGACAACCTTATTAAAAATACTAGGAGGTTTTATGATGTTAAAAATGAAAAAGCTTGCTGGAATTGCATTAGCAACTACATTAGGGCTTAGTGGCCTAGGAACTTTTTTAGCTACAGATACTCAAGCTGCTGTTCAGAATCAAGAGTCAAAGCAATCTATTGCTAAAACTGCTACAAGCTACCATGATATGTACCTCAAAGTAGGTAAATCTGAAAGAATGGAACCTCAAGGATCCGGATATAAATATGTATTGTTTAGTGACGATGAAATTTATGTAAACTCAAAAACAGGAAAAGTAACTGCCCATGGTCCAGGACTTGCTGAAGGTCGTGTACTCGATAAGAGTGGAAATGTAGTTGCTATATATTATATTGTAGCTGAATACTAAGAAATATTTAGATACCCGTATTAATATTATACGGGTATCTATCATTAAAATTTCATATAATCCCCAACGCAGTAGCAATCAATCGAATTGCACTCCCCTTCTTTTCATAAAACGGATCTCTATTCATCATCAACTCATTATAAACATATGAATCTTTCACTTTTCTATCACCCAGATACTTTAACTCAACTATTTTACGCTCATCCTCATCAAGCGCATAACTTAATGTTCTTTCAATCTGCCTAAATTTCATTTCATGCTTCTGATCTTCTTTCATTTTCGGAAAAAGAATATCGTATCCTGCTTGATTCTGTTCTTCTATGTTTTGCATTCGAACCCGTAGCGCTTTATAATTTTTCAATTCCTTAATTACACGCCTACGCATCTCCTTTTCATCGATGTCTTCGAAGAATGACATTTGCTCCATCGATACGCCCCTTCCTTTTTCTAATTACAAGTACTCTTCATCTTCTATTGAATCTAGTAATTCTATTAATATCCTCGTCTTATAACAATACTCCAGGTTATTCCCAATTAATGAGGCTATTGTAATCAGCACGAAAAATCCATAAGTTACAGAATCGACTAATTCTTCAAAATGATCGGTAGTTGTTCCTGTAAATATTGAACTTTTCACATACCACAAAAACAATCCCACTACCAAGGAGGCTATCACTTTAAGGAAAAATTCCATATAGGATTCGTTTTTATCCAAAACCTTTAGATGCGCTTGTAATAATTTTGCATCTTCTTTTCCTAACTTTAAAAGTTGATACCTTATCAATCTCAAGTTATCTAAAAATTCTTTTTTTGCTCCCCCCTGAAATATTTTATTCTCTAATTGATAATACCCTTTATGTTTTCCCGTGACCCAGCCATATAACGTTGCAGATTCCACTTTTTTATTATGCAAAACCTTCTGTCTTGCTATTGGACTATTCATAAAATCATAGTATGCTACCAACAGGTACATACTCATAAATATTGATCCTACACTTTCACCCAATTTTGGATTTACAATCCCTAATATCACCCAAATAGCCGTACCTAATATAAAAGCCAAAATATAAAAAATAACCTTTTTAATCACTATACATCTTCCCTTTCATCAGATTTAACCTGCTTACCTCTTACGATAATAACAAACATATCCTTAAATTCAAATTTACAACTTTCAATTCTCTATACGCCCTTAGAGAGTTTCAATTCATATCATGTCTTTTCCCCTTCCAAGTACGTCTTGTTCCCTTCCAAAGCCCTTGCTTTTGCCAATACTTCTTCAACTTACTGACATATGAAATACTACGATCAAACATAAAACTAATATCTTTATCCGGAATACCTTGTTCATTCATCTGTCGAACCTTTTCAGGCGTAAGGCCTTCTGGTATATCCTTCTTCCTACCACCACGTCCCTTAGAATCTGTATCAAAATATCTACCCAATTGACGTAATTCCTTATAGGTAGGACAGCTTGGACAAACGCTCACATTAAAGCAAGCGTCGTCCGTTCTGTTATATACACACCGTCTACACTTCTGCTCAATAATGTCACCAATCTCATAAGTAAGTTTGATTCGTTCTTCTTTCGTTAGCTTCATGTCATAAGACCGCCTTTAAAGCCATACCTAATGCTTGTGACCTACCTTGTAATTCAAGACGGTGTTCACGTTCCTGGCTAACGATTTCTTCGGACAAACGTAAATTTTCATGAGCTTTACGCAATTGATTTTCTAATTCCCATTTCTTCTCGTTCAGCAAATTGAATTCGTTTTTCAATGTTTCATAGTCTTCTTCTAATTGATGGTATTGATTCTGATAAAACTCGGTATATTCTCCTGCCTGCAAGCGCATCTTAGTTTCAGCCAGTAACTCTTTCTGCAGTTGCTCTTTCTCTTGTTTTAGCAAATTGTTTTCCTCTACTGTAAATTTCACTTGCTCTTTTAATTTTTTTAACTCCATCATCGTTTCACTTGAAAGAGTTGTAACTTCAGACGTGATTTCCGAGTGGCCTCTGAGCGTTTTCTCAGCTTTTTTCTGTCTAATTGAAGGTTTTATACTTGTATTCTCTTTCGCAACGCCCACACGCTTCTCTGATGGCTCGCGTCTTTTCGAAATGTGGTAATATAATGTGCTTTCGCCAATCCCTAAATGATCGGCAATCTTTGCCCAAGAAAGGTTCTGTTCCCGTAGCTTCTCAGCTTTCTCACACAATTGATTCCAGTTTCTCTCTTCAGCCATTTGATCCGTTCTCCCTTCGCTATCCAATGCTTTACCGAGTTCCCTTAATGATTTACCAATGGGACAATTTTCATAGCACCAATCAATTTTCTTCCGCCAATGCAACCCCTTAGGTAAAACTTCACAACCTTTGCAATTTTCATCTAACACTTTTGAAATTTGAAGTCTTATCTTTCGCTTCTCTTCTTTACCCAACCCGTCACCCCACAAGTGAAATGGTTGTTTGGTAGCACAGCAAATCTGCCATACTACCAAACTTTTTATATTAATCTTCTAATTCTTCATCAAAAGGCTTGTCCTCGTCAGTTACTTCACAATCATCCACAGGTGTTTCTTCAGTCTCAGAAACCGATTCTTCTGCTGGTGTATCTTCCTTCTCTTCTTGCGGCTGCTGTGACTGTTCTGGTTGCTTTTCCTTCCATTCGTTCCACTTCATCGCTAATGGAGCCAGGCGCTTACGATATTCATCAATCATTTCTACAATTTGACCAGAAGACATTTTCAATTCATTGGCTAATTTTAAATAGGATTCTCCCTCAAGACGACGCCTTACAATCTCCGGAAGTTTATTTGACATTCCATCAAAGGTAGGTGCTAAACCACTAAGAATGAATGCATCGATAATTTCACGATCAGCTTGTTCCTTTTCTTCACGAGTTGGGATATTTTCTTCCGGAATATCAAAGTCTGCCTCCAGCTGCTCAAATGCTGGCTTCACTTCTTGCACAACACCTTTATCGTCCACTTCATATTCTCTAATCGGCTTATTCGTTTTAGCATTTAACGTTACGTTATAGTTAACAGTTAATGATTCAAGAGACACATCCACTTTCATATCAATCATTTCAGATAAAGCATCCAACTTACCATTCAACGAAGTGTTTGTTACTTCTAAAACAATTTCTTTCTTACCATCTGGCTTAAGATTTACTTTCTTTAACGTTGGTTTGAATTCAATATATGACATGTGATCCGCTCCCTTTATTTAGCTTGTTTTTGTTTTTTCTCTTCGCGCTTCAATTTGTTATACTCATCCAAAGTAATGAAACCGCCGTATTTCTGCACATGCTTCAAAAGAATGAGTTGCAAGTGTTGATACTTGTATTCAAACAATTTTCTTTTTACACCGAAGGTTTCAGTTACCATACCCTTTATATCAATGACTTCTACTTCACCGTTAGGAAGGTAAACCATGAAGTCTGCCTTATATGTAATCTTTTGGAATGCCTTCTCACCTTTTTTAAACGCTGGTTGTAGGACAAAAGATGGTTGTATTTCAAAATTTATAATCTCACCTGCAGCTTGCCGAACTTTTAACCCTTTGTAATAATCTGCCTCAGCTTTGCTATCAAAAACATGACCATCCAACTCTACTTTTTTATTGTTGTACTTACTCATTTTCCAGCCTTCACTTCTGCTAGTAATCTAGTAATTTCATAAACACCGTTTTCTACTAAATTCATCATATTTCATCCCCTTTTGTTGAGATTTTGTAAAGATTTCCATAAAACCAACTATATCCACAACAGTAGATTTATAATGTAAAGGAGTCGATTAATTATCTGTCGGCAAAATACCCTATACTTGGCTAGGAGAAATCCTAGCTCTTTTTATGCTTGTTTTTACATAACTCCAAGAGTATAAGCACCTTTTCGATAATCTCTCACAACATTTCCATCTTCATCAAAATAAGCAATTTCCCACCAAGGATTACAATTGAACTTGTCCGGATTCCCATCAAATACTACGTACAAGTTTTTCTTCCAGCTCCCAACGATCGTGCCCATTCGACCAGTTACTTCAACACGCATCCCCATGTATGCAAAAGGAATTTTTCGCTGCTCACACATTTTCTGGAATAGCTTTTCTTTACTAAAAACCTGTGTAATATCTACATGCTCCAAGTACTTACACTGGATAAACTTCACGAACTCCTGATATGGCATTTCAAACTGACCTTCACTAAATTTTTGATAATACATTTGCTTCGCTCGTTCCTCTGAATCAGCTGTAAGAATACATTCACATTTCCAGCCTTCGAAGATAGTCGAAAGCTGGAATTTGTATAATGGAGTCATCCTCATTCCCCCTTCTTAATCAAGCCAACCTCGTTTTTCACCTTCCCGAAGAATTGAATCTATCAGTAACTTAGCTCCCTTTTGACTAACCACTACTTGTCCACCGAACAACTCTATATTTGCATCAGATGCTTTACCAGTTACTACACAAACCTTTTCATGCTTTGCAAGCACAACATTTTTACCATCTACATAAATTTCAAGCGGTGTTCCCTCAGGTAAACCTAATGTATTACGAAGCTCTTTTGGAATTACCACACGGCCAAGCTCATCAATTTTTCTTACGATTCCTGTATTCTTCATGTTCCTGCTCCCCTTTAATTTGCTACCAGTTTTTTAAACAGTTCTTCATCCCTCTGGTCCAGCGCACGATCAATAAGCTGTCTTCTCCCAATCAACTGCATTTCCTGAATGAAGCTTTCTAATTCTTGAAGTTCTTTATCTACCAAATCCGTTTCATCCGAGGTCTCATCTTCCAGGACCTCTAAAAATTGAGTTACCTTGTAGCGATCATTAAAATTCAATTCAATGTAAATATCCTCGTCGCGGTTGAGACGAATACTATTAAAAGCACGTTCCGGATTCTCACTAACAGCTTCATTGTTCTTATAAAACAGTAATGGTGTAGTTTTTACGCACTGTGCTGATATAAACAGTGCGCGTGGATACCCATTTTCAGCTTCTTCTACAAAACGGACTTTCTTCAGTAGTATCTCGTTACTCAAAAGGTAAGTAAGTATCCACATGCTTTCACGCCATTTCAGCAAGTAATTATCTAAAAACCACTGCAAGAACTTTTTCTTTTGTTCAACCGACACGTTGCTCATGCATTTGCACCGACCTTTCAAAGTGATCAAGCCAGTTATTCCAACGCTCCCAATATGTTGCTTCTTGCTGCTTTGCTACTTCACAATTGCAACCGCTTGTCTCGATTACACCTGGATACGTTTCTTTACGGATAACGCCAGTGTTATTGCACTGTAAACACATATCATTCACTCTCCTTTTTGAAGTTCCGTAAGCTGTAATTTTCTCCGTACATCTTTAACACTTGGGTATCTTCCATAATCCGGCTAAACTCACGCTCACCGTACATACTAGCCAACTCCATAACTCCAAAGTTTGTAGTAAACAAATTGGTTCTTCCTAACCTACGCTCAAGAATGTCTTTTGTCTTCGTCTTTTTCCAGGTCACTCCGTCCGCATCTTTCTCAGTACACTCAGCACCAAAGTCATCCAGAACAAGTACATCTACATTTGCAATAACGGACATCAACTTGTCCTCTGTTAATTCACTATTTTTATTCCAGGTAGAAGTGATTTTTGTGAAAAGGGCATTCATCTCGATAAACATCGCACTATATCCTCTTCCCATAAGCTCTTTCGTAGCCGCTACACACAAGTGACTTTTCCCAACACGATAGTTACCTGTAATGACGATGCTAGTTGGTTCATTAGGATTGAAATTTCCCACAAAACCCTCCATGAATTTTTTGGCATCAGCTAATTTTTTTGTTGGTGGTATATAGCTATCAAAGGTTGCTTTCTTTAACTTCGGATTAATTAAACTGTTATCAGCAAAAGCATCGTATAAATGAATGACTTCATTTTTCTTTTTAATCGCTAATGTTTCTTTAGCTAGTTGCTGATCTTCGTTTTCTACTGACTTGCATTGTGGACAAAACTCTTGTCCGGTTTCTTTATCGATTAACATGCTTTTATTGCATATATCTTTCAGGTTTTCTTTACCGACCAAAAATATATTTTTACAGCGTTTCGTAGACAGCTGATATCTCTCTATTGCCTTATTTGTAGCTTTACGAGAAATCGTATTTCGTGAGGAAGTCCCCATTCGCTTTAGCTCGCCCATTTGATACACCGTCCTTTACTTTTCCTTTTCTTTTTTTATTTTTTTTGAACTCTTCTTGTGCCGCTTTAACGTCATTCAATGTTTTTATATTTGCTGTAACCCATTGCTTTAAAATCCCTTCAGCATAATTCCATTTCTTTTGCTGTTTTAATGCGATTTCCATTGCTGCCATAACAAGTTCTTCGTTTGTATCTTCTACCCACTTGATGATGCTATCTGCCATGTATGGGTTTAAAAAACCAAAGTTATGTTCATAGAACGAAAGGGCATTACTACTACTTACTACAATATCTGTTGTATTCTCTGTAGTAGTCTCTGTATTTGTCTTTACTTCTAAGTAACTAGGGTCTTTACTTTCAAGTAAGGAGGGTGTTGACTTAGAAGTAGGGACCCTCTTTACTTCTGAGTCAACAGGGTCTTCTTGTTCGCTTTGATACATACTAGAAATTTTCTTGATTTCTGAAGCTATTGGTTCAACAAACATCACGTTATTGAGGGTCTTACCGTCTATCTTGATAGTCCGAAATTCAACCTTAATAAGTTTCATATCAGTCAAAAAATCACATGCTCTTTTAACTTGTAACTTGGTAAAGCCAAATGTCTCGGCCAATTGATCATAATTTTTTTGCAACTTATCGGATTTGAATTTTTTCTTATAAGTTATCTTGCTACTTGTTTCATCACGTATAACAGTGGGCCTGTACCAGTAGACAACTTCGCTTAAAACCATAATGGCCACAATGTGTGGTTTCCCATTGCTAAAAGTTAAATAGTTAAACCATTCATGATCGACTACATTCCCTTTCAAATTCAATTCTCCAATTTCAGATACAGCATTACTCATGCCGCTTACCCCCTTGTGCAAATCGCGATGTAAAACTCTCCGTCCTTAACAACTTTCTTTATCCGATAACATGGGTAACCGGTTTGTATATACCGTGCAATTGACTGCTTCAACTCTTCTTTCGTTTGTGCTCTCTCCCAAAGTTTCGAGGAGAGAAGCACATTGGACTTATTATTCATCAGTCAATATCCATATCGAAGTCCATTTCGGGCTGTTCAATAACCATCGGCTCTTGCTCTTTCTGACGTTTTATATGTTCCAAATCGATAAACTTAGAAAGCGCGGCAATTTGTTGAAGCGATAAATCAGTTGGCTTCTTATTGAACTTTTCTTGAATAATTGTTTTTAAGTCATCTTTTGTCATACCGTATTCTTTCAGCTTTTCATTAATTGAGAACCATTGATTTTCTCGCTCTGATACTTGTGTAACAGATTTTCCTTCTTCGACTTGGATTTGATTTGGCGTAATATCTACACGCGCACCTGACTCGTATGCATCCACTTGATCTACCGGATTCGAACCGACCGCTTCATCTTCATTAATTTCAATACCGTACTGTAATTTAGCAGCACGCTTCATTGCGTGTTTTTTGAACATATCGTTGTACCAGTTGTTCCACATATGCTTGTTATTACCAGTCTTCATGTGGTCCACTTCATTTGTTTCCATCAGTACTACGACATCTTTAAATCCTTCACGTTGCGCTACCGCATAGCACCCAACTACTTGCCCTCGAGGGAACTTCACTTTATGACTTTTAATAAGCCACTCTCCTTCGTCTGATCGTTCTGCTTCGAACTCATCGTTTTCATGAACTGTTTGAACATCGATGCCTTTATAACCGCTCTTTTGTCGCGCTAGGTGAAGCACACCTTCCACAGAAATTTGGATGCTCATTTTACCGCCATATACGATGCAAAAGATGTGATTTAAAAATGGATTTAGTTCTGAATTGACGCACGTTTGAACGAATAATGCGAACTGTTCATTTGTTGTTCCGGATGCGATTGTACCTTTTAATGTATCTAATTCTGATTGAGTAAAGTTCCCGATAACTGCTTGTGTATTTGGTGCTGTTGCCACTTGATTCTTAGACATTTACAATTTCCTCCTTGTTTTTAATTGTTTTTGCTTGAACCATAAATTCTGTATCTTGTACCTGGGCCACAATAAGTTGGCCAACTGGTTTTTCAAAATGTAAAATACTTTCCGCATTATCAACAAACGTTGGTACAATAAGCTCTGATTGCTTTCTCAATACTTCAATCACTTCTAATCCAGCTCTAATTTTTTCTGCTGTTGATAAGCGACTATATGGCTTACCGTCCATTAAAATTTCGAATGTTGCACGTTCCTCACCGTTCTTTAATATTTCATATAGCTGTACATCAATTGTTGTAAATAAACTCTTGATTTTCTCGACCATCAATTCACTACGCTTTGTCCTGAATGCTTTAATTGCATCGAGAATAGCAACTGATTCATTTTTTTCTTTTCGGATCTGCTCTTTTGTTACTGCAGCTTCATCGATTTCTTTCTGTAATATCTGTAGGCTATTTGCCTTCTGTAATGATGCATTCAAAGAGAAAATCTGACTGTCTAATTCGCTTGTTTGTGTTAAGTCCACTTCTACTGGTGAAAGCTTCTTAAATTCAGCTACCAACTCAGCGTATTCTGTAACCAAACTTTTCCCCGTTTGCTTAGCTCTTTCAAAACGATCGATGCGATTTTGTTTCACCTTTCCTAACGCCTCACCTTGCAACTCCTGGCCACATGTATGACATGCTTCTGGAATTTTTTCGCCTTTAATGTCCAGTACAACACTCTTTTGCTTTTCAATTGCTTGCTGCACACCATCAACTTTGTATTGTATTTGCGTATATGCTTGCTGTTGCTGCTTCGAATCGCGAACTTGTTCATCGATTTTAGAACGCTCTTTTCTTAAATCGACTAATTGCTGCTCAATTGCTACTACATCAATTTCACCTTGTTCAGTCTTTTGTTTATCAAATTGTTCCTGCAAAGTGATCACTCTTTCAGATGCACGCTCATGCGATTTTTCATGCACCTTTTTTCGCTCTGTATACACCTTTTGTAAATCTTCTAAGGAATGCTTCTTCAATTTTCCTTCGAGTAACTCCACCTGCAGTTTTGGTAATTCAGCGAATACTTCCTTCTTTAACGGCTCACCTACATATGATAAAAGTTGTTCACGCTGTGTTTGCCAATGCTGTGAACTGAAGAAACTAGGATTGAACAATGAAAGAAATGCTTGTTTATCAATTAACCCATCCACCCAAGCTTCGAACTCCTTCGCTTTCTTTGGTACTTCATTGATAAAATATTGTGCTGTTTTCTTTTGTTTGCGACCGATTAAAATATCTTTGTTATCTACCTGGATAAGAAAGTCAACTTTTGTTTCTGCATCAGCATCGTGGATTGGATTCACTTCAATTTTTGTTCCGAATGGATCCGTACCATATAACACCCATGTGATTGCTTCAGCAATCGTTGACTTACCACCACCATTGCGCCCAACGATTGAAGTGATATCACAAAATAAAATCTCTAAATTCGAATGATTCTTGAAATTCCTGATAGAAATCGATTTAAATTGAACGTGCATTTTATGTCCTCCTTGTGATAAAATACTGTTAAATATATTTGTTTAAGGGAACCCACGGCCAATGGGTTCTTTTTTATTGCTCCGAATACTTTTGCAACAATTCCAACGCTTCATTAATGCTCCCGTTTAAATCCTCAGAGCTTGCATCTTCTGGACACTCTTGTAAAATCCCAACAGCTTTACTTATTACTTGCTGTAGATGTTCAATATCAACTGCACTTGTAACAATACCTTCTTGTTCCTGTGGATCTGGCTTACCATAACCACTGTGCATAGACATTGGATTTTCAAGCATCTATATCACCTCCTCACAAAGCGTTATATTGTGTACTCGTTGAACCATTTCCACCTTCACACCACGACTTTTCAGTTCACGAATCACGTTTCGTATACGCTCATGTTCTTGATTGTACTGCTCTTTGGCTCTGTACATTTCAGCAAGTTCCCGCCTAGCCAGCCTTGCGTCTATTACCCACTTATGAAAAGCTACTTCATCTTTTTCAACCAACGCTTGACGTTGTTGTGCCATACAATGATTAACGAATGTGATACGTTCTTGTGCTTTTGCTCGATGCTTTGGTAACACTCGATGTATACTCATAACTCTATTTCCCCTTCCGTAATTGTTCATTTTCCGCTTTCAAACGATCATGCTCGTCTAATATACTTTCAATAAAGTTGCATAAAATCGTTGTTCCACCTAAAATTAACACTATCGCTGCATAGAAAATCATTATATTGAGTGGGTTTTCCGGGTCCATTTCATACCTCCTATACCACTTTGTTTTCAGCCTGTTTTTCCATCCATTCATAAAATTTGCTTGTGAGAATCATCCATCTCTTACCTTCTCTAAAGGCTGGGAATCCATCAGTTTTAACAATTTCATACATGCGATTCTTTCCAACACCTAAGATTTCCATCGCTTCCTCCAATGTAAGAAGTGGCTTCTGGTGAACCACTGGTGACTGTTGTTTATGTAAAAGTTCTATTAGTGGCTCAATCGCTTTAGTAACTGCTTGTTGAATTTGCTCTTCGATTGTCATTTCTACACCTTCCTTCTTAACTTCTCTTAACCAGCCTCAACTTAACTTAAGTTAAGTTGAGACTAAAAAATTTTGATTACATCTAATCTTACCCCAAAAAAATTTGCAATCTTAACGACTAAATCATAATATGGACGACGTTTTCCGTTTTCTATATACCAGTAATAGACCTCTGTTATACCAACGGCAAGAGCTACTTCCTTACATGTATACCCTTTTTCTTCACGTAGCTCCTTTAGAGTTTTCATAAGCAACTCCTCGCTTCCGTTTTTGTTGTTAAACTCATAATAACTTAACTTATAGTTAAGTTCAAGTTTTTTATTAAACTTTTTTAAAAAAGAATAAAAAACATTTTATATAAATTTCACCATTCCACTTAACTGTCAGTTAATATATAATGACATTAAAGTTATATAAAATAAAAATGACGTTACAAAAAATAATATAAAATACATTGGGGTGCTTATTGTGTTTGATAAAGCGAGATTAAAAGAGTTAATTGATAAAAGAGGGATTACTCAACAACAATTAGCTGATGCGATTGGTCTTAGTCATGTTTCTATTTATTATTATGTAGAGGGCAAAAAAACTCCCGGGACACGCACTCTACAAAAGATAGCTAATTATTTTAAAGTTACTACAGACTACTTATTAGGTTCTTCAGAAGTTCCTGAGTTAACAGCAGATCAAGATTTTGAATTAACAAGAGAAGCTCAGGAAATTTTAGATGCTATTAATGAACTAGATCCTGAAATGAGGAAAAAGGCCTGGGAGCAATTAGAAATGTTCTTGCAATACGAAAAAGCAAAAAAATCATAAAAGAGACTACCCAATAAATGGATAGTCTCTTTTTTATATAGCTCTTTCTTTTGAGCGATTTAATAATATATCAAGTAAATGCATTTTTTTCTCCTCTTCTTTTAAAATCAATAAAGCTTCTCTGATTTTATGTAATTGCTCTTTTTTCTCCATGCTCCCATTCCCCTATCTTTACTTTTTTTTCCATAAATTCCACTTTCATTATTCATCTTTAAAAAAGTGAATATCTCATAAAAGCACGAATGCGATTGCCTCATAAGAGACAATCGCATTCAAAACTTTTAGTTTGTTTAAATTTTAACCAGCTGAACCGCCACCAGGATCAACTTGAGAATAAGGGACAACCTTTCCAAAAGCTTCTTGTTTAGGTTGTTCATGTTTAATTGGATTAAGTAACACAGTAGCTACTATGGCTAACATTGGAATAACTTTGAAGATTTTTTTCATATGGCACCCCCAAAATATCTTACCTAAATTGTAACATATATTCTAAATTATCCCTAATATTTTCTTAGGCAATTGCGAATAATAAATATTTCCTTTTCTCTCAAGCATAACTAATGACTCTTGAATCAATCCTTTATCATTCTTAGCTAACCCAAGATAACAAGTTTCAAATGCTGTCAAATGATCTCTTTCTTTTATAATTTCATTTAATATTTTTATAGCTCTTCCGTTATTTCCTTTCTTAATTTCAAAATAAGCCTTTTCTGAATTATCAATAGGAGTTAACGTATTTAATTCTTTATCCCAATAAATTTTAAGAAAGTCCAGTGTTGCTATAATACGATTTCTTTTTGCTATCATCTTTTCATTAAAGCTATTTTCTAATACTTCTAGGGCCTGTAAAAAGTAACTATGTGATTTTTCATAGTTATCAAAGATATAAGATTCTCCAATAGCAGATAGTGTACTAGCTTGTGATATAGGAAACATCTTAATTCTATCTAAATATACTACTAATTCATCGCCATACTTTCTAACCTGTTCTATATTCCCCATAGTTAAATCCACAATATGGATTACATCATTAATCTTAGCCGTAAAGCTCTCTTTCATAAAACCAGTTTTGTCATTAATTTGTTTCTCTATCTTATCTCGGACTAGATACGCCTCTTCCTGAAGTAACACATAACTACCTTTATCATAGGAACCTAAACACTGAAGTATATCTAATAAGATCCTTAATTCTTCTGTTTTTACTCTTTCCTTTAACTTTTTTACTTCCTGGAGTAATTTATTTTTAACTAAACCTTCCATACCTCTTTTATAAAATAATTCGTATACGTCAGCTCTATCATGATTTTCTTTATTCTTAGAGTCCCTCGCTTTTTTAATCAATAATTTTAATAAAGCAAATTCTCCTCTTGCATGAGCATATTCTAAAGCTATCCGAATATTAATGTTTCCTTTTATTGTTTTGCAATATTCAGATATCGCTAATCTACTAAATGTATTATCTTTAGTGAAATGATTTATTAATATCTGTGAAAAAGAATAAAAAGCAAATGTTCTTTTCCCATTAAGACACTCAGAAAGCCGACTTTCTCGCATTTTCAATTCAATTGCCAATTTCTTATTTGTAATTCCGGATGCTAATAAATTGTTTTTCATTCTTCTTAATATTACTTCCATTCACTTTGTCCCCCTTTTTGGAACAAAGACACATTTCCCTACTTTTGAAATAAGAAAACGCACCATTGTGATGAACTAATTCCCTTTGCTGTGATATACTATGTACTAGACTCATGGTAAATGTTTTCCCTAAGGCCTTTTAGGGTTACGGCATCATCGGTGTTCGCAGCACCTTTGAAGCGCACTATGGGTCTTTTTTATGTTCCTTTTAAAATTATCTTATCATAAGATTCAAAACCTTATTTCCATATATATACTTATCATGTTGAGAAAGTTTTTTCAGACTAAATCGATTCATTAAGAATCTTATATTATTTATTTGACTCTAAATGAATCAAATATAGTTACGCAAGAAAATTCTGCCTATAATTTTTCTTATGAAAACATTATCTATTTTTTCTCAACGCGCCACAATGTTAAGAGAAGAGCAAGGACTCCGTCAACAAGATCTTGCTGATAAACTATCAGTAAGTCGTAGTAGCATTAACAGTTATGAAAATGCTCATCGTGAACCCGACTTTGATGTCCTTATCCAGTATGCAAGATTCTTCAATGTTTCTACCGATTTTTTACTCGGCTTAACTGATGAGAAGCTTCCTTATATAGCTTCCGATAAAGTCATTACTGCATGTGGATTACTTATGGATATCATGTCAGATGTTGATGAGGAACATCATGACGAAATTTTACGAAATGTCATGCGCTATGCTCGTTTTCTCAAAAAAGATGTAAAAGATCACCGCTAATGTGTGGTCTTTTTCTCTTGGGATTATTTTACCACAAAACACGAACGTTAGTTCTTGTTATTTTCAAAAAAATGTTGAGAAAATAACAACTTTCTCCCTCCATTAAGAAAACAACTTATTAAATATAAATTTCCTAAAATACTATTAATGAAATTATATCTAAATATGTTATTATATTGATTGTTATACATAATATAGAAAACAGGAGGTTCTTTATGAAAAAGAAATTTATGTTCATGCTGCTCTTGTTCGTCATGATAGTTGGAAGTATTCCACTTTCAGTGGCAACAGCGCAAAGTACTAACACACAAGGTGAACAATTCGAAAAAGGGAAGTATGATTTAACTGCCGAGGCCCCTTTTGGTCAAAACTGGGATAAAAATTCTCCATATGTTGGGACTGATGTTACTAAAGTAAAATGGGAACACAAAGTTTACTATAAAGACGAAAATGGACACGGTATTAAGCGATTTTATGCTCAGCCTGCTGTTGGAAAAGATGGGACTGTTTATGTAGGAAATCAAAATAGGAAATTATATGCATTTAATAAAGACGGCTCTATTAAATGGACCAAAGATGATATAGCATATATGTATGCATCTCCAGTTATAGCAGAAGATGGAACAATTTACATTGCAGGTATCAAATTAACAGCTTTACATCCAGATGGCTCTATTAAATGGCAAGTTGAAAATACAAATGCTCAGTCAACTCCTGTTATAGATAATGAAGGAGTCATCTATATACATAATCGCAACGCTCATCGAATTGAAGCTTATAATCCTGATGGTTCTATTAAGTGGGTATCAAAGAAATTATTTCGTGGAAATATCAACTCTGGCTCTATGTTGATTTCAAAAAATGAAACTATTTATTCTTTATCTGCCGAAGGAGAAACCGGGTATCTTTATGCCCATGATAAAGCAGGAAATTTATTATGGGAAAAGAAATTTAAATCAACGGGCGGGTTTAGCTTCACTCTAGGGTTAAACAATGAAATATTAGTTAACCTTTATAATAATTTATATGTACTCGACCAAAATGGGAATATTATACAAGAGATTAAAGCAGAAACCCCCTTCCATGCTGCACCTACAGTCTCTAGTACTGATGGGACTATTTACATCGCTAGTGATGGTTATCTGTATGCATATAAACCTGATTATACATTAAAATGGAAATACTACGCAGGTTTTGGTAGCAGGATGATGGACTCACCTGTTATTGATAAAAACGGGGTAATTTATGTTAAAACTTCATTTAAAATGTTTGCAGTAAATCCAGATGGAACATTAAAATGGAGTATGCCTAATTCCCCATCACAATTTAGTGCTGGGGGCATAACAATTGGACAAGATGGAACCTTATATACAGCTGGAGATAACCACCTTCCAAATTATAAAACTTATTATTCTATAATGGCAATAGGAGATCCTTATGAAGATAAGTTCTGCACAAGAGAAAGTACATACATGGAAGTATTAAAAACTCTTGAATCCAAAAGTAAGAAAGCTAAATTAACAGAAGAAGAAAAGAAAGAAGCACGTGAGATTTTAATGCAATTATCTGGTCAACTGGATAGCCCAGAGCAATAAATCTATTCATCTAATCGAATATCATGTGCCCTATTAGTTTTCATAAAAGGTATGAAGGACTACATTAATCACAGTGTAGTCCTTTCTTTGTTTCATCAGAAAATAAGACCATATATCTCTTTTTGTCTTAGAAAAACATTTGTGCAGTTATTTATTAAAGTAATTATTTTCATTCGACATTGTACGACAATATCTCCCCTCTTAATCTGATATCCTACATTTACAAATATTACATAATCAATCTCGGAGGAAATACAATGAACAAAAAAATATTGGCAACTCTAGCTTGTGGTACTTTACTTACTATCGCCGGATGCGGTAGTGAAGAAAAGACAGTAAAAGACGAGCCTAAGCAAGCAGAGCTAACTAAAAAAGAAGAAGATACAACTCAAGAATCATCTAAAGAAGAGAATGCTGCTACGTCAGAACAATCAACAGAAGAAGCAGCCCCTACTCAAGAACCAACTGACGAGGAAACTACAACAACACCAACAGAGTCAACAAATGAAGAGACATCACAATTAAATCAAAATGAATATACAGATATATATAAGCAGATTGAACAAAAATATCATGAACTGAACACAGAATTTGAATCCCAACGTCAAAATTATGATTCAACTACGTTTGGGCAATTCTCTTTTAAATTCACCTCTGAAGTGCGTGAGCTAAAAGACAAGATACCCTCAGGGAACATGCAAGATGCATCATTTAATTTATCTGTTGCTGCAGGATCACTCTATAGCCTCCATATGGGATACGAGGATATTTTATCTGGGGAAAATCTAACCGAAGCTAATAAGCTAGTTACAGCTATGAAAAAGGATATTGAGGATAACTTAAAAATAGCAAATGAACGTTTAACACAATAAAAAAGAGCCAAATGGCTCTTTTCATACTGTTGAAAAACAATCTAGTC
>NZ_JOTN01000032.1 GCF_000712595.1 Bacillus manliponensis
GTACGAATTCTTTATTTTTAAATTTCGACATGTCTGAAAAGTATTCCCTTCTAATTCTATATAACTTCGAAATTTCACATACCGTAATTATTCTAGGAAAATAAAAAACTCGATTGATAGGGATTCCTGCACCCTTCTGACGAAGACAAAGGAATCTATCTTTTTGTAACGAACGTTATAACAGAGGTGATCTGTTATGACAAATAAAACAGGTAATTCGCAGCAAATATACAGCAGCAAGGACGTAGCCACGCTCCTGCAAATCCAGGAGTCCACTTTGCGTAAATACTGCATTCTATTAGAAGAACATAAATACCACTTTCACAAGAACGAGCAAGGCCGCCGAGGATTCTATGATAAAGATGTTATAACACTAAAGAAATTGATAGAGATTAAATCCCACCCCGATATGACGTTAAAACAGGCGTGTGACGCTGTAATGACTTGGGTTAACACAAATGATGTAACGGACACTGACACAGCTGTTACAACGGAAAATGAGCAACATGACGCGCGATACGATGAGTTGAAGAGCATGATAGAACAGCAGAATGAACTTTTGAGACAAATGGCGGTTAAAATGGATGGACAGCAGCGTTATATTGAAGAGAGTTTAAATCGTAGAGATCAGCTGCTGCTGGAATCTATTAGAGATATGCAAGAGGAAAAACGGGCATTAATAGAGGCGGCTGCGGCGCAGAAAAGACCGTGGTGGCAATTTTGGAAGAAGTAGCAACGGCTGCTTCTTCTTTTTTGTGCTAATTTCATAGAAAAGTGTGGTTAACCACATCTATAATTTGTTTGTTATGCTTAAAATCTATTGAAATTCGGTAGAATGATAGAATAAGTGTGGTTAAGCACACTTTGTCGAATGATTTTTATTGAAAATCTATTGATTTTTGATAGAATAAGAATTGTAAGTGTGGTTAAGCACACTTTTGTAAAAGGAGGACGATAAAATATGAATATTTCACGCTTTAATGCTGACTTTGGTAACAGCGTAAATAATTTTTTAATCGATGGATACTATCTAGAATTCACAACGGCTGTAGTAGAGCTTACAAAAGAGCAAGCTGACAGACACTTTGTAGACTCTTTCAATGATCCGAAAGAATTACTAGGAAACATGCTTGTTTCAACGGTTATTGATGATGAGGAACGATACTTTTTAGTTGGAGAAGCTGCTGCAAAGCGCACACTTTCTGACAACCATGTAAGCCGTATGCATAACAAAATTAAGAGTCATATCCCTTATGTAAGCTTCTTGTCTTCTATTGCATACTATAACGCTATTAAAGGTAATGCTGATAATTCAGAGGTTGAAGTAGAGTCTATGAATATGATGCTTCCAATCTGGTTATTAATGAAAGCAGAAAAGTTTAGCGTAGCGCAAAACGAAATGGCTGCACGTTTCCAAAAAGAACATAAATTTAAAGTACATACACCAGGACTAGAAAGAGAGATTACAGTTAATGTTAAGAACGCAAAATGTCGTTCAGAGTCTGAAATTGCACGATATGGCATTAAGTATGCTCTAAATAGAGCGGATGACTCTAATACATTGAAAGTAGAAAAAAGAAAAGCTGCTGCTCAATTTGCGAATGTACGAGTTAATTTAGTTGATATTGGTGGCGGTTCAACGGATGCTGTAACGCTTGGTGCAGGTCTTTCTACACCAAAGAGCAGGGATGACTTTAAAGTTATTGATGTGAAGCCTTATTTAGGGAACTTGGAAGAATTCCGTAAGGAAAAAGTATTAGAGCTGTTCCCTAAAGGGTTACGTTCATTAGAAAACTTCATTGTACAAAACTATGAGAAGCAAACGTATAAATTGACGAACGGTAACACGGGTGAGTCTCATGATTTAACAAAGTTAATCACAGCTATGTTAAATGATTACGCAGCATTATTTGTAGACAGAGTATTAAACTCATTCGATACTTCTAGTGATGAAGTAGTACCATTTGTATACTTCGGTGGAGAAGCGCCTATATTAGCTCCGTATATTCAAGAAAACTTATTGAATCATATGAATCAAGCTGCAGCAGATAAAAATCATCTGTTCTTACACGACATTATCGAGCAAGGAGAAAACGAAGTAATACCTGTAACTCCAAGAACTATCAACTTAATCTCGCTTGAAGTAAGAAGTATTATTGATGCACAAAAAGTAAAAGCATAAGGTGTGTTTTATGATGGCAGAAAAACGTAAAGAAAAGTTCATGTTAACTACCAGTATCATGCCTCAAAGTGTTTACGAAACTTTAAATGAAAAATCCAGAAGTAAAAGTTTAACTAACTATGTAATTGAACTTGTAGAAAAGCAAGGTCGAGACCAGGAGTTAATCAGTAAGCTTTTAACAAAATTAGAGCGTATTGAAACTACTCTTGAACAAATGAAAGATACACCAATTTCTATTAAAACGGAAAATGATGTACCCGAAGAAAACGAGAGTAAAGAGGTTGCTTCTCAACTTGCAGAAGGAAGTTATACATCATATACAAAAGTTGAATGTGATGTTGATGATGAAGACGATGAGGAATACGATTTTTAAACAATAAAAGAACAAGCCCTCTCCAGCTTGGCGGCACGAAAGGGCTTGTTCTTCAAAAAATGAAATTGAAAGGATGATTTGCGATGGCAAATACGCTTATCAAAATCACTACGAATGAACCTATTTTATCACAAAAGATAAACGAAAAGAAACCTATGGAAGTATTCCATACTTACGTTTCTAATAAATATCAGCAATTAAACGAGTTTTTCGGAATTGAAGAAATTCTTTCCGATCGCGCCTGGTATTACGGAACATTAGCGCTTATGTTTTTTCTTCCTGCTGCTACTTATATTATCTCTGAATTAATATTCTAATTAAAGAAATATACAAACTGAATTCAAAGCGGATAGTCATACATGCTATCCGCTTTGAATTGTTTATAAGTCATTATTTTTTGCGTTTAAATAGTGGTCTGCTGGACATACTATTTAATGAAAATGGTACAAACTAATCAGGGAGTAGTGGTTTTATCGGATTGCGACTCCGATTTATCGACAGCATTACTTCCTTTATCTTTTGTTACAATTAAAATGATAAGAAGCAATAAAGCAATAATTATCATTTCTGATGGATGTTTTCGCCCCCATTTCATTAGAAAATCAATCCATTGCTTAGGTTCGTCTGGGGAAAATACAGCTACTATGACCCCGATGCGGATTATAAGGCTTCCCTCTAAAGCCTTAATAAAGTTTTTGAAAGTTTGCATCATGTACATATACCTCCTTTAAATTTAAACCCCACTGTATACATGTTCATTTTTGGTCTTACAACGTTTATTGTTTACGAATTTTATTTATTCGATACATGGATTACAATTGGATTCCTTATGATTTATTTTGAGAATAAAAAATACATATGTATCAAAACCGACTAGATAAACCCTGGTCGGTTTTTTATGTTTAAAAATGGCTAATTCCCTTTATATTTTTGTCTGTCCAGACATTTGAAAAAACAGCAAATAACTATGCTCTTCATTAGGGTAGAAATGGATTACAGAAGTCAAGGTGAATTTCATAGGCTTAAAATCACTTATAAACCATTATCACTGCTGGTCTGAAACGGTTTTTGTTTTTGTCTGTCCTCACACAGACAGGGGCACACCCACACTTTTTATTTCAGAAAATTACCCCTAAATTAACTGCTTTCTTAATCATTATGGACAGACAAAAATATAACAAAAAACACACCTGTTTTCGCCTATATATTTGCGGCGGCAGCAGGTGTGTTTTTGTATACAGAAATGACTGGTGAACGCTTGGTACATCAATATTCAGATATGTGTATCTGAACCTATTGAGCAATCATAAGGGCAGATACACATACCTAGCCATATGAAATTGAGTATCTGTATCTGTAATTGTGTATCTATACGAAAAAAAGTTATGAAAAAATATGATAAAAATGAAAAAAAGACCATTTATCTGTTTACTTAGGTTGATAGGTATGGTATAATAGATTTATAAGGAGGTGAGGGAAATGGGTTGGAAAACGATAGACTGGGAAGCAGTTGCTAGAATCTTAGCTTACATCGCAGGAGCTTACGCAGGATTCACAAGCGGAACAAAAAACATACTAGACATGAAAGACAGAAGAGAAAAGAAGAAAAAAGAAAAAGAGCGTCAAGCCAAAAAGACAAGACGCAAAAAAAGAAAATAACCAAAAGGGGGAAGCAATTCCCCCGCCTAAATTAAATATAACACAAATCCAACCCATTTATACTATGAAAAGAAATACAATTGTTTTACTTACATGTTTACTAATTGCAGTATTAACAACTAACTACGGAAACCCTAGTGCAATTGATTATCTTGGTATTACCGCAACAATTATAATTGTCATAGCGCTTATACTATCCTTAATGAACTACATTTCTAAACGAAAGGATTCGAACGAAAAATGAAATATCACTTAAATTCAAGAGCAGAGGTTGAGGACTTTATTAATAACGAAATCCTCAACACCCCAGAAGCAGCGGCGATCTTGGACGTTTCAAAATCCAGAATGAGCAAAATGATAAAAGACGGTAAACTGGTTCCTATTCGTAAAATGGGTAATATCAGCTTGTTTCTACGCTCTGATATAGAAGTTAAAAAACAGGAATTAGAAGAATCTAGAAAGAAATATAGACCTTATGATGAATAAAAATTAAAAATAATACAGAGATAGCAGGTATCTTTGTGCAGAGGAGAGAAGTCATTTATGTTAGACGGCTTAGGACATGAAAATATCGAGCAGTTCGACTTGACCCCTATAGCTTTAAGAGAAGCGATTATAAAAAAATTACGTAAACCCAGCATCATCCCTTATAAACTAATTCATATATCCTCTAATGAAGAACAGCATTTCAAAGCCTATTTGTCCAACGGTGCAATGATATGCGTTATAACACAGTTGGATGACGTGGAGCCTTTGTTTGAACATGAGATGACGATATCTAATATTAGAGAAATTCAAGAATTAAACCTTCTTAATAAATAAAGCGACGTAAATATTACGGGTTAACCTTAGTTTTTCAGGTTAACCCTATTTAAATAAAGGTTTATTTGTATAAAATTCCTAAAATTACCTTTATTTATCGTTATATTGTAATATATTGTTTATTTTTGTAAAATGAATTTGTAGAAATAATAAAGGAGATGAGAATATGAAAAAATTAATAAGTCTACTAGCAGCATTCGTTTTTGCTTTAACACTACTACCAACTAACTCTCAAGCTGCATCACTTCCACAATTAGAAGCTGTAAACATCGTTTCAGTAGGAGACGACTTTGGAATGCATAGTACAAGTAAAACTACAATTCCGTATTTATATGGAGATGTATACGTTACTGTATTTGAAAGAGGTTATCCTTCAAGCTATTCAGAGAATTTAACTGTTAATGGAAGCAGAATTGGCGGTAATAATTTAAAAGTTGTGAAGCAAGAACCGTTAACTGATTTCACTGGATTAATCTATGGATATAGAAAGACTTTTGAAATTCCAGAAAGCTATTTTTCTAATCCTGGCTATAACTCTCTACATTTCCAAGCAAAGAATGACTTTGGACAAACGTTTACTTCAACGCACAACTTCCAAATTAAAATTATGTAATACAAAAAAAGCCAGCTCCCGATAAAGGAACTGGCTCTATTTATTATTTATACAGTTTGAAGCCACATACCATAACCAAGTTCTTTTAGCTTCGCCATTGTATCACCAGCCCATTGTTTATTGTTAAAGTCACCAATTATGATACGATGATAGTCTCCTTCAACGCATTGCGTCCACACACCGTAATCTGGTAATGTCTCTTTAACTTTTGTAAGAGCTGCAGCGGTCCATTCGATTGAGTCAAAGTCTCCTATATTAATGCGATAGGATTCTTCTTTTGGAGTAGATGGTTTTACATTCATACCATAGTATTTTGCTACTCCATCAGCATGAGCACGCGCTACACCATTCATGAATAATGAATCGTTGAATTTCTTGATTTCTACATTGTCCATAAATAAATTCTCTGTAAGAACTGCTGCCATGTTTGTTTCACGTAATACAGCAAGGTTTTTTTGTTTCTTGCCACGATCGCGGACTGTCGAACCAAAAAAATTCATAATGGTATCGTGTACAGCATTTTGAAGATTGACTGTTTTTGAGTCGTTTACACCCTCCATGCGGAAAGTTTCAAAACCCCAGCCACCACCAGCATTACAGTGAATCGAAACAAATATATCAGCACCCCATGCATTCGCTTTTGCAGCACGTTGTGAAAGCGATAAGAATATATCAGACTCACGAGTCATACCAACCGTCATACCATATTCATTAACTAAGATTCTTTTCATTTCTTTTGCAATGGACAATACAATGTTTTTTTCGAGTAATCCATTACCTGCAGCACCGCTATCATGACCACCGTGTCCTGCATCAATCCATACTTTTACCATCTTCAAACATCTCCTTTTCTATTAATCTAAAAATAAAAGAGCACTGTCACATGACAATGCTCTAAACAAGCGTTTGTTTTAAACCTTCTTTTTTCAATTCTGACGGCTTTTAGTGAATTTGGATACATAAGCCTTATAAATGATTGTGCCGACGACGATTGACCAGCACACGAAGTTAACAGCAGCACTAATTGCATCCTCTGTTATAACATGATAACCAAGTGAATCTAGTAACATCTTAATAGCACCGAAGAAGCCAAACAGAATAATTGTAACTTCGGGTTTTACATACTTCTTTAAAATCTCATTTTTCATGGTTATTTACTCCTTTTCCTTGTGTTGGACCTATTTATCTTTGCTGCGATTTCAGAAGAAATACTCTCTAACAGCCATGCTGGAATCCACTTGTCCCAGCCAATACGAGCGCAGTTTGCAGCAAAACTATTAAAAATGTGGTAGATCAGACCACCTGTAACCATATAGAAAAACAAATCTGGTAGTTTAAACGCTAGGTCAAATAAGTGAGCTACGCATGGCAGCATAAAAATGACGACTGTTCTTGTAATACCTTCAATGCCATAAGCTGATGAATACGAACCATCAATTTTTGAAGCTTTGCTCCCTGTAATCCAATCTAGCCCTGTAATCCAATCTAGCCCTGTAACCATGAAAAGAATACCAATCCAAATTAGATTAGCTTTTCCATACATCACCCCCAAGATAGTACCCATTGCGCCACTAATAAACGAAACCATTTTGATTTCAGCGGAATTAAAAATATCTAATACGTTCATGCTGCGTAAAATAGCGTTTACTCTGTTCATCCATTCACCCCCTTTCAAAGAATAAAAAGAAGAGCAGCTGCAACAGCCACTCTTTAAAAAACAAAATAAAAAAGCCTACAACTGTTGTACGCTTAATTGTTTCATGTGTTTAATTTTTTCCACGAATGTTCTAACGGTTCTTGTCTTGGTACTTTTTGCTCTTGGTTTACATCATTCTTTAAAAGAATACTTTCACCGAAAATGAAACCATTCTTTTTGAAGGTTTTTCTTTTTCCTAATAACAATAAATCTTCCATAACGATACCGTTTCTTTTTGCCACCACCCTATTTAAAGTTATAAAGTCTAGATTCATTATAATACCTTTAAAAGTGTTCAATATATTCACCTCTTCATTCGATACGAAATGCTAATCCTGGAGGCAATGAAGGGTAACTTCCATGAGCGAAGACATATTTGTATTTATGTATTTTATCCGATACTTCAATTTCTAGAATATCTCCACTAACGATACCAGAAGTAGAAGTTGTAAATAGCCCACCTAACTTCCCGCGTAAACCATATTCGTCAGTTAGGATGTAGAAGGGTACCAAAACAAAACAGTCATCTATATTAGGGTTTCTGGAAGAAGAAATATCAAGATATTTACTTTTGTACGATACAGGATTTCCGTTCCAATTGCTATTTTTAGGTCTTTCAAATGTCCAACCATTCACCTTGTTATAATCTGAACCTGAATAGGTACTTGCATACCAACTTAAGGATCTTGTATAAGGTTCATGTTCTTCTTCCAACATCAAATCAGCTAGCGCCCCTATATACGAGATTCCAGGGTGACTATTAAGGCTTTTAGGCGGAATTGTACAAACTATAATTTTTTCTTTATCAATAAAAACATATAGCTCTATTGGAATTAATGGATCTATTTGTGGACCTTCTCCTAACCTGTCTAATCTAGAATTATAATTTCTTCCTTTGAACCAACTGACTGGAAAACTATAATCAGAACTATTCCCTCTACTTGTAGCGTCGTTATATCCGGTACAAAATTTGAAAAATGCGTCAGAAAACTCTGTCTCTCTAACAT
Organism: Bacillus manliponensis; assembly: GCF_000712595.1. Taxonomy (GTDB): domain Bacteria; phylum Bacillota; class Bacilli; order Bacillales; family Bacillaceae_G; genus Bacillus_A; species Bacillus_A manliponensis. The sequence continues at coordinate 8,353 of NZ_JOTN01000032.1, forward strand.
CATAGTTCGATTTACTAGAAAAATTTTCTGCACCACGTCCATCATATGGAGTAAATTCAATAAAAATATTTTTCTTTCCGTCGTTCCCATCTGAATACATCATATAAACATCATTTTCATTATCTTTACCAGCATTTAGCTGCTTCCATCCAACACGTAGCATTTCATTGATAACAATATCAAAAACTTCTTTTTTTAACGGTGTGAATTTTTTAAAAATGTAATCTGTCATTATTTATTCGCTCCTTTAATATAGACTGATTGCTTTAATGATAACTGTGAATACAGCAGCTTTATTTCCTTTATTCTCCACGTATACATGAGAATATGTTGAACCATCCTTGTCTTCACAAGGTATTGCTAATATGTCGTAAGTTTTCGTTTCTCTCAAACTTTTATATATTTGCGTTCCGTCGGTTTTTTTGTCAAAAATCGTAGTTACCGCTTCAATCTCTTTATCATTCGTGATGTGTAAGGTTCTTAAATCGTATTTATTATGGCCGAGATTAACCGCAACATATCGATTTTCTCCTTTGTCGATTGTTACTTGCACTCGTTTTTCTATAAAAATAGAAGAGGAATCTTTATCGATTCCCCCTCCTGTATCCCTATATCTTTTTATCTTCATAACGGTTCCCAGCGTAAACACCTCAATCATGTTTAAGTTTAATATTAAAATAGATAGGCTCAAATCCAATGTAATCATAATCCTTCGTCACTTTGACAAAGAAATCTTTTGTTGTCTGTGCTTCTAACGTTCCAATATAAAGCTGATCTCCATAGGCTGAACCATCAAACGAAATATCTGCCCAGGTATAACCTGCTTTGTCTAGGTATTGTTGAACAGAAATATAGAGATTCGTAGCGGCTGTAAAGTTTTCGTTTGCAATTGTCATCTTAACTAATCGTTCTCCTTCAGTCATATAACCGAGGTCCGTAATACTAGTATCCGATAGTTCGGCAGTATTCATATATATTTTTAGCGGAGAGCCTAGGTTATATATATCGCCGCCATGGAAAAGCGCAGATTTTTCAGCTATTAAATTTCCATAATTGTCTAAAATTTGTAATGATCCTTCAAATTCTAGTGATGGTAGTGGTATATCAATTCCTGTGTGTAATTCTTCTATTAATCCATGGAATATGGTTAACCCCACAGCATCTTTTAATATTACCTGGCTTTTTGGAAAGGCTTGTCGTAACTTCAGTTTATTGCCTTTTGTGACAATCACTTTATTAATATCTAAGTTTACAAAGTCTTTATTTATTCCCTTTTTTAATACAATACCGATTTTATTAGCATGAATCCTTTCACTGTTTTCAAATTCAAATCCGGACTCTTTTTTACTGAAGAAATTCCACTGATCTCCTTTAGATACCGCCAACCATTCTTTACTATCAACATTACTAACAGCTGAAAATGCTTCTAAAAATTCCACTTTATTATCATCGTTTTCAAAGAGAATAAGTCCACCTTCATCACCTGCTGCAGTTGGGCTGTATTCTGATACAACCTGTATAGCAATATCGCTGTCTGGTTTCTCTAATAAAGCAAGTACATCTGTGTTTTCATTATGTTCTAATCGTAAATAACCATTTCGTGCAGCTATATTTACTGAACCTATAGGAGAAAGAATCCAATCCGGATGCATTGTTTGAAATTCATCTTTAAATACAAATCCACTTTCTTTTTTATATAAAGATACTTGTAATGGATTAGTTTTCTCTGCGGATAGTACAGTCATTAAACTCCTCCTATCGTGTTTTCTTCCAATCTCCTTTGTGCCACCAGGATTGACGGCCATGTTTCAACCATAGTTTCGCTTTTTCTTTTTCAATTTGCTCGATCTCATTTGCTTCACCTATAACTGCAGAGTATAAGTTTTCATTTTTAAATAAGTCATTCTCTATTAGTAGAGTGTCTTTATATAAAAGTTTGCTAGCATTCTCTATTTCGTTTCTAATCGCTTTTACAAAATGTTCCCTACTAAAAGTATGGATGTCCTCCATTACGCCTTCAAATGAACGCTGTGTAGCTGAGGAATCCAATTCTGTTATTATTGTTTCTTTTGCAGGTTCTGAACCTAAATCACAGTCGTCGTTAATAACGGCCATATTCGTTATTTCTTGTCTGCTGACATCTATGCCATTTGCTACTTCTGTAATGAGTGTCCTCTCACAAAATTCAGCAGCTACACTTTCATTCTCCGCCGCTTGCCACTCATGAGGGTTCTTATGTGTTTGTTCATCTTCTATATTTACAAAGGAGAAGACTCTTTCCAGTTCACCATAATTACCTTCTGTAACTTCTGCAGCATGATCGGTAAATGATTTTGCAAGCACTTCACCTTCATGCAGATAAACTGGTTTTCCTTGACCGTCCATCAATTCTTGTTGTTCTTCTATCGCATTTACTTCATTTTCATTCCGATCCATATCGTATAAATGTAGAAGTTCTCCATTTTTCATCATGTTTGTTCTATTACCATACGTATCATTTAAAACAACTGTAGAAATATGACCCTCATGACGATGAGTTATTTCGGTTTGATTCCAATACGCATGCATTTCTCTTTCTTTTTTCGTAGAATCATCAATTGCGTTTTGCGAAGTAGCTACGTACCTATCATGTGCAAATAAATCCTTAACAGATATTTCAGCATTCATTTCTTTGGGAAGAACCGTCATAACTTTGTTCTCGGTGACATCTATTTCATATATCTTTTCAGAAACATTAGAAGTAATTTCTTTTGCAATTGATTGTGCCCATATATCGTGCGTTCGTAATCCTATATCTGTATAATCCACATTTGTGTAATGAGTATCTATTGATCTAGCTGCTTCTGCAGAATTACCGATATGAACATCAACGAAAACATTTTCTTTTCTATCTAACGCTGTATATGTTTCTATAACTGATACAATTTTGTCCGCTTTGCGATTGCTATCTATTAATTCGTTATAGATAGAGTCCTGTTCTACATACAATCGATTAAAAGATTCTTCATCGATAATCGCACTTGCTGAGGTTTCTTTTATTCGGTCTGCTTCATTTGTTTGTTCGAATGGAAGCATATCGAATTCTTTATGGATACGTTCTAATAACTCAAGCTCATGAAGGTATACAGGTGTACCCATTCCATCAAATAAATCAGTATCTTCGTATACAGCAGCTAATTCTTTGGGCTTTCTATCTGTGGAAGTATCATATTCTGTCCATTGGCCATCTAAAGTTTTTACGTTTCTTTCTGTATTTTCAGCAGAATCAATTTGTCCTAAGTGCTCTCTGCCTGTTCTACTTGCCATTATGCTTTCATAAAACGCTTCACCATAAAGTACACGCGCAACAGCTACCCATTGCGGTAATTCATCTACTTCAGCTGCGTATTCTCTTAACTTTTGTTTAACAATTTGATTTTTATCTACCGATCCATTAAAAGTACGATCTACTTTATCCGTTTTATCACTTACGGAAATATCAGATTCGTATATATGGGAAACAAAATGAAACTTATCCCCTCCAGCTTGTTCCATGGAAAAAGTTCGTGGATTGCCATTTGCACCGTTACTATATGTAATACTTGCAGTTTTTTCTCTATTTGCAGTTAGTTGTATACTATCTACAATATCCGCTTGGATAGTACGGATTATCTCTGCATCTTGGTCAATCGAAATAGTTGCATCAACTTCTTGAATTCTCATTGCTCCTACAATATCGGTTAATACACCTTTAGCTCTGGTTATTTTTGTAGCCGATACGCTTGCTTCATTATCTTTGACTGCTTTAAATCTTGAATTTGGCGGCACACTTACTGGATATTCACGTTCTCTTTTTCCGAATGGATCACCAACAGGGATTGCGAAAGTATACTCTTTTTCAAGTGTTGGCCTCGAGCCTACGGAAACGACATATTCTTTTTCCGAAACAAATAAAGGAGGGGAAGCAACAGAATAGACTCTTTCTATCATTCTTTGCTTTCCTCCATTTCTTACATGTCTTCTTTATAAATTGCTAAACCGATTGGATTAAATGGTGTACATTCATCCGTTGTCATCGGTGATACATCTGTAGTAGGTAAAGAATAACGATAAATTTGTCCCACCTGGTAATTCGCGATGACTTCTCCGTTTGGTTCTACTTCAAAAGTAATGGTTTTATCATCCGGATTATATGTGTATTGTTCTTTTGGTATCTCTGCACAAGCAACCAGTACTTGCAGCGTATCCCCCTTTGCTTTGTGTTCTAAGTGAAATACTTTTCGGATTCCATCACCTTTGCCTAGGGATTCATTTGTTACAGTCTTCTCAAGCTCTAATTCATCTGCTTGCTGGATATTCTTTGAATGAACTGCATATACATCATCTAATTTTCCTACATACCCATCATTTGGATGAACAATATAAATTTGGGACAAGTGATATTTACCGCTATACATAGACGGATTGAATCGCCCTTGTCCACTATCAATTTCTTTATTATGAGTAAAGAAAGCGAAATAATGTTTCTGGTACATTGCGCCTGTCATCGATTTAGACAACATTGCATACATGTTCCCGTTTCCAGTATTTTCTCCATAATCGACGTTTGCATCACCAATCTTCTGGTCCTTTACATGTGAAAATTGACCACCAGAACGGCAACCCCCAATCATAACCAGATTCTTTAATGGTTTATTATCAAACGTGTAAATCCGTCCAATATAAAGCGGAACGAATAATGCTCTTACTGGCGCAGGAGTTGGATCGATACGCATAAATAAAACTAAACGATCTTTATTTGTATTCCCATACATATACACAACAGAATCGCGCTTCCAGTCGTTTGTGAAATTTGCACTTGGAGTGAAACTAATTGTCGTATATGGTGAAGCATTAATAAATACAAGGGAAGAATATACTTCTGCTATCACCTTTTTTACGTCCTTCACATCGAATGCCGTTGAAGCAGGGATATTTGGTATCGTTCGTTCTTCATTTGGTTCTACTGTATAAATTCCTGAAACTTTAATATTATCGGATGAAGCTGGAGCAGCATGAAAAACAATGTCCTCTCCATCAAATACATATTCTGTTGGGAATACGACTTTATCATTCTTATATACTTGCAATCTCATTTCATCCATTGTGTTGAACGGTAATTTAAATGTTGTTTTCGTTCCATTCCCGTTTCCAAGGTTGGCTTTTTCATCAGATATTTTTAATTCTTGTTCGATAAGATATTTATCATAGGTGAAAAAGATAAATTCGTTAGATGGGTCATAAGCATCAGCTGCTAATCGGTATTCACAAGTAACCTTCACGTTTTTAGCCGGAGCGGTATGGAACGTAATAACACCGCTTCGACCATTCACTGTATATTTCGATTTATCGAATGGTAAGCCATCGATATAAACCATAACGGAACTTTGGATTACTGGATATGTCGGCAATGTAAATGTTGTTTTTACCTCATCGCCATATCCCAACATACCTAACTTAGACTCTGGAGAAACATATCGATTATCTTTAAAATCCGAGTTTGCAGAATCATAACCAACTGCAAAGCCAAATCGGCGTTGTTCCCCATCGCTGCCGATGGATTCAAATAACCGAACATCTATAAATCGTGAAATGCTGCTCTGTATTCGGTAAAATAAATCCTTTTTCCATCCACTTGATACGAATTGTTTTTCTAATTCGTTTGGTAAAGTTTGTAGATTCGCTGTTTTATCAAACCACATTTACAATTCCCCCCTTATACTGTCTTCTCAAAAATGCCAATTCCTGCAGGTCGATATACCGTCGAAGGCATTTTCGTGACAGGAGAAATTGCATCCACGGTAAAGAATCGATATATATCATGTGAATCGGGACAAGTATTCTTTCTTACTTTTAATTTATCCCCGTTTAATAAGCCTAATGGAGATAATAGAACCATATATGGCATATAACCGCGTACACCTTCTTCTGGGTGTACAATATAAGCCCTGGATGTATGAACCTTATTGCTATACATAGAAGGGTTAAATTGATACTTGTACTCATCATTTTCATGACTTTGCCATGCAGAAGGATACTGGCCGCCTGTTGTACTTTTTCTGTCCGGTGGCATTTTGTTGCTTGGTGTACTCCATGAAATATAGTGAGCTTGATATCTTGCACCAAAGCGAGAACGTTTAATAATGACATTATCTATACCGTTACCAGGTGATTTAGGATAAGATTTTGTTCTCGGCATACATTTGCTAACATCACGAAATGGCTTTTTATTTTCAAAATCAAAAGAATGAGAAGCACTTTCTGCACCTTCGTCATATGCCGAACCTGCCCAAAGTGCATCGGCAATTGTATCTGCTTCCCCATAGCTTTCTAATCGTCCTAAATATACTGGAACGTTTGGTACTGAGTTATTATCGAAAGCGGGCGTACGATCTGCTTGAATTAATAAGACCACTCTATATTTATCGACATGACCTGTAATTCTAACTAAAGAATCGGCCCACCAGTTTGTATCCACATTTACACTTGTTAATTTTGGGTTTCGGAATGTAGATTTTACCCAAGGTGACATCATTAATTCGGGGGTGTCTTTGTATTCATACGATACGATGACAGAACCCATATTACCCGGCCGCTCTTTTCTAATCACCTCGGCCAATTCTAAGTCCATCAATCGATTTATTTCTTGTCCAGCTTCCGCACCAATAATAAAAATGCTGTCATCCGCAGTTGATGGTAACTTTTCAATCATATAGGTATACATACATGACCTATCAATGTATTGAGGATTACTCTTCATAAATTGTTTAAATGCTTCTTTTCCCTCTTCGGTATCAATATCCATTGTTAAAGACTGAGAACTTTCATATTTCCAAATTTGAGCGATTCCGTAATAAGCATCGTCTGCGTTTTTTAAAATAATATGTTTCGCAGCTGTATAACTAGCTTTTGTTACATTATCATCTTTATCTTCTGAAGTAACTTTAACTAAACGATGAAATGATTTCTCTTTCGTCCAGCCGTTTTCCACCATAACAGCAACAACTTCGTCATGAAATTCTGCTTCAGTAACAATCTTTTCAATAAACGCCATCTATTCCACACTCCTAATCTTTTAATAATTGGTAGTTGAGCCATACTGTTTTTTGTTCTGCAGAGCGATTATGATATTCAAACCGTAATATCGCTCCTGCTGGTATCGGCTTAATAACGGAAAAATTAAAGCCTTCGGGGACGTCTTTGATATACACTTCATCTGCAATTAATTCATCGTTAATAAACAAGCTCCAATGATCGCTATCACTATAATTGGATGCAGCCACCGAAAATGCGATAATTTCGGTATCGAATGATAAAGTCGTTTTATCGATGTGCATCGCATCGTAAATCCCTATTCTTCGTCCTTTTACATAAGGTTTTGTTTTGGTGGGGAAATAAGGGGTGTCAAACCGCCCACCAGCCATATAATTCACTGAAAATCCCATGAGAAACCTCCTATTACTTCAAGAATTGTAGTGCAATCCATACTTGTTTATCGAGAATGCCCTGGTTATGAAACTGAAAAACAATTTTTGAACCGGCAGCTAATTGCATATAGGACATTAAAGAAATTCCCTCTGGCAGATCCTTTGTATAAATGTCTTCACAAATGGTTGTTCCATTTACGATGAGCGACCATTTGTCATCAATTTCATAGATAGAGCTGCTTACACTAATTGCATGAAACTCCATATCCGTTGGGAGCGTGTATTCTAATGTGTCTACATTTGCAGCAGTGGAATACATAGCATCACCCTTGATATAAGGAGTGCTTCGTGTAGGATAAAATGGCGCGTCTAGTCTGCCGCCAGCTAAATATGTTGTCTGAAACATAAGAACGCCCCTTTTTTTAGTAATAAAAAATTCCCGGTATCGTTATATAGATACATCGGGAATTGGTAAATCTGAAAGCATGCCATTGCCTTTATTAATAATGCGTGGCTGCACACGTTCTAATTGTTTTTGAGCATTATATATTAATTGGATCTCTAGCTGCTTACCGGTGACTTTATGGGATAGCATTACTTTATCTAATATACCCTGAGAACTAAATACTAGATCATAATGCAAGTATTTGTCCCCATCCACCTGGTCCAATCTTCCGGAACCATCACGAATAAGCGTATAACCTTCCATCATTGTTTTTTCAAACGTATTATTAGGGTCATCGCCGGGCATTTGTTTCCCTCCGGCGTACACTTCCCTATCAATCAATTCTTTCATCATATACATGATGGGATCAAATAAGTTCTTCTGCATAATCATGCTATCACCTCAATTCACTCGCGTCACAGACCAAGTTTTCGCAGGTTTCTGTATATAGTAATGGTTTGCATCCTGGTTAACCCGTGGAAACGTTAAATCCGGAAGAGAACCGTAATCAAATAGAATCTGATTTTGTGTATCTAATACTTGTAAACGTCCTGTAAGTATCCCTTTAGGGTTTCGAACAGCTTCGAATACAATAATATTCTGTCCGTATTCTAATGGTATATCGACGTATTCTGGTGTGTTACGAATAAAATAATGCTCTTTCACTAGCTTATCGTTACAGTAAATGTTTAATAAATCGCCGTCTTCTACGTCCCAATCCCACAGTTTCAAACGAATTGTATCGACGTTTACTATAATACCGTCAATATCCGTATAAGGAGCAGGTTCATATCCAAAGTTAACTGTTAAATCTAAAGTTTGGTAAAAGCCATCATCTGCAGAAATCATTGTTGTAATCCCTTTTACAAAGTAATTCCATGCTTGGCCAGAATCTCGATTATAGATAGATATAACATCAAACAATTGAATACGTGGGTCTCCAACAACCGCAACAGTTAACGTTCTAAATTTCTGTATCGATTTTAAATGATATGCAGCTGCTACGGCCCTTCTCGCAAAGAAAGTTGTCGCCCAGGGAACTTCAATCATTTCTTCACGTAAGTCACCTAATGCGACATTTTTAAGAAGAAATGAATTAAGAAATCCATTCGCATAGTCACCACATTTCACAACAACACTATTATTCACATCTTGATCTGTTAGCTGCATATCTAATGAAATAAGGTTTACTCCTTCAGTAAAATTAAATTTAGAAGGATCATTAATCTTATAATCTGGTATTTTCATAAATGTACAGCTGCCATCCGGTTCATGTTTGATGTAATGAAATGTCGTGTCTACGATATCTCGTACAATCTCATCCCACTTTTGAAATCTTGTTCCTTTTGCGCCTTCAACAATCCAACTATCTTCAGTTCCAGGTATCTTTACTCTTTCTCCATGCAGCGTAACTCCCGCTTTATTAAAGAAGAATTTCACCACATCGTATACATTACCTGTAGGAGCAACGATTTCATCTGAACCTAAATCTGGAATGACAGACTTATGCAGAACCTTCTTATAAGAAGTTGTACATGTGACGGATATATTTTCACTTTCCGCGTTTACTTTTACATCGGATACATAACCATGTATAAAAGGTAATGCTTCATCACCGTAGCCAATTGCAACTTTAAATTCTGTTTGAGGATATAGTTGCTCTGTAAATGGAACTTCTGATTTATAAAACCATTCATGTAAATAGGGAAACTTTCCAGTAAAATTATCTGGGGCCATTTGACCATATTCATTTGAAAATGTGATGGTAAAAGAACTTGCAAACTGATCTGCGGTTTCTTGTGCTTCTAATCCAATAACACGATGTTGTACTTGTACCCACGTCTGTGTAGAAGCGATATTGTTTTTAGCAGCGCCACGTTTTTTCATATGAACAACTAGATTAGGTGCATTGTTTCCTGTTTGAAAATAAGTACCTAGCATTCTAATTAATGATACTGTTGCATCTCTCACATTCCATCTACTCCTATCCCTGCGCGCGATAGCGAAATTAATTTACACTTTGCAATAATCAATGTACCTTGCCTAATTGTATCCACTTCATTTGGCGGTATAACGCCCCCATACGTCCCATAATCCCCTTTAATAATATGAGGTTCATAGATGTATCTCATGAATTCACGCCAATGCTGTACATGATTAAATAAGGCTACAAACTCAACTTCGCAACCCTTATTTCCGACACTCTGAAAACGTGGACTTCCTCGCATCACGTTATTTGTTTTAAGGCTATCTAAATCTTTTGGGAACTTTGTTTGTTCGATCATAGCAATTGTATCGATAGGGCCAAAAGCATGATAATAAACATCGCGCAAAAATAATTTATCACCATATCCATAACCGCTAATTGAGAATTCAATTGTTTGTGGACCAGAATCAACGAAGATTTCGTGCGATTCCCATGCATATGCACCTCTTGTACTAAATCTTTCTATTCCATTGATACGAACAACAAAATATTTATGAGGCAGCATTCCATCATCACCAATAGGAACCTGCGACATGAAAGAGAAATTGTATGTTCCTGGCCAAGAAAAGTTCACTGTATATGAAATTGTATTTTCTAGTTCAGTTATCTTAGAGAACAGGAATTCTGCTCCTGCTCTCCGGTATAGTTTTTTTAATATACTCATAGGTTTCTCACCGCCATTCCCATTAAATCGTCTGCTACAACGTTTTGAATAGCCTTACGCATTTTCATAATGTCCTCCGCGCTTTGTAGCTGCTCAACCATAACTTTAAATGTTGCATTTTGAATGATAACGCCTTTGTCTGTTTTTTCTTCTACTTTTGTAATTTGTGCAGCTGGTGACTTACTGTTCATCGATGGTGATGCTCCTATTTGTGTACCCATTCTGCCAATTTGATTTGTCATAGTAGAAGTTAGATCAACTGGTCCAGGCGGAATAACAGCTGCATTTAGCATTGCAGAAGCTTTATCTACTAATGGAACCATCTTCTCCATACCAATAGCGATACCTTCTGTAATGTTGTTACCATATCCCATCATAAGACGAGAAGGCGATTTGATTCCAAAGAAGTCTTTAACTGCACCGGCAATTCCACTCGCAATTCCTTTTGCCTTCTTCACAACCCAATCAAACATAGAACTCATACCCTCACCGATACCTTTTACAATATCAGCGCCCCAGCTGAATGCGTCTTTGGCCACATTTTTAATAATGTTACCAATTTGACTGAATACGTTCTGCACAGTCTCAACAATACCTGTAAATGCGCCAATAATTGCTTTTCGTACCGTTGAAAATGTATTAACAACAAGGTTCTTTATTGTTTCTAAAACCGAAGTGACAACGTTTTTGATTCTGTTAAAGTTTTCAACAACAAAGTTTGCAAAGGCGCGTACGGCTCCGATTATGACATCTTTAATAAAATTCCAAGCTGCTTGAATGATGCCCTTTATTAAATTCATCACTGTATTGATCGTATTTTTAATGAAATTAAAGGTAGTGACAATAAAGTTTTTAATAAAGTTTAATGTTGTAGTAAAGATTGTTTTAATAATATTCCAGCCAACTCTAAAAATCGTTTGCCAAGCTTTTATGACAAACGATAGGTAAGCCTTTATTCCTTCAAAAACAACGCGAATAACCGTCTTTATGGCATTTAGAGCAGCTGTGAAAATCGTTTTAATGACATTCCAACCGACTCTAAATATGGTTTGCCAAGCTTTTATGATAAAGGAGAAGTATGCTTTTATCCCTTCAAAAATAACACGAACAACTGTTTTTATAGCGTTCAAAGCAGCACTGAATACTTTTTTTATGATATTCCAACCAGATTCGAATACCTTGCTGCAGATGTTCATGAAAGATTGAATAGATTTTGTTATGCCTTTCCATGCTTGGTCTAGGATTTTACCAATAAAGGATACCGAAGAACTAAATATATTTTTTGTTCCTTCCCAAAATAATGAGAAGAATTTTCCTAAACCGTCCAAGGCTGCTTTCGCTGTCTTTACAATGCCATCCCATGCTTTTCCGCAAATGTCACCGATCCACTTTACTGCTTGTTGCGTATATTTAACAATCGAATCCCAGTTCTTATAGATGAGATAAACCAATCCTATAATGGCGAGAATAGCAATTGACCAGGGATTCAAAAGCAGCGTCATCATAGACCGTCCTAATAGTGCAATTGCCTTGCCTATTCCACTAAACATACTTATTAGCGTTGGCCCAAGCTTTAAAATCCCTGCGAATAACCCTGGTATTTTAGCTAGTGCGCCACCAAGAAAACCAAATGCACCAACTAAGCTACCAATAGAAGAAAGAAAAAATCCAAACAAGGCAATTAAAGGGCCCATTACAACTACCAAAGCAAGGAATCCTGCAATACCAATTTGAATCGGTTTAGGTAGAGCGCCAAATGCTTCTGCTACAAATCCAACTGCCTTAGCTAAAGGTGGCAACACTACTTCGGCTATATCTAATAAGGCGTGTCCAACAGGTTCTAGCGCTGCTTGAGTTTCACGCAGTACTTTTTGCATTCTTACACTAAAGGCCTCTTGAGAAGCCTTTTCCATCTTATTCATGGCACCTTCTGTTTTTCCTAATGCACCATTTACATTATTAAGACCGAGTACCGCTTCTGCCCCCATGTCTTCCCATTTTGTGCCGAAAATGGCTACCCCAAGTTGATTCGCTTTCACCTTATCTTCCATTTGACCAAGGTCTGCAAGTACAGCATTAAATACATCTGCAGCAGTACCTTTTCCTTGGTTGAAGTTATCCCAAACCTTTTGAGTTTCGGGGGACATTTCTGCGAATGCTTCTGTTACACCTTTAGATCCATCTTGAACACGAATACCAAATTCCTTTACTAAATCGTTAATGTAATCTAGATTATAAGCGCCATCTTTGGTTCCATTCGCTAAAATAGTAAACATTTCGTCAGCTGTGAATCCAGCTTGTTTAAATAAAGGTGAGTATTCGGAGATATTATCAAACATCTCTTTTGAGAAGTTTAATCCTGCTTGCCCTCCAGCAGCTAGAAGGTCAAACGCTTCTTTCGATTCTAATCCAAATTGATTCATCAATTGTCCTGCGCCACGAGTAACTTCATTGATATCACTATCAAATGTTTTAGCAAGTGTCATAGCGCTTTGCGTAGCTGATTCTAATTCTTCAGTAGGGACATCCTTCATATTTTGATAAACCTGTACCAACGCAGCATCTACCTCTTGAAGACTGGCCCCATATCCTTCTTTCCATGTTTCTTTTGCGACTTTTCCAAGTTCTTCTGTTTGTTTTTCCGTAAGCCCCAATGACGCTTGCATTTGTCGAGTAGAAGTATCAAAATCAGCTGCTACATTCATGGCAGCCATACCAATTCCGGCCAGCGGAAGAGTCATACCCGCCGACATATTTGCTCCTGTTTCCTGCATACGGGTTCCGACTTGGTTTATAGATTCACCTGCTTGTTGAAACCGATCTTGCATACCGGTTGCGGTTTGTTGAACGCTATTTTCGAATTGCTGTAAATCTTGATACGCTTGATCTGCTTTAATACCAATCGTGCCGAACAACTGAAATAACTCTGTAAGAATTTCGCGCCCCCCCTTTCATTACTGGGGATATCACCCGTTATTCATCGTCTTGAAATTGCGCGATTATATGATTTGCATGTTCGACGCACTTCTCTTTTGACCAAACTTCATTTTCAAGTGATGTTTCTGTCTCTGTATGTTTAAGAGAATCATCAGTAAGACCAAATGCATTCAAATAGTCATAAAACGTGGTACCTTCCTCTAATTGGCGTGTCTGATAACCAATAAAGGCCATCTTCTTCCAATCTTCCAGTTCCTCACGTTGTTCTTCTTTACTAATAAATGAAAACAAGTCCATTAAACGAGAATACGGTAGGGATAAGACATATTCGTCTGTCCATCCATACCGTTTCTGAATCTTATCAAAAGCACGCAGCATGTTATGTTCGGCTTCTTCTAAATATTCACTTGTTTCTTTTATCCTTGAATTGGCGCTGCCGCTTGCTGTTTCTGTTTCTGACTTAGTACCTTGACCACCCCTTTGACTTTGTTGAAAAAAGCCTTTAAATCCTCACTTTCAATAAGCCCTTGAATAACTGCTAGTGTTGCATCTGGTGGAAGCTGTCCAAACTGTTCCGGTGTAATTCTTAAAAGACTTGCAAACAATTTGTTGAAGTCCTCTTCACATCCTGGAATCATCGCGATCACACGAAATGCAAATTCCATTCCTTTTTTTTGCTGCTTTTCTTGAATTTCCGCCAACTTCATTTGCTGTTCTTCAGGGGATAAACTTTCTAGAGAATTTGTCATTTCATCAATAATGCTTTTTTCTTTCCCAAACTCCATGAAATCACTCATAGCATGACGACCAACTTTTGAAATAATTGTTGCGAGAGTCCAAATATCTGTTGTATTTAAGCGACGCATTGGAACTTGCACATCGGAAATTGTAATTTCTGTATCTTTCTTCATCATTTTTTCTAAAATTGAGTTTACAGCCATTTATATCCCTCTTCCTTTGTTGTTTTTATATAAAAAAAGCCTACATTCTATTAATTAGATGTAGACTTTTTATCTGGTGCAGCAGCAGCTTCTTGTAATGGCGTTGCTGCTGCTTGCGCATTTTTCTTTTTCGGCAAGTAAATTTCATAAGGTGGAGATGTAGGAGCGCTTTCGCTGTAATGGCCAACGAATTTACATTTCAAACCGACTGTACCTTTACCATCTTTTAAATCCACCTCAATACTAGATACAACCATTGCGTTTCGAACTACGAAAATAACAGGTAAGTCACTTCCGGAGATTGTTCCAACTAATGCGATGTCATTATAACCAGAATCAAAAATATTATTTGTAGGTTTGGCAATATCGTAATCAGCATCCGTTTCACTATCGATAATCATGCTTGGTAAGGCTAGTTGTAAATTATCCTTTGTAAATTCAACTAATGTTGTTTCTAAATGTGGTTCATCTTTCAACAGCCACTTACCGCGCACCATTTTCCCTAATAAACCGTCGATATCTGCATCATAATACTCTCGATCAAATGATACTTTTGTTCCACCAGTCGTAGCACCAAGCATTTCTCCCAAATCTTTTACACTTTTAAAACCTTTGTATACCACACCTGGGCCAATGACAAAATTATCAGTTGTTCCTTCTCGCACACCATTAATCATTTTATGACTCATTATGCAGATCCTCCTTTTCGTATAAATCCATCCTTGTTGTTCTTACAAGGAATTTTAAATTAATATGAATTACCGAAGGGTCTTCATCCGGAATAGGAGTACGGCCCATACGGTGTATTGTTAGAATCCCAGCTTCTCGTAATAAACTTGCTTCTCTATCTAGTAATTTTTCAATCTGTGTTGCGACAGTATCAGCCTTTTCATAATCCCCATGATTACAATACACATCCAAATTTAGAACCATACGATCAACAACTGCGACGTCATCCGGATTGTTTGATTCAATTCTCATAATCACATAAGGCATTTGCATATCACTCTGTGCAGTTTGGAAAGTAAGAGCAGGATAACCTTCATATTTTGATAGATTGGCAGCTACAATTGAATCGGATTCTACTATACTTCTAATTGTTGCAATCACTTTACTGGTCAAAAGCTGCCGCCTCCTAATATTCTTTTTAATGCCATACGTTCTCTTTCAAACGTTTTTAATAGGAATGGCCGGGCTTCCATTTTACTTGTACCATTTTCAAGCCATATTGCTTTTTCCAAATCACTTCCTACACCACCAAGTATTTCTGTTTGGGTTCGTTGCAGCTCATATTTAATAGAGTTTCTTAAATCCCCCGTACGAACTGCAGGAGCTTCACCAGGTGCAGAAGCGGTATAGGTTTGACTTGTGTTTGGAACACGGTATTTATGGCCATTACGCCCACCTGTTAACGTCTTTTTCACTTCATTTTGTAGATGTATACAGCCATTTTCTACGGTTTGCGCGAGCGCTTCAGACAATTGGCGTTTTACTTGCTCAAAGTTACTGGAAAACTCCACTTTCATTGACATGCACTACACCTTCTCGCAATAAATTTCAATGTGATGGTCCATAAATGCCGGATTTCTCGGCTCACCTTTCACTTCAAACACGTAATCTTTAAAATAAATACGATCATTTGGTTTTATTTCATATGATGCAGGTGCATATATCTTGTAATTCGGGTCAAAATTCTGCTTTTCACGCTTTAATATTTCATTGTTTGCGGCAGAACTCGTTGTAACACGGCAATTCATAGGATTATAAATGACGATTTCTCCCTCTTTAAAGTTACCTGCTGGCTGCTTTACTTTACCGTTTCGTTTTACAATGACTTCATGAATATATAAATCTTCCATATCGTCGTATATTACACTCATGTAGCCATCACCGGCTTATTTTTAGCCCGAAACCCTTTCAATACACTTAGTATCTTTTGATTTGTATCTGGTTCATCTAAAATTTCTGGGCTGATTTGATAAGAATAATCGCCAATACTTTCCGATGTCTTCATATTCTTTTTCTGTAACTTTGCTCGTTCTACTGCGCTACATGTCATATCAATAATGCACTTTCTCATAAGCAGCTGCAGATCATCGTAATCTTCTATTACGTATTCACATTCATATAATTGATTCGGATGTAAACCATAAAGAATGCGGCCATCTACAGTGACAGTTTCTGTTACATCTTGTTTAGTATCTATACTGATCACTTTTGTTACACTTTCAGCAGAAAAAGAAAGCCAAGTTAATTTGCTGCTTTTAACTTTTTCCTGCATTGGATTACGTGGTTTAACCCTTAAATATTTATTTGTTATAACTGCATAGTAACTAATTAGTTCCTCAATCACTGAATCTGAAAAATTAGAGACATTTACACGATCTTTTATATCTTGCACAGTAACCTTCATGCTATTTTTCTTTCTCTTTCTTCTCAACTTCTCGTACAAGCTCAAAATGACTAGTAGCGACCAAATAATCAGCTTTTTCATTAGAGACAGTTTCTTCTTCACCATTTTTAAAAACTTTGCCATAAGCGGTATATGTTCCACCTAATCGCAGCTTAATAACTTTCATCGCATGGCCCTCCTAGGGGTACCGCCAGCATTTTGAAAAAAACCACGCTAAGCAAAAAAATAATAAGCTGCCCATATGGACAGCTCATTTACATAATTATCGTTATTGGGAGTTTTATTTAGCTGATAATCTTTGCATCACGTAACCATTTTTC
>NZ_JOTN01000033.1 GCF_000712595.1 Bacillus manliponensis
ATGTGGCATTGTGCATGGTACGGTAGATCAGGTAGACACATCAGAAATATTTCATCAATTTCAGGACTGGTTTGAACGCATGAAAGAAAAAGGGAACTCTGAGTTGGCAGCATGGACAAATGAGCAGAAGCAATTGTTTATTGATTGGTTTAATGGGTTAAAAGACATCCTTTCTCAAAATGCTGAAACAAATATTCTCAATAAAATTCATGATATTGAAGTTGAAATCGGAGAACTGTTGCAGCTTAAGACAATTAACAAATCATCTGTGGTAGGTGCAATCAACGAACTTGCGGATAATTACAATAAGGTTGCAACTGATTACGATAATTATGGCATTGCTAGGAAGGCAGAATGGCGACGACAAAACGGGACAATATTTAGAAAATCAGCGCTTTCCAATCCTGATGCGCGTGGGAATTACCAGTCACAGCAATTGATCTATTACGCAGAAAACGGGACAACTGCTGTAAAAACGCAACAATGGGCTTACACATATGATAATAGAGACAATGAGACTAGCGAAACATTAATAAGTGAGGTGTTCCATTAATGCCATTTCTAGAAGCGCACGGCATCGGTAGAAGGAAGATAAAAAGATTTGAAGTGGTGGAAGCAGTCGATAAGCTACAGTTTCCTATAGTTCGCTCAATGGTTCTTAGAAGTTCGCATAGATACGTTGGGGTGGACTTGCATAAAAAAGAATATATTTTTCAATGTACACCAATTACCGAATATAGAAGTTATTTTTATGTTTATAAAATGAATGATTTTTCTTTAATTAAAGAATTCGAGTTGCCATTTGAATATCAAAATTTCTATAAAGCTTTTGTTGTAGACGGACTACTATTTGTATGTGGTTATGATGCCAATTTAAACGATAGGTATGAGCGGACATTTGTTTATGACATGAATACATGGTCGGAAGTTACATCGTTTACTTGTGCAGTATCAGAAATAGTTAGCATTGATGCGAACAATATTTATGCTCTTACAGTTTCACCAGGGGATGGCTCATCTAGCTTTACAGTAATATCAAGAAAAGATTATACGAAAACTAAGTTGAAACCACCTGGGGTAAACGCAGCACAATATACAATACTTAAACCTACGAATTATGTTTATTATTATGACTTTTACGATAGATCAAAAAGAGGCATTTTATCACCTTCAGGTGTTTTAGTGAAAAACGATCCAGATGGTCGTTTTATTGATGCGCAAGCTATTGTGTTGAATGGTGAGATGCTGTATTTATTCTCATATACTTATGAATATGGGTATTTAGTTAAAGTTTCCTATTTTGATAAAAACTTTAATTTCATCAAGCAAGAATCTTTAAATACTGATTTTTCTAGAACTCCGTATGTATGGTCTATGGCGTATATTCATAATCGTGGTTCAACGATGACAGTAGGTGGTGGGGGTTTAGCATCTTTTAAACTTGAGAATGGCTTTTTTGTAGATGGAACTGAAACCTATGCTAAACGAAAAGGTACTTTTCCGATTGGGACTCTTATGCATGCTTATGATGACGCATACGGAGCTGTTTTTATAGTAAGGGATGAAACAGAAATAAAAGCTGTGAAATCCTATGTTGATTTAGCGTAAGGAGTGAAAAAATATGATTTATATTAAGTATAACAATACTGGGGAAATTGAATTGATTCATAGCGCGCCTTTCCATAGTGAATTAGGATTAGGCAAAACAAAAGAAGAACTAGAAAAAGAAGGATTTTTCGTTAATTCGATACCCGAAGCAGAGCATCGTGAAGGTAAGGTTGCGATACTTAAATGTAACGTTACAACAAAGACTTTGTATTACTTATATGTAGACAAGCCTTTGACGCAAGAAGAAGTTTTGAAGAATTTGCAAAAAGAAAATGAGGAGTTAAAACGAAACCAAAAGCTTATGTGGGAAAAGATAGAGGAATTAATGAAAAGCATACCCAAGTAGGCTTTTTTGTTTTGTATAAAATACGGCTTATATAATGATTGTAGATGAAGAGAGGCGTTGTCTCTCTTTTTATTTTCCAGGAGGCGATCGATATGAAAAGAATAGTAGACTCAGTTATTTACGAAACACATGTTAGTCGTTTTAACAAAAACTTAGTAAAAGACTTTCTTATTGAGAAAAAATCGCAAGGAAAAGCAAAAAGCACTCTACAGCAATATAAGTGGGATTTACGTATTATCTTATATTTGGTTTATCAGCATTTTGAAAATAAACAACTTGTTGATTTAAATCGAAAAGACATTCGAAATCTATGCATTATTTTTCAAGAAATGGGAATGTCGAATGCAAGGGTAAACGGACTAATGAGCGCATTACGATCAACATTAGAATTTTGCGCAGATGATGACGATTATTTGTATGAATTTAATGTGGGTTCACGCGTTAAAGGCCTTCCTAAAAATCCAGTAAGGGAGATCACTTTCATTCTTGAAGAAGACATTAATTGGTTAATTGATGAGTTAGTGAATCAGGAAAGGTACATGTTAGCAACTTACTTGTCTCTTTCGTATTATAGCGCAGCCAGAAAAAATGAAGTATACCAGGTGCAAAAGGAAGCATTAGGTGAAAGGTACTATACAAACAGGGTTCGAGGGAAACGCAGTAAGAAGTTTAGGCTTTACTATAACGATAAGGTACAGGAGTGTATTAAATTGTATTTAAATCAACGTGGTAAAGATACAATCCCTGGTTTATTCGTAAGAGTATACAAAAATGGAGCAAGAAGACCTGTACACAAAAGTGCATTCAACTACTGGTGCGAAATTTTTTCTAAGATGTTACACGCGAAAAATGGACAAGAAGTACATGTTAACCCACATTGTTTTCGTCATAGTCGATTAGATAATTTAAAAGTTCAAGGAGTTCCATTAGAAAAGCTAAAGTCTTTAGCAAATCACTCAGATATATCTACAACACAATCCTACCTCAAGGAAAGAAACGAAGAAGATATTGCAGAGATATTTAAAATGGATCCGAAGTTATTTGTAGCTTAGAGCAACTTGTTGGTTGCTCTTTTTATTTTGGAAGGAGTGAGAACAATGGAACAAAAAGATTTTGAGCGTATTGCAAAGCTGGAAGTAAAACTTGAATCGATGAATGAAACGATGATTCGTATTGAAAAGAATTTAGTACGTAATCATGCAAACCAAATGACACGAAATGAAGTGGAAAAGATGTTTACATTACGTGATCGAGACATCGAAGATTTAAGAGATGAAATTGAAAACTTAAAAGAAGCCCCGGAGAAAGATGCAGCAACTAAACGCGCTAACTTATCAATTGTTATTTCATCACTAATGTTTGCTAGTTCATTAATTTTTAGTTTTTTAAACTATATGAAATAGAAGGAGTGTATTTGATGAATAAACAGCATATCAAGAAACGCTTGCGCAATTGGAAAACATGGGTTGCGCTTTTTTCATGTTTGGGATTAATCTTACAAGTATTTGGCGTCACGGGGTTCGAGGGTAATTTAGAAAAGGTACAGCAAGCAGTTTATCTATTTGGAATTGCATTAGGTATTTGGACGAGTCATGAAGAAACCGATAAAGGAGATGCTGAGTGATGAAAATCGGATTAAGATATGGACACACAATTTTAACGAATGGTAACAATACTTGCGCTGTAGGGTTGGTAAATGAGTATACGGAAGTACGACGAATCGGGAAACATGTTAAAGAGATGTTAGAATCACTAGGTCATACAGTTATTGATTGTACACCACCAGATTATACATGCCGAAATCAAGGCGAAGAACTTGCGTATGGGGTAAATAAAGCGAATAAAGCAGGAGTAGATTTATTTATTAGTTTGCATTTGAACGCATCGAATGGTGAAGGTGACGGTGTAGAGGTTTACTATTACAGTGGGGATGCAGAAGGAAAACGTCTTGCTCAAAGCGTATGTGACCAAATTGCAAAGTTCGGCTATGACAATCGTGGCGCTAGAACAAAAGCTTTATACGAGATTAATAATACACATATGCGAGCTATTTTAGTCGAATCATTCTTCATTGATAATAAAGCAGATGTTGCTAGATATAATAACGATCCACGCAAGATTGCAGCAGCTATTGTTACAGGGGTGACTGGAAAAGCTGTAAGTGGTGGTAGTTCCACACCTCAACAACCATCATACCGTATTAATATTGGCGACTTTGATTCCATCGAATGGACAGCGGCAGCTCTTACAAAAGTTAAAGAGATATTACCAGGTTACGGCGTGTGGACGAAATGTATCGAAGGCGGATACCATCGTATTCTTGTGGGCGACTTTAACAACAAACAATGGGCTGATAATACAATGGAAAAACTAAAAACATTAGGCTATGGTGCGTGGATTCAGACTGTATAACAAAGAAATCCAGTTCCTTTCGGAACTGGATTTCTTTGTTTATTTGTTCATTTCATTTAATGCTTTATCCATTTGGCGCTCATTAGCTAATGTAGAACCACTTGTTGCATTTTCTACACCACGGTAATTGTATTTAGAGTTTTGCCAGAAGTCGAAGGCGAAATCTTTTAATGGTTTTTCTGATGTGTTTTTATCAACTACTTGTGATTTGAAGATATTTGTTAACATGTACTCATGGTTAGATACATTTTTAATGTAATTTTTATCTTTATATTCTTTAATGATGTCATCACCAAATTGTTTAACTTCATCTTTAGATGGACTGTAATCGTGAGCATATTTGCTTACTTCATCAAATTTTTCAGTAGTAGTTTTTTCACTTGATGCTACTTCTTTAACCTTATTTCCCCAGTCAACTGTTTTAACAGTCTCTTCTGCAGCAGTGTCTTCTTTTTTAGGTTGTTCTTTCTTTTTTAGTAACCCAAAATCTAAAATAGTATCTACTTTGCTGTCATTAAACAATATGTAAACATAACCATCTTTTTCTACACCATCCAACACAGGATATTCATACTCAACAAGTGTCGGATTAGATTGATTAACGTTTTCTTTTCCTTTTCCGCCTACAATTTCCTCAACCTTTTTCATACTCATTTCTTTTTTGATTTGCTTAAACTCATCTTTAGAAATGGTTACTTCTTCTGAACCACATGCTGATAATACGGTTCCTATAAACGATAGTAATACTATAAACGATAGTGATTTTTTCAATATTGGACCTCCTAGTTGATAATAATAACTATATCATTATATCAAATATTGGAGATGTTGGGATTATCCATCAATATTCGGTTCGAATTTATGCTTTCCTTCTACAAAGATTTCATAAGTGTTCCTCCAACCCCCATAATAATCCACGTTATGTGAAAATTATGATGAGTTATCCTCATGATTTTCTTCAATCCAAATATCCTCCAGTTTCATTTCTAATACTCGTGCAATCTTGTATGCAACAGGCAATGTTGGGAATCCACCTTTAATTAAATTGGTCATTGCTGAGTTACTAATTCCGGCTTTCTTTGCCACATGAGTATACTTTATTCCTTTCTTATCTAAAATTTCTTTTAGTTCACTTTTCATATTTTCACATCCATTTAAAATTTTTAGCTTGTTTGTATAAATATTTTTCTATGGACAAGCAATATCCTTCTTTCTAGGTCATATACCTATATTACTTCCACTTGGAAGACTACAAAGAATCTAGGACAACAAGAGGGGGGATGAATATATGCGTAGGCAATATGACTACCTGAATACAACGCCATATCTATATCCATCAAAAGAATTACGCCAAATGTATAATCAGTCACAGTCTAGAGGAGAAGTGAAGTCTATCCTGAGTCATATGGAAAACCACGATGTGAATAACAAAGAATACAAAGGATACTTCAGTTTGTCGCAAATAATTGAAGAAGATCTGTATGGTGAAGAAGAGGAGATTATTGATTTTAAAGAGCTAATGAATCGGTACGAGATTGTGGCTACAAAGTCTGGTATTAAATTTAGGGAGAAAGATGAGGAGGAACAGCTATGATACTTGCAGCTGAAGCAGTGATTGTTTGGACGGCAACTGGTTTGTCTATATCTGTTATGAAAGCAGCTGAAAAGATGGGACGTGACATTCCACATTGGCTTCCACGTCTGACTATGTACACAACGCTCACAGGTTCGTTCTTATATCTTCTACGTTATGTTCTCGTTTTGTTTCTATGAGGGAATACGATGTGGAAGGGTAGGGCAATAGAAGCTGTAAATAGTAAGGCTTGACCTGTGCTATTCCAAAAAAGTGCAATGATATCCTTATAGGATATTAAAAGGGGAAATGTTTATGTTGGAGTTATTGACGGTTCCCGCAATAGCTGTTGCTTATGCATTAGTAGGTGATAAGTTCAAACGGAAAGAGGATGACAAAAAGAAGATTCAAGTGTTCTTTGAAGTAAGTGGAATCGCTATAAAGAGAGGAGATAAAATATTATATCCTACATTCCTTGAACAAAACGAGGATGATCGTAGTACAAATTATATATATAAATTACCTTTAGGGATGCCGAGTAAAATTATTCAAAAAGTAGAGGATGTAGTGAGTGAAGGACTAAGCAAGCCTGTTAAAATTCAATACGATAATTATAAATTAAAAGTTCGTGTGTTTCATCGAGAAATACCTGAGAAGTGGGATTGGTCTAAGGAGTTAATAAAACAAGGGAAATGGGAAGTACCAATGGGGCAAAGTCTAGAAAAATTAATTTATCACGATTTTGATAAAACCCCTCATATGGTGTTGGGTGGGCTTACAAGAATGGGAAAAACGGTCTTTCTTAAAAATATCGTAACATCACTTATTTCAGCGCAGCCCAATTATACTCATCTATATATCATTGACTTAAAAGGTGGATTGGAATTTGGTCCATATCAAAATTTAAAACAGGTCATTTCTGTTGCAGAAAAGCCGGATTATACTTTTCATGTTTTACTCTCAATCGTTAAAGAAATGGAAAAAGTAATGAAGTACATGAAAGTGGAGCAGTATACGAATGTTGTAGAAACAAATATAAAGGATAGGTATTTTATTGTTGTTGATGAAGGTGCAGAACTTTGCCCAGATAGAAGTATGAAAAAAGAACAACAAAAGTTGCTAGGGGCTTGTCAGCAAATGCTTTCTCATATTGCGCGTGTTGGTGGTGCGCTTGGTTTTAGATTAATCTTTTGTACACAATATCCAACTGGTGACACATTACCACGACAAGTAAAACAAAACTCAGATGCAAAGCTTGGTTTTAGATTGCCGACTCAAACAGCCTCACAGGTTGTAATTGATGAAAATGGTTTGGAATCCATTAGAAGTATACCTGGGCGTGCGCTTTTTAAAACAGATGGATTAACTGAAATACAGACACCCTTTATTTCTAATGAAAAGATGTGGGATATATTAAAAGAACATGAGGTGGAGAAACATGTACATTCAATCACACATCAAATTGAATCGTCAGATGACGATTTTGACCTCGATTAGAAAGTTGAAGTTTGCGACACGTAGGCATTTAATGGCTGTACATGATATGGGTGGCATACGGAACGCAAATCGTATTTTAAAGGATTTAAGCCTGTTCGTTAATACTACTGTGCATGGGAAAGAGTACGTATATTATTTAAATAAAAAAGGGCGCGCGCTATTTGATGATACAGAAAAGATTGTACCAACAATCCGTTTAGCGCACAGCCTTATGAGGAATGAAGCATGGCTCTATCTGTTTTGTCCAGAAGACTGGCAGATAGAAGCACCTATACGTTATAAAATAAATGATAAAAAGGAGACAATTATTCCGGACGTGAAATTTAAAGATGAAGCAGGGATATTAAATGCGGTTGAGATAGATCGTACACAGATGATGAATGTGAATAGTGAAAAAATGAGTCGGTATAAAGAATTCACCTTCTATTATAAAAACAAATATAATGGTAAGGTCCCTATAATTCACTTTTTCACGTTAACAGAATATCGACAAAAAAAGTTGGAACAGTTTGCAGCAAAGTATGGTATATATGTTAAGGTTTATGTGATTCCAGAGTTTTGAGAATGATTTAACTAAAGCACCCACAAACACCCACAAACACCCACGAGCTTGTGGGTGGGTTACCCACGAAGCACCCACAAAAATATAAAAGTGTATAGAATTCGGTGAAAGACATTTTGAATAAAACCTTTATAAATCAATGTATATAGAACCCTGTGAAATCAT
Organism: Bacillus manliponensis; assembly: GCF_000712595.1. Lineage (GTDB taxonomy): Bacteria > Bacillota > Bacilli > Bacillales > Bacillaceae_G > Bacillus_A > Bacillus_A manliponensis. The sequence continues at coordinate 8,164 of NZ_JOTN01000033.1, forward strand.
ATAGTGAAATAAGATATGTTCCGAACGCAAGTTCACCAATGGGAACGCGATCAATATATGACTCTTTATTAAGAGTCCAAAACCCTTGACACATATGGTGTTGAGGGTTTTTTGTTTTGTTTTGACATGTTCCAAATGGAAATTTAGATTCGCCCCGCTTTTTTCCAGAATAAATTCTTACCCCGCATAATCATCGGATTTACTTTGTTCGTTTGCGATGATTTTTGGGGTGATATGCGAACGAATATCAGATGTGATTTCGATACTCTTATGCTCTAAACGCTCTTGAATGTATTTCGTTTCTACACTAGATTCTTTCATAATAACAGCATGTGAATGACGTAATTGATGTAAGTTGGCTTTTTTAGATTACGATCTAGTACATTTTTCAAAGCTGATTTCGGAAGAGTCTTTTCAGTCAAGATAAACACAAAATTACCACCTAGTTTTAATTTTTGTTCATTTTGTGCTTTTGTAATGCTTGAACTAATCTTTTTGATATCACAGTTTCACGCATTGCTTCTTTCTGTGTGTTTTATAAGTGTTTTTACGTCTTTTCCTTTTACATGTTTGGTGTGATTAAAAATTAAATTTAGGTTGGAGAAGGGAATCTTGCTGCTTCAAAATGAACAAATTGTGTAGAAGCTACAGTATAGGAAGTTGATGGGGAATTCCTAGCAAAAATGTTTATAGGAATTCCAGCTTGTAATTCGATGATGGTAGAAACTGTAATTGTGTTAATGAATAGAGCGCCTGCAGCGAGAGACTCTGTTTTTATAGCGCTTGGAATACCATCTACTTGAATTTCTAATGTCGTGGAAAACGGTGTAACTGCATCGATACTTATAGTAGCTTGAATAAGATAAACCCCATTTTGATTGGGTATAAATGTAGATGTAAGTGGATCATATTCATCGTTTAAATCAAATTCCTCAATTTGAAACATGACCTTTGTATTTCCTGTACCAATATTCTGTTGTTGATTGCTGGAAGCTCTGAACGCTGATTGTGGTCCTTGTGGTCCAGTGGGACCGATAGGCCCTGGTTCCCCTTGTGATCCTTGTGGTCCAGTGGGACCGATAGGCCCCGGTTCCCCTTGTGATCCTTGTGGTCCAGTGGGACCGATAGGCCCTGGTTCCCCTTGTGATCCTTGTGGTCCAGTGGGACCGATAGGCCCTGGTTCCCCTTGTGATCCTTGTGGTCCAGTGGGACCGATAGGCCCTGGTTCCCCTTGTGATCCTTGTGGTCCAGTGGGACCGATAGGCCCTGGTTCCCCTTGTGATCCTTGTGGTCCAGTGGGACCGATAGGCCCTGGTTCCCCTTGTGATCCTTGTGGTCCAGTGGGACCGATAGGCCCTGGTTCCCCTTGTGATCCTTGTGGTCCAGTGGGACCGATAGGCCCTGGTTCCCCTTGTGATCCTTGTGGTCCAGTGGGACCGATAGGCCCTGGTTCCCCTTGTGATCCTTGTGGTCCAGTGGGACCGATAGGCCCTGGTTCCCCTTGTGATCCTTGTGGTCCAGTGGGACCGATAGACCCCGGTTCCCCTTGTGATCCTTGTGGTCCAGTGGGACCGATAGACCCCGGTTCCCCTTGTGATCCTTGTGGTCCAGTGGGACCGATAGGCCCCGGTTCCCCTTGTGATCCTTGTGGTCCAGTGGGACCGATAGGCCCTGGTTCCCCTTGTGATCCTTGTGGTCCAGTGGGACCGATAGACCCTGGTTCCCCTTGTGATCCTTGTGGTCCAGTGGGACCGGGATTCTCTTGCAACTCCTGTGAACCGATCGGTCCGTTCTTTCCAGGAGGAATAAAATGTTGAAACGGTATATGTCTGTTATTTTTAAATCGACTCATTATATGCACCTACCTCTTATAGAAAAGAATGTCATAAACACTCATATGATATACAGTATGAACTTACGTATATGAAGGAATAAGGAGAGTACCTATTGAAGAGGTATTAGAATTAGGGAATCAAGCCTTATTTTACAAAGATTATGCAGTATGGAAATGAAATTTTGCAGTGGATTCAAAGTATAACAAGAAATGAAAAATAAAAAGAACCGTCAAAATTTTGGCGGTTCTTTTTATTATCCCGCATTAACGGGCTGTAAGACTCCAATCTCAAAACTTTAGAGAAAACGAAGAAGTTTAGATGGGAGATTAACAGCCCGTAAAAGCCCGATTGGTCGGGCTGACACTCAGTGGGAATGGAGAAAACCCCACTGAGTGAAGTTTCACTTTATATGTGTGAGGTCATAAGTATGAAGCTTGAATTTAATTTGAAAGTGGATTATCAGACGGATTTACTTATGAAACAGATTGCAAATAGTAGTTTAACTATGAAGAAAATGATTAAGAAAGTATTTTGTGTATTCGTATCGATAGGTAGGTCAGAGTGTACCATCATTCTATGTATGAAGGATTACTTATAGTAGCAAAGTGTGGTGCTCTTTATTTTGGGAGGAAAAGAGAGTGGCAAATCAACACTTTGATTAGTCTGAATATTTAGTTTTTATTCACCGAGATAAAGTGTACCATTCATCAAAAGAAGAATACAAAGAGGTAATTGTCTGCCCGATATGTAATGGGAGATTAATTCCTAAGATGACAGGTTGGAGACGAAAAAGAAACAGCTGATTTCGTTGTGATATGTGGAGAATTGGAATGATTTTTGTATCAAACAGAGGGCTAGGAGGGGAGTTTGCAGAAAAGAACCTCCTAAAGGGCTAGAGGTTCTTTTGGGTGAATTCATAAATGAATTAGAGTGTTACAAAGAAAACAACATTAGGTTTGGGAAGTTATACTTATTGTTACGTTTGTTATCTAGCCTTTTTTATAATAATGTTTCTTGTTGCATTTCTTCTTATTTTTCTTATTCTTGTTCTCTTTTTTATAGCCATTATGTTTTTCTTTACAGTAATCTTTTTTGTCACGACACATTTTTCTCACTTCCTTTACATTTTTGTTCTTGCATTATAAAGATATGCAAGTCCTAAGCGAGTGGTATCAGCTCGTCCCTAATTTTTTTTAGATTAAAGAAAATCCGCTTTTGAATAGATACATACGACTAACAAGAAAAGTGATAAGAAGTCAGCAAATAATAATTGTTTAATCTTTGAGGCACTATGCTAGTTGGCGGGATTTATCCCGCATTAACGGGCAGTAAGACTCCCGCCTCAAAACTTAGAGGATTCGGAGAAGTTTAGGTCGAAGACAGTAAGAATCCCCTACTTCAAGCGTCGTTAGACGATAAGTAGGGGTAGTTCAATTAGGACGCTTTATTTTCTTTCAATTGCTTCCCGTATTGCACAGCTTTACTTGCATTTACTCTTCCGTGCGTCCAGTACGAGCCTGTTCCGCTAATTTTATCAGATGTTGTTTCGATAATTTGGCGAATTTGAACGTTATTATAGCCTTGATTTGCTAATAATGCGGCAAGTCCTGCTACATGAGGTGCAGCCATTGAAGTCCCGCTTAATGATCTGTATGAACTTCCTGTATATGTGGAATAAATGCTTGAGCCTGGTGCGGCTACATCAACCCAGCTTCCGTAATTGGAGAATGAAGATTTTCGGTCTGCACTATCAGTTGAAGCGACAGCAATTACTTCATTATAATAAGCTGGGTAGTTAGCTTGTGTATTACCTGAGTTTCCAGCTGCTGCAACAATTACAGCACCTTTATTCCAAGCGTATTGCACAGCTTGTTGTAATGAAGTACCGCCAGTTGTAGCGCCTAAGCTTAAGCTAATTACTTTTGCACCTGAATCAGCAGCTTCTCTTATACCTTGAGCAACAGCAGCAAGTGTACCGCTTCCTTGGTTGTTTAATACCCGAACTGCATATATAGAAGCTTGTGGAGCAACTCCAGCAATGCCTACATTATTATTTGTAATTGCCCCTGCGATTCCTGCACAATGCGTCCCATGTCCATTTCCATCGTCAGATCGGTTATCGTTATCTACATAATCATGTCCATGAGTTACTTTAGCAGCTAGATCAGGATGTGAACTTTGTACACCTGTATCAATAATTGCAATTTTTACTCCAGGAGCACTTCTTTCACTATCCCATGCTTGTGGCGCTTGAATTTTTTGAAGGCCATATTGGTTATTAAAATGTGTATCATTTGGATTCCAAAACGCATGGAAATAATAATTTGGTTCCGCGTATTCTACGTAAGGGTTATTCTCAAGCATCTTCACGTTTTCTTCCACAGTACCTTTTAATAGTTTGATAACATGGAATCCTAACGTATCATCACTTGATACAATTGTTGCCCCTGTAGATTGTTGCAGTTCTTTTATTTTGTTGATTGGGGCGTCGTCTTTAAACTTCACAATGAGTTCGTTTGGAACATATTCGCTAGAAGTGGAAGTTGTTTCCGCATGTGAGACATCTGTGTTTGAAAAGAATCCTCCAAAAATAACCAATAAAGAAGATAGGAAAACAATGAATTTGTTTCTCAATAGACATTTCCTCCTTTGATTTCTGTTGTTTTTGCGAATGCTCTCTAATTAGCACTCCCTTTGAACTATATAGGTAGAACAAATGATTTATGACTTACCCGCAAAAATTGGAATAAACTGTATTGCTTATATTTCATATTGGTTTAGATATGATTTGTGAGTTCTGTTACACTATCTAAAGAAAAAAGATCGCTCTTCCATACATATTGCGTGGAAGAATAATCCGTTTTACCCCGCTATTTGCGGGCTGTAAGACTCCCACTTCAAAACTTGAGAGAAAACGAAGAAGTTTAAGTAGGAGATTAACAAGCCCGTAAAAGTCCGATTGGTCGGGCTGACACTCAGTGGGGGGTGGAGAAACCCCCACTGAGTGAAGTTTCACTTTACTACTTAGTAATTTTTTTTACAACCCATACAATAGGGAATATTATTGCTGCCATAAGGATAATGATAATGCTCAATATGACAGTTTGTGTTATCGTATAGCCAATTACAAAACCAATTCCGGTAGCTGTTCCGTCGAATCCTCTTAAACTATTAAGGAAAGCGATAATAAATAATATCCCAATAATTATAAATGAGATATTTTTTTTAGAGAATTGCATAATCTCTCCTCCTTGAAAGGTATAAATTCTTAATTCATAATAACAAACAAACGACATCTCATTTGTCATATCGTGTCGAACTTAAAGTTTGTGCTAAACCATTTCTTTAAAGTGTATAAAGTGAACATAAGAACTGGCGTTAGTAAAGTCACTATGAACTTTGTAGGTGGTGGCTTGTACTTTTTTTGGTACTAGCAACTGACAACCCCTCTTATGCATACACTGATATTGTGAACAATCAATATCAGATGACATGTACAAGAAAGGAGAAGTGACTGAATGGCGGATACTGCTGCCGGTTATTTTAAAAGGCTAGAGAGTATTGTGCGTGAGTTAGAAGAGGTTGAGAGTGAATACTATAATATGCAAAATGAAGTATCTAAGCTGAAATTACAATTAACTTCAAAAGAAGCGAGTTTATTGAATGAAGGGATGATTGACGGAAAAAACGAGCAACTACGGAACGCACAAATTTTTGACTATACAGCCGATATTCAAGTGAAGATTAATGAATTGGAACGAGGGATACATGGAAGAAGGGCAAAAATGAATGCGAAACGAAGAGGATTTGAAGTGATGCAATATTATGTTCGATTATTGGAAGCGTTAAATAATCAGAAAAGATAGAGTTGTAATGAGGTATGAATATTACATTCAAGCGGCACGCGGAATATAAGAAAAAGGAATTATCTTGTTAATGTATACGGGATGATTCCTTTTTCTTCAAATCCTTATTTCTTTATAATATGTTTTATTATCTCATGTTGTTTGTGAGAGGGGAAGTTCAAAGTGTTCATTTAGTAAGGTGTAGTAACAAACAGGCGGATGAATCAATTTAACTATTTATAAAACAGTACCTTGCATTAAACAATAGTTAGTGGTATATTATGGATAATGAGGTACCTTGCATTGAACAGTACTAAAAGAAAGGAGGCTTTTGTTTGAACGTCCAATTTAAGAAAGGGGTACTTGAGCTATGCGTTCTTGCCCTTGTGAAGAAAAGAGATTGTTACGGATATGAACTTGTTCAACAAATTTCAAATAAATTTTTTATATCAGAGGGATCAGTATATCCGTTGCTTCGAAGATTGACGAAAGAAGGATATTTTCAAACGTATTTGAAAGAATCTACGGAAGGGCCACCGCGCAAATATTATCAACTAACAGAACTTGGTGAACGCCAATTATACTTACTTGTAACAGAATGGCGTGAGTTTGCTAAAGGAGTACAAGAAATTATTGAAGAGGTGTAGCGAATGGGTAAAGAACAATTTTTAGAGCAGTTGTCGGGACATCTTAAGAGATTATCTGAAGAAGAGCGAAATGACATTTTATATGATTATAAAGAACATTTTCAGTTTGGAATAGAAGAAGGGAAAACGGAAGAGCAAATTGTGAGAGAGCTTGGCTCGCCTCGCATCATTGCGAAAGAAATATTAGCGTTATCACGGCTAGATGAAATGGAAAAAGATCCGTCAGCAACAAATATCTCAAGAGTTGTGATGGCTGCAGTTGGGCTAAGTTTATTTAATTTAATTATTGTAATTGGGCCGTTAGTTGCGATAGCTGGCGTATTATTAGCTTTATGGATTAGCAGCATTGCTTTTATATTGTCACCAATCTTAGCTGCGATAAAAATGATGGTTCTGCAATCTTTTATTCCATTTGATTTGTTTGCTTCAATTGCTTTACTTGGAATTGGCTTGCTTTTATTTGTTGCCGCGTATTATATGAGCCGTGCTTATAAACAGTTTTGTGTCCGTTATTTGCAATGGAATTTAAAAGTGATGAAAGGGCGGTAATTTGTTTTGAAAAAACTGTTATTGTTAGCTGTGTTTTGTATTGTTGTTGGAGGAATTGGAGCGGGTTTGACATGGAAGTCGTATGTAAAAACAACAAATAAAATGAAAGGGCGTGAAACAGAAAAGATTGAAGCGAATGAACATATAAAAAATATTCAAGTAAATCTTGAAGCTGGTGATGTGAAAATTGAAAAAGGAAAGGATTCCTCTTTTTATATAAAAAAATCTGCGATGTCAGAAGAACAAGAAGTTAATGTAGAAGAAAAAGGAGATACTTTAATTGTTGAAGGAGATATTGAGAATGAATTTACATTTGGTGTTTCTTTTTTTAAGGCACCAAAAATCACTGTTATTGTCCCGGATCGTGCATATCATAAAATAAAGTTGCATACGAAAGCCGGTGATGTGACAGTATTAAATTTAAATAGTGAGCGGGTTGATATACTAACAAATGCTGGAGATATAAATATGCAAAATGTAGTAGCGAGTGTAGTGGAAAATACTTCGAAGGAGGGAGATATTCAGACAAAGCGTGTTACGGGAGACGTGATAGCAAAGACGTTGAGCGGAGATGTAAATGTGCTAGGTCATGCTCCAATTCATGCAGTAACAGCTCATTCAAAAGAGGGAGACATCATGATTCGCTTATTAGAGAAACCAAAAAATGCGAAAATAATTGGTGAAACAAAAGAGGGGGATGTTGAAATCTTTCAAAAAGAAGATAAATTTGCGGAATTTGGAAGTGGTAAGGTCACGATAAAAGGAGAAACATTAGCAGGCGATGTAAAGGTAGAAGCGCGATAAAAATAGACCAGTATCACTGGTCTATTTTTTAGTGTAAATCACGATATACGCCAATAACTTTTCCAATTACCGATACTTGTTTTAAAATGATTGGTGCTAAAGATGAATTTTCAGGTTGTAAACGGAAATGATCTTTTTCTTTGTAGAAGCGCTTTACTGTTGCTTCGTTGTCTTCTGTTAAAGCAACAACAATTTCTCCGTTATATGCAGATTGCTGTTGACGAACAACAACTAAGTCCCCGTCTAGAATACCAGCTTCGATCATGCTATCTCCTGAAATACGTAACATAAACACTTTTTCAACTCCAGCAACAAGGTTTGCAGGAAGTGGGAAGTGCTCTTCAACGCTTTCAACTGCTGTAATTGGCAGACCAGCTGTAACTTTTCCGATGATTGGTACGTGTACAACATCACTAGTTTCTTCTTTAAAAGTATCTCCGTTTAAAATTTCAATTGCTCTTGGTTTTGTAGGGTCGCGGCGAATATACCCTTTTTCTTCTAAACGAGATAAATGTCCGTGCACAGTAGAGCTAGAAGCAAGGCCGACCGCTTGACCAATTTCACGTACGGAAGGTGGATATCCTTTTTCTTGTACTTTTTGTTTAATAAAGTCCAAAATGTCCTGTTGTCGCTTCGTTAATTTTTCCATTGTTATATTCACACCTCATTTTCTTTAAATTTTCTTACTTGTATTATAACATGTGAAAAAATATTCTACAAACATAAGTTCGAACAAAGTTCTGTTTTTATGGTACACTATGAAAATAGAACTTTGTTTTGGAAGAAGGGTTGCATATGGATGCGATTATTTATGCACGTGTGAGTACATCAAAAGAAGAACAAGAGACCTCTTTAGCACGTCAAAAAGATGAGTTATTATCTTTAGCAAAACAACATGGGATGAATGTTGTAAAAGTTGTAGCAGAGCAAGCGAGTGGTTACAGTATAGAGCGCGATGGTATGCTAGAGGTGTTAGATACAGTCCGTGATGAGAAAATCGATATTCTTCTTATTCAAGATGAGACTCGTCTTGGCAGGGGGAATGCAAAAATTGCACTTATGCATTGTTTGCAAAAAGAAGGTGTGAAAGTATACACATATACGCATAATGGTGAATTAGAATTGTCAGATGCAGATTCGATGGTTCTTGAAATAATTGGTCTTGTAGAAGAATATCAACGAAAAATTCATAATTTGAAAATTAAACGTGGAATGAAAAGAGCTGTGGAGAAAGGTTTTCGTCCTGAGCGAAACTTGAAAAATCGTCATTTGAGTACAGGGCGTGAAAAAAAAGAAGTACCAATTGAAGAGATTGTTCGTCTCCGCCGCAATGAATTAACATTTGAAGAAATTGCAGCGACGTTAAGAGGGTTTGGGCATAACGTGTCAAAAGCGACTGTGCATCGTCGTTATGTGGAATACACAAAGGGATTGCTTGATAAAGAAGAATAACTATTGTATGATAATAATCAGTTTTCATTGGAAGGGGGAGTCGAGATGATTAATCAAGAACTCATTGAACGTATTAACTTCTTAGCGAAAAAAGCAAAAACAGAAGGTTTAACTGAAGAAGAGCAACGTGAGCGTCAATCGCTCCGTGAACAATATTTAAAAGGATTTCGTCAAAATATGTTAAACGAACTTAAAGGAATTAAAGTTGTTAACGAAGAGGGCAAAGATGTTACTCCGGCGAAATTAAAAATGTTAAAAAAAGAAGCGAATAAAAAGCTGAACTAAAAGATGGGAAGAATCCCATCTTTTTTACTTTTGTACCTTCCAATTAAGATCTAAAGTTGCTTCGATTTGGCCATGTTTTAATAGGTAGTTTGTGATAATTTCTGTCATGTCAATTGAGATTTCTTTTATAACAGGCTTTCCTTTGTACATATGATAATCTCCGCCGCCACTTGCACGGTAATTATTCATAACAACATCAAATTCTTCTGTAAGAGACAGTGGTTCACCTTTATATTGAAGTGAAACAACCCTTTCCCCTATAGGTTTTGAAATGTTTAATATGTACGAAATACCATCCCACATATCATAGTTATAGTGCTGTGGTTTCGGGTCGATAAAAGCAGGGTTGACGACAATATTTTTCTGAATATCTAATGTGAAATATTCAGCTGATTTTTCGAGTGCGTCTTTTATATCTTGCCCCGTCACACGAAGTACTTTTAATGTGTTTGGATAAATGTAGTTTGAAATAATATCGCGCATTGTAATTTCATCAGGAAAGCCGGTCACTTTATTATGAAATAAGCTTGTGCAAGAAATCGTAACGTCAGCTATATCCATTTGTACTTTATTAATAAACTCCGTAAATGGATGCTTTTGTATCCTTGCCTGCATTACATCATCTATTTTCATATTTCCAGTGACTGTTCCAATCGGTCGTTCTAGCCATTTTTGTGTTTTTGTTTCATATGGTTGTAGCAATGTGAGTATCTGCTTATCTGGTTGAACTCCTTTTGTATATAGCAGCTCAGAGTTACAACTGTCGATAGACCATTTATTTGCTTCTTCTTTTAACGAAATTTTAATTTTTCCTAAAGATTCTCCGTTATATCCTCCTTGTAAAACAGTAACGCCATTTACTTTTATATGAGAAATAAAACGATGTTGGTGTCCTGTTATCAGTACATCAATTCCTTCTACTTCTTTGCATATGGAGAAACCTTGGTTTTCCCCAGTTAAATTTTCCGTTGGTTCCCCAGTATGTAAATCACGTTCAAATCCTCCGTGATACGCTACAATCATTACATCAGGTTGTTCCTCTTGTCGAATGTGAGAAACCCAGTTTTTTGTTGCCTCTAAAGCATCTTCAAATACTACATTTTGAATGTGGTCTGGCTCTTCCCAGTTTGGAATATAGTGCGTTGTCACACCAAGTATGGCTACCTTTATATTCGGTTCAATATGCTTTATGAGATAAGGTTTCCCAAAATAAGGTGCCATCGTGTCTTTATGTAAAGTATTTGCTGCTAAATAAGACATGTTTGCTTCTTCAACTGCTCTATTTAAGTGGAGCATACCGTAATTAAACTCATGGTTCCCGATTACAGCTGCATTATAACCGATATGATTAGCTGCTATCATCATTGGATTTTTTTTCTCATTCATTTGTTTTGCATGACAATATGTAAGTGGAGTACCTTGAATAAAATCTCCATTATCAATTACAATTACATGCTTATTCTTTTTTCGTTCTTCTTGAATAAGAGTAGAAACCTTTGCTAGCCCATGTTCTGCTACCTCATTATTCCCATATTGAATGGGATAGACCGTTCCGTGGACATCAGTTGTTACTAGTACGCTTATTATCACGTTTTTTTCGGTTAATTTCATGACCTAGTTGCCCCTTTCATATAGTTTTATGGATAAATTTTACCAAATAATCATAAATAATAGAGTATAAAGATTGTTTAAAAACTGTAAATTTTTTGTAAATAAAGAATAATTTATAAATTTCCGTGCTATATTTCTATTTGTTTACAGTTTATCATTTCGAAAATTGGAGGTTTGGACATGTTTAAAAAGGTTTTAGCAGTAGGTGCAACAACATTATTAGCAATTGGACTATTTAGTGGATGTGGAACAAAGGAAACAAATGTAAAAGACAGCGAAACTGCAGAAAAAGGTTATGTGCCCAAAACGTTAAATGTTCAATTTGTTCCTTCGCAAAATGCGGATACGCTTGAAGCGAAGGCAAAACCGTTAGAAAAATTATTGAGTGATGAGCTTAACATTCCCGTAAAAGTAAGTGTATCTACAAATTACAACACAATTGTAGAAGCAATGGCATCAAAACAAGTAGATGTAGGATTTTTACCGCCAACAGCATACGTATTAGCAAAAGAAAAAGATGCGGCCAATGTTATTTTGCAAGCACAGCGCTACGGTGTAAATGATGAAACAGGACAACCAACAGAAGAGTTAGTTGACTTTTATAAATCACAATTTGTTGTAAAGAAAGATTCTAATATTAATAGTATTGAAGATTTAAAAGGTAAGAAAATTGGCTATCAAGATGTTACGTCTTCAGCAGGATATGTATGGCCGGCAGCTGTTTTAATGGAAAAGGGAATTGATCCGTTAAAAGATGTACAACCCGTTACATTAAAAGGACATGATCAAGCAATTATTGCACTTTTAAATGGTGATGTAGATGCAGCTGTTGTGTTCCAAGATGCTCGCAACGTCGTAAAGAAAGATTATCCAGATGTGTTTGAGCAAACGAAGATTGTCAAATTTACAGAGAAAATTCCAAATGACACAATTACAGTACGTTCTGATATGGATAAAGAGTGGGTACAAAAAATACAAGATGCGTTTATTGAAATAGGAAAGAATGAAGAAGGTCATAAAATTATTAAAGAAGTATATTCACATGAAGGATATATTAAGTCAGATGATAGCAAGTTTGATATTGTTCGCGAATACGGAAAGAAAGTAAAAACACAGTAATGATATGAAGAGATCACTTCGTTAATCGAAATTATCGTTTGGCGGAGTGATTCCTTTAGACAACTTGTAGAAAGTAGGTATCATTCTTGATAGAATTCCATAACGTTTCAAAAATATACGACAACGGTACGAGAGGATTAAACAATATAAATTTAAAGATTCATAAAGGGGAGTTTGTCGTTATAGTTGGGTTATCTGGGGCGGGGAAATCAACGCTTCTTCGGTCAATTAATCGCTTGCATGAGATTACGACAGGCGAAATCTTTATTGGGAACCAGTCTATTACTGTGGCAAAAGGAAAGGAATTACGCTGCATTCGCCGTGATATTGGAATGATTTTTCAAAATTTCAACCTCGTGAAGCGGTCTACTGTATTAAAAAATGTGTTAGCTGGTAGAGTTGGTTATCATTCTACAATTCGTACAACGTTAGGGTTATTTCCGAAAGAGGATGTAGAGTTAGCATTTCGTGCATTGGAGCGTGTCAATATTTTAGAGAAAGCATATGAGCGTGCTGATCAATTGTCTGGTGGACAACAGCAGCGTGTTTCAATTGCAAGAGCACTTGCGCAAGAAGCAAAAATTATTTTAGCTGATGAGCCGGTTGCTTCGTTAGATCCGCTAACAACGAAGCAAGTAATGGATGATTTGAAAAAAATTAATCAAGAGTTCGGTATTACAACGGTAGTAAATTTACATTCCATTGATTTAGCCAGAAAATATGCAACGCGTATTATCGGTTTGCATGCAGGCGAGATTGTTTTTGATGGCCCTGTAGAAGAAGCGACAGATGAGAGGTTTACTGAAATTTATGGTAGACCAGTTAAAGATGAAGAATTTTCAGGGGTGCAAGTGCAATGAATAGCGTGATAATAGAGTCGAAAATGAAGCAAAAGCCACGGAAATTAAAACACATATTAACGGGTGTATTGCTTGTTCTGCTCTTGTGGGGAAGTAGTATACAAGTAGATGCATCATTTGCAAAGCTCATTATGGGACTGCCTAACATGGGAGATTTGTTAAAAGAAATGGTACCACCAGATTGGGGTTACTTTAAAGTTATTACAGGAGCAATTTTGGATACGATTCGTATGGCAATCTTAGGAACAACATTTGGCGCCATTATTGCGGTGCCACTTGCGCTATTATCCGCAAATAATGTATTCCCATCGTTTTTGTATAGACCTGCTCGGTTTATTTTAAATATTGTCCGTACAATACCAGATTTATTATTAGCAGCAATTTTTGTTGCCATTTTTGGAATTGGACCGTTACCTGGAATTTTAGCACTTACAGTGTTTTCAATTGGTATTATCGCCAAATTATTATATGAGTCAATTGAAGCAATTGACCGTGGGCCGTTAGAAGCAATGACAGCAGTTGGTGCGAATAAAGTGCAGTGGATTGTTTATGCAGTTGTCCCGCAAATTACAGCACATTTTGTTTCTTATGTATTATATACATTTGAAGTGAATGTAAGGGCAGCAGCAGTATTAGGATTAGTTGGAGCTGGGGGAATTGGATTGTACTATGATCAAACGCTCGGATTTTTACAATATGATCAAACAGCATCAATTATTATTTATACACTGATTGTTGTTTTAATTATTGATTATATTAGCGCATCATTACGGGAGAAACTGTTATGAATATAACGACAAAGCAAATTCCGCAGCGTAAAAAAACAAAGGCGTATCGTTTTGTTATTTACGGTTTACTGCTAATGATATACGTATGGGCGTTTTCCGGTGTGCCAGTTGATGGGATAAAAGATACAGCAGGACAAATAACAAAAGCAATTATGAGTGGGATATTTAACCCGGACTGGGATTATGTTTCATTACCGGATGGTGAAGATTTATTACATGGGCTTGTAGATACGTTAGCAATTGCAGTGCTTGGAACGTTTATTTCTGCCTTACTTTGTATTCCGTTTGCATTTTGGGCAGCAACAAATATGAGCAAAAAGAGAGCTGTGTCTGGATCTGGAAAATTTGTATTAAGTTTTATTCGTACGTTTCCAGAGATTGTAATGGCACTTCTTTTTATAAAAGCAGTTGGACCTGGATCATTTGCTGGCGTACTTGCATTAGGATTACATTCAATCGGAATGCTTGGGAAATTGTATGCAGAAGGTATTGAAAATATAGACAATGGACCGGTAGAAGCGCTAGTTGCGACGGGAGCAAATCGTTTTCAAGTGCTTATGTATGCGGTGTTTCCACAAGTATTACCTGACTTTTTATCGTACACATTGTATCGTTTTGAAATTAATGTTCGTTCCGCATCCATTTTAGGTGTCATTGGAGCAGGTGGTATTGGAACACCGCTTATCTTTGCATTGAGTTCACGGAATTGGTCTCGTGTTGGGATTATTTTACTTGGAATTATCATTATGGTGATGATTATTGATTTTATTTCAAGTTCGATTCGAAAGCGGATAGTGTAACGCGGCTAGAAAAAATAAAAAACTTCTTCTATATTTATATAGA
>NZ_JOTN01000034.1 GCF_000712595.1 Bacillus manliponensis
TATTTTGTGTACTTGCAGAGTTTTCTTCCGCCGCTGATGCGATTTCATTAACAGATTTTGTAACTTCCCCTGCATCGCCTGCCATCTTATTCGATACATCTACCATATTATTAATTTGCGATACAATATCATTTGTTGATTTCAAAATTTCACTAAAGCTTTGTTTCGTTTCATTCGCTACCGTAAGACCTGATTGAACTTCTGTCCCCACTTCTTTCATCGAATCAACTGTTTGTTTAATATCAATCTGTATATGTGTCACTAACTTTCCAATCTCACTCGAAGATTGTTCAGATTGCTCCGCCAACTTTCTTACTTCATCTGCTACAATCGCAAATCCTCTTCCATGTTCTCCTGCCCTTGCAGCTTCAATCGCTGCGTTTAATGCTAGTAAGTTTGTTTGCTGTGCAATATGCTGAATGACTTCTAAAATTTCACCTATCTGTTTTGATTTCTCATCTAACGATGTAATAATCGTATCTGAGTGGACAACAGACTGATGAATCGATTGCATTTGATTTACTGTCTTTTGTACTAACGCACCACCATCTTCTGCAATTTGCTTTGTTTGTAGTGACGTTCTCGAAATAATAGAAGAGCTATCGGCAACATGTTGGATTCCCTTTGATACTTCTTCTAATAATGAAGCACCTTCTTCTACTTCTCGGTTTTGTGTTTCAGCACTGCTAGACACTTGTTCCATTGCCGACGTAATTTGTTCCGTTGCTTCACTTGCTTGTCTCACACTCGCTGTTAATTCTTCTGACGAGGCTGTTACATGACCAGCTGATGTATTAATTTGCGAAATGACATTTCGAAGAGATGAAGCCATTTCATTAAAGCTTTCTCCTAATTGACCAACTTCATCATTAGAATGGACAACTATTGTTTCCGTTAAATCACCTTCACTTATTTTCTTAGATGATGCAACAAGCTCTTTTAACGGCCGAATAATTGATTGAATTAAGAAATAGATACAGATGCCACCAATTAATAATGATATCCCAATAACCATTAATGTTTTATAATAAATAGGTTTTGCTGCCTCTTCTACTTCTTGATACAACATCGTTCCACCTATTTTCCAACCTGTTGTTTCGTTTGTTGTATAAATGATATGTTTATGATCACCTTGGAAGGTGTATTCAAAATCACCTTTTTTTGCTTCATATAAACGATCAACTGCTTTATCGTTTAATTTCTCCCCCGCCTTTTTTTGCGGATGAACAATTACATTTTTTGTTTCATCAAAAATTGCTAAATATCCATCTTTACCTATACGAACCATTTTAGATGTTTTTACAATATCATCTATAATTAAATCAATTGCAACAACCCCGCTTTTATCATCTAACTGTCTCGCAATCGTTACAACGATACTATTTGTTGCTGAAGATATATATGGAGTAGTAACAATAACTTCACCACTCTTTTCGACTGCTTCCTTATACCAAGGGCGATCAGTTGGATTATAACCTTCTGGCATTGTCACAACAGGTGATTGAATAAATCCACCTTCAGCTGTCCCAATATAAATGGCTTCTGTCTCCGGATGAAGACTTGTATATAACTCTAACTTACTTTGTATACCTGCTTCTCCTTCTTGTTCATAAATTGCTTTTGTAAAGCTTTTCGCAAAATACGCTGTATCTACATGTTTAGCTTTTATTTCTTTTGTAATAATATTATCTAGAATCTCTACACTATCTTTTGCCGTATCTACTGTAGAATCACTTAAACTTTGTTCTGCAGTCTGATAGGATATCCATCCAATCATCACACTCGGGATAACTAAAATCATAATAAACGAAAATAATAACTTTGCTTTAATACTAGCTTTTTTAATTCTCTTCAGCATCTATAACTCCCCTTCTCCATTATTTTCTTCATAGCGATTTTTACACAAGGAGACAGCTGCATCACAATGCTGATATTCTCTTTATATAATTTTCACTTTATTCATCGAAATCCAAAAATATAAATATAATACAATTTTATAAAAATAAAATCAATAAAACAATATATAAAAATAAATAGAAAATTATACCATAAAATATTTTTAAAAATTACAACGGTATAATTTAAGAACTATATGAACATTATCTCAACAATTATTTATTTCAATATTACTTAATGCTATTTCGTTGAATGATCAGTCAAAATATGTTTTAGTATAATCATATTATTAGGAGGCTAGATATATGAAAAGAAGGATTCTTGCAACATCTTTAATACTCTTAAGTACTGTTTTATATGGTTGTAACAATAGCAATGATGTTGCAACTACTGCTGAAGAAAAAGTAACAGAGAAAAATGAATCTACAACCAATATTAAAAAAAGCGGTCATAAAAAAGAAGAACAGTTATCTCAAGAAATTAATTACTTAAAAAAAGAAAAAGAAATGTTTCTACAAGCAAAAGAACATGGAAAAACTTTATTTTGGAGTCTAGTTCATGGGGATAGTGAAACATTAGATAACTTACTTAGTGATAAATTCCAAGTTTTTGATGATAAAATTATAGAAGAAGATGGACAAAGTTTTGATATCCCCTTTAATAACTATGCAGGGGAAGAAGCTAAAGTTGTAGTAAACAACTTTTCTCTTGAAGGGAATAAACTTCTCATTATGTATGATATCCAGCCCTCAAATGATGAGGGTTCATATCATTTAGGTGTTACTTTTGTTGAAGATGCAAAAGGAGATATCTCTATAGAGAATTTTTACTTTGATGCATAAAAAAATCGGTCCAAAAATCAATATTCCCGAGTTTTGGACCGTTTCTTTTTATGAAATAAAATGATTCTGTATTCACTGCAACTTGCTGGATTAATTCTATTTAAACTTTTAAAAATATTAAAAGTCTGTAACTAATAATTCGTAGATAATAGAGAAAAAACATTAATTGAAATCTATCTTTATTCCTCCGCTCCCTCTTTTTTCATCTCGTCTATATAATTTCCTTTTGTATTCATAGCACCTTTTCCAGCAAAGCTCTCTAACAATTCCTTCACATCAATACCAGATGATGCTTTTAACGTTTCTTGCATTGTTGCCATTAAATCTGTTGCGTAACCAGCTACTTTCCCAGCACCACTATTTTTCCCGCCACCTGTATCAACGACCGTAATTTTATCGATGTTGCTAAGTGGACTTGCTACTTCTTTTGCGTATGTTGGAAGCATTTTCAGAACCATATCCATAATCGCAGCTTGGCCGTATAACTCAAATGCTTCAGCAATCTTTTGCTTCGCTTCAGCCTCTGCTAAACCTTTTAACTTAATAACATCCGCTTCCGCTGTACCTTGTGCTTTTTCAATCTCCGCTTTTGCTAAACCAGCTACACGTACTTCTTCCGCTCTTGCTCTTGCTTCAGCTTCAATTGTATATTGTTCTGCATCTGCTTTCCTCATTTGCTTCGCTTTCTCTGCTTCTGCCGCTTGCTCTACTGCATAGCGATCGGCATCTGCTTTTTTCTTTACTTCTGCATCATATTGTTTTTCACGTCTTGCAATCTCTTTTTCTTCTAATTCAATCTGTTTCTCACGTTCAATAATTTTAATACGCATTTGCTCTTCTGTTACATGTTGCTGTGCTTTTGCTTGTTGCAACTCGTAAGAAAGATCGGCATCTGCACGTGCTTGTTCTTGTTCTTTCTTATACGCCTGCACTTTTAACTCTTTATGCTTTTCTGCCTCTGCAATTTGTGCATCACGCTGATATTCTGCTTCCTTCGCTTCTTTTTCTGCACGGGCTTTTTCAATACGAGATTCTTTTTCCCTTTCAGCATTGGCAATTTGTGCATCACGTTTTACCGTCGCAATTTGCGGTTGACCAAGCGCGTCTAAATACCCATTTTTATCTGCAATTTCTTTAATTGTAAACGAAACAATCCGCAGACCCATTTTCTTTAAATCCGTTGATGCTACTTCATGTACTTTTTGCGCAAATTGTTCTCTATTACTATATGCATCTTCAACTGTCATAGAGGATAAAATAGCACGTAAATGACCTTCTAACACTTCTTTCGCTTCTGTTTTCAATTCTTCCGTTTCTTTTCCTAAATATTGTTCCGCTGCTGTTGAAACTTCTTCAATTGTAGAGCCTACTTTAATAATTGAAACACCGTTCACCGTTACTGGAACACCTTGCTTCGTATATGTATCACGTGTAATCACTTCTAATTTATAGTTTAATAAGCTAAGAGGTTCTGCTTGCTGCATAATTGGAACAACAAATGTACCGCCGCCACGAATGATTTTTATTTTCTTTCCATCATCCGTTATAACAACGTTCTTTCCCGTACCAAGCCAATTTCCCGTTACGATTAACGCCTCATCTGGTCCAACTGTGCGATATTTTGTAATAAAAACTAAAATAAGTAAGGCTAGTATTGCAAGTAACACACCACCGATAATTAATGCGATCATACGTCTTCCCCCTTATTTGTTTTCTTCCTTACAAGTAAAACACCATCTTCTATCCCTTCTATTACAACAAAATCACCTTGTGTAACTTCTTGATTTTCCACATTTCTAGCTAAAAGTGCATTTCCCCCAACTTGCGAGGACAAAAACACCTCTCCAATTCCAAACTTAGGAATTGTTGTTGTCACTTCACCAACACACCCAATAAATTCACCCATACGATGCACCGTATTTTGTTCTGCTTCTGCTATTGGTTTTAATATAAGCATTTTCATCGCAAGAACAGCAATTAGAGAGAGAAAAAAGGAAATCACAAAGATAAATATGCTATTCCATGTAAATAAATACTCCCCGATATAACTAAAACCACATAGCATCGACAAAAAACTTAATATAAGAGTAACAGGTGAAGTAGGTCCACTCGAGACACTAAATATCGCCTCAAGAAAGTCACTTAAAAGCAAATAAATAATTGTAATTAAAACTGACACAATAAATCCAACTAAATAAATTGAACTAAGTGAATAGGTAAATAGAGTGATGGTTTCCACCTCTTTTCCTCGCTATAAGCATATAGTAAACCCCTATGATGCCAAACGTAACTTCACACCCTCCTTTTTTTATAATTTTCTGTTTAATCACAAATTAGAAAAGGAGCCTACTACTATAGGCTCCTAAAAATGAACAGGAGAAGCCTATAGTGGCAGGCTCCTCCTCAACAATTACCGTTATATTTTATACTTCTATGATACATGAAATTACAGAAAAAGTAAAGTTATGAACCAATTGGGATTTAAACCAAAAACAGGTGATGACACACTCCACTCCGAGTGGATTCTTTCCGTTTCGTGTATTAAAAATGAATTATTTTCAAAGAATGAACCCCACAGTGCTGAACCATAAATTGTGATTACTTCACGTTTACTGTATATGTTCCATCATTTGTATCAAACTTATATACATATAAGTAATACTTACCTGGTTTTGCATCGTATGTGCCTTTTACTAGGTTTCCTTCTTCCTGACCGTAAGCAACATAATTTTGCATGTCTGATTCATGGTGCAGTACCCACGTCATTCCGATGTGATTCTCATTCGTAAGCAAAATATTTAACTCCTTTGGTGATGAAACATCAAACGTATAAACATCGGTATGATCATTCCCAAATAAACTTCCTTTGACAACTCTATTAAAGGAAATCGCGTTCGCCTCTTCAGGACGATTATTACTTTCTTTCTCTACTTGCACTCCTTGCACAACTGTAACGGCAACTTCTGCTTTACTTGCTTTTCCTTTATCATCTTTTACTGTAAGTGTCGCAGTATAGGTGCCTTCTTTTTCATATATATGAACTGGGTTCACTTCTGTACTCGTGTTTCCATCTCCAAAGTCCCAATGGTAGGATACAATCTTTCCATCTTCATCTTTCGAACCATCACTCTTAAACTGAATTTTGCCGTTTACCGCTCCTTTATATGGTCCATTTATATTAACAATTGGTGCTTGATTTTCACCTTCATCTGTTAAAATACCATGGAAAACAACGTCATACTCAAACTGATTTGCATCATTTACACGATAATTTACAAAGTAAGCTGTTACTGTTTTATAACCGCTCCATTCATTTTGTGAAAGTTGCTCTAATGCAGTATTCATTTGCTCACTCATTGTTTTCCAGTCTTCATATTCACCTTTTGTTTTCCCACCAGTATACGTGCCTTCAACCGTGAACGTATTAAAGAATTCCGACTGGTGCTTTTTCACTTTTGAATCTGTTATTTTTGAAACATTGGCGATTTCATGATGAACTTCTTCTACTGATTTTGGTGCATGTGTTGCTAAATAATCATCTGATACTTGAGGTACATCATACTGCTCTTGATTATCGACTAGCTGCTGCATATATGCTTGATAGTCAGCATTTAACTGCTCATCTTTCTTTAATGATTCTCGGTATGTATCATAATTTTTCACATCATTTGCACGAATTAAATCTTGTATTTTATCAAGTGTACCGAACCTATGATGGTACATATATGACTGAAGTGCAAACGAATAGTTATAGAACTCAAATGAAGCCCCATATCTTGCTGATAACGTTTGTGCTGCTGTATAACGTCTTGCTGGATCATATGATAATCCACTAATAATGCTCTTACGTGGAACAATATCATCTGTACGTGTCGCTCCGGCAAATAATTCCGCATTTCCTTCTTGGAACCAAGTTAATCGCTCATCTTGATACATATCTCCGCTGCCAAATAAACCAGGAACTTCGTATCTACCTTGTAAATAATGTGTATATTCATGACGGAACAATTCTTCTAAACTATAAATACTTTGCTCAGGAGTACGCTCATATGTAAAGAACGATCCTTTTTCTTCAATGTAGATACCACCATTATTTGTTTCATATCCATATAACTGTCGATTTAATTGATATTCGTCTGGACTATTATAAATCACTACTGTTAATACATCATCTGCATTCCCTTGCTCTAACGCCTTATCATTTCCAATTACACGATGGTACTGCGCTTTCACTTCTTTTGCAGCCCAATACAAACGTTGAATTTTCTCATCTGTTACTTTGTCACCTGTTCGAAAAACAATTTCTCCATCATCAAACGTATACGTTTTTGGTAAATATTGCGATTTTCCTTCTTCACGTATTTTTTGTAAATCTACTACGTTACCATAATAATCTTTTCCGTCATAGTTCGTTTTAATTTGTTCAACTGCTACAAAATATGCTTCGCTTAACTTCGGATACATATTCATTGCTTCTGTTACAACTCTTAATCCTTCACTTGGATTGCTATGAAATTCCCCTAAGCTTCCTCCATAATAAATACCATTATTAATTAACCAGCTATTTTTTTCTGTTACGTTCTTTAGTAGCGCAAATTTATTCACTTCATCTATAAAACTATCAACCTTCCTAGACCATATCGTCTCAGTTGGTTTTGTATCTCTATTATTGTATAAATACTCATCTAAATCGTACTCTACTCCTTGCATAAGAGCATATACTGCTTCTCCCTTTGTTGGCTCATTCATGTAAGCATAAAGATTATTATTATACTGTTTTAAAATCTTTGCAGCGTATCCCACTGTTTCAACATCACTAGAAGCATTACTAATTAATTTTCCATATGCAGATACAACTTTATCTTGCTCGGCTGTTCCAAGTTTAAAATTGGTATTTTGGGCTATTGCTTTTAATGCTGGTAAACATTTATCATGAAAGCTTCGTTTATTTAAATAACTTAGTTCATCGTTATAAAAGGCAATGTAAAAACCAGAGCGTAGTACTTCAACAAGTGTCTCAATACCTTTTGCATCATTTGCAGTAAATGAGCTTCCTTGCTTTTGCAATTCGTCTATAATGAGCTTCAACCGTTTTTCATTAGCATAAAATACTTTCGCATCTTCGTTAAATTGAAATAGGTCTGTTATTTGATACCATTTAATATTAGAGAGTGTATAAATTAATTCGCTGTTACTCATCTTATTTAAATCAGCCATAGAGTACTGTTCTTGAAGTGCTTTTGTTTCCACTTGTTTCATTGCAGAAACTGGACGCTCAGAAAAATCCCCTACTCGTAAACGTTCCTCAAACGGTAATGTTTCATCAGCTACTGACGAATGTGCAATTTCATCAGTATTAGGTTCTACACCAATCGGTTCCATTACTACGTTGTACGGTTTTTTTTCTTCAGCTAAAACTGTTGGCTGCAAAGCCCCTAACGATAATGCTCCTACGCTAAGACCAACAATCATTCCATTCCATTTTGAATTCTTTTTCATCATTTTATCCTCCCAATTTCTCTATATACAAAAACAATATCACAAAATAAAGATTTATAGATTTAGTTTCTTTATATTTCACATTTTCTCAACATTTTCATGAAAGTTCTGGATATGTAAAAATCGAATTTTTTGACATTTAACCGCATTATTGTTATGGTTAATATAACTGTTAACCAAATTAAATATTTAAAGGTGGGATTTGATGATAAAAAAAGAAAACAGTGTACTCTATATCTCCCTCTTGCTCACGACCTTGTTCATTATATGGGGTGTACTTCCAGCAAGTTGGATACAAGGCTATGATTTACAAAGTGTTACCTCGTCTATAAACACATTTATCCTCGGTAAGTTTGGCTGGTTTTACTCCTTGCTTATGACCGCAATGCTTACTTTAGCTATTTATCTAGCATTTTCAAAATACGGTTCTATCCGCCTCGGAAAAGATGATGAAAAACCGAAATATAGTTATGGTTCTTGGCTATCGATGCTCTTTGGATCTGGAATGGGAATCGGTCTTATCTTTTACGGAATTAGTGAACCAATCTCTCATTTACATGCACCAATCGCAGGTGAAGCTGGGACAGAACAAAGTGCCAAGCTTGCCATGCAATATTCATTCTTTCACTGGGGATTATTCCCATGGGCACTATACGCCATGGTCGCTTTAACCATTGCATACTTTACATTCCGAAAACGAAAAGGTGGCACAATTGGTGCTACAGTTACTCCTTTATTTAATCGATCGAAAAACTCACCTATCGGAAAAACAGTCGATATACTAGCTGTTTTAGCAACGGTATTTGGAATTGTACCGTCCATAGGTATTGGAGCTCAGCAAATTGCTGGTGGACTAAGTTATCTATTTCCTTCTATTGATAATACTATTAGCTTGCAGCTCGCACTTATCGGGATATTTACCGTACTTTATTTAATAAGTGCAAGAACAGGTCTTGATCGTGGGATTAAATATTTGAGTAACTTGAACTTCTCCTTAGCTGGGATTTTACTCGTTTCTTTCTTAATTTTCGGACCAACAGTCTTTATTATGAAGTATTTCACATCTACACTTGGTTCTTATATCGGTTCTCTTCCGAGTATGGGCTTAAATTTAGGGGCATTTAATGAAGATGCTTCTTCGTGGATTGAAAACTGGACGATCTTTTACTGGGGTTGGTGGATTTCTTGGTCTCCATTTGTTGGTACATTTATCGCCCGTGTTTCTCGGGGCCGTACCATTCGTGAATTTATTTTCGGTGTTGTATTTGTACCAACGCTTATCTGTACATTATGGTTTTCAGTCTTCGGCGGCACTGCAATTCATATGGATATGTTCCAATCACTTGGAATCGCCGATGAAATTGCGAAAAACGGACCAGAAATCGCTCTATTTGCTGTTATTTCACAGCTGCCATTTTCTACATTATTAACAATTGTAGGACTCCTTTTAATTACAACATTCTTTGTTACATCAGCCGATTCAGCAACATTTGTTGTATCGATGCAAACAAGTAATGGTAGTCTTTCACCAAAGAATAGTTTAAAACTTGTTTGGGGCCTAACAATTTCAGCAATTGCTGCTATTCTCTTACAAGCAGGTGGATTAAATGCACTACAAATTGCAGCCATTATTGCAGCCTTCCCATTTTCTATTGTTATCGTTTTAATGATTACATCGCTCTTTAAAGAATTGCGAAAAGAAGCTGTAGCAACACAAGCAAAGCAAGGTTCTGAAAAAATGAAAAAAGCAATATAAAAAAGCAAGCAGTTCGGATAAAACCGAATTGCTTGCTTTTTATCTTGTATGAATGGGCTGATAATTAGTAAAAATAAAAAAACTACCTTGCATACACTTTGTACACAAGGTAGTTTCTTTAACTACTCTTCTCTGCAAGCTCTTGCCTAAAAAAGCTCTTCATCGCATGAAATACATCTGCCTTTTGTTTTAAAATATAATAGCGAAACTTCTCATCTTTCACATTTTTGTATGCGGACATTAATGTGGAATGGCGATTATACTGGTTCACTTCCCCATAACCAAACATATTTGATACTTTCATTAGTTCTTGCACAAGCTTCACACAACGAGCGTTATCCGAAGTTAAATTATCACCATCTGAAAAATGGAATGGATAAATATTATAACGACTTGGTTCATACTTTCCATCAATTAGCTCTAATGCCTTCTTATATACTGAGGAACAAATTGTTCCGCCGCTTTCTCCTTTTGAGAAAAACTCTTCTTCTGTTACAACTTTTGCCTCTGTGTGGTGTGCAATAAATTCAATTTCAACTGTTTCGTATTTTGTACGTAAAAAACGTGTCATCCAAAAGAAGAAACTACGTGCCATATATTTCTCCCATATGCCCATCGATCCACTTGTGTCCATCATTGCTAATACTACAGCTTTCGAATCTGGTTTTAATACTTCGTTCCATGTACGGAACTTTAAATCCTCTGGGTGAATCGGATGGAAAGAAGGTTTTCCGCTCATTGCATTTCTTTTATAAGCTGATATCATCGTTCGTTTTTTATCAATATTGCCCCATAGCCCTGTTTTCCTTACATCATTAAATTCTACATGCTCAATACGATTTTCATCCATTTCTTTTCGTTGTAAATTAGGAAGCTCTAGTTCTTTAAAGAAAGCTTGCTCTAATTCTAAAATAGATACTTCTGCTTCATAATAATCTTCTCCAGCGGAATCTCCTGCACCTTTCCCTTTTCCTGCACCTTTTTGTTTTTGGCCACCTGATCCGTCCCTAGCCACAACATCTCCTACTTTACTGTCTCCATTTCCTTGCCCGACATGTTTATTCTTATCATAGTTATAACGAATTTTATATTCATCTAATGATCGAATGGGAATTTTCACCACATCTTGGCCATTAGACATAATAATACTTTCTTCCGTAACAAGGTCTGGTAAATTACTTTTAATTGCTTCCTGTACTTTTTCTTGATGACGCTGCTGATCATCATGTCCCTTACGATGAAGTGACCAATTTTCCTGTGCGATCGTATAATTGTTTTGGTTCTCTTCAGCCATTCTGTTCCCTCCTTATAATCTGTTTATCTCGCATTAACTGACTGTAAGACTCCCACCTCAAAAATTGAGAGAAGCAAAGAAGTTTAGGTGGGATATTAACGTCCAGTAAAAGCCCGATTGGTCGGGCTAACACTCAGTGGGAGATGAAGAATCCCCACTGAGTGAAGTTTCACTTTATTTATTAAGCAAAAGATTCTTATTTTACACTTCCAAAATCGCAAACTATTACACAATTAAGAAAGAAACACAATGCATTGTTGCACACTTTAGCATGATGCAACATATTGTATTGTGTTGGCTTTTTTTGTATGAATGGTTGGTTACTCTATCATATGCAAGTTGTTAAAATAATTGACAAATAAATTCATAAAACTGCATGTTAATTTATAAATATTGGACGAGCTTTGTCACTAAAAAAGCAAATAACTTTCTTTTTTTCAATGGAAAAGAGTATCACTCCATGCGTAGTAACGGTCAGGTCCTTTTTCTGCCACGTGCTCTGTTTAAACAAAAGGATCATGTTCCTCTTTTCTTCCTAACAATGATTTAACTACTTCAAACTCAGATACAAAAAAGCTGTCTCTTTGCCGGAGACAGCTTTTTATTTATATCACAAGGAACATTATCTATTTAATAAACTACCTACATAACGGAGTAATTCGTTCGCTGAAGTTGAGTTATATCCATGCTCATCGACAAGGCGCGCAACAACTTCATTGATTTTCTTCAGCTGATTTTCATCTGGTGTTTTTGTAGATGTCGTAATTTTAACAACATCTTTTAAATCAGCAAATAACTTCTTCTGAATTGCTTCACGCAACCTTTCGTGCGAATTATAATCAAATCGTTTTCCTTTGCGAGCATATGCAGAAATACGAATTAAAATTTCTTCACGGAAAGCTTTCTTCGCATTTTCTGAGATACCGATTTGCTCCTCAATGGAACGCATAAGCTTTTCATCTGGGCTCATTTCCTCACCAGTTAATGGATCACGTAACTTCGATTTATTGCAGTATGCTTCTACATTATCTAAATAATTATCCATAAGTGTTTTCGCCGATTCTTCATATGAATATACAAACGCTTTTTGAACTTCTTTCTTCGCAATATCATCGTACTCTTTGCGAGCTAGTGAAATAAAGTTCATATAGCGTTCCCGATCTTCATTACTAATGGATGGATGTTGATCAAGACCGTCTTTTAACGAACGTAGTACATCAAGCGCGTTAATAGATGGAACTTCCTTACGAATAATTGTAGATGAAATACGATTAATAACATAACGTGGGTCAATGCCACTCATACCTTCATCCTGATATTCGCGCTGCAATTCCTCTACATCAATTGTATTGTATCCTTCTACCATTTCTCCGTCATATAAACGCATTTTCTTAATTAAATCAATGTCTGGGCGCTTCGGATCTTTTAAGCGTGTTAAAATCGTAAACATTGCAGCAACGCGAAGTGTATGCGGTGCAATGTGAACATTGGAAACATCACTTTCATTAATCATCTTTTCATAAATATGTTCTTCTTCACTTACTCGTAAGTTATATGGCATTGGCATGACAATAATCCGTGAGTGCAGCGCCTCGTTTTTCTTATTCGAAATAAACGAACGATATTCTGTTTCATTCGTATGCGCTACAATTAATTCATCTGCTGAAATAAGAGCGAATCGACCTGCTTTAAAGTTTCCTTCTTGCGTTAATGATAAGAGATGCCATAGAAATTTCTCATCACACTTTAACATCTCCTGGAATTCCATCATACCGCGGTTTGCTTTATTTAACTCACCGTCAAATCGGTACGCTCGTGGATCTGATTCTGAACCGTATTCTGCAATTGTAGAGAAATCAATACTACCTGTTAAATCAGCAATATCTTGTGACTTTGGATCAGATGGACTAAAGGTGCCAATTCCAGTTCGGCGATCTTCCGAGAAGAAAATCCGCTCTACAATGACATCCTCGATTCTGCCTCCATATTCTTGTTCAAGACGCATCACATTTAGCGGTGATAAATTCCCCTCAATTCTTACTCCATACTCATCATAAAAGTCATTTCGTAAATGATGCGGGATTAAGTGCAGTGGATCTTCATGCATTGGGCAACCTTTTATCGCAAAAATGGCCCCTCGATCTGTACGTGAATATGCTTCAAGACCTCTTTTTAGCATTGTGACTAAAGTTGATTTCCCACCACTAACAGGTCCCATTAATAGTAAAATCCGCTTTCTTACATCTAATCGTTTCGCAGATGGATGAAAATATTCTTCAACAAGACGCTCTAAAGCATCTTCCAATCCAAATATTTGGTTGCTAAAAAAGTTGTATCTTTTTCTTCCTTCAATCTCTTCAATTCCTGCATCTTTAATCATATTGTAAATGCGGGAATGCGCTGTTTGTGCTACCCATGGTCTTTCTTTTACAATCTCCAAATACTCTGCAAATGTCCCTTCCCATTTTAAGCGTTCTTCTGATTCTCGATGCTGTTCAATTTTCTTTAAAATGTCCATTATAGCTCCTCCCCCATCTCCTTGTTCAAACGGATTATTATAACAGTATGCGAGGATGTCCTTAAACATTCATCACAATCAAAATGAAATGTATTTCAATTTTACGCCCAAAGTTGAAAGAAAATTCGTTATAATATAAGTAGTGAGGATTCTATGGATAAGGGAGGGATTTGCATGAGTTTAATATTAATTTTATGTGTCATGCTTGCCTTTCTCACTGCAATTTTCACATCAGGTTATAACGATAAGCCAGGTACAAAGTAAAAACGAAAAAGTGATGACATATGTTCATCACTTTTTTCGTTCTTTTAAATATTTCATTTCTACCTCATGTACAGAAAGTGGCTTGTTAAAATAGTATCCTTGTGCATAAACTGCATTTTTATCTTTTAAAAATTGAATTTGCTCTATTTCTTCAACACCTTCAGCAATTACATTTAATCCTAATGTATGAGCAAGATGAATAATGATTGTTGTAATTTTTTCACCTTTTTCACTTGAATTCACTTCTTTCATAAAAGAACGATCAATCTTTAAAGTATCAATAGGGTATTTATTTAAATAACTTAAGGAAGAGTACCCTGTTCCAAAGTCATCAAGGTGAATATTCAACTCATTTTCTTTCAATTGTTGTAATACTGCTTCTGACTGCTTCGTATTCATCAGCGCTCCTTCTGTAATTTCAATTGTAATTAAATTCCTAGGGATGCTGTACATTTCTAATACTCTTATAACGGTATCTATTAATTTAGAAGATCGAAAATGCTTCGCTGAAATATTAATAGCAATTGGAACGGGCTTATACCCCTTATTAATCCACTCTCTTAATTGTCTACACACTTCTTCTAGTACCCACTCATCAATTTTAATAATAAATCCGGTCTTTTCAGCAACAGGGATGAACTCACTTGGTGGTACATTCCCAAAATCCTCATTATACCACCGTAATAATGCTTCCATTCCTATTATTTCTTCTGTCTCAATATTGACTTGTGGTTGATAGTGTAATACAAATTCACTTCTTTCTAATGCTTTATGAAGCTTATTTTCTAGTATAAATCGACGACTACGTTCCATATTTAACTTATTACAATAAAAACTATAATTCCCTTTCCCTTTACCCTTCGCTCTTTCTAATGCAATATTCACCCATTTTAATAGTGTTTGTTCATCTTTTCCACCATCAGAAGATTTAACAATACCTATAGCTGCATTTAGAAATACTTCATAGCCATTTACAACAAAGTGTTGTTGTAGTCCTTGCAAAAGCCGAGTAACAAATTTTTCTATTTTTAATTGCTCTATATGCTCAAGCAAAATTACAAACTTGTCCCCATCGTCTCGAAATAGATGTGCGCCTTTAGGTGAAAGTTCCCTTAAACGTCGTGACACTTTCTTTAAAATGTCATCGCCGCTCTCATGCCCGAATGTTTCATTAATGAGATTAAATTCATCTAAGTCCATCATAATTAATGTGAAATCTTTTTTTATTTGTAAAAATTGTGCTAACATTTCCATATAAGAGCTCTGATTTAATAATCCTGTCAGTTGATCATAATATGCTAAATATGTCGTTTTCAATTCTTGTAACACTTGTTTTGTAGTATCTTGCATGATAATATATACCCCTGTTACTACTTTATTCACAATAATTGGTACCGTTTTAAAAGATATATATAATTCATAACCATTCCTATGTTCATATTTATAGGAGGTAATTTGCTTTGCTTTTCCTTTTAACGCTTCCTCAAAAATAGATTGAAATGCCCTTCTTGCTTCTTCCTTCACATATGAAAAAATACATTTGTTTTTCAATTCCCACTCACTATATCCTAACACTTTATGTATAGCGGGATTTACATACATAATATACCCG
Source organism: Bacillus manliponensis (assembly GCF_000712595.1). Classification (GTDB taxonomy): domain Bacteria; phylum Bacillota; class Bacilli; order Bacillales; family Bacillaceae_G; genus Bacillus_A; species Bacillus_A manliponensis. Next base: position 15,682 of record NZ_JOTN01000034.1, read on the forward strand.
TTTACATCGACAGATAATATCGCTTCGTCGTTGTATTCCAATAGGGATTTGAATAAGATTTGTCTTTCTTGAATCTCTATCTTTTCATGTACTTGTGCCGTAATATCCCTTGTAATACAGACGATATATTCACATGCACCATATTCATTAAAAATAGGATTCAACGAAGATTCATAATGTAATACTTCCTGCTTAGGTAATGTAATACTATCACGAAATGTGACAGCTTCCTTCCCGTTTATTACCATTTCGTATTGCTCCTGCATTACTTTTGCAACATCTTCAGGTAACGCTTGTTGAAAGGTCTTCCCAAAACAACTTTCATTTAAACCTGTATGCTTCATTCCTATATCATTTATATATATATACCGAAAAGAATTCCCTTTAAACACCTTCACAATAAATACTAAATCTTGAATAACCTGCAATAGGCCTTGATGAATTAAACCTGTATGAACATCATGTAAAACGTTAACACTACTTGTTTTATTTAACACATTTTCCCCCCATTTATGTCTCAACCTATCTATTCTATTTATAAAACATTATATATTAATTTTTAATTACTTAAAAATACAATATTTGTCTTTTTAAGTAATTCCTTAGGCTTTTATAGGACAAATAAAAAAAGCCGTCATATATGACGGCTCTTAATATACAATTTCTTCATCTAAATTAGGAAAGTCTTGCTGACGCAGCGCTTCATAAATTAAGATAGCTGCTGTATTTGATAAGTTCAAGGAACGTACTTTATCTGTCATCGGAATGCGTAAACAACGATCAAAGTTTTCTTGAATCACATTTGCTGGCAGACCGTTTGTTTCTCTACCGAATACGAAATAATAATCCTTTTCTAAACGGCTGTAATCAAACGCTGTATGAGCTTTCTCACCATACTTTGTTAAGTAGAAAAACTCACCATCTGCATTTTTCTCAAAGAATTCCTCGATAGAATCATAATACGTAATTTTAACGTGTTGCCAGTAATCTAAACCAGCACGTTTTAACATCTTATCATCAGTTGAAAATCCAAGCGGTCTAATTAAATGTAATTCTACTCCTGTCGCTGCACACGTACGTGCAATATTACCAGTGTTCGCTGGAATTTCTGGTTGATATAAAACAACATGTACTCCCAAAATGTTCACCTCTATTTTTTCTCTACTACGTATTATACCACTTAAGTGAAAAATCTCTAGTCGTTATCGAGAATATGAAAAAACTTATACTTCATTTGTGGAGTATACTTACTTGAATCCTCATATGCCCAATATCTTCTTCGACTATTTGCAGAATGCGCATTTACAAGTGGCATCCCATTTGCATCTTTTGCTACAACAATTGTTGTATGATTCCATCTACCATCATTTTCAAAATCATATATAATAATATCGCCAAGTAATAAATCTTCTGGTTTTTCCACTTGTTTTGCTCTTAACCCTACTGTTTCACCTGACAAATACCAATAGAAAGAATGTGCAACCGCCCAGCTCCAACTCCACTGATTATTTTGTTGCCACCACCCTTTACGAACATTTGGATATCCCCCCATTGGCGTATCACCAGCATATAAGCATTGCGAAATGAAATTTGTACAATTATCAGGAAAGTTTCGGAAAGCTGGATTACGATCATCCCACCATCTTTCTGCATATTTTACCGCTTCTAGTCGATTATATGTGTATGGAGTATATTTCCCTTTTATAACTTCACGTTCTAGTGCTTCGCTTCGTATGTCTTCCATAACGTTTTCAATTGACCTATCATTTATAATGCAGCCATTTTCTATTTGCAGACGTCGCTCCATTTGCTCCTCTTCTACATAAAAAAGGTGTCTTTGACGAACTAAATATTGAAAATGAATTTGATAGTCCACTTCTTGATGCTTAGCAGTATTCAATTGCCTAATAAAAGATACATTTGCTGTTGCTTTTACAATTTCAGCATCCCGTTCTTGAAATAGTTTTTTCTTTCGCTTCCATATTGATAAAAGGTCCGACGGTATTTCTTCTTCTTGTACACGCTTATTTGTTATATAAGCTAATTGTTGATGTATTTGATATTGCAATTGTTCTATTGTAACCATAGTTTCTCCCTCCCCTTATTACAATATGAGGAGGGAGCTTATTATCTGCTACTTTTCTCGGCCAATAGTTCTAAACCTCTGTTCATTTCATGAATAACTTCTTCGTCTTTTTCTTTTCCCATCGCTTTTTGAATTTCTTCTCGTACACCTTCGCCACCAATTTTTCCAAGCGCCCATGCCGCTGTTCCTCGAATAACAGGACGAGGGTCTTCTTTCATTAAAGAGATTAAATCAGGAATAGCTGTTGTATCTTTAAAATGAGCAAGCGCCAAGATGGCATTTCTCTGTAACGGTTTCTTGCCCCTCCAAGATCCTGACATAATGCCATATTTCTCTTTAAACTCACGGTTGCTAATAGTAAGAAGGGGCTTTAGCAATGGTTTAACAAGCTCTGGATCTGGTTCCATTTCAGGGTGATTATGAAAATCAATTCCTTTATTTTTTGGACAAACCGTTTGACATGTATCACAGCCATAAATACGATTCCCGATTTTATCACGATACTCTTCAGGCAGAAATCCTTTCGTTTGCGTTAAAAAAGCAATACACTTTTGCGAATTTAATTGTCCTCCCTGCACAAGGGCCCCTGTCGGACAAATATCAATACACTTCGTACAGCTCCCACATTGATCTTCAATCGGTTTGTCCGGTGGAAATGGTATATTTGTAATCATTTCGCCTAAATATACATACGAACCAAACTCAGGCGTAATAATAGAACAGTTTTTCGCGCTCCATCCAATACCTGCTCGTTCTGAAACGGCCCGGTCACTCAGTTCTCCTGTATCTACCATCGACTTTACTTCTATTCCTGGTAAACGTTCTATTAAATATGCTTCAAGCTTTTCTAAGCGATCGCGTAACACAAGATGATAATCTTTTCCCCAAGAAGCACGGCAAAAGATCCCTCTTCTTTCACCACGTTTACTTACAGGAGCATTTTTTAATTTTGAAGGATACGCAAGGGCAATTGCTATAATGGACTTTGCACCCGGTAATAATAACTGTGGATTCGTTCTTTTTTCAATATCAGATTCTTCAAACCCTGATTGATAGCCTAACTGTTGCTGCTGGATAAGGCGCTGCTTTAGCTCTTCAAATGGTGAAGCACTTGCAAAGCCAATTTTATCAATTCCAATTGTTTTACTATAGGCTATTACATCTTGTTTTAATTGTTCAAAATTCACATCATTTCTCCTTTACTAAAATTACTTTACTCCAGCTATTTACTGTCTGTAAGACTCTCACCTCAAATTTGAAAGAACTAAAACCTTTAGGTGAGAAACATGCAGACTATAAAAAACGAATTTATCCTGCTAACAATTAGTGGTGATAAAAAACCACTAATTAAAGTTTCGCTCTATTTCTTCACACTAAAACATAAGTTTTAAATAAAAGCGTATCCATGAAAAATTCGACAAACTTATATATATGTTATAACTAACATTCTTATTGTAGTATATATTTAAACAAGACAAACATAAAAAAACGCAATGCCCCGTTTATCCTAGAAACGAAACACTGCGTTGATCACAATTATTATGGGAATATGGAATGAGATTTGGAGCGGGTGAAGAGAATCGAACTCTCGACCAGAGCTTGGAAGGCTCTTGTTTTACCACTAAACTACACCCGCAATTTCAAAAATATTATATTACTATCAACTTATGTAAAGTAGTATAGCATGTAATATAAAACCTTGCAAGAACATTAGCGAAAAAAGTCGAAAAGTGATGAGTTATCTCATCACTTTTGTAACTTTTCAATCGCGACTTTAATACTATCATAATCTGGGTTTACAAGATTACCGTTTACATATATAGATGGGGCACCTTGCACCTTTAATTTTAAAGCACGATCATGATCTTCTTTTACCATATCTTTTATTTCTTTACTGTTCGCATCTTCTTCAAGTTGCTCTACATTAATATTTGGAAGCTTCTCTGTGACAATATTTGTTACAAGCTCTTTTGTAATCCATTCTTCTTTATCACTTTTTTGATGTTGATATAATTCATCAAAGAATGTCCAAAAAGCTTCTGGATTTTGTTTGTAAATAGCTTCTCCTATCGCTGCACCGTACTCAGAATCTTCACCAATAAATGGGAAGTTGATAAGATGAAGCTGCGCTGTTCCTTTATTAATATATTCTTCCTTCAAACGTGGTAATACAGTTGCATCCCAAGTACGACAAGCTGGACATTTAAAGTCACTGAATATTGTAATATGAATATCAGCTTCTTTTTCCCCTAACGTTTGTTGCTCTGTATACGCGAACATTTCACTTCCTTTATCTCTCTTATCATTGACGATGCTGTATATAATTGCTCCAATTACAATAAGCACTGCAACTGCGAAAACACCGCCAAGAAGCGCAATCTTGTTTGATTTCATAGTATATTCCTCTTTATGTCTTATTCTATGTACTTTTGTACACAATACAAATCATATCAATTCTTATAGAAACAGTCCAATGAACATGCATTTATTACAATAAAAAATATATGAAATGTGACAATATTGTGTCTCGTTATTTCTTATAAGATAGCATCTCCTTATTATACACACTTATACAAAAAAACCTGAATACGCATGATCGTACTCAGGTTTTTTTCTAATAGCATTCCCTTTTGTCTTTTCTTTTATTGAATGCTCTTTTACAGCATCATCACGAATAACCAAAGTTTCACCTACAGCTTTCGTATACTCTGTATGCGTAATATAACCTTCTCGTTCCATAAGCTTTAAAACAATGTTTCGTCTTTCTACTGCTTCATTATAATTTTGTAAAGGTGAGTAATAAGAAGGAGCTTTCACAATTGCAGCTAACATCGCACTTTCACTTAGTGTCAATTGTTGTACACTTTTTCCAAAGTATAACTGTGCTGCTTCTGTAACTCCCCATGCTCCCTCACCGTAATAAATATTACTTACATATAACTTCAAAATTTCTTCTTTTGTAAAAGTACGTTCAATTTTCTTTGCATAAAATAGTTCTTTCCATTTACGTGAAAATGTACGCTCATGTGTTAAAAATACATTTTTCGCAAGTTGCTGTGTAATTGTACTTCCTCCTTGTACAACCTTACCTGCCTTTATATTTTCAACTGATGCTCGAACAACAGCAATATAATCTAAACCATTATGATTATAAAATCGTTTATCTTCCGTAGCGATAAACGCATGCTTTACATGTTCTGGAACTTCTAATTCATGGGGAACTTGTAATTTACTAATATCACTCTTTTCAACCATTGCGTTCCCAACCAACAACACGGCACAACAAAATAATAATAAAAGAATAATAGCTTTATAAATAAATTTGGTCATTGGTTTTAATGAAACTTGCTGACGAACTCTAGCATGTTGCAGTCTTTTTTCTTCCATAACTTACACCTCTTTTCCAAAAACATATAATATCTATTAATTACAGCATATCTAACTTTTAAAAACAATCCAATCGATTTCGGTTACACTTATCTTACAATGTTGTAAGGTAAGATAAAGTGTAACTTCACTCAGTGGGGGTTTTCTTTATCCCTCACTGAATGCCAGCCCGACCAATCGGACTTTTACATTCAAAAGCGAAGATGACTGTTGTTCAAGCACGACAAGCATAAGATAAGCCTTGGCGTGGCTCGAGTGCTTAGGAGTCGTAGCTAGATTAGAGCTGTTAACCTCCCACCTAAACTTCTTCGTTTTCCCTAAGTTTTGAGGTGGGAATCTTACAGTCCGTTAATGCGGGATAAAAATCTTTAGTTTACAGTTCAAGTAAAGATTTCCAAAATATAAAAGCACTTCTTATTATAAATAAGAAGTGCTTTGTTTCTATCATTCATTCATGAATGAAAAATAAATAATTATGTATAACTTTAATAAAAATAAAAAAGCCCTCACATATGAGTAGCCTCGATTTAAATTCTTACCAGTACCGATGGTCGGGGTCGAACCGACACTCCCGAAGGAACACGATTTTGAGTCGTGCGCGTCTGCCAATTCCGCCACATCGGCATAATAATGGAGGCGGCAACCGGATTCGAACCGGTGGTAAAGGTTTTGCAGACCTCTGCCTTACCACTTGGCTATGCCGCCATATTAAATTTGGAGCGGAAGACGGGATTCGAACCCGCG
>NZ_JOTN01000035.1 GCF_000712595.1 Bacillus manliponensis
TCTTGACAAAATCTTTTTTCAACAAAGTGAAGCGTCCTGTTAAACAGGACGCTTCCACTTTAATCTATCCAGTTCCGGTGGCAAGCTCTTCGCGTCTAAGAACCTTCCGCACAAGAAAGTAAAGAACACTTTCTGTACGAAAGAACCTTAGCCGGTCAGAGCTGTACGTGCCACCTCCACTTTTAATTATTAACCAATAGAACCTTCCATCTCAAACTTGATTAGACGGTTCATTTCTACTGCGTACTCCATTGGAAGTTCGCGAGTAAATGGCTCGATGAAGCCCATTACGATCATTTCTGTTGCTTCTTGCTCAGAAATACCACGGCTCATTAGGTAGAATAATTGTTCTTCTGATACTTTTGATACTTTCGCTTCGTGCTCAAGTGAAACGTAATCATTTTTGATTTCGTTGTAAGGAATTGTATCAGATGTTGATTGGTTATCCATTAGTAACGTGTCACACTCGATGTTAGAGCGAGAGTTTTTCGCTTTTGGTCCGAACTGTACGATACCACGGTATGTTACTTTACCACCATGTTTTGCAATCGATTTAGAAACGATTGTTGAAGATGTGTTCGGTGCTAAGTGAATCATTTTCGCACCCGCATCTTGGTGTTGGCCTTTACCAGCAATCGCGATAGATAATGTTAAACCACGAGCGCCTTCGCCTTTTAAGATAACAGCTGGGTATTTCATCGTTAATTTAGAACCGATGTTACCGTCAATCCATTCCATCGTTGCGTTTTCTTCACAAACCGCACGCTTTGTAACTAGGTTGTATACGTTGTTCGCCCAGTTTTGGATTGTTGTATAACGGCAATATGCGTCCTTCTTAATGATGATTTCTACTACCGCACTGTGTAATGAGTTTGTTGTGTAAACAGGTGCTGTACAACCTTCTACATAGTGTACATGTGCGCCTTCGTCTACGATGATAAGCGTACGCTCGAACTGTCCCATATTTTCAGAGTTAATACGGAAATACGCTTGAAGTGGTGTATCAACTTTTATACCTTTTGGAACGTAGATGAATGATCCACCAGACCAAACTGCAGAGTTTAATGCAGAGAATTTGTTATCTGTTGGTGGGATTACTTTTCCGAAGTGCTCACGGAAAATATCTTCGTTTTCTTTTAATGCGCTATCTGTATCTTTGAAGACGATTCCTAGTTCTTCTAGGTCTTCTTTCATGTTGTGGTATACAACTTCAGATTCGTACTGTGCAGATACACCCGCTAAATATTTTTGCTCAGCTTCTGGAATACCTAATTTATCAAATGTTGCTTTAATTTCGTCAGGTACTTCATCCCAAGACTTCTCAGACTTCTCAGATGGTTTTACGTAATACGTAATTTCATCAAAGTCTAAGTCATTTAAGTCTCCGCCCCACTGTGGCATTGGCATTTCATAGAACTTATCCAGTGATTTTAAACGGAAGTCTAACATCCACTGTGGTTCTTCTTTCATTTTTGAGATTTCTTCAACGATTTCTTTCGTTAAACCGCGCCCAGCACGGAAGATTGAAACGTCTTTATCTTTGAAACCATATTTGTAATCGCCGATATCTGGCAGCTGTTTCGCCATGTTGGTATGTCCCTCCTTAGATAACCTCGCATTTTGGAGCCTTGTTCCTATTTATTACTTATCCTCGTGTAAGCCTTTTTCAAGTGCTTTCCAAGCTAATGTTGCACATTTAATACGTGCAGGGAACTTGCATACACCTTGCAGTGCTTCAATATCTCCTAAATCTACGCTGTCATCGTACTCTTTTCCTAGCATCATATCAGAGAAAATTTGAGATAGCTTTAACGCCTCTTCAATTTTCTTTCCTTTTACCGCTTGTGTCATCATCGAAGCTGAAGACATTGAGATGGAACAACCTTCTCCTTCAAACTTCGCTTCTTGCACAATACCATCTTCGACTTTCATCGTAAGTTGAATACGATCACCGCAAGTTGGATTGTTCAAGTTGACAGTCACACTATCTTCTAACACGCCATGGTTACGTGGATTTTTGTAATGATCCATGATTACTTGGCGGTATAACGTATCTAAATTATTAAATGACATTTGTGAAATACTCCTTTGTTTTCAATAGCGCTTCAACAAATGTATCAATTTCTTCTTTTGTATTATATAAATAGAAGCTTGCACGTGCTGTAGAAGAAGCTTTTAACCACTTCATAAGCGGTTGTGCACAGTGATGTCCTGCGCGAACCGCAATTCCTTCTACATCTAATACTGTCGCAACATCATGCGGATGTACGTCTTCAATATTAAATGTAACAAGACCAGCGCGATGCTTTGGACCATAAATCGTTACGCCATCTACTTCTGATAGTCTTTCTAAAGCGTACTGCGCTAATTCATGTTCATGCTTCTCAATATTATCAAGACCGATTTCTTCTAGGAAATCAATCGCAGCGCCAAGACCGATTGCATTGCCGATAATCGGTGTCCCTGCTTCAAATTTCCACGGAAGCTCTTTCCATGTAGATTCTTGTAAATCTACAAAGTCGATCATTTCACCACCAAATTCAATTGGCTCCATATTGTTAAGCAATTCTTTCTTACCATATAATACGCCGATACCTGTAGGCCCGCACATTTTATGAGCGGATAACGTATAGAAATCACAGTTTAAATCTTGTACATCAACTTTCATATGCGGTGTACTTTGCGCACCGTCAACGACCATAATTGCGCCGTTTTCATGTGCAATTGCTCCGATTTCTTTTACAGGATTAATCGTTCCAAGTACGTTTGAAACATACATAATTGAAACGATTTTCGTATTTGGTGTAATTGTTTGACGAGCGTCCTCTAACGAAATCGTTCCATCCGGCTGAAGCGGAAGATACTTTAGCGTTGCACCCGTACGTTTCGCAACTTGTTGCCATGGGATAATGTTACTATGGTGCTCCATATAAGAAATAACGATTTCATCGCCTTCTTTTACATTATCCATTGCATAACTTGCTGCTACTGTATTTAATGCGGTTGTCGTGCCACGCGTGAAAATAATCTCTTCCATCGATTTAGCATTGATGAATTTGCGAACTTTCTCGCGTGCGCCTTCATACGCATCGGTCGCTTTCGTACCGAGCGTATGAACACCGCGATGGACGTTAGAGTTGTACTCTTTATAGTAACGTTCTAACGTTTCAATCACTTGAATTGGTTTTTGTGAAGTTGCTGCGCTGTCGAAATAAACAAGTTGTTTGCCGTTCACCTTTTGATCAAGAATTGGAAACTGTTTGCGTATTTCATGAATATTCATTAGCGCACTTTCCTTTCAATTACCTCAACAAGCTGTGCTTTTACTCCTTCAATTGGAAGTTCGTTAACTACTGGTGCTAAGAAACCATGGATGACTAAACGCTCTGCTTCCTTCTTCGGAATACCACGGCTCATTAAGTAGTATAGTTGTGTTGGATCAACGCGGCCAACAGAAGCTGCGTGACCTGCCATTACATCATCTTCGTCAATTAAAAGAATTGGATTTGCATCTCCGCGAGCTTTCTCATTTAACATAAGAACGCGAGAAGATTGCTGTGCATTAGATTTTGATGCACCGTGTTCAATTTTACCGATTCCGTTAAAGATAGATGTTGCGCTATCTTTTTGAACACCGTGTTTTAAAATCCATCCTTCAGAATGTTTACCGAAGTGAACCACTTTTGTTGTAAAGTTTTGCGTTTGCTCACCGCGTCCGATTGTTACTGTTTTCGTATCAGCAAATGAACCGTCACCGATTAAGTTCGTTACGTTCTCAGAGATTGTATCTCCATCGTTCATAAGACCAAGTGCCCACTCAACGCGTCCGTCACGGCCGATAATACCGCGGCGATTTACGTAAGATGTTATACCTTTTGCTAATAAGTCAACAGCACCAAATTTCACTTGTGCGCCAGCTTCAACAATTACTTCTGCTACGATATTTGCAATACCAGCAGCATTTTCATTTGCTACGTAGTTTTCCACATATGTTGCAGAGCTGTTTGCATCTGCTACAAATAATACGTGGTTATACATGTTTACTTCTTCGTTATCTACTAAAAATACCGCTTGAAGTGGTGTTTCAAGTACAACGTTTTTCGGAACATATACGAATGCTCCACCGTTCATTAATGCTGCATGAATTGCTGTTAGACGGTGCTCATCTACTTTTACGCCGTCCTTCATTAAGTACTTTTGTACTAAGTCAGCATGCTCAGTTGCAGCTGTGATCATATCTGTAAAAATAACGCCTTTTTCTTTCGCCTCTTCAGATAAAGAAACGAATGCAGTTGTACCTGCACGTTGTACAAGAACGTTATTGTTTTCGTCGATTAAGTTTTTCACATCTTCAGGAAGCTCTTCGAAAGAACGTACCGCCTCTACAGCTGGCGTTTGTCCTTTTCCGATAAAGTCCCATTTGTCAATTTTCGTTTTATCCGGCGTTGGCATTGAAAGTTCAGTAGCCTTTGCAAGAGCTTGTAAGCGGAACTCAGTCAACCAAGCAGCTTCATTTGTTTCGCTTGCACGCTGACGGATAGTATCTTGATCGAATGGTAATGTACCAATTGTCATAGTTATGCTCCTCTCTTACGCTTGTTGCTCTTCAGCTTCGTCTTCAATACCTAATTCTTTCTTAATCCAGTCGTAACCTTCAGCTTCTAGGCGCTGTGCTAATTCTGGACCACCAGATTTTACGATGCGACCGTTCATCATAACGTGAACGTGATCTGGAGTGATGTAGTTTAATAAACGTTGGTAGTGCGTAATCATTAAGCAACCGAAGTCTTCGCCGCGCATTTGGTTAATACCTTTTGATACAACTTTTAATGCATCGATATCAAGACCAGAATCGATTTCGTCTAAAATTGCGATTTTTGGCTCGATCATCATTAATTGAAGAATTTCGTTACGCTTCTTCTCACCACCAGAGAAACCTTCGTTTAAGTAGCGTTGTGCCATTTCTGGATCCATTTCTAGGAATTCCATGTTTTTATCTAATGTACGGATGAATTTCATAAGAGAAATTTCATCACCTTCTTCACGACGTGCATTGATTGCAGAACGTAAGAAGTCAGCGTTTGTAACACCGCTAATTTCACTTGGATATTGCATTGCTAAAAACAGACCAGCTTGTGCACGCTCATCTACTTCCATTTCTAACACATCTTCACCGTCGATGATGATGCTTCCTTCTGTTACTTCATACTTTGGGTGACCCATAATCGCAGAAGATAAAGTTGATTTACCTGTTCCGTTAGGTCCCATAATTGCGTGGATTTCTCCACCTTTTACTTCAAGGTTTACACCTTTTAAAATTTCTTTGCCATCGATTGACACGTGTAAGTCTTTAATCGTTAATGTAGAACCAGCCATCTCAATACCTCCAATAATCCTCTATATACATTTTAAAAATTCCTAAAACATTCACATTCTCATTTTATTCTCATTCTAATTTTATATCAAATAAAATGATATCGCAAATGATGTGAAAAAGTAACAATTTTTTTGAAATAGAAAAGAAACTTCTTTATTTAATTGATTAAAATAACTTTCCTTATATGGTGACAGCATTCAGAGCTTTTTAACACATCAGACATTAGAATCCCAGAAGAAAGTGAGTGAATTTCTTCTTTTTCAGGCTATAATTTTTTAAGGTTCATCACCAAAAGATAGGTGTACACTCCACTCTGAGTGGGCGCTTTCCGCGGAAGTCGCCACTCTCCGCTCCGTGTATGAAAAAGAATTCATTTTCAAAAAACCAACCGCAGATTCCGGTAATAAAGGAAACTTCTCTTCTATCCTACAGAGAAAACGGATGCTCTTCTTCTATTTCACATCCTACTATGATACACATTTCTTCCTATTTATATAAAGAAAAAAGGGTTGATATTTTCAACCCTCTTTTCTTACTCTTATTCTTTTACCGGAATAACTAAACCTTTGTATTCTTTCTCAATAAAATCTTGAATTTCTTTCGAATGTAACACTTCTACAAGTGCTTTAATTTCTTTTTTATTTTCATCACCTTTACGAACTGCAATAATATTTGCATATGGTGACTCTGAACCTTCCACAACAACCGCATCTTTCGCTGGGTTTAAATCCGCATCTAACGCGTAGTTTGCATTAATAAATAATGCATCACCTTCATTATTCTCATATAACTTCGGTGTTAAACCTGGCTCAACATCTGTTTTGAACTTTAAATTCTTCGGATTTTCTACAATATCTTTCTCTGTTGCTTTTACGACATCAATACCTTCTTTTAATTTAATAACACCAGCTTTTTCAAGAAGCCCCAGCATACGACCGCGCTCTGATACGTTATTTCCCATAATAATTGTTGCTTCATTTGGCAGGTCTTTTAAATCTTTATATTTCTTTGAATAAATGCCCATCGGCTCAATATGAATCTTCCCTGCATTTACAAATTTATAACCTTTATCTGCAATTTCTTTTTCTAAGTACGGAATGTGCTGGAAGTAGTTTGCATCTAAATCTTTATCAGCTAATGCTTTATTTGGAAGCACGTAATCTTGGAATTTCTTAATTTCTAAGTCGATTCCTTTTTTCTCAAGCAATGGCTGCGCCTCTTTCAAAATAACAGCATGTGGTTCATTAGAAGCACCAACGACAAGCTTACTCTCTTCCTTCCCTCCACAAGCAGCTAATGCAAAAACTGATACAGCCGTAAGAGCTGAAAGTACTAATTTTTTCATGTGTAAACATCCTCTCTTTTTATATGTTTTATCTTTTATCAATACGATGTGTTACGCGGTCACCAAGCAATTGAATTGTAAATACGATGAGCAAAATAAGAACTGTTGCAACAAGCGTAACATCGCCATTTCCTCGTTGGAATCCTTCTAAAAATGCAAGTGTTCCAAGTCCACCTGCTCCAACAACACCTGCCATCGCTGTATAACCAACAAGAGCAATTGCTGTTACTGTAATACCAGAAATAAGTGCTGGTAATGACTCAGGAATTAACACTTTCCAAATAATTGTGCTTGTTTTTGCTCCCATCGATTTTGATGCTTCAATGACACCTTTATCAATTTCACGAAGTGCAATTTCAACCATCCTTGCATAAAATGGTGCCGCCCCAATAATAAGTGCTGGTAACGCTGCGCTTGCGCCAAGCATTGTCCCGACAACAAGCTGTGTAAATGGAATTAATAAAATAATTAAAATGATAAATGGAATTGAACGGAACGTATTTACAAACGCCCCCACTACAGCGTTAATTGGTTTGTTTTCCCATAAGTTATCTTTCGACGTTAAAAAGAGTAAAAGTCCTAAAAGTAATCCAAATACAAATGTTGCAGTTGTCGCAATTGCTGTCATGTAAAGTGTCTCTACTGTTGCCCCCATCATTTCATCCCAATATACATTTGGAAACCATTTATCCATGTGCAATCACCTCCACTTCTACTTGCTCTTGTTGCACAATTGCAATTGCCTTCTTCACTACACTTTCTTCACCTTTTAAGTGAACAAGTAAGCTTCCATATGCACCGCTTGTCGTTTGTGCAATATTTCCTTGTAAAATACTTACTTCAATATCATCTTGCTTCATTAATTGTTGAAGCACCGGCCTTTCAACCGCTTCACCAATAAATTGTAATTTGATGACTTTGCCATCTGGGTATTTCTCAACGACGCTCTCAATCGTGTCATGCGCTTCTTCAAAACTTGTCACTTGTTTTACAAAGCGTTTTGTTACCTCTTGCTGTGGGTTACGGAACACATCCAGTACAGTGCCACTCTCAACGATTTTTCCTTTCTCCATAACAGCAACTCGGTTACAAATCTTTTGAATAACATGCATTTCATGTGTAATTAAGACGATGGTTAAACCGAGTCGCTTATTAATATCAAGAAGCAACTCTAAAATTTGATCTGTTGTTTCTGGATCGAGTGCTGACGTTGCCTCATCACAAAGCAGTACTTTTGGGTTGTTCGCAAGCGCTCTTGCAATTCCAACGCGTTGCTTCTGTCCACCGCTTAGCTGGGATGGATAGGCATCTTCTCTTCCTTCAAGCCCAACTAACCGAATAAGCTCATCAACACGCTCACGTTGCTGTGCTCTTGATACTCCTGCGATTTCCAGTGGAAATGCAATATTCTCACGAACCGTTCGTGACCAAAGCAAGTTGAAGTGCTGAAAAATCATACCGATTTCTTGTCGTGCCTCTCTTAGCTCTCTTCCGGTAATCGTGGAGATGACACGCTCACCAATCGTAATTGTTCCAGACGTTGGCTTCTCAAGCTGATTAAATAAGCGAATAAGTGAGCTTTTCCCCGCCCCGCTATATCCAATTACTCCAAAAATTTCACCCTTCTCTATTTTTAAATTCGCATTCTCCACAGCGGTTACATCACCGTTTTTGGAGCGATATATTTTCTTTACGTTTTCTAACCGAATCATAGTAGTTTATCCTCCCCACATTCTTACCGCTGAAATAAAAAAACCTTTCTGCTAGACACGAGCAGAAAGGTTTTACGTATACAATAAGTATCCCTTTCTCTCATCTCTCAAAGCATACGCTTTGCAGGAATTGGCACCATTTCAACATCGTTGACGGTTGCCGGGCTTCATCGGGCACAGTCCCTCCACCTCTCTTGATAAGAGAAAATCAGATATATGATTAATCTGATTTTTAAATATTAAATTTTTTATTTGTTTTTATGTTTCGAATTGTAACAATATAAAGAATACGTGTCAACAGAAATTTTCGTTTAAAATAAAGATTCTAACAATTAAGCACCTACTTTCATTGGCTTACACATATGAAAGATTGATTCTAACAACAGCATTGTTCGGTACGTTCCTCTGTACGTAACACTTTTTGCTTTAATCAATGATTGTAGCTTTACTTTTCCGCTCAATAGTAAGAACAGACTATCTTCATATACAAACGTAATTTGGTTTGCACCAGCTGATCCTTC
The DNA here is from genome assembly GCF_000712595.1 of Bacillus manliponensis. GTDB lineage: Bacteria > Bacillota > Bacilli > Bacillales > Bacillaceae_G > Bacillus_A > Bacillus_A manliponensis. Next base: position 8,956 of record NZ_JOTN01000035.1, read on the forward strand.
TATAAGCTCTATACCGTTTCTTGCTATTTTTAAAGAATAACATTCGTCTTGAAAAACGAAACAAACAGTACGCTCAAACCTTGGAAAAAGTGGTTCTAGATGGCTTTGTGAATTCGCATATGTTACAAAAGACGTAAGCAACGAACATAATCGCATCCTTCTCACGCTCCTCATCTCGTGTTCTACATAATACCATTCCATCTAGAATAGACGTAATCCTGTAACATTCCCTCGACAAATACTTTGACATACATCTCCATTTAACAAGAAATGTGTCATTTTAAGTGAAAGCGGCTTGAATAGAACAAACCATAAAAGGTCCATCATTCTACCCAAGCCGCTTTTTCGCTTATTTCAATTCATTATATAAATATTCCACAGAATGAAACGCATATATTTTTTTCACAAGTTTCCCTTGCTCAAATATAAGCAAACATGGAACACTTTCAATTTCATAATCGCGTGCAAAATGAGGTGCATAGTTCAAATCAAGCATCCCCACTTCTACATGGGATAACGCTGCCTCTACAACGGTTAACATTTTTTTCGCAACTTGGCACGTACCACACATCGGTGTATACACGTACAAAATTGTTTTATCACGTTTTATAACCGCATCGGTAGCTTCAGCCCCTGTCCATTCTAACATTTGTATCAATCCTTACCGTAAATATTGTGTGTAAACGTCAATGTCAGCTCCTAGTAGTACATTTGCTAAATGATAAGAAGGTGCAGTCGCTACTTCACGGTACGACCGATCGATATATATATGCTCTGCTTGCGGAAATTCGCGGCGAAACTGTTTTCTTAACTTCTCACCTGCATCATCCGCATCGACAAGCACATACACTTCCTTATCGTACAACTGATCAATAAGCTCATCCATCTTTGACAAACTAATTGTACCATTTGTACAAACAATTTCCACAGGCTCCCGAATAATCGTTTCAATTTTTCTCTTATCTGATCTTCCTTCGACAATAATGACTTTCTCTACATAAACCATCTGCCATCACCCGATCACCATAAACTATAATACAACCTTAACTTTAGTATATATTATATTCGATATTCTCATGTTGTTTCCTGTTTATTTTTACAAGAAAAGCGGAGCCGACTGTTCAGCCCTGACGGCTAAGAGGCGGAGCTGGGCACTGGAAAAGCGGAAGCGGCTCGTTCACTATTTTATCGGCTATTTTTATCACTTTATCGGCCATTTCCGATGGTCTTTCGGCTATTCCCATCACTTTATCGGCTATTCTCAATGGTCTTTCGGCTATTCTGCACTCTCCGACAAATTCCGCGCAGAGTAGTGCAACAAAACAAGTAAAAAAACAAAAAAGGACAGCCTTAAGCTGTCCTTTCCGTATTAGTCTTGATTAATCATTTCTGCATATTTCTCTGCAGACATTAATTTTTCAAGCTCAGATGCATCTTCAAGTTCAATTTCAATCATCCATGCACCTTCGTATGGAGATTCGTTCACAAGTTCTGGTTGTGCATCTAATTCTTCGTTAATTGCAACAACTTTACCAGTTACAGGTGCGTATAATTCAGAAACTGTTTTAACAGATTCTACGCTACCGAATGGCTCGTTTACTTGAATGCTAGCTCCAATCTCTGGAAGCTCGACGAATACGATGTCGCCTAATTCGCCTTGTGCGAAGTGTGTGATACCGATAGTAGCTTTGTTGTCTTCAACTTTTACCCACTCGTGTTCTTCAGAGTAACGTAATTGATTTGGAATGCTCATGATTGTACCTCCAATGAATGTATTATTATGTAAAAATACCTATTGGTACTTTTTCCACACGCTTGCAAATTGCTCTTCATTAAAGCCAACTGTTACGTCATTTCCATCTGTTACGATTGGTCTTTTAATTAACATACCGTCAGAAGCTAGTAAATCTAACATTTCTTCTTCACTTGCATCCTTTAGCTTGTCCTTTAAGCCAAGCTCACGGTAACGCATACCACTCGTATTGAAGAATTTCTTTAATGGCAACTCACTTTTCTCATGCAAATTACGTAAATCTTCTTTTGATGGTGGACTTTCAACAATATGAATCATCTCATATGCCACATCATTTGTTTCGAACCATTTCTTCGCTTTTTGACATGTACCACACTTTGGATATGAATAAAATGTTACTGCCATATCTTCACCTACTTTTTCTATCCTTTAATCCTATCATATAGAAAAAATTTTCTTATTTCAAACGAATAATATCCAAACTTTAACTTATTTCGCTGTCATGTTTGTTTCTCCTGCAATAAATTTATATTTTTATATAAAATATGGTTCATCACCAAAAAACGGGGGTGACATATAGATAGATGTACACTCCACTCCGAGTGGGCGCTTTCCACGGGCGAGAGCGAGCCTCCTCGGCAAGCCTGCCGGGTCTCACTTCCCTCGCTATTCCCGCAGGAGTCGCCACTCTCCGCTCCGTGTATAAAAAATAATCCATTTTCAAAAAATCAACCCCAGGTTACAGTGATGAACCTAAAATTAAACAAACGTTTAATTAACCAATAAAGTGAAACTTCAATCAGTGGGGGTTTTCTCCATCCCCCACTGATTGTCAGCACGACCAATCGGGCTTTTACGGGTTGTTAATCTCCCACCTAAACCTCTCTGAATCCTCTAAGTTTTGAGGTGGGAGTCTTACAGCCAGTTAATGCGGGATAAACACGTACTTCACAGTGTACTTCCCATTTAAACAAACGTTTGATTATGTCAAGTGACAAAAATGTAAGCTATCAAAAGAAAATGTAAGGAAAATCGATACCCTTTATTCCATTTCTATATTATAATCAATGCTGTTTACTGCAATTTCTATAAACTAGGAGAATGATAATGAAAAAGATTACAGTGTCTTCTTTTAAGCCATTTGCTTATATGCTCGCACTTATACTTATTAGCCCGTTATATGAAGTTTTAAATAAATCCACAGAAAATGCGTTTATTATCACAACAGTCGTTGATGATTGGATTCCATTCATAAAAGAGTTCATTATTCCATACTTACTCTGGTTTCCTTATTTATATGGTGTTCTTATTTATTACTTCTTTGCTGATCGAATACAGTATTATATTACAATGAGTTGTATCATTGTTGGAAAGCTCGTTTGCTTTATTATTTATTATTTTTGGCAAACGACTGTGCCACGTCCAGCTGTAACTGGAAATGATATTTTTTCACAGTTAGTTCGCTATATTTATGAGACTGATCAGCCTGTAAACTGTTTTCCAAGCATTCACGTTTTCACAACGTTTGTCATCATGCTAGCAGCTTACAAAAGAAAAGAAGAACATAAATGGGAATTTACACTGCTATCTATCGCCGGCACACTTATTATCGTATCAACTGTTTTTACAAAGCAGCATGCAATTTTAGACGTCATTTCTGGCATGGCAGTAGCAAGTGTATTATATTACGGCTTCCAATTTGTATTTGTTAACAAAGAAGAAAAAGTACAAATACCTGCTGGTGAAATAAAATTATAATAGGAAAAAGCAGACTGCATGTTCAGTCTGCTTTTTCTATAAGTCAGAGGGGGCGTCTCACTTATGATTGTGGTACAGTCATGTCACCGGATTTAATGCGTCCAGCTTTTCGAAGTACCATGTATAGCACGTAAGATACTGCAACTGGAATAATAATGTACGTAATCACCATCGCTGGTACTACGCTTAATCCTTCTGTTTGAATTAAGTTAATCGGGGCGATGAAAGAACTTAACCCAAGGCCAGCGATTTCTTTTCCTGCTTCAATTTGGAAGATGAGGGCTGAAACAGGACCAACAATTGCGCTGGCGACGACAGTTGGGATGAGTATCATCGGATTCTTCGTAATATTTGGAAGCTGTACTTTTGGTGTACAAAGCGCTTGTGCTAAAATGCCGCCTAAATTGTTCTCTTTTGCTGAAATAACAGAGAACCCGATAAACTGAGCGACACATCCAGCAAGAGCTGCACCACCAGCTACTCCATCTAAGCTAAGCGCGATTGCAAGCGCTGCTGATGAAGCAGGAGAGATTAATAGTAATCCCCATACGACAGATAATATGATAGAGGCAACAAGTGGACTTCCTGCTGAACTATCTTTAATAAATCCACCGACCATATTTAATATCGGAGTGATATGTTGTGATAACCAAATCCCAACAACGCCTGAAGCTAAAATTGCCGCAAATGGAACAATCATCATATCAAGCGAAGTCTTTCCGCTTACTCGTTTTCCAATGTATACAGCAAGTGTTGCTGTTAACAGCGCACCAATTGGTTCACCTGTTTTAATCATAAAGCCAGCCTCTGTAATCGAAATCGCACCTGCTCCAATTGTCCCAGCTACCATTGCCGAAAAGATAACGAGCGCATTTGCACCAAGCATAAAGGCGATTCCAGCACCAATTGCTGGTGCCATTAATGATTTCGCAACGATCCCCATTGTGATGAGCGTTGGGATATCAAAAATACGTCCAATGTTTTCAATTAATAATCCAATTCCGAGCGATACGAATATACCTTGTGCAATACCAGCGGACCCTTTAAAGACGCGGGGCATGATATATTCCTTCATGTTTTTCACCTTCTCCTTGTATAATTAATAACCGATTGTTTTCATATAATCACGCAATGTATCATTTGATTTTGCGAAACGTTCTTCTTCTGCTTCTGTTAAGTTCAATTCTACAACCTCTTTTATACCTTCACGTGTAATAATTGCTGGTACACCTGTACAAATTTCTGCTTCTCCGTATTCTCCATCTAAAATAGCTGAAACAGCGATAATACGATGGTCATCATTGAAAATAGAGCGTGCAATATACGCCAGTGCGTTACCAATGCCATAATACGTTGTACCTTTACGTTGATAAATTTCCCAACCTGCTTTTGCTGTTTTTTCAACAATTTCATCTAAGTCAACATTGGCAAAACGTTCTTTTTGCTCATCTAAAATTTCAAGCATTGGTTTTCCACCAACTGTCACATGAGACCAAGCAACCATTTGAGAATCGCCATGCTCACCAAGTGCATAACCGTGGATACTGCGAGGGTCTACTTCAAACATGTCTGATAAAATTGTTTTTAAACGAGACGAATCTAAAGATGTTCCTGTACCGATTACTTGATTTCTTGGCAAACCTGATAACTTCCAAACTTGATATGTAATAATGTCAACTGGATTCGAGGCAATTAAGAAAATGCCGTTAAATCCACTTTCCATTACACCTGCAACAATGCTTTCCATAATTTTCGCACTTGCACCTAACGTATCAAGACGACTTTGTCCTGGTTTTGGTGCTGGTCCTGCTGTAATAATCACGATATCTGTATCTTTACAATTTGAATAATCACCAGCATATACTTTTGTTCTTGTATTCGTAAAGTTAATACAATGTGATAAGTCCATCGCTTCCCCTACAGCGCGTTCATGATTAACATCGATTAATACTAATTCTTCACAAACCCCTTGGTTCACAATAGAATACGCACAACTTGATCCAACTAAACCTGTTCCGATGATTGCAATTTTTCTCGTATTTCTGTTCATCATAATCTCTCCCAATCCTTACTATAATTGTTTGTTGTTTGCTCCTTACACTTTTTATTATATGGAGTTAACACTTGGAAAACTATGGATGAATTGTGAAAGGATTCACAAATAAGGTGAAAACTTTGTGAAAAACTGAACATTTTTGTGACATAATTGTTACATTAAATTGTAAAATTTAGATATAATAGTTGACAATCACTATAAGGAAGGTGAAAACAGTGAAAAAACAGCAATGGAGTAAACTAAAGAAGCATTTAGAAAGCTTTTTATGTGAATCTTTGCAAGGGAGAGTACAATTTCATATTATAAATTACCGAAAAGCACATGATCAGTTAGGGAGGGCCTGTATTACTGTTGATAAGAGAGAAGCCTTTAATATGTGCACACTGAAGGCGACTGTAGAACTGTACTACAAAGAAATAGAAATTAAAGAACGGCTTCATGAAACAGGAGAAATAATGAGCAATTTAGAAATTCAAAAAAACGCTTATGATCTCATTCATAAAGATGGCTTTTTTGCACAATATGAATTTTTTAAGGAGGTTGAAGAATACTTCCAACTCCCTATTGAATCTGCTTTACAATCAAATAATACCATCATAAAAGTACTAACTTTACTTGATAGAAGAGTGGGGAAACGAACGTTACAAAAGCTGCGAGATACAATCAAAAATGAAACAGAAATTGTACAATATTTTTACAAGATACGCCTCGAAGCTGAAACTATGAAAAAAGGATAAGCATGATCGCTTATCCTTGTTGTAATTGACTTTTTAACTGCTGAACAACCATTGGATTTGCCGGAGCAGCTGGCTGATAGTAATTCTTTTGCTTCGCATACTCGTACATATGGCGCTGACGTGCTTCATCTTGATTACGAATTTGAATGAGCGCCTGATATAACTGTTCATCATTTGTTTGTGCAATATAACCCGCATAACTTGCCAAGCTCGCATTTAATCCTTCTAAATAATCATTTACCATATCTTTTTCATTCATGTTCCGTTCACTCCTATCCTAAAAAAGACATTAACTGCTGCTTTGTATTTTGTGCATCTTGTATATCTTTTTGTAGCAGCGATTTTAACTGTGGGTCCGTACAATTTTGTGCATATTGTTCTAACTTATGAATAATTGTTCCATGACCGCCAATTAAATGGCGTAAATTTTCCACTTCAAGTTCCGTTAAGTTGTGCATAAACAACGCCTCCCTTTCTTCTTTCATTCTCCCTTATTATGGAATGAATTATGGGATTGTATGCACGTTGATTGATTTTGCAAGTAACATTCCGGATAATGAAAGATATACAGGAAAGTGAGGATAATAAGCTATGTCAAAAATCAAAATTGAAAAACCAAAAATCATATTAAATCTACCCGCGATTAACTTTCACGATATACATAATGTAGAAGAGCCATACCTTACAAACTGTATGATTCAGGATTGTTTTATTACGGAAGAAGAAATTTACAAAGCAGAATTCTCAAAAGTCATCTTTCGTAACGTAACTTTTAATGATGTATCTTTTCAAAACATTGAGTTAACAGATGTTATTTTCGAAAACTGTGATTTATCAAATGCTGATTTTATGAAAAGCATCATACATAGAGTTCATTTCAAAAACTCTAAAATGCTAGGTATTAACCTTTCAGATGGACATTTAGGGAATGTTCAATTTGAAAATTGCAACTTAAACCTTAGTTCGTTTGGCTATGCTAGCTTAAAACAAATAAGGTTTGATCATTGCTCTATGCAAAGTGCTGATTTCTACGAATGTAAATTTCAAAAAGTAGACTTTCCATATTGCGATTTAAACGAAGTAAATTTTGCAAGGACATCACTAAAAGGAATTGACCTTAGTAATTCCACATTCCAAAGATTAAGTGTTTCATTTGAAGAGTTAAACGGATGTGAAGTATCACCAGAACAAGCAATCGGATTTGCAGCAATGATGGGGCTAAAAGTGAAAGAATAAATAAGGGGCGATTCCGATGACCAATTTTCAAAAACAATTCTTTGAACGATTAAAAATGAAAGAAAAAGAATCTATTTCCTTTACAGATTTACCTCAGCTTTTACATGCAATGGCGCAAACAGTTCCTTTTGAAAATTTAAGTATTATTGAAGGAAAGACAAAAGAAATCTCTAAAGAGAACCTACAAGAAAAGATTTTAACTAATAAGCGTGGTGGCTTATGCTACGAATTGAATCCACTTATGTATTACTTCCTAAAAGATTATGGTTTTGATGTTCACCTCGTATCCGGAACGGTTTATCAAGCTGCTGCTAACAAATGGGCTGTTGATTCGGGACATATTGCAACAATTTTACAGTATCATGGTGAGTTATATTTAATAGAAGTAGGGTTTGGATCTTATTTACCACTTGCTCCTGTTCCGTTTTCAGGAAACACGGTACATTCTACTACTGGAGACTATCGTATACGAAAAGAAACAACTGAAAAAGGAAACTATATATTGGAGATGAAAAACAATCACGAATTCCTAAATACGGCTCATTCAAATGAGTGGAGCATTGGTTATGCGTTTTATGTTGAAGGAGTTGATGAAAGAAAGGTAAATGCTGCCCAAAAAATCATCGTAGAACATGAGCAGTCACCTTTTAACAAAGTTCCTATTCTCGTCAAACTTATTGAAGATGGGCATGCTTCTTTAACAAAAGAAAGTTTTACACTAACCAAAAACGGTGAAAAGAAAAAAGAGGCGATTACACCTCAACAATATTTTGAGCTATCACGTAGCGTATTTGGTGTGCAATCACTATAAAGTTCAACTAACACTCAGTGGGGTCCCCTACTGAGTGTTAGTTGAACCAATCGGGCTTTTACGGGCTGTTTATCTCCCACCTAAACTTCTTCGCTTCCCTCAAGTTTTGAGGTGGGAGTTTTACAGCCCGCAAATAGCGGGATAAAATAAACTCCAATGAGTGGGTGTCCCATCTCCCACTCATTGGAGTTTATTTGTGCCTTTACAGCATTATATATACATTAATTAATCTAAATATCCTAAAATCTTAATGATTTTGCTTGCATTTAAATTAGCAACATAATAATACATTTCGATTCCTTTTCTTTCTGCTTTCACAATTTTTCCTCTCATCTTAGCAAGATGCTGAGATACAGTTGATTGTGGAAGGTTTAACATCTCTGTTAATTGTGTAACGTTAAATGATTGTTGTTTGCATAGTTCTTTAATAATTCGTAAGCGAATTGGATGTGCCATCGCCTTTAGAAGTTCCACATCTTCCTCTGAAATGATACTTTCTGTCGTTGCATTTAAAGTAGTTGGATTTAAATATGTAGTCATAAAAAATTCTCCTATCCCTTTTATTTTTATTTGGTTATATTTAGTATGAATCCTTGTGTTTTGTATTAATTTAATATGTTTATAATAGGATTATACATTTTTAAGTTGTAATCCATATGAAGTTAATATGTGTTTAATATGGAGTTTTTTCGTGCACAATTCTCTTACTGACATTTCATACAGTGAAACTTCACTCAGTGGGGTCTCACAGCCCGCAAATAGCGGGATAAAAAAAGACCGTCCACTACCTTCTAATTGCGGACAGTCTTACTATGCTTCTCTTTTTTCTTCTTCTCAACATATTGATCAAATGCGTAATATAAACTCATTCCCATATAGTAAACGCCAAGAAAAGATAATACATCGGCTGCTTCATTTCTAAAAATTACATGCACGATAAAATAACAAATTGGCCAAAAAACAAACCAACTTAAAAACCATCTATCCATTCATACATACCCCTTATAAAAAATACTGGAACCTCTACTTGTCCCGAAATTCCGGCAATCCTTTCACGAAAGCCTCCAGCAACAACTCCAAACTTTCATCGACATGAAGAGGCAATCCAAATCCACCGCGCTGTTCAAGTGAAGAAAATCCATGACAAATACTACGTAACCCACGTGTTGCATGCAATGCCTCTTCTTCTTCTAAATGATACTGCTTCAATATAGATAAGCAAAGCTGCACAATTTTATCTCCAGCTCTTCCAACTTCTTCATCTTGTAGAAAAGTCGCCTCATATAAACCAGGGTGTGTACGAACAAATGATACATATGCTTTCCCTAAAGCATAAATTGCCTCATCTTTTACTTTTCCGTCTACAGCTCGCTTCAAAGTCATATACAACTTTTCCAAACCAGAGATTCCTAAATGTTTTCTTACATCATGTAAGTTGCTTACATGATTGTATAAAGATGGCGACCGTACCCCAAGCCTTTTCGCTAATACTGATAACGTTACTTCTTGTAAGCCGCTCGTATCTGCAATATGTTCTGCTGTTGCAACAACCCTTTGCAATGTAAGGCCAACTCTTGGTGACATATAATTAACCTACCTTTATTCCAAAATTTCGTTTCGCTTCTGCAACTGCTTTTTCCATTTCGTTTATTGGATTCACTAACATCTTTCCATGACCAACTGCAAGTATCGATGGTTCATGGCTCAATAGTTTCTCTGTACTTTGCAGCGCAATTTCTTTACTCCACGTTGCCATCGCTGGGAATGGGAACAAAAACTTCATCTGCCCTGCTATCCCTGTTCCGCCTCTCGTTTGCAATGCATCTCCAGCGATAAGTGCGCGATTTCTCGTGTCTAAAAATGACATCGACCCTGGTGTATGCCCTGGCGTGGCAATTGCAAGTAATGAACCAATGCGATCACCATCTTGCAGTAATACATCTGGCTTTGTCTTTATATTCTTTGGAACACCGCCTTTTATCGGCATACCAAAATCCCCTTCTTCAAGTGCTTTATCTCCGCGTAATAAACGGGCATCTCGCTTTGATATATACACTTTCGCATGTGGCAATGCTTCTTTTAATGCATCTAACGAGCCAACATGGTCATCATGCGCATGTGTTAATACAATATGATGGATTGGTTTTCCAATCTTTTTAGCTGTTTCTAAAATACACTTTGCACTATAAGGCAAAGCCGCATCAACTAACGTTAAATGGTCTTCTTCCTCCACAAAGTAACAGTTCACAGGAAAAGCTCTCGGTAAAAATGACAATTGATACAATGTTTTCTCATGAGTCAAACGCATCTTTCCATCTCCCTCTCACAAAACTAATAGTATTAGTTTTAGTTTAACTAATACCATTAGTTTTGTCTACTGATTTT
>NZ_JOTN01000036.1 GCF_000712595.1 Bacillus manliponensis
CCTACTTCGATAGAGAAGAATTATATGAGTACAAACAAGAATATGAAGAAAAACTTGCAATTAAATTTTATGAAGAAGACAACCATGAAAAAGCAAGTTCATATTTTTATGGCAGTACACAATCAAAACAACAATCTTTAAATAAAGGGGCGTTAAAATGAAGAATATAACAATTAAAGTGTTAGGGCTTGTTGCAGTTTTTACATTAGCAATTGGCGTATATAGTCCTGTTGAAAAGAGTAATGGCCCGGTTAAAATGTTAGTGGAACATGGAAACGGTGGCGGTTAATTTAATATAAGGATACCGCCGACATTAGAATTTTAAAAAGCATAGTAATTAAGGGTAAATAAAGATTTCAAAAGCTATCGTCCGGAAGGTGAAGGGTGTCAAGGATTAACCAGAATAAGAGAATTCCCAGCAATATTACTACGCTAGTATCACCTACATTTGCAAAATATTTCCTTAACGTACAATTTTCTTTTTTTGGTCGTGCGGGGACTTATTAGTAGCGTCATAATAAAATGCCTCCATTCTATAAATGGTGTAGTGATCCTTGATAGATAAAAAATAGCCCACCAACAGGCGGGCTATTTACAGTTTATTCGCCTCTTGTTACAGTAACTGTACTAGATACTGACGATGGAGAATTAACATTCACATTCCAAAGGACATCTCCAGAGAAGAATCTAGCGTTCAAAGTTACATATCCACGGGCTTTAGCTGGTTTCCCACTAGAACGAATTTCTGTAGATTTATTAGTAGCTGTACCATCATTGATGCCTACTAAAAAATAATCCCATTTGTTAATTGTTACACTTCCGTCTCTCCAAAAAGTGCATAACCATCTCCCTTTAAAAGTCGCTATAGAAAATCCACTAGCGTAAAAAGTTTTTTTATGATTTACATATAACTTTGATGAAAAAGAATCTGCCATTGGTACTACTGCAGCATTATATTCCATCGCCGGTGTCATTTCTAATTCATCCACAACAGTTAATCCATTTGAGGCAACATAAGTTGAAACAGGATTCTCTAATGAAACTTCTGGCATATTTTCATTAATCTCTTTTTCAATTTCAGGAGTTAAAAGAGTCCCTAAATCAACTTGTTCAGATCGTTCGGAAGCTTTTGCTGTATTGTTCGGAAAAGTAAACATACCAAACATTAAAACAGCTAATAATACAGACATAATTTTTTTCATAACGATTTCCCCCTAACATGTTATTTTTGTTACAATATTCAGTATAATATAAAAGATTTAAAAAACAACCATTTTATGGACAAGGAGGTAATTTATGTATATTTTAGTAGCCATCTATACAATTATTCCTGTTTTAATAGCTTTAATTGTTCATAATTATATTCCAAAAAATAAAATCATCATTAGTCTCACATCACTACTATTAAGTTTTATATTTTTAATATTATTTTTCCATACTCCTTCGTTGACTTGGTCTATACTTCTAGCCTTAGCGTTATTTTTTATATGTTTGAAAATCAAAAGTAATCAAAAAAAGAAGCACTTACATTAAGTGCTTCTTTTTTTGATTACTTTTGAGGTTCGACCGAGATACGTGTATAAAAGCCCGTTTGGAAATAAAAGTAAGGCCATGACTCAAAATACATGTATCTCGTCTAGACACATCTATTCATTATCTATTTAGTATACTTTGTCTTATTCCCCTTTTTCGAAGGGATGTACCAAACACTTTTTTTTCAAAATGAAAAAAGCCTCAACCACTCATGCAGAAGAGACTTTCTTTAATTTGCCTGCTAATTTTTATATCTGCTCTTTGAATATATTTCTGAACAGTCCCTTTAGATATTTGCAACATTTTAGAAATTTCATCCATAGAAAGACAATACCCTTTATGCATCATATAGACTTCCTTTTCATTCTCGGTTAACGTAGATAAGGCATCTTCTAGTCGAATACGATCCCATTCAGAAACTACACTTTCTTTTTCATTATTATCCCATTCGTACGGTGTTTCTGTACTTCTAAAGTATCGCTGCATTAGCAGTGGATCAACAGACTTCTCACGTTCATAAGCAGCTCTTCTTTCAATACCTCTTACATTACCTGGTTTTCGGCCGTTACACATCCATTCCAAAGCATAACGGACATCACTAATCATTCCAGCTATGATTTCCTTTGTTTTATCATCAGCTGCTTCTTTCTCTTGCTCTAAAGTACCTAGCGTTTCCTTATATTCAATAATTAAGTCTTGTACATCTTTAATAGATTCTTTCATATATCTTGCCCCCTATATATAAAAAAGAGCGTTGATATATTAAGAACTGTACTGATTCTTATATATCAACGCCCTCTATTCCGAACAAATGTTGACGATTATCTTTTTTTAAATGTTTTTGTAACATTAATATGGTATGTGAAATTATTTAAACCCTCTATTTTTCATTTGGTATGATACTTCTTGGCCATGTTTAACACCGAGCCGCTTCGCTATCAATGCATAGCTTAATCCTTCTTCTCGTAACGCTATTGCCTTTTTACAAATCTCATCCCAGTCTTTTCTTGTCCTGCGCTTCTTTATACTACTTTTGTCTGGTCCAACTTTTTCTTTTTCTTTTTCTTTTGGTTTTGCTCCTAAATATATACCGATTTGCTCAATACGTTGCCCTATGGAACATTCAACAAAACAAATATCAAAATCTTGCTTACTACGATGTCCACACATTGTACAGTATTGATCTTGTAAATCTAGAACTTCAATACGAATATTTCTTTTATCCATAGCGCTATCCTACTAATATATTTTCGTCAATACATTGTATGTAATCGACAAGCGCTCTATTTGTTGATTTCACTAAGTATGCTCTATCATTAAAAACTGCTCTCGGTATAGATTTAGAACCCCCTGCATTTGCTGCAGCAACATATTCTTTAATAAATGAGAATGGAGCAAGGAAAATAGTTTTCTCTTTACGGAATTCAATAAGAAAGAAACAGATAGCTCCCATTTTCTCCGCTAACTCTAAATAATCAATTTGATGTGCTGCTATATTCTTTAAATCAAATCGAGTCTCTACATCTACAGACTTTGCCTCAAAACATACAGCATACCCTCGATAAACTCCATCGTAATCCACTGTGGATTTCGCTTCCCAGCAGCTCTCTTTTATTTTTCCGAATTTATCAGTCTTCAATACTTTGATTGGCGTAGGGCGCTTATTCATAACAGCAATCCGTGCGTTTTTATACATCTGATTAGAGATATTAATTAAATGTTCAAATGCTTGGCCACGATTCCTATGGATCATTCTATTCCTCTCGCTTTCAATATATTTTTTGCAAATCGTAATTGCTGCTCTATATACGGATCATTTTCATTACCACCACTGATCAACCAATCTCGTATACGATAATCAATATCTTGTAATACCTCGATAGGTAATTTACCTGCCAGCTGATTAAGTTGTTGTAAGTATGTCATTATTCTTCATCGTCCTCTTCTTCATCATCTAACGGTATTAATCGTAATCGTTTTACACTGTCACCGCAGCGTTTCTCATAAACAGGAGCAGTCATATATCTTAAGAAGCTAATAGATTTATTTGTTTGTTCATGAATTTCTTGAATTGTGCCTTCTGTGATGAACCGCTCACCTTTATAAAGAGCATATATTTTTTCTCTCCATGAAATACTCATTTCGATACTCCTTTCGCTACAAAATGAAACTTTTATACTCATCAGTCGTCTAACATTTACACATTCTTAACATTATATCTATATCTAACTTTTTAGATGTATGTTAGTCTAATTAAGTCAGTCACATTATTTTTTCTTGAAAATTCCCCTTAAGCTGCCCTAACTCCCCCACATAGTTAGGGCTTTTTCTATACTGAAATTAAAACCTTGTATTAATATCCACTCTCTTGACGTTTAAAGTTCTCTTTATTCTTTTCTACATAAACGTTATATACATCATCAAAATTCCAACCATAATAACTTACGATTTTAAAAAAGGCATCGATTATAGCGATCAAATCCATTTTTATCCCATATAAATGACCATATGGCATTTTGTTATAAATACGGGATGTGTACTTATCCATATAGAAGAACATCTTATTAATGTTCGCAAAGCTTTGTTTCGTAATCACCACTGTTCCTAATTTTTTATGTAAATTAAACTCCAGGGCAACTGACAAGATGAAATGCAGCACATCCACCAATTCTTTAAGAAGTGTATCTTTAGGTTTTTTATATTTATCCGACCACATTTTAAATGCCATCGTATCGTTCCAGGCTTCATGTATTTCAACTTTTAACGCAAACACTTTGTTTAATTTCCGAACCACATGATCCTCGTAAGCTTCAGATTTCTCTTTCGCAATATAAGTATCTAGCGACTTCTGCATTTTAAACAATTCTCTTAGATCAACTACGTAATCTTTTCTTTCATCCATAATATTTGCCATCACTGTCAGCCCCTTAGTCTAATCTTTGTTCTGCAAAATAACGTGGAAATAAATCTGCAGCCGCTAGTTTCACTGCAAAATATTCTTCTTCATTTCCGTACAGTACTTCTACTTCACCACTTGTATTTGTTCCAGTTACAACATGAACCCATTCCTGCTCTTTCGTAATTGCAACATCATCTGGCCGGAACTCATTAATTTTTCTATTAAACTTTTCAAATGCACGCTGCCTTACAATTACAGCAATTTCTTTCTCAATTGCATGACGTTCTATATCATGAATAGCCTTCCAATCATTTATGTGATTAAATTGGAATCTATTATGTTCTGGCTGCGCAGCTGTCACTTTTACGAATTCCTTTTCATATAACACCCATTCGCCTACAGTAACCTCAAAGATTGGTTCATAACCGTATTGAATCGCCATAGCTAATTGAATGGCATTCTCCTTTGCATAAGCATATGTTTCAATGTAATTTAAGCATTGAGACAAGCACTGAGCTGTATCTACTGTTTTTCCCTTCACTTCATCTAAAACTCGAGCCACTTCTTTTGGTACTTTCACTGGTTCCATAACTATTTCCCCTTTATCTGGTTTGATCCACTTAGTAAAAAACGAATGGCATTGTCGCACTTGCTGCACCTTACGACTACGTTGTTATCTTGGACAGATACATCAAATAACTTTCGAACCGTCTGTATTCCACTCTCTTTTTCTAACTCTTTACATTGATTCCGTGTTATACATGAACACAAATCTAAAAACGGACAAACTTTTATATCTTTTAAGCGCTTTATAATGCTTGTCACTATTAAGATAGCTAGTTCTTTTTCACTCAGTTCATATAAATGGCGCTTGTCCGTTCTATAAACACCGAAACGTATTAATCTATTTATCAAATCCTGTTTATACAATAATTCTTCCACCTGCTAATTCTTTCCGTTACATCCGTTATAACGATACTGAATATTGAAAATAATATTACTGCAGTGCTCCTATCCGCACATATCTTCCGCTGCATATACCAGCTCAAGATTCTCTGCTTTTATCCTAAAGGATTTATCTGTATTATTTACTGCAACCGTTACAATCCCCGTTTCCTTGTCCTGGTACATCACTGTCATAGCGTAGTGTCCATCATTGGCCGCATCGAACGGATGGAACTCGTTATTTTTTCTCCCTTTTTTAGCAAAGACACGTCTTCGCTCTTCCAGTTCTTTCTCTCTTTCTGTAGCGCGGCGGCATTGCCCCGCATAAACCCATCCTGCCTCGCCTTCGCCCATAAGATTTGTATGTCCCCACTTGCCAAAGATTCTAATATCTCCAACCTCGAGATCTATATACATTTTCTCTACTGCAGCAAACATTGTATAATCCTTCGTTTCACAAGCTGTCCATTCACCTAATTCAAATGGAATCGTTACATTTCCTCGCACTGGTATTTGCATTGCAAAAATGTTCATTATCATTTCCTCCATCTCACAAATATTCGGTAACTCGTTCCGGACGAAATCCGGAATCTAAATATATTCGTATACTAATAGGCTCCTTGGCATTCCGTGCTGCCTTGCACAGTTCTTCTGCCGCGTCCCATGTAAATGTTTTATCCGTTGACCTGTGATAACGCCATATCGCCGTTACGTAATCGATAAAAAGGTCAAACTTCTCATCTGCTTTAAACGTGCGCGGCAGCTCGTCCATGCTTTTAGCATCAACAGGAATAATAGCGAAGACATCAACGAAACTAGGTTGACCTTGCTGACGCTGCACACGCGCTTCGCTCATATCAAAAGACTTTTTTTCTAAAAGAACCGGTATATTTCCGCAATCATCAAGCAAAAATGTTATTTGCTCGGTCATTGCTCTCACCTTCTTGGCTTAAGGTTATTGTAATCTTCTTCTCTAGCAACATTTTAATTACTGGATTCATCCAGAGTTCGCTTCCAATTTTACGTTTTAAAATTTGTATAATCGTAATAATTTCACTGGTTTTCAGAAAGACAAATTCACCTAATTTTTGTTGGTTAAATTCTCCGCCACGCTTTTCTATTTGTAGTTCAATTTGTTTCTCTGTTACTAATGCTTCAGCTTTACTTAGATCGAACTCCCTAACTTTTGATGGCCCATATTCTTTAATTAAGCATTTCAACATGTCTTGTATAACAAACATATCAACTACCTTCATTTCTAAATCGCCACGGCAGCTTTTACATAATGCTTTCTCGCTACCTTCTATGTACATATTTCTCAGATCATCTGCAGCTATTGTCTTGCTACAAACATCACACCAATTATCGTTATTAAATATATGACTCATATAATTCAACTCCCATTATGTTTTTTATAACAACTGCATATTAACTACTCATTACATCGTTATATATGGTATAATGGTTCGTATAACTGTTTTGGAAGGGCCCGTTTCTCAGACGGGTCTTTTCTTATGCCCTAATAACGAACCTTTTACATTGTCTTTTTTAACTATCCATAAGTTCCTATATTGGTTTGGTCGCCTGTTGAAATGGTTCTTCTGGATAAGTTAGGATATTTTATTTTATGTGCAGCTACATCATATAGATGCAGCTGCTGATATATAGATTTCAATTACCTAAGCGATAATAAACACTTTTTCACTTTCAATTTCTTCTGCTAACTGCTCAATTAGATACTTTTTAATATTTTCAATTGCTTCTAGTTTCCAAGCTCCGCCATCTGCCTCATGAATAGAGCAACGTGGGCCATCTTTCATACGGAAAATAAAGTTACTTTCTGGCTGATCAACTTCAACAAACGTTCTGTACGGTTGTAAAGAAACCGGATTAGGTACAGCTACTTCGCTAACTTGAACAACCCCATTTCTTGCCGTCACACTCTGCGAAATACCATTATCGCCATATGTTTTTACATCTTCTTCCGTTATGTTCCCTACTACCTTCAACATGATGCTTCTGTCCTCAGTTTCTTTAAATGCTGCTTGCAAATTGATAATAAAATTCTCAACGTCGTACCAATAACCAAAATCAAAGTTTGGCACAAGCGCTTCTGTTTTCACAAAAGTACTACGTTTATAGTTACCATTAATCTTTGTAAAACAATTAACTTGTGTTGGGCTTGCGATATGAATCATTAATCCCTCTTCTACATCAAAATTACTTTTTACATAGTCTACTAAACCAGATAAGCTACGAACGAAAAGTGCATTCGCTGTAGGCTCTTCTACTACATACAATTTACGTGTAGAAAACCTTTGGCCATCAATTTCCATAGTTTCTGCCTTGCTGAGATCGACAACATACTCCAACGCTTGTCTTTCAATCATTTTTTATATCCCCTTTTCTATTAATTAATTTGTTTTTTGCTGACGGAAATCTACCACACCACTCGTTGTTTCTTGCGGTGCAGCATCCTCAATCTTTTCACCTACATCATTTGAAATATCACCTTCAGTATCAATAAACATTTGGCCCTTCACACCCGATACCAGCTCCTGGCCAACGATATTCCCCTCTCGGTCACGTCCAACGATAATCCTGGAACCTACTTCGTGCGCTGGCGCTAATTTAGATGTCGCTTTTACGCTACAATCCCAAATTTCTCTCTTGGTATCACCAGTAATAGAAAGAGTTATCGTGATTGTTCGCTTGGCCTTCGGATCCGTATTAGGATCCGCCATGTTTTTCAGAACTTTATCAAACTCTGCATCTAATCTTTCTGCAACTGCACCTTGTGCAAAGCTATTTATATCAATTGCCATATGTTTTTTCCTCCTCTATACAGTCCGTATTGTAACCAACCGATTAAACTAACCTTGGCCTCCATACTTTTATGTAATCTATTACTTCCTCAAAATCTTTTTGGCGGATGTTATGATAACTATTTACTGCAAATGATGATTTTATGTCTTTCCAAATAGCTGAAAAAACTTTTTTTCTAGTATCATGAATCGTTTTATTTACAATTTCTTTTTCCCACAATTCATATACTCTTCTGTTAACAGTGTTACGTATAGCTTGTTGTTGACTATAATCCACTGTCATTCGTTGGTTAATATCACCTTTAATTTGTTCAACTTCTGTTTTTAATTGTTTTAAATCTTCTTCGTGTTGAAGTCCTAACTGCATAGTTGCTAAAAATTGCTCTCTAGATGACGGTCTTTGCTTGCTAATAAATTCTTTCATTCGCTTAAATTCTTGTAGGAACTTAACCTTCATCTTCATTGCTTCAGGAGTTACATAACTCATTGCTACAAGTGCAAAGGCATCTTCTGTTAAGTTATATTTGTTGTACCACTGTTTATTTTGTGGATGTTGATATTGGGTCTCCCCAAAGTTGGTGATACCCCACTGCTGCTCACCAGCTTCAATTAACTTTTCAATTTGGATTTCAATGTCTCTCATCACATGATCGTGACGTTTCCTAAATACCTCCGCAATTGTTAAACTGTCTGTTACAATCCTTCTACCTTCTACAAATACCAACTCACTAACTTCACCTTGAATCTCTTGGATACCCCTCATTATTTAAGAGCCTCCTTCATATCTAATAGCTTTATTATTTTTTCTCTAACATTCTTTCCTTCACGTTTATCACGGAGAATATCTGATAAATAAGCACTAGAAATCCCTAGTAAATTTGCTAATTCTTTTTGCTGCATATTTTTAGCGAATAGGGTTGCTCTAACTTTCATACCAAACTCGTTTGCCATTCTATTCACCTCGTTTTTTAGAAAATAAGCTAATTGTTTAGCTTACCATTGACACTAACTAACTTATTGATTAAAATAAACACATAGCTAAATAAACCTACACTCTTAGGCTTTATACGTTGGGGAACGCTTATTATGTCTTTGATTTAGTAGTGTTTGGAAAGCTAAATAAGTAGCTTATGCACATAAGTATATTATTCAATAAGTTAGTTGTCAAACGTTTTATCTAACTAATTGAATAATATACTTGTATGTTAGCTGGAGAGGTCGAATTACATGGGAATTACGGAGAGAATAAAAACTCTATGTCAAAATCGTGGAATTTCAGTATCTAGATTAGAAGAAGAGTTAGAGTTTGGCCAAAACACCATTTACCAGTGGAAAAAGAGAACCCCTTCTGTAGAACGTGTACAAAAAGTAGCGGACTACTTTGATGTTTCAATAGATTTTTTACTAGGAAGAACAGAACAAGAGTATACAAATACTATTACAAATATAGAAGAAGATACCAAAGACATTGGGAAAAGAATGGAAGAAATAAGAAATGATTTAATGAATACTGATGGATTAATGTTTTCTGGTGAACCTCTTTCTGAAGAAGCTTTGGATTCATTAATGGATGCGATGGAATACATTGTTCGACACACACACAAAGTAAATAAAAGATCCATCCAAAAAAAGTCCATATCAGAGATTGATTAAAGGAGGTGTAGATTCAATTGGGTTATTATGAAAAAGGCATAGCACTAGAATTAGCAAAAAAATTTCAAACAACAAACCCTTTTGAAATAGCCGAACATTTAAAGATTCATGTCTTTTATAAAAATTTACATCCAAGCATCATGGGTTTTTATAAAAATTATGAAGGAAACCAATATATATGTATTAACGAAAACTTAAATGCTCAAGAACAAATTATAACTTGTTCACATGAACTAGGGCATTGCCTAATGCATAAGGATGTCAACACTCCATTTTTACGAACTAATACATTTTTATCTGTAGATAAATTCGAAAGACAAGCAAATTTATTTGCAGTAGAACTGTTAGTTCCAGATGAAAACTGGCATGCTTATGCAACAGAACTAATAACGATAAATGCCATTTCGAAGCACACAGGTATTCCAGAGGATTTACTTTTATTAAAGTACAAAAAACTATCTAGGTTCCTAGTTTAATACTTAAAGAGCTTCTCTGTTTTATCTGTTCAACAAGTGGTACTACAAATTTTAGAATAATAAGCAATGCTAGCAAAGGTTTACCCTTTATATCAATTCGACAATATATGACAATGTAAAGATTTTATTTTTGCTATAATTTATTAATTATCTATACTTCAATACTTAAGGAGAGACATCTATGAAAAAGAAACTAATGACAGCATTATTTTGTAGTTCTTTATTTTTAGGATTAGCAGCATGCGATTCTGAAGAATCTTCTTCGAAGGAAAAACAAGCAAACGCAACAGAAACAAGTGAAGCTTCTCAAGGTGATAAAGATGTATATCAAAAAGAAGTAAAAGCTGAGATTAACTCTTTTGTTGCAGAATATGATGCGATTTGGAATGAGCATTGGAAACCAGTATGGACCGAAGCCAGCGAGAACCCTAACATGGATCAAGCGAAAATTAAAGAACAAATGGAGACTATCCAAACTAAATACACTGATTTATCAACAAGAATTAAAGCATCCACTATTAACGATAAATTAAGTGATGAGACGATAAAAGAAGATCTAAATACATTCAAAAAAGAATTTTCTTTAGCTGCAATGTACCGATCAGACGCTGCTAGAAATGTAGTTCAAGGTATCGATGGACTTGCTCCTATGAATGATAGAATGGAAGCTGCTAAAAAGAATGTGGAGTTATCGGATGAAAAGATGATGTCAGCTGTTGCTGCAACTGCTGACATCGAAGTAAAGTTAGGTTCTTCAAAATAATAGGTTTCTCCATATTGATAGACTTGGAGGGATTAGATATGAATAATGTAATTGATTTAGAAAATGTAAGAATGAAAAAACATCAAAATAAGCTTATCACTGTTCCAGTTGTCGAGCGTATCTATGTTGAAAATGGAACAATAAAAGCTGAAATTACCGGAGAACGTGAAATACCTAAAACAATGATTGATAAAAAATAATTTTATCCACATATCCACAAAAAAAAGACCGCCAAAATCGACGGTCTTTTCTTTTTGTCTTCTTTTTTCCACATTCTTCTGTTATAGTTATTGGTAGATATATAGATTTCAAAACAAATATTTTAAATATAAAAAAACAAAAACCCCAGCAGGTTAGTTTTTAGATGGTTGAAGGTTGGTCGCCACTCTCCATGTAAAAACTTCGAAATAGAGGTTTTTGTGATTTGCGTTATTAAGTTAATACTATCTATAACGATAGTATCATAACTTTTAAAAAACGTAAACACAAAATCCTCTAGTTTCCTATACCCTTTTTTGCTGGGATTGGAAAATGGAGGATTTTTTATTATGTCAAAAAGCAAACGTGAACGTCGTATCAATGGTGAAAAAGCAAGTAAGGATTTATTTTTCCAATTATTTCAGTACTTATTCTATGAACCAAAATACAGAAAGCTGAGTAATGATGCTCGTGTTCTATATGCTCTTCTACGTGATCGTTACAAACTATCTGTTCAAACTTCAAAAAATGAGGATACATACATAGACAAAGATGGATATATTTACTGTATCGCAGATAATACTGAACTTAGCTATATGCTTATGGTATCAGAACCAACAGCTATCAAAGCAAAAAAAGAACTTCATAGTGTAGAGTTGTTGGATGAGGAACCTGTAAAAGATGGTTCTAATCGTTTATATGTATTAGAACCAGAATTAACAACTGACAATTGGATGTATAAATCTGAAATAGAGGAACTTCGCGAAAAGAAAAAAGCAAAGAAAGCAGCCGAAAGAAAAAGACGAAAAGAGAAAAAAGTAGCTGAAAAAGCACAAAAAGAAGCCGCCAAAACTCAACAGTCAGTTGGTGACTTAAAGAACTTAAGTCACCAGGAAAATAGCGGTTCGTCCGAAAATGGTGACTTAAATAATTTTAGTCACGTGACTAAAGAATCTTTAGCGTATACAAAAGTATTTAATATACAGACTGATTTTACTTACTTTAGTAAGTATGTAGGTAGAAGTATCCCTGAACTTATTGTTGATTTTTTCAAAGAATATTTCAAAACAACTAAATACGCTAAAATCGAATTAACAAACCTTTGTGAACAACAAAATACATTATTAGTATTTGAAGCAATTAAACGTGCAATTGATGGAGAACCGGACAAGCCTATTGCATACATAAAAGGAACAGTAGCTAAGTGGACTGCAGCTAAATGCGAAACATTAGAAGATATTTATACTTATGAAAAAGATCATCGTGAGAAGAAGCAACGTGAACAACAACCAAAAAGGAAAAAAACTTCTGTTCGTCGTAAAGAGATGGTTCCAGATTGGAAAAAACAACAAGACGAACAAGGAGAGCAAACTCCTAAAAAAGAGAAAATGGATGAAACAAGACTAGAATCATTTAAACAGCATGTTCTTGCTATTTCTCAAAAAAATAATAGAATTATTAATCTTGATGAAATCACACTAGATAATTATACAGAAATGGGAACGTATACGAATTTTGGTTTTGAATTTGACGAAATCACAGAAATTTTCAATACTGCAGGATTATAAAAATAATGTAGTGAGGTGTTGTTTACATGAATGATCTATCTAAACTTAAATTATTAATAGATTGGAAACACCCAGCATTTCATAAGCAAACGGTACGAAATAATATATCTCAACATTTATGGTTAAAGAAGATTCGTGTACATATGTTAAAATCCTATAACTATACGTGCGCTATCTGTAACTGCAAAGTACCAGTAGAAAAAGCTAGTCGTTCCTTGCATGTGCATGAAGTTGAAGAATACGACTTGGATAATTTAGTTTGCCATTTAAAAAAATTAGAGCTGCTTTGTGTAAATTGCCATAATATACATCACTTTAAACGAGCAAAAGCAGTATTTACACAAGAGCAAATGGTAAGACTTATTGAGCACTTCTTAGACGTAAATAATTGTGAATTTGAAGACTTTGTACGTTGTTATAACGCTAGAGAAAAACAAGATATAGAGTTAATAACAGCACGATTAGATCAAGACATTGTAAGTCATTATCATAACGGTACTTTTATGTATAGCGTATCTAAAGATGTACCGTTTCATGATGACATTGTGGCGCAGCTGCAAAAGAAGGGTTTATTGTACGAGGAATAATAGAAAATGTATTCAAGCACTTTTAAAAAAATAGTCATGAGGTGTTAATATGATTTTTTTGTTTCGGTTCGACATAAAAGAAAGCGGGATAGATTTTGTCTTGAATGAAAAAATAGCTGAAGATATGACTCCTTACTATGATGATTTACTTAGACCGTTAGCAATTTCTTTAGCTCGTACATTAAATTTTTATCGTGCATTTAGTACGGACCCCACAATTTTATACTGTAACATTCTGGACGATAACCAATTAGAAATTATGTTAAGCAAAGGATTGGGGCAATACATCGATGCTTATACCAAAAACCAAATTATTTTTGACAATGGAAAATTGATTGCAGAAATCCTAATGGAAGTTATGAGCCAGCATACAATAAAGTGAAACTTTACTCAGTGGGGGTTTTCTTCATCCCCCACTGAGTGTTAGTTGAACCAATCGGGCTTTTACGGGCTGTTAATCTCCCGCCTAAACTTCTTCGCTTTTTCTTAAGTTTTGAGGTGGGAGTCTTACGGCTCGCAAATAGCGGGATAAACAAATAAAAAACTGTTAGCAGATCACCGACAATCTGCTAACAGTCCAAAGGAAAGAACGATATGCATTACAAGTATATCATGTACGAGAGGAAGTTTTTATGCTTTTATCAGCAATGCCAACAATAGAAATATTAAGTACCGAAGCAAAAGAAATGATGTCTGCAGCATTTGAATACTTTTTGCTTTCTTTAGTGATAGCTGCACTTGTCTATTACGTTGTTGTCCCTAAATACGCATCTAGGTTCGTAAAAGGACTTATTGCTATAGGAGTACTTTCTGTGTGCTCTTACGTCTCATGGAACGTATTTATATAACTTCATTTTGCTGTGTAAAATATACTAGATGTGTACAAGTGTACTCTAATGTATTGTAGTGCACTCTATTGCGATTTAAATGTATTCTAATTCATTTTAGTGCACTGTATTATATCCTAGTTCACTCTAAATGCATTCAATATGTTGACTTTGACTCAACCTGTTTAATATAATTACAATAGTTGTAAGTTTCCTATTAGGAAATCAAATGTATATGTTTATAAGCTTTTTGCATACAATAAAAAAGACAGAAGCCTGAGAAACTTCTGCCTTTTGCGTAATCCATCACTATTCTGGAAGATAGAGGTGCGGTTATGCTGATAGTTTAATGTTTGTTCTTTTGAGAACCGCCCTTATCTTTTCCACGGAGTAGGGTGGTTTTCGCTTTTTTATATAAAGAATCAATAGACGGGCCTAAGTATTTTTTGCCAAAATAGCTGCCAATTCCTGTGACCAATCCGCCTAGTAGCAGGATTCCCAAATTCGCGATCATAAATATCACCTCCCCCCTACTATCAACTGGAAGAGATGATCACCACGCACCTACTATACATAGTGGGCTAGGATTACCAGTATATTGTATTATGTTTAAAGGTAGGACACAAGATATATGTACGAATTCTTTAT
>NZ_JOTN01000037.1 GCF_000712595.1 Bacillus manliponensis
TGATTCCACTTGTAGGACCAGCTGCAAAATCTTTCCGCGCAATGGATAGCTTTATATCCATGTCGAAGCTTGTAAAGGTACAAAGTGCAAGCGTGAAGTTTAATTCAAGTAAGGTAGAAAATGTGGTACAATCAATGTGGAATATCGAAAACTATTTATTCGGAAAATTAAGACTAAAAACTTTAGGAGCTGAAAAATACGGTAACAATAAAATATTGAAGCACATAGCCTTTATTTGTATTTGGAAAACATGGATGAGACAGATATCATGACTTTTATGGAATTTGAAGACGATAGTGATGGAGAAAGCGTATGGTTTCTAAGTATGTAATTTCAGGTGAAAGGAGAAATCTCATGAATAAATTTGTAAATGACAAGTTTTATGAAGCGAGAAATAACCTATTAGAGGAGATTACTTTATTGAGTGATGCTCAATTCAATAGTAAGCCAGATATAAATAAATGGAGTATAGCACAAGTTTGTCATCACTTAGTTTTATTAGATGAGGCAGCTATAAAAGTTATTTCATTTGGATTAAAAGAGATTGATAGTACTCAAAAAGAGCGTCAAGAAATTCATTCTATATTATTAGATAGAACGAAAAAATTTACAGCTCCAGAAATTCTTGAACCAAGCTTAGGACCATTTGAAGTTCAGCAGATGATTGATTTTTTAAACGATTCGAGAAAAAAATTGATGATTTTTCTTAGTACAATAGAAGATGTATCCATATTAGCGAAAAAATCAGTGAAACATCCTGCTCTGGGAGAATTACTTCTTGATCAATGGATAGAACTTATATATTTGCATGAACAGCGTCACATAGAACAAATTAAAGAGATAAAACTACTTTTTGAAAGTTAAATAGTATATGAAAGCTCTATTCGATTGGATGGGGCTTTTTATAATAAAATCTAATTATACAAGAGACTAATTTTATTTCCAAGATTAGATTTCAATGTGACAAATAGGTGTTTTACTAATAATGTTACGAATTATTTTTGATACAGTATTTTGTTACAGCTATTTAAATTGTTAGGATATTCTATATTTCCGAATAAAATAAACAGTATAATATGGATATATTTAAGTGTTGAAATTAAGTTGGTAATGATAAATGGAGGTAGCTATGAAATACGAAATCATATTGTTCGATGTTGATGATACATTATTCGACTTCAGTATGTCGGAAAAAAAGGCACTACATAAAGCTTTTGTAGAATTTGGATTGCCTATGGGATTGGTGGATTATGAAGCCGATTACAAAGAGATTAGCAAAGTATTATGGAGAGATTTGGAACAGGGGCTTACTAATTTATCAGAACTGGGAGTAGAGAGGTTTAGGAGGTTGTTCCTTGCGCATGAGCTTGAAATCAATGCAGATACGTTCAACAGTGTTTATCTTGGATATTTAGGCAATGAAACACATATCGTACAGGGAGCCGTAGAATTATGTGATAATCTTGCCGGTTGTCGGCTGGCCATTATAACAAACGGATTCACGGATGTGCAGACATCAAGAATCGGGAGCTCTCCTCTCAGTAATACTTTTGAGCATATTATTATTTCTGAAGAAGCTGGATTCCAGAAGCCTGAAAAGGGTATTTTCGATTACGCGTTTTCCAAGCTACAGATTACAGATAAAGCTAAAGTGTTAATCGTGGGCGATTCTTTGACCTCCGATATTCAAGGGGGGATAAATTACGGAATTGACACCTGCTGGTTCAATCCGCATCTTAAGGAAAATAATATAGGAATTAAGCCGACGTTTGAAATCCGTGAGCTGACGGATCTTATAAAGATTGTAGGTAAGATGGATAGTTGAGAGATTTTAAACGAACCGTTCAAGAGATAACACTGATTATATGAATAAAAAGGTCCCTTTAGAAAATCTGAAAGGACCTTTTTATAGGTTTCTAAATAGGCTAACTGTTGATAATGTTGCGTTACGTCAACCTGACTTAAATAGAATATACAGCATACTTTTGCCTAATTAGACATATAAAATGGTAATAAAAAGATATTGGAGGGGTGTTATGAAACTAGTAGGGCAACAAATTTATCTTCGACTTTACAAAACTTCTGACGCCAGCGAATTAGCTAACTTACATATTAGAAATCGCGAATTTTTTCAACGAGTTTGCCCATTACTCCCAGAAGCCTTTTATACAGAAGAACATCAAAAAATGCGCATTGAACAGGCATTAAAAAAGACAGATGAAGGGCAATTATATGCTTTTGGAATCTTTTTAAAAGCAACTGATAAACTTATCGGAGACATTTCATTAACTCAAATTGCTATGGGAAACGTCCAAAGCTGTTATACGGGATTTACTTTAGATAAAGAGTATAATGCAAAGGGCTATACAACAGAAGCTCTTCAACTTGTTGTAGATTTTGCTTTTAGAGAATTAAAACTACATAGAATTGAAGCAGGAGCTATGCCTGACAATATAGCATCTATTCGTGTATTAGAAAAAGTAGGGTTTAAAAAAGAAGGCATAGCTAAAGAAAATGTAAAGATTAATGGCAAATGGACAGATCATCAAATATTAGCTATCATCAACAGCTTGGATGTGTAAACTCATTTCACTTCCAATAACGAATTTTACAACAACTAGCCCCCAAGAAGAGGGGCTAGTTGTTTTTTTACAGTAGCAAAGATGAGATTTCACTTTTAGAAACTGAATTTGAATAGTATTTTTCTCTATTTGGGTAGAAATAAGTAAAGTACCATAAACGGTCATTTTTGTTACACGCATTCCTATCGTTCATGAAAAAGTAATTTACTTTAAAGATAATATTACTGTTCATATAAACAGAAGGATCTGTGTTGAAAAACGTAAAAATAAAATCTTTGTTTATTTAAGGATTAAATTTGTTAATTCATCTAGAATCTTATCTTTCTCCAAATTAGACTTTTTAAGAATGGAAATTTCGGCAGCTTCATAAAGCATACTTGAAAACATTAATGACTTAAACATATCTATATCTTGTTCTAAGATAGTAAGTTTAGTTTGGATGTGTACTTGCAAAACATCTATCATTTTTACTCTTAATAGTGGAAACAGTTTAAAAAAGCTGTAAGGGCAGTTTTCTACAATTTCATTCATAAAATCATATATAGAAGTAAATAACACTTTAATATGGTTTTTATCAAGAATGGTTAAATTACCTGCCTTTTCATTTATAGCCCCCTTTATTGCTTTAAGAATCATTTCATCAAAAAGGTGGTATTTATCTTCAAAATGAGCATAAAAAGTAGCTCTGTTTATATTTGCTTTCTCTGTTATATTTTTAATAGTTATGTTTTCAATATCCTTCTTTCTTAGAAGATACGTAAAAGCTTCCTCAATATCCTTTTTTGTATTTGTATTTCGTATACCTTGTACCTTCATAATTATTTCTCTCCTTATCGCGACATATCAATATTTTTGTTGGTTGTAACGATTTAAACCAAGACCTATAATACCATTAAGACAACAACAGTTGTTTTAATAATAACAAAAAAGGTAGTTGGATAAATAAAAAAGACAATCGCAATTGTAGATGCAGATCCTGGTCTAGGGTTATCGTTAGCAAAAAAAAATAAATCTGGTGCAATCCTGTTTAATTCAGGTATTTCAGCTTTATATCCACTTCCTCAATTAGGGAACATCGGAATAGCGTGTTCAGGGCTAAGAAATTATGCTCAAAACTTGCATAACCTTTTTTGGGAAAATATGGGATTTATGTTGACTTTCAAGCTATTTCTTCATTAATTAAAAAAGGTACAGAAGCAGATCCTGATTTAATCGCCGAATCATGGTACGAGTTGTATAGTAAGCTAGATAAGTTTGAAACTGTCTTTCCTGAATTAAATGTATAAACTTATTATGTGATTTTAGGAGAGCCTATAATCTTTAAAAGTATCGGCTCTCTTTTTAGAGTAAATATTTCTATAAGGAGAGGAAATTAATGAAAACAATTCTTATAACTGGAGGAACAGATGGAATTGGTAAGGGCATCGCAATGGACTTCTTAAAAAAAGGGGAACGAGTTATTGTCATTGGAAGCTCATCATCTAAAGGGAATTTGTTCTATCAAGAAGCAGAGAAACTAAATGCTTCAAATAGAGCTATATATATTCAAGCCGACTTAAGTCTTGTAAGTGAGAACAAACGAATTATCAAAGAAATAAAAGAAAATTATTATTCATTGGACAAGGTCATTTTTTGTGCGACGAAACACAATAACACATATATTGAAACACAAGAGGGATTTGAATTTTCCTTTGCATTATATTATTTGAGTAGATTTATTCTCAGTTATGGTTTAAAAGAGTGCTTGGAAACAACAACAAATCCTGTAATTATTAATGTTTGTGCACCTGGAATGAAAGGGGAAGTGAATTGGGAGGACTTGCAGCATAAAAAAAGCTTTAAGAATGTTTCGTTTCATGGAAGTCGCTTAAACGATTTACTGGGTGTTGCATTTGCTGAGAAAGATACTGTCGATAAAATAAAATATATTCTTTATAATCCTTGGGCTGTACAGACCTCTGGAGTTTTTGAAATGTTTAAAAATCCCTTAATGAAGAATTTAATGAAATTGTCGTATAAAATAATCGGAAAATCAGTAGAAGAGGGGATTAAACCTATCATGAATTTATTAGAAAATCCACCAAAAGCTTCTTTATCTGCTTTTAAAATGGAAAAAGAAGTAAGTCTAATGATGGGAACCTTTGATAGAGAAAATGCTCAAAAGCTATATGACATGACTGTTCAAATGCTCGATAAAAAAGATTAGAGGAGCCTTTACTTCTGAAGAATATGAAATAATGAGTGGTACTTGTGATGAAATTCAAGCTCATATCAAAGAATTTGTTGAAACTGGTAAATAAGAATAATATATTTGATGTTAAAAAGCTAATATTTAAAGGAAAATTCGATTCCCTTAGCATACAGGAAATCGGCTTTTTCTTTATCGAAATTTGCTTAGCATACAAAATCTGCGTTTTGCCGTCAGTACCCCATGTCCATCAAGCTAATATTTTGAGATACCCCCATAACAAAAAAATTACTTTTTTACAGTTATCTATGGGGGTTCGGCTTATTTTTTTCGTCTTAGGGAACAATTAATTCCTTAAGTTGATGGATATGTAATGCTACTCCAAAAATTAGATTTTGACTCTAAATTTTAGGGGACATTGATAGTTAGGACATATATTTATTTTTGGTTTTTGATAAATTTATTGTATTATTTTTTATTAAATGAACGAATAAGGCGATTAAAGGCAAAGCTGTTCCAATGAGTAAAGTTACTTCACTATTAAATTTATAGTAAGTATAACTTCCAATCCATGAACCAAAGGCTCCTCCCAAAAAGAAAATAGTCATATATAATCCATTAAGTCTGTTTCTTATCTCTGGATTCAAACCAAAGATAACTTTTTGACCTAATAATAAATTTCCTGATACACCAATATCAATACTAATTCCTGAGATAAGTATTAAAATTACACTAAATAGTGAATGGTCTTTAACAAAAAATAATAGTACGATAGATAATAGTACGAGCGCCATTGATACATTAGTCATTATAACAATATAACCTTTATCTGCTATTTTACCAATAGTAGGAGTTAATAAAGCTCCAGCTATTGCAACAAAGCCAAATAATGCAATTTCATTATTTGAAAAATGTAATGGCTCAGACCTTAATAAAATTGGAATAACTGTCCAATAAAGACTAAATGTTGCAAATAAACATGTGTGATAAAAAGCTCTTTGTTGTAAAGAAGGAGTATTTATTAGTAGTTTTACCATAGAAGCTATTAAATTTGGATATAACATGTTGCTAGTCGATACTACTTCATAGTTGGGCAAAAATTTTATAATTAACAGTAATACGGCAACTAGGGTTATTAATGAAAAAAGAAATACCATTCTCCAGCCGAACCAGTCAGCTATTCCGATAGATAATGGGCGAGCAATCATAATCCCAATCAATAAACCACTCATTACTTTACCCACATATTTACCTGTCTCTTCAATGGGCACAATCCTCATTGTTAGTGGAACTAACATTTGAGCCGCACAGGCTCCAATGCCAATTATAGTTGTTAATATTAAAAAAACAATTCCATTTGTCGAAATCAGCGTACCAATTAATGAAATAATAGTTAGCCCGATAAGAATTCCTATTATTTTCTTACTTTTAAATAAGTCAGCCATTGGTACGATTAAAAATAAGCCCAATCCATACCCGATTTGTGTCAAGGTAGTGAGCAATCCGGATAAATCAGAAGAGAGGTTCAGATCTTTTGCAATGAATTGTACAATTGGTTGTGCATAATAAATATTTGCAGCAAGTGAACCACAACTAATTGCCAAAATAAATATTAGAAAATTAGTCTTTTTAGTCAACTTTATCATTCCTTTTATTTATTTTTATTTTTTGGTACGTTCGTTCCGGAGTTGTTAAAAAAGAAAGACTATAGGTCTGTAATAGTCTTATCCACTAGATTATAGGCTAGATTTTTCTCTTTTTTATATCTGGACATTAAATTAATGCTATGATTTAAACTTAGTAAAGAATATGCAACTAATTCAGAGTTAGCCTCCTGTGAAACTTCTCCTTTCTTTTTTCCTTCTTCAATGACTTGCTTAAATACTTTTTCAAGTTCATTAAAATTATTTATAAGTATTTCTTCTATGGAAGGATCAATATGTCCAATAAGCAGTGAAGAATTAGTTATAATACAACTTTTGGGAATTTCATCTGAATAGCATTTTTCAATATGTTGATAAAAAAAGGATTTAAGTGATGCTTTAGTGTTTATACCATTAAAAAGTAAATTTCTCTTTCGATAGCTATAACTTTTATAATGTTCTAAAACGAGTTTAAATAGTTCATCCTTATCTCCAAAACTATCGTAGAGAGTAGATCGACTTATTCCCATCGTATCAATGAGATCTGAGATATATGTAGCGTCATAACCTTTCTCCCAGAATAAATACATAGCTTTATCCAAAGCATGTTCTTTGTTAAATTTTATACTTCTCCCCAATTTACAACACCCCCATTCATATAATTTATTATAAAAATTCCGGAACGATAAGTCCAGAAATTTTTACAGAATACATCCAACTTGATATGAAACAAATGATGTCTGGTCTATCCTCTGGTGAAACAATAGAAATCCCCGAAGCATATATTGGCCAAAATTAGAAGCTTCCAACACGTGTCATGATCCATCGTTTAACCGACGTTCAAACACACACGCGTTTAAAAAATCAAGCAATATGTGAGAAGAAAAAGGGTATTATCATGAAGGATAAAAGTAAGCGTTTGATGAGCATGAATGTATATATTACGAACATACCGCCAGAAGAAGTACCGACTAACTATGTGCATTCCTTGTATTCACTGCGTTGGCAAGTAGAGATTTTGTTTAAAACATGGAAGTCGTTCTTTGAAATTGATGAGTGTAAGGACATCAAAAAAGAGCGTCTTGAATGCCATTTAGCACTATTCATTCTAAGAAATAGAATGACAAAATAGATGTTCTCACATAATAAAGTCGTTTAAAAGATAATAAATTTTTTAAAAAGATGGTGTGAAACTAGATTTTTATACCGTTTTTTCTTATTTCTTTTTTATAAAATGAAACACTTCTTTTTATTTAACTTTTCAAGATTTTCTTATCATAAATCGTTAAAGGAATTATCGATTTATACAAAAACTTAAGATGGTTATTATACATATATCTACTATATTTTTTTATATCTTTTATAAAAATGAGGATAATACATTATGAAGAAATTTTTAAAGTTTAGCTTAATAGGAGTATTAAATACATTTATCACAATTATTAGCTATATATTTCTCGTTAAAATTGGCATGAATTATCTTATCGCTAACTGCTTTGCTTATTTAATTGGGGTTGCTAACAGTTATTATTGGAACAAAAATTGGGTTTTTGAATCGAAAAATAAAGATTTAACATTATTTTTTAAATTCCTAACTGTAAATGTAATTGTATTAACTTTTAATACAATTAACCTGTTCATATTAGTTGATAAATTTTTCATCAATAAGTTTCTCTCACAAATTTTTTCTATCGGTGTTGGTCTGGTTATGAATTTTTTTCTTAATAAACTTTGGGTATTCAACAAACAAAGTCATTTCCATTAAATTAATATATTGTTGCTACAAGGAGGATAAAAATTTGCAGAAACTTATTTCAATCATCGTTCCTATGTATTTTGAAGAAGAAGTAGCACAAGAGTGTTATAATTGCTTAAAATCTGTTATGTTACAAAATAATATTAATTATGAATTTGTCTTTGTAAATGATGGTAGTACTGATCGGACAATGGAAATTTTAAAAGGTATTTCAACCGAAGACTATCGTGCTAAAATCGTAAACTTTTCTCGTAATTTTGGACATCAAACAGCTGTGACAGCAGGAATTGATTTTGCAAGAGGTGATGCTATCATAATCATTGATGCCGATTTGCAGGATCCACCTGAAGTCATCCCGGAACTTATTGCGAAATGGGAAGAAGGTTATGAGGTTGTTTATGCGAAAAGAAAACAACGTAACGGTGAAACTTGGTTTAAACTTGTTACAGCTAAATATTTTTACTGCTTCTTAAATTACATGTCTGATATCGATATTCCAAAAGACACAGGTGACTTCCGCCTTATCGATCGTAAAGTAGCAGATATATTTAAGCAAATGACAGAACGAAATCGTTTCGTACGTGGAATGATGTCTTGGATTGGATTTCGCCAAACATATATTGAATACGAAAGAGATCAACGTTTTGCAGGTGAAACGAAGTATCCACTAAAAAAAATGATGAAATTTGCTTCAGATGGTATTATCGCATTTTCTACAAAGCCGTTAAGAATGGTTATGACTTTAGGTTTAATCTCTGTATTAATTTCTATTGCGGTTTTAATATACTCAGTTATCGTTAAAATTTTTGGACAAGACATCCAAACTGGATGGACGTCTCTTATGGTTGCCATCACATTCTTCAGCGGTATGCAACTGCTCGGTCTTGGTATTGTTGGTCAATATATCGCTCATATTTATGATGAAAGTAAGAACCGACCAATTTATGTTGTAAAAGAGACTGTGAATATCGAAGAAGATGATGTGATTTTATACAAAAAAGAAAAAACAAATATATCTTAAAGACAATAAAAAGGATAGTAGCTTAATTATCAAGGGGATAATTTCTTTCATTTCGGAGATTTTATAAGTAAACTTTTAAGAATTTCTTGAGGTGTAGTAAATGTTTTCAATCCAGAACAACCAAGAAAAAAAGTTACTTGTTTTTGCAGCAATTATACTCATTCTTTATTTGGCTCCTTTATTTATTCTTGGAGAAAATGCGCATATTCGCGTTCATGATAATCTTGATTCCAATTTATCCTGGTATAAGGTTTTAGCAAGGAGCGGGGAGATAATAGGTCCGATTGATGCTACAATTCCACAGGTGATCAACAATCAATTATCAAGAAACGCATTTAGCACGGAATTTAGTGTTATTGTTTGGTTATATGCTTTTCTTCCAACTATGATTGCGTATGCATTAAGTCAGACAATTACAAGAGTAGTTGCATTTATAGGGATGTATCTTCTTTTAAAACAACACTTTTTACCTAGAGAGGAATGGATGGTCATTTCTGTTGGAGTTTCATTGGCTTTTGCTCTTACTCCTTTTTGGCCGTCAGGAATGCTTAGTACTCTCGGAATGCCTCTTGCACTTTGGGCATTTTTAAATATTCGAAAAGGGGAAAGGTCGTGGAAGAACTATTTCGTACTTACTCTTATTCCTTTCTATTCGAGTATTGTTTTAGGTTTTTTCTTCTTTTTAAGCGGGATGGGGGTTCTTTGGTTAGTGGATGTAATCATGAAGAAAGAATGGAACTTTCGTTTTCTTTTTTCAATTGCTTATATGACACTTATTTACATGATTGTAGAATATCGCTTAGTATCTTCCTTCTTCCTATCAACTGAACCTAACAGCAGAGATGAATATTTTCATGCAAGGTTATCGCTATGGCGGTCTCTCCGTCTTACAGTGAAAAATTTTCTTTTAGGGCATAACCATGTCATGACAGTCCATACATTTGTTATTTTACCTGTCATATGTATTGCGTTGTATTTTATCATTTCTAAGCGGAAATGGAAGCAAGAAAAAGTCTTTGTTTTTTTGTTTTTGTTTAACATCGCATTGTCAATTTGGTATGCTTTTTGGTTTTATAAAGGTTGGCTCCCGCTAACAAAACGTTTTCACATTTTGGATACGTTTAATTTTGCACGATACCATTTTTTGCGCCCGTTAGTTATTTATGTTTTATTTGCTCTTGGGTTAAAAGTTTTATGGTTACAAGGGAAAGTATGGAGACATGCTACGGTGGGTTTTGTGATCGCTCAAATTATTTTGTTAAGCTTTTTTAATGAGGAAATTATTTTTCAAAGTAAACCTTCAGTAAAGGAATTTTTTGCAGAAACACAATTTCAGGAGATAAAAGAGTATATCGGTTTACCTGTGGAGCAGTACCGTGTTGCTAGTATTGGTTTACATCCTGCTATCGCTCAGTACAACGGATTCTATACACTTGATACATATAACAATTTTTATCCTTTATCATATAAATATGAATTTCGAAAAATAATCGAGAAGGAACTAGCGAAAAATAAAACGATTCGTACGTATTTTGACGAGTGGGGTGGCCGCTGTTATATTTTCACCGATGAACTTGGAAAACAATATATGTTTAAGAAAAACTCGAAAAAACGCTTGGGAAATTTACAACTTAATATAGAGCATTTTAAAGAAATGGGTGGTCAATACATGTTTTCTGCTATTCCTATTGAAAATGCAGTAGAAAACAATTTGTCCCTTGAGAAAGTGTTTACATCAAAGAAATCCGCTTGGAAAATTTATTTGTATAAAGCAATATAGATAGGGGAAATAGATTACCTCTTTCAATGTACATACATAAAAACCAAACTAATATGTAGATGTAATATTAGTTTGGTTTCTACTATTTCGTGTTGGAATACCCCAAAAACTTTGACATGAAACCCACGTTAAGATAATTCCTAAATGTTGGATGTATCCAATGGGGATAGCTGATTTAAAAATATTTAGAAAATCCAGTTGACATCACCTGCTACTCGGTGTTACAGTGTACTTGTAATAAGTAATACCGAATAGTGAGGTTGCAAAAAAATTCAAGAAAAATAGTTGACACCTTCTACTCGGTTATACAATATACATGTAATAAGTAATACTGAATAGCATGATTTCCCAAAAGCTATTCAGTAAAAATTCACCTTAGTACTCTGTTATACTGAATATAAGTCAGACAGAATAGAGGAGGTAAAGGAGGATCTAAACATGGAAAATTTAACTGAAATGCTGAAGGGTTCACTGGAAGGGTGTGTGCTGGAAATCATCAGCCGCCATGAAACCTATGGATATGAAATTACCCGCCACCTGAACGAGCTTGGGTTTACCGAAGTCGTGGAAGGGACGGTCTATACCATCCTTGTACGATTAGAAAAGAAAAAACTTGTGAATATAGAAAAGAAACCGTCAGATATGGGGCCACCCCGCAAGTTTTACTCACTTAATGAGGCTGGCCGCCAGGAACTTAAATTGTTTTGGGAAAAATGGGATTTTGTATCATCAAAAATCAACGTCTTGAAGTCAATCTAGCTTCATAAGATATTCGGTCCGATACTTTTGGAGTGTCTTGTTCAGCTTTATAAAAAAAGGAGGAAAAATAATATGATGGAAATGTTCAAAAAAATGATTGGTGATAAAAAAGAATACAAAATGATGATGGCACGGGTTGAAGCCCTGCCAGATGACTACGAGTTTGTATTTAAGAAAATTCAAAACTATATGTGGAATTTCTCAGCGGGAAACGGGATGGATATGCTACACATACAGTATGAATTAATCGAGTTGTTCGAAGCCGGTGCGGCGGAAGGTAGACAAGTGCTGGAAATCACTGGGGAAGACGTGGCGTCCTTTGCTGACGAACTAGTGGCAAACGCTAAAACTTATGTCGCCAAGTATCGTGAAGATTTGAATCAGAGTATCGTGAAGAGATTGAGAAAAAAATAAATGCAATAGATAATACCGACTGATTAGCTAGTTACAAATGTGAATTGTCGCCATAGCTATTCAGTTATATTTTTAACTCAGTACTAAGTAATACAGATTATCAGTGAGACTAAATAGAAGAGAGTAGACAATTTAGCTTCATAAAGCGCTTTTTATCCCGTAAAAGCCCGATTCGTTCAACTAACACTCGGTGGGGGGAAGAAACCCCCACTGAGTGAAGTTTCACTTTATAAGGAGGAGAAAAGTATGAGCAATGTAGCGATTTCTGTAAAAGGGTTAAAAAAATCTTTTAAAGACAAGGAAGTCTTAAAGGGGGTGGATTTTGAGGTGCAGCGTGGCGAAATTTTCGCACTGCTGGGTTCAAATGGAGCGGGCAAGACGACGACGGTTAACATCCTCTCGACGCTGATGAAGTCAGATGGTGGCAACGTAGGTATTTGCGGCTTTGACGTCCATCGTCAACCGGATCATGTTCGCCAGAGTATCAGCCTGACAGGGCAGTTCGCAGCTTTAGATGGCATGCTCACCGGGCGTGAAAACCTGATAATGATTGCCAAGTTGCGTGGAGTTTCCAATCCCGCTCAAGTCGCCGACAATCTGCTTGCAAGATTTAGTCTGACCGATGCAGCCAACCGCAGGGCAGACCAGTATTCAGGCGGGATGAAGCGCAGGCTTGACATCGCTATGAGCCTAATCGGGACGCCAGCAGTCATTTTTCTTGACGAACCGACGACAGGGCTTGACCCCGAAGCACGAATTGAAGTCTGGAA
Organism: Bacillus manliponensis; assembly: GCF_000712595.1. Classification (GTDB taxonomy): domain Bacteria; phylum Bacillota; class Bacilli; order Bacillales; family Bacillaceae_G; genus Bacillus_A; species Bacillus_A manliponensis. The sequence goes on from NZ_JOTN01000037.1 coordinate 12,914, forward strand.
TACCGTCAAGGAACTTGCTGTCAGCGGAACAACCATCTTGCTGACAACCCAGTACTTGGAGGAAGCGGAACAACTGGCGGACCGTATTGCCATCCTGCATGGCGGAAAAATCATCACGACCGGTACCCTTACTGAACTTAAAGAGATGTTCCCGCCAGCAAAAGTGGAGTACATCGAGAAGCAGCCGACATTGGAGGAAATTTTCCTTGCAATCATCGGCAAAAAGGAGGAGATGTAAATGAAAAGCAAAACAGGGGTATTACTAGGGCGTTTAATGCGCAACATCATGCGTAGCCCAGATACGATTATCACGGTGGCGATTACACCAATTATGATGATGTTGTTGTTTGTCTATGTATTTGGTGGTGCCATAGAGACAGGAACGGACAACTACGTCAATTATTTATTGCCGGGAATCTTACTGATGACTATCGCATCCGGTGTCGCTTACACTTCCGTGCGGTTGTTTACGGATGTAAAGAGCGGGCTGATGGCACGTTTCATTACTATGCCCATCAAGCGTTCGTCGATATTATGGGCTCACGTGTTGACCTCGCTTGTTTCCAATGTGCTTACTATCTTGGTGGTTATCATCGTTGCACTCTTGATGGGATTCCGTTCGAGTGCTGATATCCTGGATTGGCTTGCCGTAGCTGGGATAATAGTGCTGTTTACGCTAGCGCTGACATGGCTGGCTGTCATTCCCGGATTGACAGCGGGATCTATGGAAGGGGCGACAGCCTACTCGTACCCGCTGATTTTCCTGCCGTTTATCAGTTCGGCCTTTGTTCCCACAGAAACTATGCCTAAAATTGTTCGTGCGTTCGCTGAGAATCAGCCCGTGACTTCAATCGTGAATACGATTCGTGCTCTTTTGTATGAAGGGGCTGTTGGCAACGATATTTGGATCGCACTTGCTTGGTGCATCGGCATCATGATCATCGCTTACTTCTTCGCCAATAAAGCATTTAAACGCCAGTTAGGATAAGTACACCATCGGTTTGGTATCTCGTGGCAGCTAAATCTTCCGAAATAATATATATGTTTGGAAAAGCATAGGGGAATTTTTCATGCATTAATTACTTGTTATGTTCTCATGGGAACTATTGTCGATATAATACCTTCATATTATTCAACAATCGGGCACAATTCTGGAATAAGAATTGTGCCCTTATTTTTATATTGGACCGTTTAATGAAATAATCCCCCTAATATCGTAGGTGAGATTTAAGGATTAATTTGACTATCTTCTTGAAATGATTGTAAGGGGAACAAGAAATATGGAAGTTGAATAATTAACTACCGATAACAAGAATTATGTCAAAAGTAAAGCCGTCCTGATTGACGGTTTTTTGTATTTTTTGACTAGTTCAGTGTAGCCTATCCAGTATGTAGTCTTTTATTTTTAACTACTTTATTCTGAAAAGACTACGGAAATTCTTATTGAACTAAAACACCTGTTTGTTTAAGTGAATACATTCACATTTATAATGTCTCTCAAATATAATATCAGTTTATATCTTCACCATTCTTCTCTAACAGGTTCAAGATAAATTGTAATTTGTTAATCG
>NZ_JOTN01000038.1 GCF_000712595.1 Bacillus manliponensis
CTTGACAAAATCTTTTTTCAACAAAGTGAGACATTGTCTTTTTAATAAAGACAATGTCCTTTTTTGTGCCTACGCTTGTACTTACTGTGTTTGTACTTGTTGTACTTGTAATACTTTCAAAGTAAGATCTAGTACAATTTTTTCACGTAGTCTATCAAACGCATCATTTAAAGGTGTAGGGCATGGTGAAAAATCTAACTCAAAGAAATTAGCTGCAACTAACTCACAATACGGTTGTTCATTATAAAATATTGTGTTTTCAAAGAAATACTTGTCCAATCGCGGCAAATCACCATTCTTAGGATTAATGAAATGAGAAGCTGCGTCTGAAGAAGCTGCTATTATAGGTAGAGCAAAAAAATCACCTTCCGTTAGATCTGCAAACCCAGCAAAATTAACATTAGCTATACGATCAAATAAAGCTGTATTACACCCATTCCCATTAAAAGATTCAGCAGCATATTCAATATTTTTACGAATATATCCTTCTACGAATAGTTTCGCTCTTGTAACCCGACGGTAATTCGTATCTGGTACTGGTGTAAAAGCTACCGGAACTAACTTACATTGTGTTAAAAATACATTTTTCAATACACGTTTAATTTCAACAGCTGGAGGATCTAGCGGAATTTCCGCTTCTACAACAATTTGAACTGTTCTTTCAGCTAAGACAACTGGTACTTTTATCAATGCGTTTTCCGTAACAACAGGTATTGCACCTTGATCAGCTAATGGTATTTGAGTTTGTCCCTCAACTCCACATGGCACATTAATCGGACATTGATCACTCATATTTTACATTCTCCTTTTCCTTAAGATTTTAGAGTTTTTCAACCCTTAATACTTGTATATGTATTTCTGCTATTAATGCGTAGGCTTCCATAATAGTCGCTTTAATCATCTTGATGTTGCGCTATATTCTTCAAATCAAAATGTGTTATCTTGTTGCCTAAACTCTTAATCACCTTTACAGGGATTGAACGCTTATTTATCCCGCATTAACTTGCTGTAAGACTCCCACCTCAAAACTTGAGATAAGCAAAGAAGTTTAGGGGGGAGATTAACAGCCAGTAAAAGCCCGATTGGTCGGGCTAACACTCAGTGGGGGATGAAGCCCCACTGAGTGAAGTTTCACTTTATAAGCGTCACTCCCTGTCTTTGATATTCGATAGGTTAATACACTTTTCAAATACCATTCCTTGATTTCCTAATCCAATTCGTATCTCTGTTTATATATAAAGTTTCTTATATAATTCCTGCTTTCACAAAAATGTTTCTCCATGCTTTTGCAACTCTATAATTTTCACTTTCACGACGTAATTGAGCTTTTCTCATTTTTCTTTTCTTTGATCTACCCATTCCCTAATCTCCCTTCCTTTTTCTTTCATCATTATATTAATCACAGTACATGCAGTTGTAGCGCCTATCTTTATCAATTCAGCATTCTTTTTAACCCAAATTGTTTCTTTCCGTTGAACTCACTTTTCATTCAAAATATCACTTTATTAAAATAAATAAAAAATAAACACTTCTTTTAAGTTCTTATTTTTGGCTTTTCTATTTTCTTTAGGAGATGTTAAAAAGAAGTTCATCTCTCACCCTTGCGCATAATATTCTTCATCCCGCACATACTATAACTGCATCATGACCTTGCAACTTGTAGCATATTCTTTCCTACTCCCTGGGGCCAAGCAGTTAGCGTGTGCTAACTGCTCTTTTGATTCCTTTTTCAATTCTTACAGAAGAACCTCTAACTGTTGTTTGTCCTAGTTCTCTGCTGTTGCTATAAACACGTAGTTTATAGCAAATTGATTTAAAAAATAATGCATAGGAGAGGAGGGCTTGCGAATGTTTGTGAAAAAGTGTTTAGCAGGATTGATAGTTTTGCTTGCGATGATTGTAGTTGTGAACATTGCAGGCTCACTCAGCGTATTTGCGGAATCTGATGTCGTAACACAACCTATGGAGACAGTGAAAGTTATTGAGATCGAGTTGAACGATGATTACTTTAATCCGAAAGTCATCACTATTTCTAATGGAAGAACGACAACATTGAAATTGAAAAACAAAGGTAAGAAAGAACACACCTTCACAGTGGAGAAGCTCGGAATTGACGCTGAAGTCCAGCCGGGAGAAGAAAAAAACATTAACGTGAACCTGAAAAATCCAGGTACATATGAACTGATATGTCGGTACCATTTCCACGAAGGAATGGTTGGGAAAGTAATAGTCAAATAACAAGCAGGGCCAATCGGGCCTTGCTTGTTATTTGTGTTATTAAACAAACGGGGGTGTTTATCCCGCATTAACGGACTAACAATCAGTGGGGGATGGAGACCCCACTACTGATTGAAGGTTCACTTTATAGTTTTGAATCACGGAATAATTTCAAAAACAGTACCTTGGTTAAAATCAGTCACTCTCATAGAGCCATAAAGCCCTAAATATAGTGTAGTTTGATCCAGATTCGTTCCCAGACTAACATAATAAGCTGCTTGAGACCCAAAATTATAATCGGTTTGAATAACACTAAAATCATTTAGTTTACAATCTGTCCTTATCCTAGTATAAGCTAAAACCCCTCTAGCCAAAGATTGAAATTCTTCCTTCCGGGCAAGGTCGGTAAACACAACACTTCCTGTTAAAGCGGGGATTCTATTCCCCATATATGACTGAACTCCTGTAAGTGCAGTTCCTCCAAATTTATCGGGCCGGGGATCTTTATGAAAATAACTAGTTACAGGTTGAAGACGTCTTACTGAAAATTTTAATGCTTCATCATAATAAGCAATTGTTTCCTCATCCAAAGTCGGATTTGCAGAGCATCCCCTTATAATCGAAGTAGGGAAAACACCTTCCCACGCTCGCCAACCAAAGTTAATAAATCTTTCTTGGTCAACTTCAGATTTCATTAAAAAAGCTTGAACGAGCTGGGTAACCGGTATTGGTTTATTCTGACCGAATGAAAAAATTGACTCTACCAAATCCTGCCCGACATTTCCTACATATTTAATATATTGATTATGAAACCTTTGAAAGGAAATGCCCGGTATATTCCGAACTCCTTTGGCAATCACCGTAAGTGTTTCCTGAATAGGTACGGGAAGTTCATTAAACTGTGTGACTACGGGTGGATTCTGGATAAATGTATTCTTAACTACATCAATTTCAATTATTTTACCGGTGATTTCCATATCATTCTGGCTTAAATTAAATGGATCATAGCCTGATCCGCCATCTCCGGTTGTTAAAACAAGTTTTCCTGTTTCAGGTGAAAAGTTTAAGCTATTGACACCATTATGATTAAAAAATGGTCTTCTTAAGTTTAATAATGCCCGTCGTTTTTGAGGTTGACCATTCGATTGTAAAATCCATTCTTCTACAGTATCAATATGATCATATTGAGTTTCTCTATTTATCCACCTTAAGTTTAACGTTCTTGGATCACATGGATTAGGTGAAAAAGATTCAGGAAGAGCACCTGGACCTTGTGTTCCAGCTGCTGAATAATGAAGATAAAACAGACCGTTATAATAAAATTCGGGATGAAACGCTAGTCCTAGCAATCCCCGTTCATCATATCCACCACCAGAAGCACCTAGCTTTATGATTCGCGGGCGAATATCTAAAAAATCCCTTGTAACTCCGTCTCTTATGTAAAAAATCTCTCCTACTTGGGTTGCGATAAATAATGTTTCTTTTGAATCACCCGGAAGTATTGCTGTTTTCAAAACAGTCGGTAAATTCACCTTGCTTACAATGGGCTGTAAACTAACCTTAACTTTTATCAACAAACTTTACACTCCTTCTTAGTTTTCTTTTACTAAGAATATGATTAGAACTGTTTTATTAATACCAAATTAGGACCGAAGAATCTAACAAGAGATTGACCATTTTCCGCACCAGCGTCGGAGGAATTGAAGGCATAAAGTGAAACTTCAATCAGTGTGGATTTTCTTCATCTCCCACTGATTGTCAGCCCGACCAATCGGGCTTTTACGGGCTGTTAATGCGGGATAAACATACAGTGATTTTCACATAAAAAAGTGAATAACATAAGATTAGTTTAATATTAGTTGGAGGTGGGATTCATGATGAGAGTAAAAAGTAAAATCGTACAGTATTGGCAGCAGCCTTTCTTAGGAATCAAACACGATCTTATGGAATTGTCACCTACCACAAAACTAATACTTACCGCGTTATTAAGCTCGTTTGCAGCCATATTCCAGTCAGCAGGCGGATATGTGCCCGGCATTGTTTTTTTTGTAAGTGCCATGACGACTTTACCAATATTTTTAGCAACAATTGTATCCGTTAGGCACGGATTCCTTTCCTATTTTTCTACGATCCTCCTTTTATTATTTATCCAGCCTAGCGAACTAATTATTTTTCCCTTCACAACGGGTATTCTAGGATTGGTACTTGGTGTTTCCTTCTATAAGTCGAAAACAAGATTTTCAGTTGTTTTCTTGGCGGGAGCTTCCTTATTTATGGGAATCATAGCGAACCTTTTTATTTTTCGATTTCCTGTGTTAGGATCGGGTGTTGGTACGTCTTTTCATTTTCGTCCTTTATTACTCGTAGCGATATTCAGTATTCCATATGCATGGATAGCAGCAGAAGCTTGTTCGTTTGCTCTGAAACGATTGGCTCACGCCCTGCCAAATAGAGTAATCAAGTCAGTCTTTGACCAGCAAGAATTTAACCATCTTGAGGATGATTCAGCTAAGAAAGAAAATGTCGACGCGAAGAAATAGGGCTGAAGCGGATCTGCTTGGGCTCTATTTCCTGTGATACTATAGGTTAAATGATTGGTTTATAAAGTGAAACTTCAATCAGCCCCACCAATCTGGCTTTTACGGGCTGTTAACCTCTCACCTATACTCCTCTGAATCCTCTAAGTTTTGAGGTGGGAGTCTTACAGCCCGCAAATAGCGGGATAAATCCCTTCTTAAAAAGCTTTTTCTATTAAGATAGAAAATTATCCCTTTACTTTAAATTCCATAAAAAATATAATTTTCATAGAGTTACATTTATGTTCGATGCATAATAACGATCCTTATATTGTTTTATAAATATATTTTTATTTAATAATAAAAGGCATGAACTCAAATAAACGCAAGGAGCAAGATACATATGAAAGATATTCTAGAATTATTCCCAAGTGAAGATGGAAATAAAAATAAACAAGAACTGTTTTTACAATCCATACAAAAAATCGTCCAAAATCTTGATGATTTAAAAGATACAAACCAAGCTATTTTAGGCGATAGCGAAGAAAAATCAGCAAGTTACTACAATGATTTAATCTCTAACAGTTACATACCGGAAACAGGAATCGGCATGCCTAATGTAATTGAAGAACTAACTCATCTTATGAATGGCCATCCTTATCCTACTAAAAATTATTTATCCAATGCTGTACCGCTTCCAAGTATTCCAGCCATGTTAGGTACACTTACGATGTCACTTTTAAATGGTAACGGCGTTTGGGATGTATATGGACCAGCAGCTGCAGAGGCAGAGGTAAAAGTTGTTTCTATGCTTTCCAAATTAATTGGCTACGATCCAGAAACAAGCGGTGGCTATACAACGTGGGGTGGACAAGGTTGCGTATTCTCAAGCTTACGCTTAGCCATTTCAAGAAGCTTTCCTCGTTCAAATGAAGAAGGTGTTCCACAAAACGTATATTGTTTTGCTTCTGAAAATGCACATTACAGCTTATTAAAATCAGCTGAAGCAACAGGTATTGGTACAAACCGCCTCATTAAAGTTAAAGCTGACCCATATACAAGTGCGATGGATTTAGAAGATTTAGAAACAAAAATGATAGAGGTCATCCAAAATGGTGGTATCCCTCTTTACGTTTTAGCTACGATGGGCACAACAGATACATTTGCTGTCGACAATTTAAAACAAACAAAAGAAATGATAGAAGAGATTGAAAAAGAATATAACTTAAATCCAATCTATATTCATGCTGATTCGGCAATGGGTGGATTTTATAGCTTCTTTAACGATTATGATTTTAAGCAAAACCCGTTAGTATTTGAACCAAATGTAAAAAATGCTCTGCAAAATATACAAGAAAAAATGAAATATTTATATCTTGCAGATAGTGTATGTTTCGATTTCCATAAGTTAGGACAAACGCCTTATGCGACAAGTGTTTGGATTGTGAAAAATCATAGCGATTTACATGCAATGGACATCGATCAAGATGACACACCTTATCTTGGCAACCGTTCATACGGTAGCTACCATACAGGTTATACATTAGAATGCTCTCGTGCTGGTAACGCAATTCCGATGTATGCAAACCTAGTAGCGTTTGGAATAGAAGGCTATCAACAATTACTCGCAAATTTCGTTCGTGTAAACCTTGTATTTAGAGAAAAATTAAGAGCAGCTTTCCCACAAGTAGCAGTAACAAATGATTATACGTATGGTACAATTACAAACTTCCGTTTCTATGAAACTGGAGATGGAGCGCAAAACTGGGAAAAAGAGAGAACAGGACAAGCAACACAAACAGAAATCGACGAGACGAATAAGTTCAACTTTGAAATCTTTAGCGCATTAGGAGAAAGCCGCAACCAAATCTTCTTAGGAGATACAACTCGTGCTTGCCTAGTAGACGCAATTGATGGGAATGAAAGACAAGCTATTTTTACAGTTAAGTTATTCACAACTTCACCATATACAACAGTTGAAGATTTAGATGACGTTGTTGCATTTATTAAAAAGCATGTTTCTATTGTTATGAAACAAACTTACTCATATGCTTAATTAACAAACTACAATGACGGAAGCCTGTACTTAAAAATAGGCTTCCGTCATTTTTATAATGAACTCCCCTTTTCGGCCCATTCTTCTTACTCCTTCATCCTGGAAACCACATTTTTTATACAAAGATTGTGCAGCAAGATTTTGAATGTTTACTGCTAATATAATCTCATCCACTCCAGGAAATTTTTTTCGGACAAAATCAGGTAATAGTTTTAAAGACTGCTTCGCGTATCCTTTACCTTGATGATAAAAATCTGTTGAAAATCCCCTCACTAAAATTGATTTTTCATTATTTGTATATGGTTTCACACCTTCATTCATATGTAAAACAAAAAATGTTACAAGTTCACCTTTTTCCATAACTAATATTGAATGTCGGTCTGGATCTACTTGCGATTTTTTTATACATTCTTCTGGTGTACCCGTATAACGACGTTGTTCTTTCGTTAATGTGTATCCGTAAATCACACGTTTAAAACTTTCATCATAAAAGTGTAGTTTCATATTTTTATCACTCCTTTAAACATTACAGCTTTATATACCTTATATTCTCTTAATTTTCAACAATATATTTAATTAATCTTTTAGGAGTCTTCGGTGTGATTTCAACATGCCTATTTTCAAATACATGTACTATTTTTCCTTCGCAATCAATAAAAACTTTAACCCCTTCCTCATAATTTGGCTCTGAATACGTTCCATCTACAATCAATTTTTCGAAAGAAGAAAATGATGAACTTTCTATACGATTTTCAGACTGTTTCATAATTCTTTTATATTCAGATGTATGTATAATTTGCAGATCATCGTCTTTTAAGTATTGTAAGCCAATTTTACTTGGCGCGACTAAAATTAATAGATGTAACGGTTCCGTACTATTATTTATATAGCCATGTATATGATTTCGCCATCCAAATACAACATCCCCTTTCGAAGCATGTATCGTTTTTTCATTTGAAATATAGTAATCTAGGAATCCCGATAATACAATTGCACAATCTTCACCAAATGGATGACTATGCGGGGGAATACCTTCTCCTGATTGAAAAATCACTTCATATATCCTGCAATTTCCCTCCGTACTTTTATAAAGAAGCTCATTCTTTGAGTGAACCATTACTGTTTCAGATAAATAAAAAGTTTCCATGTAATCCCTCCTATCTATCTTTTCATTTTAGTGAAGAAATGACGTAGATACATCAATCTGAAGGTCAGCTTTCAAACAAAATCTTTGCTACTTTAGTAGCAGTAAAATCACTTTATACCTCACAATTAATATAGAATGTGAAACAGTGATAAAGCCACTCTCTCCGAAGCGGCTTTATCACTATTTCACATCAAAGTGCTCCTCTAATACCCACGTATTTTGACCAATATCGAGATAACCATCTTTTCGCGCATATATACTGTATGAGACTGAGCCATCTATATAACCTGTATAGTTCCCATCTGGTCCATCATACGTATTAATTCCGTAACCACTTGGATATTTTGAATACGCATAAAACCATTGCACGTTAAAATGCTCTTGCTTCGCCCACTTTTCCCAGCCTAAACGAATGATATTTTTATCTCCTCCATACCATACCCCTTCAAAAATTACATACGGTAATTTATTATTAATTCGGCCGTTATACGTACCACCCTTTGAAGCGGTATACAAATTTATCCCCCAACCTTCTGGATATTTTGAAGTAGCAAAACCAATCCCTTGTTTTTGTATAGGTTTTTCAACATCAAATGAAATACTATCACTCACATTATTAACTTTATTTATAAACCAACTAAACCCTCGATCCAAGATTGGTCGTGGACAATACTTGCCACTCCAATGCTGATGAGGAACAATATGATTTATACCAAATCCAAAGTAATTCATAAGATATTTTACTAGTCTTGCAGCATTGTTTGTAGCTTGCTCAAAGTCCCCATCACTATTTTCTGTAATTTCAATTCCAATTGAACTGTTATTTCCAGCTGAAGTACCTGCATGATAGCCTTGTTCATTTAAAGGTAAATGTTGAATGATTTTATCTTTATCGACTGTGAAATGCCAAGAAACACCTGCACTTCCTCCACCGTTACTCGCAAACCTTGCATGAGCATCCGCATTTGCACCAGCTGATTTATTTTCAGTAGTGTGGATAGTAATATACGAAACTGTAATGATGCGACCTGACCTATTTGAATTCCCCTTTGAAATAATATTTGCTTGGAACAAAACACCATAAATGCTAGATACATTTAATATAGTCACCTTGCATTCACCTCCTTTTTATTATGCTATTCACAACCAATTTGAATGTCTGTCCAAATGTCTACTATAAAAAAATATTTTACTTACATATTGAATTGAAAAAATCTAACTATCACAAAATTATAACTAACAAATGCAATATAGTAGATGAGATAGAAAGGAGATAATATTATGTATCGCATCTCTTTTGAAAATGGTCAATTTTATTTAAACGTAGCAAACACTCCTATTCAAGTTCCAATTCCAGCACAAGTTACAGCAATTCTTTTATCTATCTTTCCATTTTGTTCTCAGTAATGGAATAGAAAAAACAAGAGGGCCATCGCCCTCTTGTTTTTCCCCGCATTAACGTGCCGTAAGACTCACACTTCGAAACTTAGAGGATTCAGAGAAGTTTAAGTGGGAGATTAACAGCCCGTAAAAGCCCGACCAATCAGTGGGGGATGGAGAACCCCCACTGATTGAAGTTTCACTTTATTTCGCTTCAAATAAAGCAAATCCATTTACAGTTCCTACTTGTTTAAAACCTTTATTTTTATAAAAAGAAACTAAGAAGTAATTCTCTTCTACACAATCAAGTCGCAGCACTTTCCCTTCTTTACACGCCTTTTGCTTCGACCATGTTAACAACGTTCCACCAATGCTCTGCCCTTTTCCTGCACTCGATACAACAACTCGGTGTACGTAATATGCTTCTTTATCATCTTTCCATAAACTCGCATCCCACTCTTCTTTATCACAAATCGATATAGAAGCAATAGGCTCATCCTTATCATTTGTATACACATACAAATAGCCTTTATGAAAATCTGCTGCAACCACTTCTCTTCCTTCAGCAGTTAAAAATTTTTGCCACTGCTGAATCTCTTTTTGTTGCAAAGAAATTGCTGTTTCATGTAGCCATTTTTTTATCCTACCTATTTCTTCTTGTTTTGCACGTCTGATCATATTTACCTCTCTATCCTTAAAGTAGTTTACATAATAATATTATCTAAAATAAAAACCTTCTAATTCTACACCTTATAATTTCAGTAGCTTCTCAATTTCTTTTTCTAATTCTTCCGGCTTCGTCTGTGGTGCAAATCGATTCACTACGTTGCCTTCACGGTCTACCAAAAACTTTGTAAAATTCCATTTCACCGCTTTCATACCAAGTATACCTGGTGCTTGTTCTGTCAAATATGTAAAGAGTGGATGTGCATTCTTCCCATTTACACCTACTTTTGCAAACATAGGGAATGTGACGCCGTAATTCAGTTCACAAAAACTCGTAATCTCTTCTTCATTACCAGGCTCTTGCGCCCCGAACTGATTACATGGGAACCCTAAAATCTCTAAGCCTTCCTTTTCATATTTTTCATATAGAGCTTGTAACCCTTTATATTGTGGGGTAAATCCACATTTGCTTGCTACATTTACAATAACGAGCACTTTTCCTTCATATTTACGAAGAGAAACTTCTTCCCCTGTAATGGTTTTGGCTGAAAAATTATATACTGTCATACGGAACGCTCCTTTATTTTTTAATTTCATCTTAAAACGTAGTATGTGTAATGTCTAATACTTAATCTTTCACTTTATGAAAAATCTCCTAGACATCACCATGTAAGCGCTTTACAATAGAAGTGTGAACAAAATGTGACAGTTTATCTAAAAAATATGAAAACTTAGTTTTATTATAAATAAAGGATGGTGTCGAACGTGAAAACCTCACAACGTGAAAAGCTTTCAGATCGTGAATTTTATTTCGTACTATATATGATGATGTTATTTGTAGTCGGTTGGTTTATGGATATAAACGGTGCTTTCTTAGCAAAATACTTTACATTAGCAAATATGATTATGATTCCAGCTATCGGTGGCCTTGTTGGACTCTTTATTATGTCACTTGGAGAAGATCATAAATAACAAACAGTAAAAAAGACAGAATGCGATTTTTTCGTTTTCTGTCTTTTTCTTTTATAATGAAAGTAACAGATTATAAGGAGTGATACTTTTGAAACATGTAGAAGCTTTATCCCAAGGATTATACATTATTGATGATTACGATATGCAACATACGGAACGTACAGGTACATACGTATTATTAGGAGATGACATTACCATTATTGAAACGTGTGCTTCTCCCTCTCTTCCTTACATATTAAAAGGACTAGAAGAATTACAAATCTCATTGTCTGACATTCAAAATATTATCGTGACACACGTCCATCTTGACCATGCCGGTGCAGCTGGACTTATGATGGAAAAATGTCCGAATGCAACGTTATTTGTCCACGCGCGCGGTGCTCGTCATATGATCGATCCTTCAAAGTTAATTCAAGGTGCAAAAGCTGTATACGGAGAAGCTTTTGATACACTCTTTCACCCTATTCTTCCGATTCCTGAAGATCGCGTTCATGTCGTTCAAGACGGAGAGACCTTACGAATTTCTGAAGAGCGTATACTAACATTTTATGACACACCAGGCCATGCGAAACACCATATCAGTATACATGACTCTGTAACAAATGGTATCTTTACAGGTGATACAATCGGTATTTATTACCGTGAACTAACAAAGCTTGGAGTTGAGTTATATCTACCAACAACATCTCCTACTCAGTTTCAGCCGGACGCTATGCTTGCATCAAAAGAGCGTATAAAACAAATGAATGTAGACTCCATATACTTTGGCCACTACGGTGCTTCCACAAACGTTTCTGAAGTATATCGTCAGCTAGACTATTGGGTTCCTCTCTTTATGGAAAAAGGAAAACACGTCTTTACAAAAGAGCAAAACTTTGAAGCTGCAAGTAAAGAGCTTTCTTCATTATTACTTCAAGAAGTAGCTGACTACCTTACAAAACAAAATGTTCCAGCAGACCATTCCATTTATGAGCTTCTGAAACTTGATTTACATATCGGGGCAATGGGGATTATTGATTATTTAATGAAAGCAGCTGTAAAATAATAGAATGTCAAAAAGGAGAGTTCACGATTTGAAGTGAACTCTCCTTTCATCATTATTTCTGCACTTTTCCATTCACATATTCCATAATACGTTCCGCCTCTAAAAATTCTTCCCTATCTTCTACTGAAAGCTTATTTACATCTACTGAACCTGAAGAGCCACTCTTTGCTAACATTGTTTCATATGTCATTAGCGCTTTTATATACCATACATATTCATCTTCTGTTAATACTTCTTTACTAGATTTTTCACCGTTTAACTGATCGAAGTATGGTTGTATTTGTAATGATGTTTCCAGAAGTTCTTCTTTCTTTTTCTCGGATAATTGATCATAATCAATGCTTCCGTTGTCATTACCATATTTTAATTTTGAATCTGTAATAACTTTTAAATGCTTCATGAACTGCTCGTACTCTTTCTCACTCATTTCTCCTTGCGCTGTTGCTAGCTTTCCATCTAAGCGCATGTATCCTTCTAGCGTTGCACTTGCAATATGCTTTTTCACATTGTCAAACGATCCATAAACTTCGTCTGCAAACATTGCTTTATATGCAAAAGCACTTGTTGGTACTAATAATGCCGCGGCTAAAACTGTTGTTAAAATCCGTTTTTTCATTGTATTCCCCCTGCTTTTCATTGTAACTTGAAGAATTATTTTTCTTTTTAAATGTGGAGACGATACAATTTTTTTTCCTTCTTCTTGCATCGCTTCTTTTACTCGTTCCTCTAAATTCATCATCCTTCGCCTACCTCTCGTAAAAAGATTTGTTCCATTTTTTCTTTTTGACGTAACTTCTTTAATGCTGCATGAATTCTTGATTTCACTGTACCAACTGGAATATGTAAAATCGTTGCTACTTCTTCTTGTGAGTATTCATGTAAATATCTTAGTATAATGACTTGTTTTAATTTATATGGTAGTTTCCCAATGAGCTTAACAAGTTCCTCGTTTGAAATTTTGTTGACCACATCTTGTGAAAAATCAATTTCAGTTGGTGTCTTTTGTTCCTCTGCCCTCTTTATAATTCGAAATCTCATCCATCTTTTTCGCCGGTATGACTGAATCTGTTTCATCGTAAGCCCCATTAACCACGGCCGAAACGGCTTATCTAAATCATATCTTCCTAAAGCCCCATATAGCTGTATGTATATTTCTTGGACAACATCATCAACATCACCCTTATCTTCAATTAGAAAATGTACAGTTTTATATACATCTCCGATTGTTTTATCATACAGCTCTCCATACGCTTCTTCACTTCCTGACAGAATGCGCTGAATGGCCCCAACATACTTTTCTTCTTGGTCCATCTATCGTTCCTCCTTTTCCTTACACTATATATTGGTAAGAAATGAACAGTTCGTTCGATTTTTTTAAAAGTTTTTTTCAAATCTATATTTATAAGTAAATCTTATAATCTTAATAATAATTATATAATTTTCCATATTATGATAACATTTTACAATTATATATAAATACAATTTTAAAAACGAACACAGCCCCTTCCTTTTCGGTAGAAGAGTGGGTTCCTCCATGTGCAGTAGCGGTCAGTTCCTTTCCCTATCGGCGCACCGCGTTACAACAAAGGGATGAAATGAGTACGTTTGCCATTCTTATATACGTGGCAGCTACTTTCGTGTTAAACAGTCAAGTTATATATAACATTTAAAAAAGGAGATGTTGATATGAAAGCTATCGTTGTCACAGCATTTGGTGGTCCAGAGGTGATGGTATATACAGATGTTCCTATGCCAAAAATTGAGGCGCATCAAGTATTAATTCGGGTCGTTGCTACGAGTGTAAACTTTGCCGATATTAAATCGCGCTACGGTAAAAAAGGGAATATGAAACTGCCCTATATTCCAGGCATAGACGTGACTGGAGTTGTAGAACAAGTTGGTTCTGCTGTCACACATATTCAAGTAGGTCAGCGTGTGATTGCATTTCCAAGTGGTGGTTCGTACGCTGAATACGTTACCGCAGATGAACATCTTACTTTCGTATTACCTGGCGAGATTGATTTTGTAACAGCTGCAGCATGTCCAATTGTTTCATTTACAAGTTACAACTTACTTGCGAACATAGCTAGATTACAACGTGGGGAAACAGTTCTTATACACGCAGCTGCCGGGGGTGTTGGAACGACAGCAATTCAACTGGCTCGTCTACTAGGTGCAAGCAAGATTATTGGCACAGTTGGTAGTGAAGAAAAGAAGCAAATTGCATTAGAAGCTGGTGCTGATGATGTCATTTGTTATAAAGATGAAGACTTTCTGACAACTCCCACCGCTCAAGCAGTGGGGTTCTAAGATATATTGGCAAAGTGT
>NZ_JOTN01000039.1 GCF_000712595.1 Bacillus manliponensis
TGTATATTCTATACATGTAAGGTTAACATAAGGTCCTATTATAGGGATTCAATGTATTTAGAAGACTATTAAAAAAGTCCCCCAGATTGTTTAACTGGGGGACTTTCGTATTCACATAATTCTCGTTACCGGAAGTTCTATTTTAGTAAACTCATAGCAACTACAATACATCCAACTATAAATAATTCTTTTTTAAATATGTATTTTTATCTTTACTTAGGATATGCTACAGTCTTTTCCTTAAAAATGTTTCCATAATATCTCTCTTAAATATTTCGTAATTGAACTGAAAAGCGACATTATGTGTTTTATAACCTGGATTTGTCACAAAACGAAAGTCTGCGATACTTTGACCAAATCCTTCTCCTTGATCGGGAATTACTTTGATGGGCACTTTTGACAGACGAACTGCATCTGGATTCAACAAATACCATATTGTTACAAAATCATGCATAGGGCTTCCTCCTATGCCAGGATTCGATTTAGAGTAGAAATTATAGTAGTAGTCTAACATAGGTTTGATGATGAGTCCTGCAAGGTCTTGTGTATTCCGGTGAAATGCATCAATTTGTTGAACCATTTCAGGTGTAACAATCGCGTGTTGGGTGACGTTTAATGGAATAATTGTCAAATTTTTTGCATGCTGCAGAATTAAGTTTGCTGCATAAGGGTCTGCGTAAAAGTTGGCTTCAGCCACAGCAGTCACGTTTCCGGGGTAAAAAAAGGCTCCACCCATGCAAATGTATTCTTTCACATTCCGCATTGCTTCTAAATTCAAAATAAATGACGTAGCTAATGAGGAAAGTCTTCCCAAATTGATAATTGTAAGATCGTCTAAATTTGAGTTTATAATTTTGTAAATATCATTTATGGGATAAATTGGATAAGAAACATCAGGTGGAATGATAGGTCCTAGTCCTACTTTTCCATGCACTTCAGGAAAATATTGAACTAATATACCTGTTAAAGGTATAGAAGCACCGAGAAATACGGGTATCTCTTTCCTTCCCGAAATATACTTCAAATAGTTAATATTTTTTATAGCATTCTCTCTCGATACATTTCCATAATCCGCTACAATTCCTACAAGTTGGATATCTTTACGAAAAAAGGTGTACAAAATAGCAAACGCATCATCAATTCCCAAATCTGTAAACAAGAGAACTTTTTTGGGCATATGTTTTCCTCCAAAAGCCATAAAATTTTATTTTTACTAAGGATGTAATGAATAGGCTTGTACTATATTTGATATATATTTTATATATTCTTCAATAGTACATTCTGTTCATCTATAACTTTAGATATCTTATATGTGTTTGCATCTAAAAAAGTATTTTTGTTTTGTATATCGTATACATGCTTGGTTAACATAACGCATCATTATCGGTAGCAAGGAAAAAGGTGTCCCCTTACTCTCACAAAAGATTCGCCTTTTTTTCTTTTGATCCATCAATGTATGATTTTATACATGCCTATTAGGGCTCGCTTTTGGGCCTCCCTATCGTTCCCGATTTTTTCATAAAATCTTGCATACTCTTAGCGTGTTTTTTTCCAAAATCCTGGCGGTACCCTTCCTATAAAAATTCTATTTTTAAAAACTAAACATAGTCTTATGTTGTTTTAAATTTAAAGTTCACTTTCATTTTTAACAAAATAGAATACCAAACTTAGAAATTACCTCATTCTCTATAATTGGGATTCGAATTGTTTTTAACAGAAGTGAACTTTAAAACATTTCGCATTTAAAACTAACTTGTATAAAATAAGTCGTTTTCAATTATGAAATATTGCTATTCTCATATTGTGTAATTTTTACATAATAAAAACACGTCCTACATTAAGCGCCGAACGTGTCTGGGATATTAGTTAAGATTGCAACTGCATCCATTTCTTGAATAACAGCATCATCATCTAAGTGCATTACATAGAAACGCTTGTCTTCCATAATAGCCGTTTTACCTTCCACAGCCTTACGAACACGAGTGTCATATGTATTAACTGCAATAAAGTTTTTTGGATCCGCTAAAATGATAATATCATCTGTAAACGATGGTACAGTAGTAATGCCATATCCCATTGGTTTATTAACCTGGTCGCCTGCACCTAGTAAAGCAGCATCTCCTGCACCAGTTGGTCGGTTTGTTAAATACTCAATCCATTTTTCACGACGAGACGGAGACATAATCCATCGTAGATTACTGTTTTTATATTTGTTTGGCATGGCACGAGATAAAGAGAATATAGAACCTTTACCAAATCCATCTGCCGATCCATCTTCAGTTAATAATTTAGCATGGTCAATAATATGAGAACTTGTAGACTTTTTAATTTTCTTTAACCATCCATCATTGATCGATAAGAATGGGTCATCTGAATCAATATCACCATTCCAATGTAAATCTTCCAAGTCAATACCTAGCTGCGTGGCCATTAGTGCCATTACAGTATCTTCGAATCCTTCACCTTCAATATTTTCGCGAATTGTTTCTTCTGTAATCTCCCAAGGAAGACGAATAGCTTTTGTATTATATTCTACCTTGGAGGTTTTAACACCAGCACGGTATTCATCATCTTTATTCTCAGTTTTCTTACGTAAAATACGGCCACCGATTGCAATTTTATCGATTTCACCCTGCTTGGCTTTTCGCATTTCTTTACGGTGCAGCTGCGAGAATGGCGTAGCATCAAACGCCATTCGGAAGAACTCTTTACTTTGTTCTGGATTTAATAATCCAGCAGTAAGAGATCCTGTTGTGATAGATTTTTCAATACGGTCTAAACGTGCCATTAAGTCTTGATTGTTCATTATAGGTCCTCCTTATATTACAGGTTAATACCTGCCCATTTATTAGTTTTTTTGATTTCTTGTTGTCCAGGTGTTGGTTCAAAATCTGGGTCTAGACCTTTACGAATAGAAACGTTTTTCCCAATATCCTCAATTTGCTTTACAATTGGTTCTAACTGTTTTTGAATCATTCCCTCAATTTTTTCTGTCTCTGTTAGCTCTGTTGCTGTATGATTATCGCCAGATGCCTCATCACCATTTACTTGCTTTGCGATTTTTTTCACCTGTTCGGCTAATGGCTCGACAGCTTGTTTTACGATTTCTGCAACTTCTTCTGGTTTCATTTCTTCTTCCTCCTTTGGTGTAGCAGCTTCTTTTATTTCATTAATTAAGGACAGTGCCTCATCAAGTTTCGTTTCATTCTTTTTGGACAATACTTTGCCTGCTTTTTGAATATTTTCAAGGAGAATGTTCTCTGCAGCTGCTGCGTTCTCTGATTTGGAAATTGTATAGTTACCTTTAATTGAAGTGAGAATTTCCTTCATATCGTCAAGAGCAGCTGTCATACGGTCAATGTCGGGACTATTCTCCCAAATCTCCCAATAGAACACATCCTCAAAGAGATTAAAAACAGCACGAAGATCACGCTTTTGTTTCTCATCGATAAAACGATCTTTTACTTCGCCTTTTTCGATTTTGTGTTTTTCACCGGAGAAGAATCCAATCATCTTACGAATAATTCCTTGTTCTTCTTTTGTGAAATCCTCTGCTTTTTCAATTTCTATTCTTTCACCAAATCCCCCCATAGAAAAACCAGTGATTTCACCTTTCTTAATTTCCTCCCAAGTGTCTGTGTCATCTACTCGAACCGTCATAAGCCATGTACCAGCTTTTATATCTTGTTCGCCG
This sequence comes from Bacillus manliponensis, assembly GCF_000712595.1. Classification (GTDB taxonomy): domain Bacteria; phylum Bacillota; class Bacilli; order Bacillales; family Bacillaceae_G; genus Bacillus_A; species Bacillus_A manliponensis. The sequence goes on from NZ_JOTN01000039.1 coordinate 3,695, forward strand.
ACAACCATATCACTTTTAGCAATCCAACTTTCAACAACCGTACCTTTCCCAGCAACCTCATCATGTTGTTTATCGATGTGCTGATAATTCTCCATAAAGTTGTATGCTGCTTTTTCAATTTCATCTGCAGTCATCATATCGCCATGAGAATCTTCTACATCCGGTTCATATACAATCCCCGTCACCAGCTGCTTCTCTTCCTCTGTTTTAAGAATTGGTACCTGTTTGGATATGTTCGTTTGTTTTGTATCATCGCTTTTCATAATGGCAAATTGACGACCATTTGCGCCTTTTGTTACAAGTGAAATATAACTAATGTTGGCGTTTTTTAATTCATACGGCATGTTTTTACCTCCTTCCTTATAAATATTGGGGCTCCACAGTCAAAACGCACAGCAGCTTAATATACAGCTATATACGTTTTGACGATGAAGCCCCAATAATAAAGGGTTCTGTTATTATTCTTCTGAAATCATAGTGCAGCGGCAATGAGGATGAGCTGGCGGACACATCTTTCCGTTACTAAATGATTCATTTATATCAACTGTCTCACCATCTAAGTCACCGCATTCTTTACAAACACGCTCATCTTGATCTGTAAGCCATGTTTTCTTACTTCGACCTGCACCTTTATATGCAATTAAATTACCGTAATTCATAGCATATGTCGTTTCTGTACGAGCAATCATCATTGCACGGTAATCCGTCGCTTCTTCTATAACATCAGATACAGCATCTCTTAAAGAATCCACACCCTTACCATTTTCTAAGTTCTGTAGCATAACTTCTCTTAATCGATTACGTGTGGTTTCATTAAGTCCTTGTGCCAATTCAAATGCGTAAATAGCGACCCACTGTGCAGCAACATCACCAATTGGATCTAAAACAGCCCATACTAGACCGTTTTCAAATAATGCACTTTGTATAAATGAAGTAAGATCATCCTCTAATGTGTCACTCATTTCATCAACGAACATTTGTGTTTCTTGTTCCCAATCCACACCATTAAGATATGCATCTACTTCTTCTATACCCTCAATCTCTGCATCTGATTTTTTGATATAAATAATGGGAAGTAGGTTTAAGAGCCTATTTCCCTGCTCGGAAAAAAATCTATTACCTTTTTCTGAAGTGATTTTTCTATTTCTTCATGTTTTTCCCGGAAGTTGTTTAAAACCCTTGTTTTTTCGTCGTCATCGGCTTTTACAATAGGTTCTAATACATTGCCTTGTCCTGTGTTAACGGCTGCACCTTCAAAGAATGTATCGCCACCTTCAACACCTTCGTAACCAACTACTTTTCGAGATTCATTTTTTGTTAAAATCCGTTTTTCATAACCATCTGCAGCATATTTCATATCACTTTCTCGGTCTTCTATATCAATTTCATTAAGTTTAAACTCCCATTGCAGTTCACCTAATGAAATGAATTCTCTGAATAGCTGTGTATTCAAACGATGCTGCAGTATTTCTTGACCTGGTTCAATGATAGAACGTTTATACATTTCATTCATTTCTTCAGCTGTTGTTTGTCCTAATGCACCCGACATGGCCCAACCAATACGATAAGGTGGCACACGATGAGCAATGCATATTTCCATTGCATTATCTTGTCTATATAGACGGAAACTCGCTTCTTTTACATCGGGACTAATTTTCTCTAATCGAGCCTTTGCACCGTGTGGAACAGGTATCACAGCCAATTTATGATGTTCTCCTTTTGTTTCAACAGAGAAAAAGGCTTTTAATTCATTTTCCACAGATGGGTCTATTTCATCGACACCTTCTAAAAACAGCAGCGCATCCGGAACCGTCTTACCTGTAAAATAATCAATATTGTAATCTCGTACAGCTTGTGAACCTACAATAGCACCTACCGAACTAATATAGTTCGGTATACCATAGTAGGATGAGCGGGATCCAAATTTACGGATAACAATAACTTCACCGGCCTTATTGCTATCATCTGCGGTTGTTTCTTTTCCATCAATAAGACGAAAATCCTCTGGATGACCAAACTTCTTAAACCAACGTTCTTTATTACTAACAATCTGTGCAAATCGTATTTTATCCTTATGAGCACGTACAGTATGACCAGGGATATGATACAACTCTGCTGGTTCGTTTTTCATATTACGAACAACTTCAATAATCCCCCATCCCAACGTTTCGTAATCTTCCCATACTGCCCTAATTAACTCATTGCTTGTCATTTCCGGATTACAATGTTTGATAAAGTGAGTTAACGCTTTATATTGTTCTGGACTAGATTTTTCCATTTCATTAATAGGGGAAAAGTCAAAGCCAACCCCAGCGATATCATCAACTTTTGCACTTATGCACGCTGAATGAATCGGATTACTTTCACGAATTTCAAGCAGCTTCTGCATATCATAAGGTGGTCTCATCAGTCCCTTATCACCATAAAATTGAGAGAACGGATCTACAGTCATTTGTTTGCTGCTATTACTATTATTGGTTTCATTCGATTTAGCAATTTCAATAACACTAACATTTTTAATAGTGGTTTTATCGCTCATAAATAAGGACTCCTCCTTTCTTTATAAATAAAAAATGATATGAGCAGCTGCCGCACTAAAAGAACGGCAAAAAAGCCGAATAATATATTCAGCTACACTCTTTTTACTTTTCCACCCATTACTACTTTACGTTTGGCCATATCATCTTCCATCGCATAACGAGTCATATCGATACTATGATTATCTTTATCTTGTAACCTGTCTTTAGGATTACCATCTTTGTCAGTTTCATAATCGATGTTTTCAAATTCTCTTGCTATATTAGGACAACGATGTGGGTCAATAACGATTTCTATTAAATCATCTAGCCATTTTTCACCGAATTCAACTGAACCTGGTCCCTTTTCAGCGCCTTTAATACGGTTAATGCCATGTTCTTTCATATCATCAATTGACTTTGGTTCGGACGAATCTGCAATAATCATGAAATCATCCCAGCCAAGCTGCTTTATCTTTTCCGCTAATTTACGGTTACTTATTTTAACACCATAGATTTCACCGAAAATATAAAGAGTTCTTCTAGTTTTATCATAATGCATACGACCAAATGACAAAGCATCATTACCATAACCCCAGTCAATACCTTGCCGGATATTATCAAACTTCTTAATTTCGGAATCGGTAATCTTTCTAAACTTAAGGTTATTAAATGGAACAACACCGCTTCCTGTTGCTTTCCCTAAATATTCATGTTCATATTGCTGCGGTTTCCGATCTTTCGTTTCCTCTGCTTCCTCGATAAACTGCTTAGAAATATGAGGGTTGTCCAAGTATGTACTATGATGAACAAATGTGTTTTTAGGAGTGAATTGCGTTTCAAACTTTTTATTTACCCATGACTGCTTTCTTTTCGGTGGGTTGTATGAATAATACATCTTATACCGTAGCCCTATTGGCAGCTCTTTACGTACAATTGATTTTTCGATGGTAGACACTTCTTCTTCTAATTTAAATTCTGCTAATTCTTCAAACCAAGCAATCGCTACTGGATACTTAGCCATCTTTATACCTTTAATTTTCGCTGGGTCATCTGCACCACGGAATATAATTTTATTACCACGTGGCTTATATACAATTTGCATAGGATTTTCTTTAAATTGAAAAAGATGTTCTACTTCCATAAGTTCTATCGCTTCTTTTAACTGCTCATAGCATGATTCCCTTAAAGTCTTTTCAACTTTACGTACACAAAGTGCTGTAATAGGATACTGCATAATATCTGCAATAATACAAATGGATATGTCCGTTGATTTTCCCGAACCACGACCGCCTTTACAGACCATTTTTAAAATCCTTTCGCACTTTCGAGCTAACCAAAGACGGTGAAATGCAGGTGGAATCAATTCATCTATTCTTTTCTTAATCATCTAAATCACCGGTAATATTATCAATGAATTGAACTGGTACAACAACGGTCGTATCAGTATTTGTTGTAGATTTCAACTTATCAATCTGCGCTTGAATTAAATTCAGTTTAGCACGTCGTTCGTCGTCAATATGGGCCAATCTATCAAAGTCTTTAATAAGTGATGCTAACGTGGCCAACGCCCTAGAATGAGCATTTAAGAAGTTCGCTTGTTTATCCCAAGCAAATTGAATTTCCCATTCTTCCTCAAAACCATTTTCACCAACTTTATGCTTTTTAAGCTCTTTTGTCATATCGGATTTATCTTGTACAAACATAATACGCTGTGCATAAATAATATTTGAAAACTGCAACATGATATTTTCCCATAGGATCGCTAACGGATCATTAGCAACTGCGCTTTCGAGTTCCTCTTTTAATCGATAAACTTCTTCAGGAAGATATTTTCTAAATAAACCATGTGTAGTTGCATTACTATTACCAATAGGAGCTGCACCCCCCGAATTACCAACAGCGTTTTTATTGCCTTTTTTTGCACCACCACGGTTATTTAAAGCATTTTTATTCCCTTTTGGCGCACCACGTTTCTTTATGGAACGTTCCGTATTATTTGGAACGTTCTTCTTTTCTTTTTTATGAAACGTTCCATTCAATCGGTCGTCCCATTCATCTTTATTCTTCCACCCTCTTACAGTACCTACAGAAGAAATACCCAATTCCTTTGCAATATCAACAATAGGTTTTTTTCCTTCACTAGTTTTATATATTTCAAAGGCTTTATCTCTATCTGGACTACGTTGCCTAGCCATATTCACCACCTCACAGCAAATAGTTTATAACACAAAAAGGCAAATGCTTTATTGGCATTCACCATGTTTATTCTATAGATTACAGGGCTACATATAATATAACACCCTCAAAATACGTATCAAAAATACGTACAAATTCACCAAAATGTATTGCACGTATAAAATATACGTGTTATAATAAGGTATACCGTTTAGGAGGACGGTACAAAACATACATAAGAGAGGAGAAATACTTTTGAAGTCATACAGCTCACGAGAATTAATAAAAATCGTTGAGAGTCATGGTTGGATAAAACAAAAAGGCCGCGGCAAAGGCGACCATTTCGTTTTTAAGAAACCAGGCGCACCGATTGACATCGTGATTTACCACCCAGTAAAGGATGTCAAACGTGGCACGGCTCATAAGATTTTAAAACAGGCAAGGGCTTACTAAGCCCTCCTGTTTTCCAAAAAAACTGTATGCTTCTAATATAACCAATATGGTTTAAAAATCAACAAAATTTCTCCTCAACATAATTAAAAATATAAAATTGGAGGTATTTATAAATGGATAACTTAAATAAAAACGATTATAAAGATTTCTATAGTTTCACAGCTATATTCGAACAATACCCAGAGGAAAGCGGTTATAGTGTATCATTCCCAGATTTACCTGGGTGCCATTCTCAAGGCGAAACAATACACGAAGCTATCCAAAACGCTCAAGATGCTGTAGGTTCAATCATTCATAGCATGGAAATGGATGGACACTATATACCTAATCCTACACCACCAGAACAAATCGTTTTAGATAACGATTTGTATGAAGACATATCTAAAAAAATTATGGTGCAAATTAATGTTCATATGCCTTTATATAGAAAGGCGATCAATAATAAGGCCATTAAAAAAACATTAACTATCCCTCAATGGTTAAATGAAGCGGCAGTAAAGGAGAACTTGAACTTCTCACAAATCTTACAAGATGCATTAAGAGAACAGTTAAATATAAAGTTACCTTATGATACTGACTATAAAAACAATAATAATTAAGGACGCTGAGTGCGTCCTCTTTTTTATTTTATATAAAATAAGAAAAGCAGCATTATTCACCGCTTTTCTTATTAAACATCTTGTTTGGCCTTTGCATATATAGTTGAACGAGGTACACCAGTCATCTTCGCTATATCATTTACACTTAAACCGTTATCTTGTCGGTTTTTCAACAAGTGCAATGCCTGTTTAATTTGCTTTTCATCTTGTCCTTTTCGGCCCATGTGCTTCCCTTGTGCAATCGCTCTGGCCCTTCCCTCTGCTGTTCTTTCATTTATAAGGTCTCTTTCAAATTCAGCAATAGCACCAAGCATAGTAAACATCAACTTCCCTGAAGGTGTCGAGAAGTCGATTTGTTCTTTCAAAAATACAACCGATACATTTCGTTCACTTAATTCTTTAACAATACGTTGTAAATCGAAAGTCGATCGGGCCAATCTGTCTATTTTGTAGACAACTAGCTTATCACCATCTCGCAAATAGTCTAATGCTTTTTGTAATTCTTCTCGGTCACTTTTCGCACCACTTTGCTTTTCTGTAAATACTTTTGTACAACCATAAGCTTCTAACTTTTCAAGTTGCAGTCCCAAATCTTGTTCTTTTGTACTTACTCGTGCATATCCTACCACTTCCACAAAAAACATCTCCTTCTAACGTCCAAAAGTCTTATGTATTTTATACATTTAATTATAGACTAACTTCTGTACAATAACAAGCAGGTTTTCTTGTCGTTTTGAATGTAGTTCATGAACCTGTCTAAAAGTATTTACTTTTAGACAGTCTTAATTCAGAAATATGCACTTGAAAAAAGTGGGTTGTGTTGTGTTTGTTTTGTAATGATTCTCTATTACTTCAACTTTCTAACTGCACGTTTTAAGCTCGCTCTCTGCCTTCTCTCAGCTTTCTTCTGCTCATGTACAACATATGCTTTGCAAATGAGATAAATCAGCGTCATACCGCATAGAGTCACTATAAATTTCTCCATGTTATTCCTCCTTATTTCTTCTAAACTAGCAGCTCATAAAAAGAGTGTCGGAAGGAGAGTCACCGATGAACTGCTAGTGTACAAGTAATAAAAATACCGCTACTAATAAATAGCAGCGGCTACAATAAAGGATAGAGGTTTACAGAAAAGTACTGTTACGGCCTTTTAATGTATCAAGGCGTATTCCGCGCCTCTTTGAACCATTAATTCCAACTTTAATATTAATAGCTCAAAGAGAAGCAAAAGCTGGGGTTTGTGTAGCAACGGAACAAAAACGGCAACAGGACTCAAACCTTGGATTATCATAAACCTTCATTTTTGATAATCCTAAAAAAATATGAAAATTAAGGTCCTGATTCATGGAAATTACGTTATCAAAACTATTATCATAATCAAATTAACAATAACATCCGTTTTTGATAATAATAAAATCGGATGTTAAGGTCATCATTTTACTTTGCGGTCTATGATATCTACCCTGTTACCGTCCAAAATAGATGCTATTGCCGATTCTGTTCCATTACTACACAGACCCCAAGCTTCTCTGGATTATATATCAAAAACTATTCAGCTGCTGCATATGCTTTGCAATTCTCTCATTACCTAAACGCCAGTACTTTTCATCTTTCTCAAATCCAATAAAGTTCCTGTTCGTATTAATGCAAGCAATTGCTGTAGTAGCTGACCCCATACAGTTATCTAATACGACTTGCCCTTCTCGTGTGTATGTTTTAATTAAATACTCAAATAACGGTACAGGTTTTTGAGTAGGATGGAATGTCTTACTTTCTCGAACAAAGTCGATTACTGATTTAGGATAGTTTGTATATTTAGTTACATGTACTTTGTTTAATGATTCGTTGTTTCTTTTTCCAAATATCTGCAACTTCTTTTTCGGCTTCCTATGAACAATCGGCTTATCTAATAGAACCAGATCTTGCGGATAATATTTAGGTAGCTTCTTATAAAACACCAAAATATTTTCATGATTCTTTAAGGGCATTCTATTTGCATTTGGAAAGCCAGTAGTATGATTACCTTTCTTCCAAATCCATTCATACCTAAATAGCTTCATATTTGAGGCAATTAATTTTGTAGTAAATGGCTGACTAGCCGTTAATAGAATAGCACCATTATCTTTTATAATTCTTTCGTACTGTTCCCACAATAAATCAAACGGAATAATTTCATCCCATTTACATGCAGTTGTTCCGTAGGGTAAATCACAAAGGATCATATCAATTGATTTATCCTCAATTAATTTCATTCCTTCTAAACAATCCATATGATGCACTTTATTTAACAAGCAAGTATCAATCCTTTTCATATATGTTTTTCTATGATGATTTGATAACATCAAGAGAAGTGCATTCCACACCTCTTTGAAACGGCACTCGATATATTGGCTGATTCTATGTAAGCAGATTGGAGGTAGGCCGAGTACCGTTTCAAAGAGAAGCAGAAGCTTCTCCCTCGTTGTTTTTCGTTTAACTATCCAATTTACGTTTTTGTGAGTAATCGCTTTTGGATAAATGAAAAGCTTGAAAGTGCATGAAAAGGTTAAACTTTCAATGTGACCATCCCCTTTGTCATTTGAATGGAGTGTACTTTAAAAAATTGACAAGTTATGGTTTCATACATATCAGTCCACCAGGAACATAATACACATATACGGAAATATTCTCTTCACTTATAGAGGGCATTCGTAAGACAAAAAAACCGTTTTTTCTCATTCCCCATTCCGGATAACTTTGCCCATCCCCCGAAAAGGGGTATTAATACAAAATATTCCATATCAAGTTTAAATTAATTTAGGATTCACCCTTATTTGTCCCAGTACCAGCGTAGCTTGTTTTATAACATAAACGTTCACTTTTGTTATAACGTTAGTTTTAAGAAGTATTCGCCTTGTTCGGGGGCAAAAACATCCTTTATAGATTCATCTAAAATGATCTTTTTGTTACAAGTTAGTACAAAATTTCGTTCTGGAGGTAGTTGTATTTTTTTGCTTGATAGGCATGTGACCCCTGTTTAATAAAAAATAAGATTCATATAATTGTCTGTAAATATTTGAGAAACTTATTTATTAAATAACATGAAGTATTTAGCGTTTGAATTTTCTGTTATTATTAAATATATAAAGAAAGATAAGGAGGGGTTATGTGTTTACGTCCACTAGAGATGAGAAAATCACACAACTTTTAAATGAATGGTATATAGAAATAAGGTCAAGACGGTTAAAGGAAGCACAGGCTTTAAAAGAACATATTGATATTCAAATTAATAGGTTAAAAGAAGAAACAAATGAATCTGCACAAGACCAAAACCTATTACTTTATTACTCACT
>NZ_JOTN01000040.1 GCF_000712595.1 Bacillus manliponensis
AAGCGTTCAGTCGTTAAGACTGAACGCTTTTTTTACCATTTTGTACAGATGAAAATGCACGTTGTACACGACAAAGTGCTTCTTCTAATACAGAGCGGGGACAACCAATATTTAAGCGAATGAAATGTTCACCACCAGCGCCATATTTTTCCCCCGGTTCTAACACGATTTTGCCGTTTTCGACTAACAGCTTCGTACGTTCTTCCGCGGGAATACCGAGCTTGCTACAGTCAATCCAAAGTAAAAATGTACCTTCAGGCTGAACAACAGTAAGTTTTGGAATATGTGTTTCGATAAATTGTGTTGCAAATGCTGCATTTTCTTCCATATAGCCTTTTAAATCTGTTAGCCAATCGTTACATTTTGTATACGCACTTTGAATTGCTTCATATGCAAAAATATTTAAACCGTGAAATCCTTGACGATATTGAACGGCTGCGAAACGCTCACGTAATTCTTTATTTGGAATGATAATAATGGATGCTTGTAAACCTGCGATGTTAAATGTTTTGCTAGGAGCGATGCACGTAATTGTACGGTTTGCTAACTCTTCTGATAGGGAGGCAAATGGTGTATGTGTATGGTTAGCGAAAATAATATCAGCATGAATTTCATCTGAAACGACAGTTACGTCATACATATTACAAAGTGATCCAAGTTTTGTTAATTCTTCCTTCGTCCAAACGCGGCCGGTTGGATTATGTGGACTGCATAGGAACATTAATTTTGCACCTTGCTGAAATTGTAACTCTAGCTGTTCAAAATCAATTTTGTATGTGCCATTTTCTAGCTGTAATGGATTGTATAGTAAGTTACGATTGTTTGTCGTAACCATTTCAAAAAATGGTGGGTATGCAGGTGGCTGCACAAGCACGTTGTCGCTTTCTTTTGTATAAGCTTGTACAGAAATACTTAATGCAGGGACGATACCAGCACTAAAGACAATCCAATCTTTCTGAATCTCCCAGTTATACTGTGACTTTGTCCAGTGGCATACGGTTTCTTTTACCTCTTCAGTCGGAAACGTATATCCGAAAACAGGGTGCTTCAAACGTTCTGTTAATGCAGTTTGAATTGGTTCAGGAACTTTGAGATCCATATCGGCAATCCAAGCATGCAGCAATTCTTGATTTTCGTGGCTGTCCCACTTTACACTGCCGGTCCCGCGGCGATTAATTGTATGATGAAATGTACTCATATTTTGACTCCCTCCTTGTTTTTGGATAGAATGCTACTTTTTCTCTTATTTCTCTAGCATATCCGATATGATAGGATAAAGAAAAGATGAAATTTAGAAAAAGGCGGGAAGTTAATGGGGACATATGAAAAAATGATTGAGCTGGTGAAGAACTGGGATCCGTTTCACATGGGACCAGAATTTTATGAAACAGAGGCAAGTGATGTTGTCTATGTAGCAAGTACATTTGACGATCCAAGATACATTGCGAAAAAAATACAACACATTTACATCATGTCCTTTGAAGAAGCGCTTGCAATTGAAAAATGTCATAAGTTAGCGGAAGAGCTATTATTATTAAAAGATGGTGGAAGTTGTTCGCTATAAAGTGAAACTTCACTTAGGAGTCGTAACTAGATTCGGGCTGTTACTCTCCCGCCTAAACTTCTTCGCTTTTTCTCAAGTTTTGAGGTGGAAGTCTTACAGCCCGCAAATAGCGGGATAAGTAGAAAGAGATGACTGTATCGTCATCTCTTTTATTTTGCTGCAAATGAAATAATTTCTTCGTACACATCTTCCGGTTTTTCCTCTGGCAATAAATGTCCGGTATTTTCATATGAAATAAAGTGAGAGTTCGGTAAGTCCTTATGAAGCCTATATCCAACATCAACGGGAACAACACGATCTTTTTCTCCCCAAATAAGTAAAGTAGGTGTTTCAATCTTTCGAAGCTCCATTGTTGGTAAGTCTCCTTCGCGGTCACGAATCATTCGTGTTAAAGCAGGAAAGATATTATCATCATAAAACGGAGCAGCGTATCCATCCATCATTTCTTCATCAATTAAAGAATGGTCGTGAACGACATTCTTTAAATTATGCACGATGCCGCGCCTTACAATCCAATTTTTCACATATAAATAGAAATAAGGAATATATGTTGAGTAAATGAGCGGTAGCTTTGCTCTTGTCAAATAGCCAGAGCTACACAGTAAAATCGTCTTTGCGATTAAATCGGGACGTAGCTTATTTGCGTACAATGAAATTTGCCCACCCATCGAATGACCGATTAGTATAATGTCTTTTTTATTTAAATGCTCGACTAAGTCAATGATGATTGTTGCTAAGTTACGATAGGAATACGTAAAGTTCATCGATTTACTACTCTTTCCGAAAGGTGGTAAATCAATGGCGAGTACAGTGCCACTCTTTTGTAGAAGTGGGATTAACCTGCGATAACTAAATGTAGAAGAGAGGAAGCCATGAATCAGTACAAATGTTGGACCGTTATTTTCATATAACTCGTAATGAATAGTATTGCCGTGAGTGGAAAAAGTGAAGTAGCTTTGTTCTTGATTCATTTTTTGTCACTCCATTAATTTTTGTTCATAGCATTTCCATATTGAAAGGAGTTATGTTGGAAAAATGAGGAATCGCTGAAAGAGAATGAGAAATGGCTGATAAACTAAAAAAATAGCCGAAAGAGAGTAGAAAATAGCTGATAAATTGAAAAAATAGCCGATAGAATGAGAGACAATATAAAATGCCCCCAATTGTTAGGAGCAGTCTAACAATTGGGGGCATTTTTCCTATCTATATACAAATCGTCTCAATAACATTTCTAACGGACCATTCAAATTCTTTTTTTCTAATACAGTGGCTAAAATGACAGAAAGAATCCAAATCCCTACTGCAATGATGGCAGCAATACCGTTACTTACATGTCCGCCTAAATCAAGGGCTACTGGTGATAGGAATAAAACAAGCATTGTTTCATTCCAAACAAAGAATGTTAATGAACGCTTTCCTAATGCGATTAAAGAAAGAGCAAAGCGCCCAGGATTCTTTAACTTTGCCCCAATGATTCCAAAAATCGCAGCATAAGCCAATCCGCCAGCAATTCCAGTTAAAATGTGAATTCCATTCATGACGCCAGCAGTAAAGAAACTAGGGTGCCATGCAGTTCCAATAAGGGATAAAGGTAATGCTCCTAATACAGAGATAGTTAACCCGATAATGGTTATGAAATAATTTGTTTTTAAATGTTGTTCTGGCTTTGTTAATAACTGATGTTTCGCAATCCACATTCCAATTAAAACAGAAGGAAGAATGGGGAAGAGGAAATGAATCATGATAGGGATGATTGGAAAGACAAACATTCTCATCATGGTAGTACTTAGGTAAGTGTCTTTGGCAGAAACGTCTGGAGCAAATCCATAATCTCCAATTTCTTGCATATTGAAGCCCCACAATATTGGAGTAATAATGATATAGAATACAGTGATAAAAATAAATGTTCGTATTAATGTTGTACTTTCACGTATTAATAGCCAGCTTACAAGAAGACCGGCTATCCCATAGGCCATCAAAATATCTTGGCCTCCAATGAAGACCGCTAAAACAATTCCGAATGCAATCAAATACGAGGAGCGCCTTCTTATCATTTTTAAGGAATCTTTTTCACTTTTTCCTTTAGAAATTTGACTTTCAAATGCAAGCACTAAACCGTACCCGAATAAAACGGCAAACATCGCTCTTGCTCGGTTATCGATTACGAATGTACCAAAAAGGTTCACGATTTGATCAAAGAAGTTAATGCTTTCTACCCTTTGCATAAGTCCAGGTTCGGAAGTGTACAAATAGAGTGGGGCATGTGCGAGTGCAATGAGTAGTAACATGGTGCCCCTAGCTAAATCGAGTGAAATAGCACGTTTTTTTGTTTTTGTTGTTCGAAAGTTTAATGAGGTGGACATTGTTATCGCCTCCTTGTTTTTTAATAAATGTTACGAACTTCCGTAATTACTTTCATTACAAATGACAGTTCTGCCATGAAAGATACAGTAGAAATGGTAAGAGAATTTGTAACCTCCCTCTTATTTTTGGTTGAATAAACAATAATTTGATTATATGGTCAGTTTTCATTCTAGTAAGATATGAAGCGTTTGTCAAATGAAATAATATGAACAGGGGTACAAAGAAGAGCAGTTATACAGAGGGTGTAAAATAGGTCAATAAAAAATGCATGAAAGCAAAAAGGAATGAGCTATACACTATGCATAGCTCATTCCTAACAAAATCACTTAAAATATGCTGGCTTACTTAACGTAATTCAGAAACAACGTATGGCGCTTCTTCACCTTTTAGTGCTGCCACTAAGTTTTCAGCAGCAGTCATCGCCATTTGATGGCGCGTTTTTAATGTAGCTGATCCGATGTGTGGTACGGTAACGACGTTCTTTAACGATAGGAGTGGATTGTCTTTTTCAATCGGTTCTTTTGAGAAGGTGTCGATGCCGGCAGCGTAAATTTTCTTTTCTTGAAGCGCCCGAATTAAAGCACCTTCATCGACAGTGTCACCGCGTGAAACGTTAATGAAGATAGCAGTGTCTTTCATAAGAGAAAATTCCCTCTCACCAATAAGATGATATGTTTCTTCTGTGAGAGGTGTAAGCATAACGATATAGTCTGCTTTTTGTAGTAGCTCATCTAATTCGCAGTACACGGCATCAAATTGTTTTTCTGCTTCCTCTTTTCGGCGGCGGTTGTAGTATAAGACGTTCATATCAAAGCCAAATTTTGCTCGCTTTGCAACGGCCTCGCCGATGCGACCCATTCCAATGATGCCAACTGTTGCATGATGAACATCAAGACCAAACTGAGCTTTCCCTATTTCAGCGTTCCACTCACCTTGTTTTACATATTGGTCAAGTTCAGCGATGCGGCGACCCGCGGCTAACATAAGAGCGAATGCTAAGTCTGCCACAGTATCGTCTAATACGTAAGGCGTGTTTGTACCAATAATCTGTCTTTGTTTCATCGCTTCTAAATCGAAATTGTCGTATCCAACAGAGATGTTACTTACAACTTTTAAGTGTGGCGCGGCGTCTAATAATTCTTCGTCAATCTTTGCACCGAAGTTGAGTAAGCCTTGTTTATCTTTTATCTTGTCTAATAAGACGTCACGTGTTATTTTTTCAGTGCCATCCCACTTTTCATATTCAAAGTGCTGACCGATATATTCTTCTACAAATGCAGGAACTTTTTCAGATATATATACTTTTTGTTTCATTGCGCTATCCCCTTTCGTTTACATTTTGCCATAATTATCAAAAAAAATCTTCTTTTCAAGCTTGAAAGAATATCTGTATAATTTAGAAAAAACATAAGGGGCGATAAATCCATGAATGAAAAAGAAATGGAATTGTTAGCATGTCTTGAAAAAAACGGTCGTTTATCTGCAGAAACGTTAGCGAAAATGTTAAATACAGAAATAAGTGAAGTACAGGAAATGAAAGAAAAGCTAGAGCGAGATGGTATCATTGTTGACTATGTAACACTTATCGATTGGTCAAAAGTGAAAGAACATTCTGGATTAACAGCGATGATTGATGTAAAAGTAACACCAAAGCACGGCGTTGGTTTTGATGCAGTTGCAGAACAAATTTATCGCTATTCAGAAGTAAAGTCTGTCTATTTAATGTCAGGTACATATGACCTTTCTATTACACTTGAAGGAAAAACGATGGGAGAAGTTGCGGTATTCGTATCTGAAAAGTTAGCAACGATTGAATCTGTTGTATCAACGACAACGCACTTTATATTAAAAAAATACAAACATGAAGGAATTGTTTATGATCGAAATGATGATGATAAACGAATTGTGGTGGCGCCATGAAGCAGTTTGAACTATCGAAAGCAGCTGAGTCTTTGCAACCATCGGGAATTCGAAAGTTCTTTGATTTAGCAGCGAGTATGAAAGGGGTAATTTCGCTTGGGGTTGGTGAACCTGATTTTGTTACGCCGTGGAATGTAAGGCAAGCATGTATCCGTTCATTAGAAGAAGGATATACAGCCTATACAGCAAATGCTGGGTTACTAGAGCTTCGTGAGGAAATTGCTGCGTATTTAAGAAGACAATTTGATATTTCCTATGACCCAAAAGATGAGATTATTGTCACAGTTGGAGCAAGCCAAGCATTAGATGTAGCGATGAGAGCAATTGTGAACCCTGGTGATGAGGTTATCATTATTGAGCCAAGCTTTGTCTCTTATGCACCGTTAGTTACATTAGCGGGTGGTGTTCCAGTTTCTGTTGATACATCACTAGAAAATGAATTTAAAGTGCAGCCAGGAGATATTGAAGCAGCAATTACATCAAGAACGAAAGCAATTTTATTATGCTCTCCAAACAATCCAACAGGAGCGCTTTTAAATAAAGAAGAGCTAGAGCAATTAGCGGTTCTTGTTGAGAAATATAATTTAATTGTACTGTCTGATGAAATTTATGCTGAGCTTGTATATGACGAAGCATATACGAGTTTTGCGGCGATTAAAAATATGCGTGATCATACGATTTTAATTTCAGGCTTCTCAAAAGGATTTGCAATGACAGGGTGGCGCCTTGGGTTAATTGCAGCACCTGTTTATTTTTCAGAATTAATGCTCAAAATTCATCAATACTCTATGATGTGTGCGCCAACGATGTCACAATTTGCGGCATTAGAAGCGCTTCGCTCTGGAAATGAAGACGTTGTACGTATGCGTGAGAGTTACAAAAAACGTCGCAATTTTATGACAACATCTTTTAATGAAATGGGGTTGACATGTCATGTACCTGGCGGAGCGTTTTATGTTTTTCCTTCTATTCGTTCAACGGGACTCTCTTCACAAGAGTTTGCTGAACAGTTATTGTTAGAAGAAAAAGTAGCGGTTGTACCTGGAAATGTCTTTGGTGAGAGTGGAGAAGGTTTTATTCGTTGTTCGTATGCAACGTCGCTTGAACAGTTAATGGAAGCGATGAAACGTATGAAGCGATTTATGGAGAAAGAAAAAAGGACAAAACAGAATACGTTTTGTCCATAAAAGGGGGGGAATACTAGAAAGCCATGTGTTAGTATTCTATCCCGATATTTGAAAAATATACATGGCAAGGAAAATTTTTTCTTGATTTTTGAATGATGACAAGGTGAGTGGTATAATTTACTAATAAGGTGAAACTTTATTTAGCTAAGATGTGTATCGCAAAACTTGTCATCGTTTTTAGGTTGTGGCTATTTGCGGTAAGTAAACGTATATCGTTCGTACAAAAAATCGAATAGAAAGGAGAGGCTACGATATAGGCAAAGAAGAGCGTCTATATAATAAGTAGCGGTGTTTCTTATGTCAGACAAATATACAACAGGAGTAGTTGTAAAGGGGAAAGTGACAGGAATTCAAGATTACGGTGCATTTATCGCATTGGATAAAGAAACGCAAGGCCTAGTGCACATATCTGAAATTACAAATGGATATGTGAAAGATGTTCGAGATTTTTTGAAAGTCGGAGATGAAGTAGAAGTAAAAGTCATGACGATTGATGAAGAGAGCGGGAAGATGAGCTTGTCGTTAAAAGCTGCGAAACGAAAGCAAGGAAAAGTACGTGTGCCAGCTCCAACAGCTAAAGGGTTTAATACATTACGTGAAAAGTTATCAGAGTGGATTGAAGAATCACAACCAACAAAGTAAAAGAGGACCGCGGGCTGCGATCCTCTTTTACTATTGTTATGATATAAATTAGCAAACACCGTTGCAAAGCAATGGTGTTCGTATGTCGGAAGTTAGTGTTCGCGTAGTTAGCGAACGTCACGAGTTTCTGGATGTGTGCCAAGTTCTCCAGACGGTTTAAATAAAAGACCAAGGTTGATTAGACCAGAGATACCGACAATACCATAAATGATACGGGCAAGTGCAGAATTTTGACCACCGAAAATAGCTGCTACTAAATCAAATTGAAAGAACCCGATAAGTCCCCAGTTTACTGCACCGATTACTGTAAATACTAATGCAATACGTTGTAAAGTACTCATCTTGTCATGTCCCTCCTTACATAATGAAGCCCATTTCTTGAACTTCTCTTATAGAATGGATACATTTTGCTTTTTTTATACTACTAAAATTATTTTTCTTGTTGTCTGCTTGTCTATACTGGGAAAAACGCGTTGTGGAGCCTTTTTTACAAAAATATAAAGTGGTTACGCTTACAATCTGTCGTTCCCTTGATTTATAACTTTTGATTCGCTAAAGTGAATACAAGAAGTACATATACATAATTGGAGGGAAAGAGATGAGCACACATGTAACGTTTGATTATTCAAAGGCGTTATCGTTCATCAGTGAACACGAACTAACGTATTTACGTGATGCGGTGAAAGTATCACACCATGCAATCCATGAAAAAACTGGAGCAGGGAACGATTTCTTAGGTTGGGTGGATCTTCCTAACGAGTACGATAAAGAAGAATTTGCGCGCATTCAAGCAAGCGCTGAAAAGATCAAAAGTGATTCAGATATTTTACTTGTAGTTGGAATTGGTGGTTCTTACTTAGGAGCACGCGCTGCAATTGAAATGTTAAATCATTCTTTTTATAACACACTTTCGAAAGAACAACGCAAAACTCCACAAGTGCTATTTGTTGGACAAAACATTAGCTCCACTTACATGAAAGACTTAATGGATGTATTAGAAGGAAAAGACTTCTCGATTAATGTCATTTCAAAATCAGGTACAACAACTGAACCAGCAATTGCTTTCCGCATTTTCCGTAAGTTATTAGAAGAGAAGTATGGAAAAGAAGAAGCACGTAAGCGTATTTATGCAACAACTGATAAAGCGCGTGGTGCATTAAAAACATTAGCGAATGAAGAAGGATACGAAACATTTGTAATTCCAGATGATGTTGGCGGTCGTTTCTCTGTATTAACAGCTGTAGGTCTACTACCAATTGCGGTAAGTGGTTTAAATATTGAAGAAATGATGCAAGGTGCAGCAAAAGCATGTGAAGACTTTGCAAACTCTGAATTAGAAGCAAATCCAGCATATCAGTATGCAGTTGTACGTAATGCCCTTTACAATAAAGGAAAAACAATTGAAATGCTTGTGAACTATGAGCCAGCGCTTCAATACTTTGCTGAGTGGTGGAAACAACTATTTGGTGAGAGTGAAGGAAAAGACCAAAAAGGTATTTTCCCAGCGTCTGCAAACTTCTCAACAGATCTTCATTCACTAGGTCAATACATTCAAGAAGGACGCCGCGATTTATTTGAGACAGTTTTAAAAGTAGGTAAGTCTGTTCATGAACTAACAATTGAATTAGATGAGAACGATTTAGATGGTCTAAACTATCTTGTTGGTGAAACGGTTGACTTCGTCAATACGAAAGCATACGAAGGAACACTACTTGCACATAGCGATGGCGGAGTACCAAACTTAATCGTAAATATCCCAGAATTAAATGAATACACATTTGGTTATCTTGTGTACTTCTTCGAAAAAGCATGTGCAATGAGCGGTTATTTATTAGGCGTAAATCCATTTGACCAGCCAGGTGTAGAAGCATATAAGAAAAACATGTTCGCGCTTCTTGGAAAGCCAGGATTTGAAGAATTAAAAGCACAGCTTGAAGAGCGTTTAAAATAATGTAAAAAGGACTCAGTATAATATACTGAGTCCTTTCTTATGAAATGGGACAAGCTAACATTAACGATGTGAAGAAAGGAAGGAACGGTATGATTCCAATTCGTTCAAAGTTAGAAGGACATACATGTAAACTTCATAAGCTCGAACAAATCTTAAAGCCACTTGGTTATGATATTGGTGGGGGCTGGGAATATGAAAAAGGCTGCTTTGATTACAAAATAAGTGAAGAAGATGGATATCAATTTCTTCGCATTCCTTTTATGGCAGTAGAAGGAGAGTTAGATGTGCCAGAGGTCGTTGTACGCCTTAACACTCCGTATGTGCTCTCACATGTATATCAAAATGAACTGGATGACCAAGTGAACACATTCACAGCCAGCATTACATCACTTGATCAGTTTGCTGAACCGAAAGATCCAGATGGAAAAGTAAAAGAAAAGTACGTTACATTCGGAGAACGGTTAGTTAGACAGTTAGAAGAGCAGATTCTTTAATGTTTTATAATAATAAAGATATCACCTTCAATTATTATAAGGTCAGGGGAAGGGTTAATTTCATATTGACCGTCGCGCTTCATTCCCAATAAAAGAATATTCTTTTTTAATAATTCATGACTACAAGTTGTAAATGTTTCGCCAATTTTCTTTCGTGGCACCTCCATAAGTTGTAACTTGTTTGCGGTAATTTCGTTATATAACGTAGAGAGGACGCCAGAAATAGAAGGGAATAAGAGAGAAGCGGTAAAGACATAACTCGTAAATTTATTTCCTTCAATAATCTCTGTTACTCCAGCACGTCTAGCGTTATGAATTTGTTCAGACGTTAACATTTCTGCAATGCAGTAAATATCTTTGTTTAACCCTTTTGCTGTTAAAATCGTTAAGATTGATTGCGTATCTGCAGAGCTTTCACTCTTTTCCTTATCAGCTGTAATTAAAATCGTATGGGCAGCACGAATATTTGCTTTTAATAAACTTCGGTCATGGTGGGGACATCCCTTAATAAATTGCAAATGTTGAAAAGTTTTTGGTAAAAGCGGTAATGTTTCGTCAACGAGTACGATATCTAAGCTAGGCTGCAAAACACGCATTTGACTTACTACATGCTTTGCGCGCTCATTCCAACCTATAACAATCATATGTCCTTGAGCAGAAGCAGCCTCTTCGCCTTTTACTTTTCTATATTGTTTACTAATCATTTCAGTTGCAAAGAGAACCATATAGTAAGCGCAAAAACCTGTTCCAAGCAAGATGAGAGCTATTCCAACTAACTTTCCCGGTACACTTTGAGGAGCAAAGTCGCCATAACCGACAGTAAAGATGGTGACAATCGCCCACCATACGCCGTCAAACCATGTTGGAAATGCTTCTTTTTCTAAATGGTGAATGACAAAGCCAGATACAACACTGAGTAAAGAAATAAGAAGAACAAGTTGCAAAATGATAGAACCTCGAAAAATATCTATAATGCTATTCTTTTCATTCATATGTATACTCCTTCTTATGTACGTTGGTATGAATTTTTAAATCTTTATGAATTAGAAGAAAAGTTTTTCGGTATTATTCAATAACTCTCCTCGTTTTCAAATAACTAAATTGTAGTCACCGAGAGAAAGGAGAGAGTAATCTCTTAACTAAAAGGGGATTGTTACTATATGAAACTAATCGTTTTGTCACCTTTTTGTGTGGTTCTATCATTGTTACCAAATAAAACAAAAAGAAAAACTCATCCGAATAAAAGATGAGTTTAAATACTTTCAATTTCTGTTTGTTTTACACTACTTAGTTGCTGAATATCGTAATAAACATCAGCTGTTCGCATTTTTTGATCAATTGCTAATTTCATTTGTAAAAAGTGTAATTCGTTTTCTAATGTTTTTAGCTTCATATTTTTAACGTAAATGCCCATATTTTTAATATCTTCAATAACAATTGGAATATCTTGCATACTCCCGACGGTGATTTTGATGGAAATCTCTCGTTGGCGAAGTGTTTTTGGGCCAAAAATCCCCATTGCAAATGGAATAAGTTCAACGCTAATCATTAGAAATAGGACGCCAGCAATTGCTTCTAAGTAGAATGCAGCACCAACTGCAATGCCAATTCCAGAAGCACCCCATATCATGGCAGCTGTAGTTAAACCAGCAATACTGTTGTTTTCTTTACGTAAAATCACTCCCGCCCCTAGAAAACCGATGCCAGATACAATTTGAGCAGCTAAGCGGAGAGGATCTGTTCGAATGTGATCAGGGCTTGGGAGAATGTAAGCAGATTCAATAGAGACGATGGTAAGTAAGCAACTAATAATAGAAATAACTAAACATGTTTTTAGTCCGAGTGGTTTCCTTCTTAGTTCACGTTCTAGGCCGATAATGAATCCTAAAAAAGCAGAAAGCCCTAGTTTTAACAGTAAATCCATATGCTCCATTACCTCTATCCCCCCTTGAAGGAATGTATGAGAAAAGGTTTGATAGTTAAGTATATGGTAGGAGAAAAGAAAGTTGGTTACTTTTTTAAAAAAAGTTTTAAAAGGGTGTTGCATTTCGAAAATCACCATGATATATTAATAACCGTCGCTGATGCGGAACAGCAGAAACGACAAAAAAGAAATTAAAA
>NZ_JOTN01000041.1 GCF_000712595.1 Bacillus manliponensis
GTGAAACTTCACTCAGCCCGACCAATCGGGCATTTACTGGCTGTTAATGCGGGATAAAACAGCTTGGAAACCCAAGCTGTTTTTATAACGAAATCTATTTCCTCGATAACTTTCCCCATCACGTCACTTGCATTCCACTCCCAATATGCCAAATATCATGACTATACTGCAAAATTGTACGATCACTTGAGAAATAACCGGATTTTGCAATGTTCATAATTGACATTGCGAGCCAGCGCCGGCGATCTTCATACGTACGCCCAGCTACTTCTTGTATATTGGCATATGGGCTAAAATCCCGTAAGACAAAGTATTCGTCATTTTGAATGATAAGCGCGTCAAAAATTGCCTCAAATTCATCACCTGCTTCAGCAAAAAATCCATTTGTCAGCTGATCCATCATTTTTCGAATATATACGTTATGGTGATAATAGTCACTTGCACGATAGCCACCATTTTCATAGTAGTGCTGTACTTCTTCTGCTGTTAAACCGAAAATGAAAATATTATCGTCACCAACTTCTTCTTTTATTTCAACGTTTGCACCGTCAAGTGTTCCAAGTGTGACAGCACCATTCATCATAAACTTCATGTTGCCTGTTCCGGATGCTTCTTTACTCGCGGTTGAAATTTGTTCACTTATATCCGCTGCCGGGAAAATATGCTCCGCAAGTGAAACGCGGTAGTTTTCTAGAAAAATAACTTTCATATATTGACTGACGTATGGGTCTTTATTTACTTTCTGCGCAAGATCATGAATGAGTTTAATAATCTTTTTCGCATAGTAATATCCTGGTGATGCTTTCGCTCCAAAAATGAATGTGCGTGGGTAAAATGTAAAGCTTGAGTCCTCCTTTAAACGATTGTACAAATATAAAATATGGAGGACGTTTAACAGCTGGCGTTTATAGGCATGAAGCCTTTTTACTTGCACATCAAAAATCGACTGCGAATCAACGATAATGCCCGTTTGTTTTTGAATGTGCTCTGTTAAAATTCCTTTTCGGATTCCTTTTACATCATTAATGGAATCTTGAAATGCGGAATCGTAACGATACTGCTGGAGTGCTTGTAGTTTAATAGGATCCTTTTGCCATTCATCACCAATCATATCTGTGATAAGGTGTGATAACTCTGGATTCGCCTTTAATAACCAACGCCGATGTGTAATTCCGTTCGTTTTATTATTAAATTTCTCTGGATAAAACTCGTGGAATAAACGCATCTCTCTTTCTTTTAAAATATTCGTATGAATTTTCGCAACGCCATTTATACTATGGCTACCAGCAATCGCTAAATGCGCCATTTTCACGACTCCGTGTGCGATAATGGCCATATGTTCAATGCGTGTCCAATCATTCGGATACCGCTCCCATAACTGCTGGCAAAAGCGCTCGTTAATTTCGTCAATAATCATATAAATGCGCGGTAATAACGGCTGAAAAATATGAATTGGCCATTTTTCAAGCGCTTCGGATAACGTCGTATGGTTTGTGTACGAAATCGTCTGCTCTGTAATATGCCATGCCTCGTCCCAGCTCAGCTTTTCTTCATCTAATAACAAACGCATCAACTCTGGAATCGCTAATACGGGATGCGTATCGTTAATATGAATTGCAATCTTTTCATGTAAATTACGAACGGTTCCATTCCGCTCTTTATGAAGGCGAACAATATTTTGTAAGCTTGCTGACACAAGGAAATACTGCTGCTTCAGTCGAAGTATTTTTCCTTCATCATGCGTATCATCAGGATATAAAAATTCCGAGACCGCTTCTGTTTCACGCTTATATTTGAGCACATCCTTACAATTTGGTGGAAATGGGAGTGGCTCTGCATTCCAAAGGCGAAGTGTATTTACCGCGCTCGTTTCATACCCAACAACTGGCACATCGTACGGAACTGCTGTAATGCTTTCCACATTCGTATGACGAAATTGTAAGCGCCCATTTACATTTGATGCTTCAACTTGTCCATAGAAATGCACCTCCACCGCTTGATCGTAGCGCCGGACTTCCCACACATTCCCGTGACGCAGCCATTGTTCTGGTAATTCAACTTGATAGCCATCAACAATCTTTTGATCAAATAAACCATGCTTATAACGAATACCACAGCCATGACCAGGAAGATTTAGCGAAGCGAGTGAATCGAGAAAACAGGCCGCTAATCGGCCGAGACCACCGTTTCCAAGACCGGCATCCGCTTCATTTTCCTCTAGCTCTTTTAAATCAATTCCAAGTTCAGCTAGACCTTGTTCACACACATCACGTATGCCTAAATTGAGCATATTACTTCCTAACAAACGACCGAGTAAAAACTCAATCGATAAGTAATACATTTGCTTTTCATTATTCATACGATATCGTTCATTTGTCTCAATCCAACGCTGATTCACATATTCACGCACCATATGACCGAGTGTATTATATTGATCACGCACAGTAGAATCTTTAAAGCTTTTCCCATGAATCATCTCTAACTTTTCTAAAAAAGCCGCCTTAAAATTTTCTGTATTCGAGAACAAATCTTTCACCTCTCCTTGGTGGGATCATACTTAAGAACTCCCACCTTAAAACTTGCAAATGGTACCGCAGTTAAGATGGGAGAGAAAATTCATTTATCCCGCATTAACGAGCTGTAAAAGCCCGATTGGGCGGGCTAACATTCAGCGAGGGATGAATGCCCCCACTGAGTGAAGTTTCACTTTATTTCACGGTCACAACAGTCCCTTTTCGGCTTTGTTTCTTTTCTTCTTGCGGAAACAATCCTTCATACAACTCTTTATACTTTAAAGCGGATTGCTTCCAGCTATAATCTTGCAGCATTGCTTGTTTCACAAGGGCATTCCACTCTTCTTCCTTATGATAAAAGGACAGGGCACGCCTTACTGTATGCAACATATCGTGTGCATTAAAGTGAGCGAAGCTAAAGCCATTTCCATCTCTTGTCACTTCATTATACGACTGCACCGTATCGTTTAATCCACCTGTTTCACGAACAATTGGAATCGTTCCGTATGTAAGTGCAATTAACTGTCCAAGTCCACATGGCTCAAACAATGATGGCATTAAAAACAGATCACTACCTGCATACACTTGATGTGCAAGTGCTTCGTTAAAGCCGATATATACTTTCACCTTTTCAGGATATATATACGCCATCTCTTCAAAGAAATGCTCATATTCCGCAGCACCTGATCCGAGTACAATAAATTGGACATCTTCAGCCATCATTTCATGAAATACATGACGTACTAAATCTAGTCCTTTTTGCTCAGTTAACCGTGTTACCATCGCAATAATTGGAGCTTCTTCCTTCTCAGGTAAACCAAAATAACGCTGCAATGCTCGTTTGTTTATTTGCTTTAAGTGTATTGTATCTGCATCATATGGCATTGTAATTGTTTCATCGTATTTTGGATTATACAAGGCGTCATCAATGCCATTTACAATCCCAGACAGTTTACTATTGTATTTACGAAGCAAGCCGTCTAGCTTCTCACCAAAAAATGAATATTGAATTTCATCTTTATATGTCGGACTTACCGCTGTAATCCTATCAGAAGCGATAATGCCACCTTTCATAAAATTAATATTTCCGTAGAACTCAAGCTGCTCACTATCGAAATATCGATTACCAAGCTCTAATAAATCATGCATTACACTGCGTGGAAATACACCTTGAAACTGTAGATTATGAATTGTAAATACCGTTTTGATTTTGTCATAGAGCGGGTTTCCTTTATATGATTCGCGCAGAAAAAAGTTTGCCATTGCTGTATGCCAATCATGACAATGAAGCACATCTACTTCAAAATCTAAGTGCGGGATGCTCTCTAATACAGCTCGTGAAAAATAGGAAAAACGCTCACCATCATCATAATGTCCATATAAAGAATCTCTTTTAAAATAATATTCGTTATCGATTAAGTAATACGTAATGCCATCATGCTCCGTTTTAAAAATCCCACAATATTGATTGCGCCAGCCGAGCTTCACGTTAATTACTTTATGCAGCGTACAGTCTTCCAGCAAATGCTGAGAAATTAAACTGTACTTTGGCAACATAATACGGACATTCACACCTAACTTTTTTAATTCTTTCGGCAATGCACCTGCTACATCTGCAAGCCCGCCTGATTTAATAAATGGTACGCATTCTGATACTGCAAATAAAATATTCACAAGTTTTTTACTGCACGAAAAGCATAGACGCTCTTTGTCTATGCTTTCTTGCAGTATCCTCCCTTCGTTCTATACGTTTTTTATCTCCGCTTCATACACCGTTCCTTTTTCTACAACAAATGGATTGTCAGCTGTACCTTGTAAAATTGTGCCATCTTCAATTTTAACATCCTTATCGATAATGACCCCATCTACTATACAGTTCTCTCCAATTTTTGTCTTTTGCATAATAATACTGTTACGAATAATAGAACCTTTTCCAATTTTTACAGAACGAGAGACAACGCTATTTTCAACTGTTCCTTCAATTACGCTACCATTCGCAATCATTGCATTGTGAACGTGAGCCTCTTTTCCATGACGCGCTGGCGGCTCATCTTTTACCTTCGTATAGATTGGTGCTTCTTTTGGGAAGAGTTCCTTCCAAACGCTCGGATGCAAAATCTCTAAACTATGCTTATAATAACTTTCGATTGAATCAATAACTGCA
Source organism: Bacillus manliponensis (assembly GCF_000712595.1). Taxonomy (GTDB): domain Bacteria; phylum Bacillota; class Bacilli; order Bacillales; family Bacillaceae_G; genus Bacillus_A; species Bacillus_A manliponensis. The sequence goes on from NZ_JOTN01000041.1 coordinate 4,678, forward strand.
ACATAACCTGTATGCTCATATGTTTCAATATGGAACGCTGTGCCGCGGCGATCTCTAACGACATCAATTAAGCTATAATAACCACGGTCTTTATACGTTTCAAATAAGTGAAGCAATAAGTCTTTCTTTAATACGTATGTCTGCAATTGCTTTCCGTTATGACAAACCTCCGTCACATCAGCCCCTGTATGTAAGTGACGCTCGAGCACAGCTTGGAAGTTAATTGATGTTACAACATGGCTATTTGTAATGACGACATACTGTTGTTTGCTTCGCTGAAAGTAGTCAATGTTGCGGCGAAAATGGTCAAATGAACCGAACTCATCTTGATCACACTGGCAGTTTGGTGGGAATAAAAACAGCCCATCTCGCTTCCTGTCTAAATCCCATTGCTTTCCTGAACCAATATGATCCATAAGTGAGCGGTTTTTATGACTCGTAAAAATCGCGACGCTATGAATACGAGAATTCACCATATTTGATAGCATAAAATCGATGAGACGATAACGTCCACCAAACGGTAGTACCGCTAACGAACGATGCTTTGTCACTTGCTGTAAAGAAGGAAACTCCCCCGTTGCGTTAATAATTCCTAACATTGATTCTCTCATTCTCGTATCCTCCTTCTTTAATTTTCTTCCGCTACTAATACGACTTCTTCATTATTCTTTTCAGGGCGAATAATCGTCCCGTCTTCTACAACAAATCCAGGCGCCACAATCGCTCTATCGATAATGACATTTTTACCGATTTTCGCGTCTGGCATAATGACTGAATTTGTAATGATACTACCCTCTCCAACTGTAACCCCTTGGAAAAGAACAGAGTGCTGCACATCACCTTCCACAACGCACCCTTCATTAATCAATGATTCTTCGACCTTTGCCGTTTCCGCCATATATTGCGGTGGATGATTCGGATTCACGGAACAAATACGCCAGTCACGCTCATATAAGTTTAAAGAGGAGTCTTCAGACAATAAGTCCATATTCGCTTCCCATAAACTCTTTACCGTTCCAACATCTTTCCAATAACCACTAAACGGATACGCGACAAGTTTCTTCTCTTCGTCTAATAAAAGCGGAATAACGTCCTTTCCAAAATCATTACTAGATTCTGGGTTTCTCGCGTCCATCTCTAAATACTCTTTTAAAATAGACCAATTGAAAATATAAATGCCCATCGATGCTAAATTACTTTTTGGATATTGTGGCTTTTCTTCGAACTCCACAATATCCATCTCTTCATTCGTATTCATAATGCCAAATCGGCTCGCTTCATCCCATGGTACTTCAATAACAGAAATAGAAACATCCGCTTCTTTTTCAATATGATAGTCTAACATTTTACTATAATCCATCTTATAAATATGGTCGCCGGATAAAATGAGCACATATTCAGGATCGTATTGTCGTAAATAATTTAAGTTTTGATAAATGGCACTTGCCGTTCCTGTGTACCACTTCACCCCCGAAGATTCCGCATACGGCGGCAATACTGTTACCCCGCCATTCCCTCGGTCTAAATCCCATGCACTCCCGATTCCGATATAACTATGAAGTTCGAGCGGTTGATATTGCGTTAAAATTCCAACTGTTTCAATGCCAGAATTGGCACAATTGCTTAACGTAAAATCAATAATTCGATATTTACCGCCAAATGGAACAGCTGGCTTTGCTAAATTTTTTGTTAAGGCGCTTAAACGGCTACCTTTTCCCCCTGCTAGTAACATTGCTACACACGTCTGCTTTTGTACCATCTTGTTTCTTACTCCCCTTTCTTGTTTTCACTGGCCGTAAAATCGAAATACCGTATGGTGGAATTGTGATTTCTACATGAGCTGGCTGATTATGATATGGCTCCATAATCGTTTTCAAACGCTTTTTGTTCACTTGCCCAGACCCACCATATTCTTCAACATCGCTGTTTAAGATTTCGTTATAGTATTGAAACTCTGGCACGCCTACTTTGTATGTTTCATACACTGCATTCGTAAAGTTACATACAATAACTAAAATCTCATCTTCTTTCTCCCCTTTACGAATGAACGAGAAAATACTTTGTTCTCTATTATCCGCATCAATCCACTGAAAACCTTCATGACTATGATCAAGTTGCCATAGCGGCTTGGAGCGCTTATACAATGCTATGAGCTCTTTAAAATAATCATGCATGTAACAATGCATTTCAAAGTCGTGAAGTTCCCAATCTAAATCTTCAAGGTCCTTCCACTCATCAAACTGACCGAATTCACCACCCATAAATAAGAGCTTTTTCCCTGGGTGTGTAAAGAAGTAACCGTACAATAAACGAAGCTGAGCGAACTTCTCCCAGTAGTTGCCCGGCATTTTGTTCAGCAATGATTTCTTCCCATGTACAACCTCATCGTGCGAAAGCGGTAAAATAAAATTTTCTGAGTACGCATACAGAAGCGAAAATGTCATTTTGTCATGAATATATTTTCGATACTCCGGCGCGCACTCCATATATTTTAGGACATCATTCATCCATCCCATATTCCACTTATAATTAAAGCCTAGTCCACCTTCATACGTCGGTGCGGTTACGAGCGGCCATGCCGTTGAATCTTCTGCTGTCATTAATACCGTTTCGTCTTCAGCAAAAACAGCTTCATTTAGCTGCTGCAGAAAGGAAACCGCATACTCATTGCTTTGCTGCTGTCCTTCTCTTTCCCAATACAGCATGTTCGCCACTGCATCGACGCGAAAGCCATCAATGTGATAATATTTCAACCAAAACAGAGCGTTTGATATTAAGAAGTTTCGTACTTCTTGCTTTCCTAAGTCGAAGTTTACTGTACCCCATACACGATTTTCTTGCACATCGATATCTTGATATTCAAACGTTGGTTCACCATCAAATAAATACAATCCATGTGCATCTTTGCAAAAATGTCCTGGAACCCAATCTAAAATGACACCGATTCCATAATTATGACATTCATCGACAAAATACATAAAGTCTTTCGGTGTACCATATCTACTTGTCACGGCATAATAACCGGTTCCTTGATATCCCCAAGAACGATCATATGGATGCTCAACAAGCGGCATAATTTCAATATGTGTAAATCCATGCTCCGCTATGTATGGAATAACGTCATCTGCCATTTCCCGGTACGAATAAAGTGAGCCATCACCTTTCTTCTTCCATGTACCAAAATGCATTTCATAAATGGATAACGGTTCGTTATAAATTGCTTTACGTTTCTTCTTTTTCATCCACTTTTGATCGTTCCACGTATATCCGTTTATATCGTAAACGACAGACGCCGTATTTGGACGTACTTCTGCATACGTTGCATACGGATCCGCTTTTAAAATCGTATGACCATGCGGCGTTTCAATCGCATACTTATATACCGTATGCTCACCGATGTCCGCAATAAATAACGACCATATCCCTTCGTCTGTTACGCGCTCCATCATATGATTTGTGCTATCCCACTCATTAAAATCACCGACAACACCTACTGTCTTTGCATGAGGAGCCCAGACGGAAAAGCGTGTTCCTATGACTCCATTTTCAGTCGTCACATGAGCACCTAGCATTTCATAACTGTTATACATTTTCTCTTCATGAAACAAGATCATGCTCTCTTTTTTTCCCTTCATCTCAATCACACTCTGCTCACCTCACTAAGCTGACAAGATTTCAAATATATTATTACTATTCTTCAGAAAATTGAAATATCCTTGCGTTTCATTTAAAAAATATACGTTTTTTCGGAGTAATTCATAATAAATTCACTGTTTTACACCAAAAAATAGCGAAATTTGACGAAAATTTATTGTAAGCGTTTTATTTTAGAATAATAAAAAAACGCACTCTACTACTATAGAGTGCGTTTCATTTATAAACAACCTCGTTCTAACTTACAGGGGTATAATTGGGGATATACATAAAGTTAGAACAAAGATTTATAACTCTTCTTACAATACAGGTTCCATTGTTTCTTTTAATACTTTAACAGAATGAGCAAATTTCGCTTTTTCTTCTTCGTTTAATTCAAGTTCAACGATTTCACGAATACCTTCACGGTTAATAACAGCTGGAACACCTACGTATGCATCACTTTCACCATATTGTCCTTCTAGATAAGCAGATACAGTAAGAACGCTGTTTTCGTTATTTAAAATTGCTTTTGTTACGCGAAGGAGTGACATCCCAATTCCGTAATAAGTTGCGCCTTTACGTTCAATAATGTGGTAAGCTGCGTCTCGTACGTTGATGAAAATGTCATCTAAATCGCTTTGTTTGTACTGCGCATTTTTCTCCATAATTGTTTGTAGTTTCTGTACGCCAATAGATACATGGCTCCATACAGGAAGTTCAGTGTCACCGTGTTCACCAATGATATAAGCATGAACATTACGCGGATCCACATCGAAGTAATCACCTAACATGTAGCGGAAACGAGCTGAGTCGAGAGTTGTACCAGAACCAATGACACGCTCTTTCGGTAAACCAGATTCTTTCCAAGTTACGTAAGTTAAAATATCAACTGGGTTTGTTGCGATTAAGAAAATACCATCAAAGCCAGCATCCATAATGCTGCGAACAATTTGCTTAAAGATATTTGCATTCTTCTCAACTAAATCAAGGCGAGTCTCACCTGGCTTTTGTGGTAGCCCAGCAGTGATACAAACGATATCCGCATCTTTGCAATCTTCATAGCTACCCTTCCACACTTTTGTTGGTGATGGTGCAAATGGTACAGCATGGCTTAAATCCATCGCTTCCCCTTCTGCTTTCGCTTCATTTACATCAACAAGAACAAACTCTTCAGCAACGCCTTGGTTGATCATAGAATATGCATAACTACAACCTACAGCACCTGTTCCTACTAATACAACACGATTAATACCTTTTTTCATGGTAAAATCTCCTCTCTATATAAATCAAAGTTGAAATCAATTTCATAATGTTTTTTGTTGGTTAACTTCCTTACAAACATATTGTAGCACGTTTGTTTGTGAAATACTTCACATTATGTGTCTTGTTTGTGAACTTTTTCACATACAGTGAAAAGACTACCTTATTTATTGAACAAGGTAGTCTTTTCTATAATACTATCGCTTCTCCGCCGTAGCCCCTAAAGCCGTCGCCTTTGCATACGATGCTTCATGTAACTGTCCTAAAGCCGCTTCTGTTCCAGTCACAACAACACCAAATATTTTTACGTCTTCTTCTGTTGGTTTCTTCTTATCGCCTCTTAAATAATTGTATAGACGTTTATATTCATCGTAATATTTCCCTTCTGCTTTTAGTCCCGATTCGATTGCGAGTAGAAAGTCTTTTTCTGTTCCGTTTCCATACTCAATCTCTCCTTGCTGTGCTGAGAATCCATATACATCATATGAAGATTCAGTAAAGAATTGCGGATCATCCCCTTTATACCACTCTTTATCATCATATGTATCCACCCAATACCAAACTGGCCGAACACCTTCAGGTAGCATCTCTTTTATTTCCGAAACTGTATATGAACTATCAAATGATACCGCTAATTCAGCTACTGTATTCTCATCATGTAACGATTTGGCATCATTGATATACTCATGGTATGCCAAAAATGGAAAGTAAAATTGCATATCTCTTTGCATTGTTTGATAATTATACCTCTCACTTGTTTGATCAATCTTTCCAAGGCCAACTACCGCATCATCTACGATCGTCAAAGGATTTTTATTTGTAAGCTCCCGGAAACTATTCCAAACTTTAAAAGTATATACTTCCTCTTCCCAAGCTACTGGCTGTCCTTCAATAACTTTATATGTTTGATATTCCACTGTACTTTTCAGTAATCCATCATGTCTTGTAATCGCTCCGAGTTCTGTATTTGGTCTTGTAATATGACGCATCATTTCTACATCACGAGTTGTATCATTATAAGCACGTTGTTGTAAATGCGACAATCCAATCGCCCCCCCTAAAGATAAGACAATAAACAATACACTAGAAATCAATATCATTTTAAATAATTGTTTCCACCTCGCCTTCTTTAGCATCCGCTCAACTTTGCTGTCATCTACATCAAAATCAAATTCATCTCTACTCATTCATTTCGCCTCCTATATATTTTCTTAAACTCATTACGCGCACGGTATAACGACACTCGCACTGTATCTTCTTTCATTTCTAATAACATGCCGATTTCCTTATAGGACAACTCGTATTCATACTTCAATAGCAACATATGACGATACATCGGATTCATATCGCTTAACACTGTTTGTAGTTCTACTTGCAGTTCTTTCGTTAAGACATGTCCTTCTAAATCCCCTTTACCGATAAGCTGCACAGATTCAAGTGGAACTTGTTCTATCCGCTTTTGCCGTCGCAAAAGATCGCGATGTTTATTAATCGCAATTTGAAATAACCACGTTTTCACATGTTTAATTTTCATTTGTTGCATCGATAATAATGCTTTATGTATCGTATCCTGGACGATATCCTCAGCGTCCATTGGATGAACACCTAGCTTTAAAAAGTATCTGTAAATACTTTTGGACGTTTGAATAATAATCTCTTCATAGTTCATCGCTTACTCCTTTCCATTAGTTAGACGACTGAGAGTGGAAAAAGTATACAAACATATTTCATCTTTTTTCAAATAAAAAAGCGAGTGATCCCTTAACATCACTCGCTTATATTACTTATTCAAAGTCATTTCTTAAAACGGTTCCCTGTATTGGTATACACAATTAAAAATATAATAAGAGCTATAAACAGAACTATCCCAACAATAAAGAGCATTTGTATCTCCAAAAAATCACTTAATAACAATAATAAGATACAAAAACAAAAACCGTACATCATCTTGCCCATGAACTTACAAAGTTCAGTTTCATTATATTGTTCTTTTTCACTGCCTGATAACGTATTGTAACCAGCAATGAGAAATGCTCCTTTTCCTTTTGAAAATACAATTCCTAATAAAAGAAAAAGAATGAGAACAATTAAACCACCAATGATGCCACCCATATGCTTCCGCTCCTCTCTATACTACCTCTATATAAAAATACAATATTATCCATCTATTATAACATAATATAACTTAGCAAACTGTTTATGCTGTTTAACATCAACAAGTTCTCATTACGGATATAATCTTTTATCCCGCATTAACGGGCTAACACTCAGTGGGGGATGAAGAAAA
>NZ_JOTN01000042.1 GCF_000712595.1 Bacillus manliponensis
TAGTGTCTTTGTTTAGTCAAATTTCTCTTTTCTGCAAAATGAATTTTTTATACTCATCAGTCGTCTAACATTTACAAAACCTTAACAATTAATATATATCTAACCTTTCGAATGTATGTTACCCTAATTAAGTCAGTCAAATTATTTTTTCTTGAAGATTCCCCTTTAAGGCGCCCTAACTCCCCCACATAGTTAGGGCTTTTTCATTTTCAAATAGCATTTTGATTTAAATCCATCCCACATCCATTTGGACACATTTACCAGTATTTTTACCAAAAAATTCATGATATTGTTAATTAGTCGAGTACGTCATTACTTGACAATTACCCTTAGAAGCCCCGTAGATAAACGGGGTTTCTTTTATTTGTTGCGATAGGTAAGACTTTAAAGTTATCTCCATCTTTTCCCCCGCTTAGCACTGTACGTGCGACTTTCATCGCATACAGCGCCCCATCTTATTCTTTTATACTAAAGCAACCAGATTACCAACTTAATGTTGTACTCACTAACGTATTAATTCCCTTTTCTTACGAAAAGTCACATTCTCTTACTCGATCCTGTGAGTTACATCTAATTGATTTAATTTTCAAAGAAACAAGACTAGGGACTATCCCTCCACATTCGTTACGTGCTTCGTCGGTACTGTGTCCCCACCTTCACAAGAATGAAGCAATTTCGGTTCGTTAGAACCTTATATGCATCTGTCCACTAGTAGGCGTTAGTGACAGTTTCTTGTTTACCACGTTCCAATTGACCTAGCTTTACATATATCCTTAGGTGCTTACTGTAAGCCTGTTATCTTTACATCCTCATCGTTAGATGTTCCGAATTTCATACTATTTAATCTTACTTTTCGGTAGATAACGTCGTCATTAACGACATATACATTTCTGATATATTAAACGTTTAGACCCGTACATTCGCAAGTTCGTCAGTCCTATCGGACATTCTCACCATAGATATTTTGTAGCATCCCGACCTATCCATAACCATATGATTTCTCACTTAGGTTTTGTTCAGCCGACTTTACCTAGCTTCATACAATTTGTGACTACTATCACGTCTTGCATGTAGGAGTATCAGATAAGTAGTTTCAGCTCAACTTGACGGCTTTCATTCCTACTTTCAGTCAATCAGTTGTTGTTATCGGATTGATAACTCTCCTATTTCGTGTTTACACACTTATAAGGAAACGTGTCGCGCAAATAACGCTTTTGTTCAGTAACTGTAGCATTTCCAAATCATACCGTCATAGTGGTAAGTTCCCTTTCCGTACACCTTACGCCCGCGCCCTTTCTCAACTTCCTTAATTTCATACCATTTACCGGTATCATCATCTTTCACAACTCCACCCTTACGCGGTTTGTAAGAAAACGAAAACACCTTTTTCCCATCAACATAAAATGGATACATCTTTCATTCCCCTTTTCATACAAAATTCAAATTTGATTATGATTTAACGTCTGTTGAGCCAAACCCGCTTGCGCCGCGCTGAGATTCGCTAAGCTCGTCCACTTCTTCAAAGCGCGCTGTCTCTACTGGAGCAATAATCCCTTGTGCTATCCTTGTTCCTTTTTCGATAACATCAGCAGCTACATTTAAACTAAACGGCCTTGTTATATTCTCAACGATCACACCGACTTCTCCCCTGTATCCGCTATCTATTGTTCCTAAAATTACATGTAACTTTTTTTTACGAGATATACCGCTTCGTGGTCTTACTTGCATTTCGTATCCTGGTGGAATCTCGAAAGCCAGGCCAGTAGGTACAATCTTCGTTTCTCCCGGCCATATAACTATGTCCTCTACTGTGACAAGATCAAAACCCGCATCTCCTTCTCTTGCATAGCGCGGCAGCTGTACGTCCTCGTTAATTCGCTTGACTTTAACCCGTAATCTCATGACCTTTGTTCCCCTTCCATCGTCTCAACAAGTTTTGTAGTCTCTCACTCTCGCTACTATGATGTTTGTAATGTGACTTTGCTATCAACAACTGCGCTTCAAGTTCCTGCACTGATTTAAACCATATATTCGCTTGTTCTTGTTGGTGCTGCGCTGCTTCCTCGTAAATCGGAATGTGTCTTTCTTCCATGCATCATCACCCCTTATTTGGATTACAAACCTAGCTATCTAGCAAACTCCCAAATGTGTATCCGTATTTATCGAATCCCTCACTATACTCTATGTTTGTCATCTTATTTCGTCTCCTTCGCTTCGTTGATTAATTTAGTGATTTCATAAACGCCATTCTGCATTTCAGTCATTGTCTTCGCTCCCTTCATTGAGCAGCCGCGCCAGTTCCTTGCCACTCCCTTGATAAAGATCGCGGCCGTCTTCCAATTTGAATATATTCCTCGCTATTAACTTCTCAATCAGTAAATCTTGTTCTGCCATGCTTCCTCCTAATCTAATTTTTCCATCTTGGTATCTAGCAAATACTTCCGCTTCAATTTATGCCGCGCTGCTCAATAGAGAATTCCCTGCCATGCTCTGTACACTTCCACAACATCGTTATCCCTCCTATAGTCTTCCTGTGAACACTTTCTTAATCGAACCTTCATTAAAGTGTTCATGTATCGCGAATAGCTTTGAATCGGTTGAAATGCACATGTCGATGATGATGTTTTCTGCGGTTCTTACATAAAAATATTTCACTTCCCCATAGTAGTCTTTATACATGTGATAGCTCTGAATGATATGGTCCATTCCGAACTTTTCAAACACCTCATACAGCTTTGTCTTCGTTTCGTCTACCGCATCAAATATCGTGAGTTGTTCCATTCCCTTCACTCCTAGTCCAGGCTCATAATCTCCGCTAATGTCCTCGCTGAAACATCTGTTTTAATAATGCGGATCCTGCCATGTTCTGCCGCTGCCTCGCTCTCAGCTGTTTCTTTATCTATTGCTTCAAACCAATCAATCCGTTGCTTATCATCCTTATCATAGAAATGCACTTCATAAACTTCCTTACCGCGCCGAAGGAATTGTTCTGCCGTGCTCGTTGCTGCGTAGTCATGCTTACCAAGTCTGTCCTCAAATGATAGCTGCGCCGCATTCATACACCCAACCCTATCGTCCGACTTCATATCTTCATTTGGTCCGCTTGATCTATAATAAGTACTGCGATTTCATTCTGATGCCGTCCCATCTGCTTCGCTATTTCTATGATGTTCGCACCACCATTCCACAGTTCACGAAAATAGGTTACTTCGCTTTCATCAAACACAAGGTTCGCTTCCTCTAATGCGATATATAAGTTACGACGCGAATGCTTCATGTACTTTCGATTCTGTGCTGCGATTGTATTGTTTTCCACTTGTAAAGGTGTTAAAAGTTTCGCCATCCCATTTCCCCTCCTTATGTAATTGTTCAGCGTGATCAATCCAATTTGCGAAGTCTTGGCGGCGCTGCTTCCATTCCTCATTACTCATACCTTTTGCATTAGAGCAAATACAGTTAGAAATCTCGTACATTCCCATGCCTATGTCATTTTGAATAATGCCCGTTCCATTACATGCACACATCTTCATTCCCCCTTGTTAAAATGGCAGTGCTTTTCTTCTGAAATCCTTTGTTTCTTTAAAGACAATTGCTCTAAAGTTATTAAAAATACGAGATACAATTCGCTCATCATATGCGCCCTCTAAACGTTCTCCTGTGAGGTTTGTTGTAAAGATAGTAGATTTACCTTGCCTACCGTCAAAGACATCGAATAACACACGGTTAATGAAATTTGTAGCCTTTGTATTTGCATCTAGTGCTCCGAGTTCCGCAACCAAATCATCGACCACTAAAACATCCGCTCTTACTAATGTTCGAATAATTGCATCCTCAGTTAGCGCAGAATCTTTACTGAAAGTGCTCTTAATCTTCCGTAGCAATTCTCCTACTGTAACGAAGACAACCGACTTCCTTGCTCCAGCAAGTTGATCTGCAATGGAATAAGCAAGGTGTGTTTTCCCTGCTCCGCAGTTACCCACCATAATGGTATTGAATATGTTTCCGTTAAGATAATCCGTTGCGATAACTTTTGCAAGGGCGAGGTTCTTCGCTCCTTCCTCGCTCGTAGGTTCATAGTTTTCAAAGTTAGCCTTCTTAATATTGGCATCTGCAATCATACTTTGCTGGTGAAACAAATACTTTTGTTCATTCGCTTTATCAGCTTCCCATTTCGCTTGTTCCTGCTCCTGTAATTTTCTATGTTCATTAGCGAGGAAGCAGCGAGGACATACTTCCTTGCCATTAAATCGCATCAAATGTACACCGTGTTCTTCGCAAACATCAGAATCCATAGTCATATTGACCCTTTTGGCTATATCGTTTGGTATTGCTGCCATCGCTCTCTGCATTGTTCTTCTCTCCTTTTTTAGAATTCATTTGTATTGTTAGCTGATCAAACTTTTCACGTAGTTTTTTGGGAGATAAAATGTTTCCTTGCCAGAACGGATCTGCTTGGCACCAATTGATAACATCTTTAATCTCTTGTAATTCACGATTATCTTTCTCACGCATCAATCTAAAGTCATTTGCCCAAACATCGAAGTTCGGTTCTTTTTGTTTAGGATTGTCATCCTTAATCTTTTCGAACAAATACTTAGCCGCGTTGGTGTCACAAGTTTCAAACTTGTGACGAGAAGGTTTTTCTTTCTTTTTATCTTTATCTAATTCTTTATCTTCTATATCTGTTGCGTGACTAGCGTGACCCGTACCGTGACCTGTCACGTGACATTGAGATTCCGCCTTGTTTCCGAGTAAAAACTGCTTTTCTTTTGCTCGTTTTTTTGTTTACGTAATCTATTTTGCTCTCTAATTTTGTCCAGACCTTCAATATTCTGATGCTTTTCCCAATTTGAGATACAAATATATTGATCGTCAGTAACTTCAATCATTCCGAACTGTTTAAAAGTTTGTAAGGCGAGGCGAACAACTGCTATCGGTCTATTAAAAAGCGTTGCTAGCATCTCCTCTGTATATGGGATGTTTTCGTTTAAGAAAATGTACCCGTTAGCATTTGTTTTACCCGCTTGAGCAAGCAACTTAATCCAGATGATTAATAGCGTATCTGCTTCCGGCATACTTTCAATTAATCTAATTTTTTCATCCTCAAACATATTAGTAGTCAACTTAATCCATTTAACCTCTACCATCCCTAGCTGTCCTCCTTTTCACAAGATGCCATGCCGTTCCTGATGCTCACTATACGGTAACCTGGGTAACGCGCAGCATTAATATATTCTCTTGCTTTTAGCATCAGTTCAAATTCGTTTTTCACGCCCTCCATAACCCATGTAGGGAGGACGACTTGACTTACGTTTTGTAGGTTTAACATGGTTTCATCTCCTTAGTTTGCCTTGTATTGATTTTCCCAGCCGATCAGCGTTTCAATTGCTTTAGATGCAACTTGTGGGCTAATGTCTGTTAAGCTACTAACACCAATATTGCTTTTCAATGTATCTTCAACTGCTTGCTTGTCCGCTTGCGAAATAACTGATACGTGCGCTATTTTTGCGTGAATCATCTTCATTTGCTTTTCAGACGCTTTACCATTACTGTTGTTGTTACTGTTGCTTTGCGGCTTGTTTTGATTATTTTTATTACCTTTGGTATTTCATCAGACACATTTATTCACTTTGAGAACAAACGGAATGATCCACTACTTGATTTACTGTGCAAGGATATTCAAACAACCTAGACGGGCATCTACAGAGGCGTTTTGTGAAATAACAATCTGTTTATGTGAAAAGGTTGAAGAGATTCAGGTGGTGGTCTCTTTTTCTTTTTTCGATTTATATCGAAAAAATGGGAGGATTAGGGAATCTTAAGGATGCATATAGAATATATCGGTGTTATTCTGTAATTAATTGACATACATAGGGGTGAATTAGATGGGGAGTAAACACACGAAATTAAATGAGAGATTCTCGATTATTGATTTTCCAGTAACATTTGCTGAGATGGTGGCAATTTCGAAGGATTTACCGAAGACAGAGCGGAAATTCTACGAGTATGCGTTCAATGCGCTGAAAAAGAACATAAAACAAAAAGAACTTATTTATTCTTTTGAGGTAGCAGATCCAAAACTGACTAAGACAGGATTCATTGTAGTTGCAGAAAACAAGCTTCACTTCGTTATGATGAAAAGCGGACTGTTTGGTGAGGCTGATGCGGAATCGCTAGAATACAAGGATATAAAAGACGTTGATTTCGATATTATCAGAGGACCATTAGGAATCTCGTTGATGCACACTGGTATTATTGAGCTAAAAGTTAAAAAGATGTTTGGAACAAAGACGCGTACGATTCGTAATATTCCAGAATACAATCTGGATTTAGTTGTAGAAGCAATTCGCCAGAGGTTATAAGAGAGTAGTAATGTTCTTTTTATTTACTTCACAAGGTTAACCTGTTATGATTATCCCGGAAATCTTACAAATTACATAACGGAGGAACAATCAATGGGTAAAATATTTAAATTCGGTTGTCTTGGATTCATTGCTCTTATTGTACTTGGAGCTATTATTGGTGCATTAGGTGGCGGCGAAGAAACTTCGACGAAGAAAGAACCTACGACGCAAGAACAAACTAAAGAGGAAAATAAACAAGAGGCTCCTGCTACGACTGAGTCGAAAAAAGAGGAAACAAAGGCTGAGGAAAACGTTTCTGCAGAATTTAAGTCCGCTTTGAAAAAAGCTGAAGGTTATGCAAAAACAATGAAAATGTCAAAACAGGCGATTCACGACCAGCTTGTTTCTGAATATGGTGAAAAATTTTCCGCAGAAGCTGCTGATTATGCAATGAATAATCTTGAATTTGATTGGAAAGCAAACGCTTTGAAAAAGGCTACAGATTATGCAAAAACAATGAGCATGTCAAAACAAGGAATTTATGATCAACTTGTTTCTGAAAGCGGTGAAAAATTTACTGAAGATGAAGCACAGTACGCAATTGACAATATAAAAGCCGATTTTAATAAAAATGCTTTGAAAAAAGCAAAAGATTATCAGAAAACAATGAGCATGTCACCAGAAGCGATAAGAGACCAACTGATTTCTGAACACGGTGAAAAATTCACACAAGAAGAAGCCGATTACGCTATTAATAATTTAAAATAAGACGTAAAAAACACCCTCATCCTATTCTTTGATTGAGGGTGTTTTTTTGCTGTTGGGGGAATCATAAATTCGTCTACAATAGATATGGAATGTTTTGTCTTAATCCCCCTTTTCGGGGGATGGGCAAAAACACCTAAATATTATATATTAAAGTAAAATAATATATAGAAGAACATTATTAATTTTTTAAAACTTTGGAGGAACTATGGGTACATTTTGGACTATTCAATCTATTGAAAAATGGCAGGAAGTTAAAGATATAGGTTATCTTACTGGTGCATACGATTATGTTTGGCCTGAATTTATAGAGCCCTATCAGTGGATGGTGCAACAAATGAAATCAAGGATTAAAGACTGTAATCAAGAAGATGCTCCTATATGGTTATGGACTGAAAGGCCTGATTTAAGAAGAAGTGGACATTTAGGTAAAGGCGAGCGTGGTGTCTTACTAAAAGTTGATATTGATGATAAAAGAGTTCTTTTGTCAGACTTTCAAGCATGGCATTTTGTATTAGATGGCACTTACTGTAATGTCGAAGCAAAAGAAGATAGTGAACTTAACTTATCGTCTGAATCAATACAAAGAAGCTGGGAAAAAATTTTCGATTTAAATTATTTATACAATCATCCTGAATGGGGTGATTGTGTTATCCAAGGGGTAACTTGTAATGTGTTTCTACATGAAATTACCCTTGAAAAAGAATTTATTTCTCGATAAGCATATAAATTTAAGAATATGAAGAACAGGTGACATAAAATCACCTGTTCTTCATATTTATTAGACTATGGAATTTTCTACTGATTTCTTAATACTATTATAAGTTCCTTTGGCTAATTCCTTATGTAAAGGAACAGTAAAAGTATTACCATTAGGTCCTTTCATAGTTACATGACTACCTTTTTGTCTAACTTCCTCAAACCCTACTTTTTTAAGCATCTTAATAAGATCTTTACCACTAATAGTCTTTGGCCATTTAAGTTGAGATAGGACAGCTTTTTTCACTTGATCTTTTCCATAATCTTTTATTGCTTTTTGAATAGCCTTTTTAGCTACCAGCCCTAAAATTATCGGTACAAGTGGAGCGGCAGAAGCTTCTAATTTTGTTGAATCTACCAAATATTCCTCACCTGTTTTTGTATCGGTTAAAGTTGCAATAAACACTTCATCCTTAACTGCATGAAGCTTCATATCATATTCATAATTAGAAATTTGACCATTCTCATCTGTGATTTCACCTAAGACTGTGATTTCGTGATTCTCTTTATTCAAATCTACTTCGGCATTAACTTTAAGGTTTTCTTTTTCTATATTTGTTTCAAGCGTAAGCGTTTGCTCGTTTTCTTCTTTAATATTAACTAATAACTCTTCAGAAACTTGCATATTATATTGTTCTTCTACTTCTTTCTCAGCAGTATCTAAGTCGATTTCTGTTGGAGTTACTTCATCTGCCTGTACAGTGAAATCTTTTGGGAAAATCATAAATGTCATAGTCAGTGCTAATAATAAGCTTAAAAATTTCTTCATTAAATCCACCTCATTCATTTTTAATTAATACTCCATAACCGTAGCTACTATCGAAGCCCTCATCACCTAAATCTTTGGAAAGATTAATTAGTAATTCTTTCACTCTAATGAGTTCTATATCTTTTTCTTTAGAATTTGATTCTGTTGCTAATAATTCAGCTATGTAATTCGAGACATAAGCCGTAGCAAAAGAAGTACCACTAAATTCAGAATAGCCTCCATTTTTATCAGTAGATAGAATTTTTTCTCCAGGTGCAACAAAATCTATTTTTCCCTTTGCCGCTGAAATAGGTCGTTTGAAATTCTTATCCACCGAGGAAATAGAGATTACATCTTTGTACTTCGCTGGATAATCCACGCCAAAGCCAAATGTGTTACCGGCAGCAGCTACAACAATAATCCCAGAAGCAATAGCTTTATTAATTGCTTCCTCTAGTTCTGGATAATGTACTTGAACGCCAAAACTTACATTCATAATGTCTACATCTTGCTTAATACACCATTCAATACCCTTAATGAATGTTTCGATTTCCCCTTTACCTGTTTCACTTAGAACTTTAACATCATACAATTCTACCTTTTGTGATAATCCTGACATGTTCTTGTTGTTTTGAGCGGTAATAATTCCAGCGATTGGAGTGCCGTGTCCGAATGCATCCTTATTAGAGTCCTTAGGATTAATCGCATTGAACTGTTTTACTATTTTCCCAGCTAACGCGGGATGATCTTCATTAATGCCACTATCTACTATAGCCACCTTAATTTTTTTATCCTTATTAGAATTTTCTTTCGTTTGAATATTATATATATAGAAAAAAATAATACCGATAAAAGAAATCATTGAATAAGCATATAGTTTTTTCATTCGCACCTCCTCCTTATGACTTTAAATTCCATTAAATGATATATTACAACATATGAATTAAGTCACATTCACTATACAATGGACAATAAACTTAATCAATTCGAAATAGAAAGAAAAAACCTTAAAGTTTCTTTAAAAATTTTAAATTCACTTTAAACATTATATAGGGGTTCGACCGCATGCCCATCAACTTAAGGATGCATGCAAAATGAACCCCGTTCATATAAACGGAAAAACTCTTAAAATATTTTGTAGCCTAAAAAATGAACATGCCAAATAAACCTTAATCGGCCAAATTTCAAAAATTATGCAACTTTCTTTTGCTTGTTCACTCTATTATACTCATAGACAACACCCAAGATATCAAAGACAGTCTTCTTTTCATATCGGTGAGATTTCCGTCCATTCTTCTGTAAGAGGTGGAACAGACGGATAAGAATCTTTGTTATTTCTTGGGTGTTTTGTTGTGTGGCTTGATACAAAATTTGTAAATGATCTTGAATCATTCCGATTGCTTTATATTCGCTTAATTCCTTTTGCTTCTTTTGTAAAATTAATTGGCGCATCTTAAACATAGTAGAAGAACATAGGAAAATGGCAATAAGTTTTCCATAAACATGGCATTCTAATCGTTCTTGTTTGATATTTTGCCAATGATGAATTTGAAATAGGGATTTCCAAGTTTTAAAGATAATTTCGATTTGCCAGCGGAGAGAGTAAAAATCATGTATTTGTTCCATCGGAACAATCTCCCAAGGTGTATTGGTAACATATATGTTCATGCCAGCTAATCGTTTGCTTTTTTCTGAATACGTAATACCTTTTTTACTTTCTGTATACACTTGTTTTTTCATACGCTCACGAAGTTGCTTTTCAGTTAATCGATATATAATTACCCGGGTGAATAGTTTCTTATCCTTTCCAATATAAGCTTCTTTTATTTCATAGCCCTGTCCTGGCTTTAAGGTATTCATAATGTGTTCTAAATCAACTTTAATGTACTGAGACTGTTTTTTTATTGTCCCATTTCGAAAGTATTCAGGAAATTCATTTTTGACATACACCATATTGTTTAATTTGAGCCGCGATATATAATACACACCACGTTGGTCCATTTGATCTAAATCATCCAGTGAATAATAGCCTAAATCACGAATACATAAGTCTCCAGGACGTAATGTCGCTAAACATTCTGTTCCAAAAGTTTTATCATTATTTTTTCCTGGTTCAATTTGAAAATTTAAAAACTGTCCACTATGTAAATCATATTCTAACTGAATTTTTATACCCGCTGTTTGCGCACAACCACCTGATCCAGGATATACACTAGCTAAATGTTTTGGCACTTGGAAAATTGTTGCATCTAAAATACGAATCCGTTGAAAATAAGCTATTGAAGGGTTTGGAATCACAGATGTTTCACAAATTTTATTTTTTAATAATGCAGAGAAAATATGTTTTAAAAGGCAAACAGCCTTTTTATTGAAACGCTTATTGAGTCCTTCTGGACTCATAAGAGTTCCTGTAACAGCATGAAGTTGACTACACAGTCGTACTAAAGAATCACTCGCTACCCGTGGACTTATCCAGACACAGATAGTAGCTAAATCACGACCTGAAAACTTACGCTTTCGTTGTACAAAAGCTAGTTCTCTAGCAAGTTTTTCTAAAAATGAAGGGGTAAGATGTTGATGTAATTCTTCAGCAAATAATTGTAGCTCATCTTGAATCGAAAGATTCATAAAAAACGTCATCCTTTCTAATAATCTTATTTAGAAAGAATAACGTTTTTTTTGTGCAAAGATAATGTAAATCGATAATATAGTTGTTTAATTTCTATACATTTAAAGGTATTTGTACTCAAAAATCATTAATAAAGTTGTTTAATTCTTATTGAACTAAAGCACCTGTTTGTTTAAGTGAATACATTCACATTTATAATGTCTCTCAAATATAATATCAGTTTAAATATTCACCATTCTTCTCTAAAAGGTTCAAGATAAATTGTAATTTGTTAATCG
>NZ_JOTN01000043.1 GCF_000712595.1 Bacillus manliponensis
TATGACTTTTTACAATTTAGGTCTTGATAATGTACGTATGACATAAATTGGATACATTTTAACTGTTTACTGTACGTTAAGAGATATCTGTCCAGAAGACCTTGAGTTATTCTGTTTTGAAGTTACTTCATTTTCATCTTTCAACTTCCCTTGTAGTAAACGCTCTATTTTATTGGTAAAAACCACTTTAAGACCAATACCCTTTGTAAATTCTATTATTTGAATGTATAATTTTAACTAACCTAATAACTAAAGGAGTAACCATCATGAGAAGCCTTCTTTCAGTAATAAGCGCAACAATTCTTTCAGCTGTCCTTTTTATCTTTAATGTCTATTCCTGCTATGATAAGTACAATGCAGGAGACACATCTTATTGGATTAACGCTGCTGTATCTATAGTGTTCCTAGTCTTCTTTGTAAGTAACCTAAAAAGAGCTATTAAAGAAAACTATAAAACTTCAGCAGAATAGGAGTAAGTGCATATGTGGGAAAAGATTAATAACTATAAATACTCCCTTGGCCAATTAAAATTTATGCTTTGGATATCTATAATCGCCTTTGTTTTATACGGTGTTGATTTTTTCTATGGGCTATCCAACTTTGATATTCTATGGATGAAAGGCTTTTTCACTGTAGCAGCCTTCCTAGTATTCAGCAGCTGTAGAACTAAAATTAAAAATAATGATTACAGAACAGCATGATGTAAAGGACCTCCAATGAGGTCCTTTTTTTGTAAAATAAAAAAGTAGCGGTTAAAAAAATCTATAAAAAAGCGGTAAAAATAAATAACCAGTTCCTTAACGTACAGGGAACTGGTTAAAATGTGTCCATTTTGCGTCTAAACGTACAATTTTCTCAGAATGATATATTGACCCCATACCTATCAAGCTTATATTTTGAGCACCACCCATAACGAAAATTTTACTGTTTTACAGTTATTATGAGAATGCCGCTTATTTTTTTCGTTTTGAGGTAACTCGTTCTTTTTAATTTGCTGGCGATGAAGTGGTACCTCTCTTGTAGAAGGTGACAACTTTGTAAGAATACAAGCTTAATTTGTAAGACAAATGCATGTCTTATTTAACCATATTCTTTTAAAATAACATATGTACTAGTACAACAAACACTACAGTTCAATTGAACAATGTATAAGGAGGAATTAAAGTGTATGAAGACAGTATTACGTGTTACAACTGCTATAACTGTAATACTGTCAATGGTACCTTAGACTATTGACAATGTATAAGCATAACATATTCCGAAAATTGGATAAATAGCCACCATAAACGAAAAGCTTACATGAAAAGTATAAATTTAATCAAGGGGAATCGGTAATGAAACCATCAGTTTGCGATGTAGGAAATCATAGTCAGTTGTTACATACTTCAAGTTATTATCAATATTACTATAGAGCAATGAGTTCATAGCTGATTTTTATTTACAGGCTGTTCTTAATGAATTCATGAAATGAGGCTACACTTATAATGTAAGGAGTGGGACAATTGAAAACGGTACTATCGGTGCAACACATAACGAAAGAAATCAAGGGCAAGTTGATTGTGCAAGACATATCGTTCGATGTGGTAGCGGGAGAGATTATTGGACTACTTGGTGCGAACGGAGCGGGCAAGACAACCACGATGAAGATGATAGTTGGTCTAAGCACAATAAGTGCTGGGGACGTGCGGATTGCAGGTTATAGTATTAAGAGTCAGTTTTCTAAAGCACTCTTCAATGTAGGGGCAGTGATTGAAGCACCTGCATTCTATCCTTATTTGAGTGGGTACGAAAATTTACGTCAATATCAGCGTTTGCACAAAAATGCGAGTAAGGATTGGTTGCTGGAGGTAGCCAGTCTGACCGGGATAGAACATGCGCTTAAGCAGCGAGTAGGCACGTACTCCATGGGAATGAAACAACGCTTGGGGATTGCACAAGCACTACTGCGAAAGCCAAAGTTGCTTGTGTTAGATGAGCCGATGAATGCACTTGATCCTGCTGGTGTCCGTGAAACCCGGAACTATTTAAATAGAATTGCGGCAGATTTGGGCGTAGCAATTGTGATCTCCAGTCATCAACTGTCTGAGATTGAGCAGATGGCACACCGAGTGGTTATTATACAGAATGGCCGCTTAGTGAAAGAGCAGCGGATTGATGATGGGTTAAGTGATGGAAACTTCTGTATTACTCTTCACATTGATAATATTAAGCTTACAAGCGAAATTGTGGTTAACTTGTTTAGGGATAATCATCATGCATTGGATTATATGCAGACAGAGAAATTATCTAACGGTTTGCATACTATGACAGTAGCTATTGATGAAGGGCAAGTTCCAAATCTGATTCGAGCATTGTGTGATGCCGGGGTGGAAGTTCATCGGGTGTTGCCGGCACATACGAGTTTAGAGGATAAGTTTTTAGAATGGACAACTGAGCGAGGTGAGGTGAGTTAAGTTGTTATGGAATGAATGTTTGAAGATAGTGAATAAAAGAATCTTTATTCTTTCACACATTGGTTTTATTGTGATGACGGTACTGTTGTCTTGGTCGTACATCAGTAATCTCAAGGTTGATGTTACGGTGGCTCAAATGGTAGATGCTTTGCTTGGCCTATCGGGAATGCTTGTTATTCTACCTTGGGCGATTGTTTTGTCACCTCTTATTTGGACGGATGAGTATCATTATGGTACTCTGAAACAACTATTCCTGCATACGTCCTCGCGCTCACGGTTGTACGTTGCCAAAATTGCTGCGATGATCTTGCTCATCGTTACGGGTGTTGTTAGTATATTCATTGTTGCTTTGTTATTGAATCTTCTGATGGCTCCGCAAAACATGCAATGGGGCGACATGACGGATGTTATATACTCTATCGGAGCACTCGTATTGCAATGTTGCCTATATGCAAGTCTAGCATCCTTGATTGGTGTGTGGACGAGATCAGCTGCTATCGCAGTAGGCGGTAGTTTAGTACTATACTTTCTTCAGATAATGTTTGGAAGTAGTCTCTTATCTACATCATGGACGCACATTCTATTCATTCATCATGATGATTTAAGTGTCTATTGGAGCACATCACAATATAAATCGGAATTAGTTGGCTTACCTATGTCGTTAGCGATAGATATCGCCTATATTTTGTTTTTCTTTGCAATTGGATTATGGTTGTTCGTCAAAGAGAGAGGAGCAGACTAAACATAACACGGAGCTAAGAATGAGCAAAATAGGATACAGTTATGTCGCTCGGGATAACTGTATGGAAGACGAAAACAATGAATGTGAAACTGAAAGTAGCCAATAATGATAAGTGACAATTGATTACGCTAGTCCAATAAACCAGCAGCAGTCTAGGACTTTATTTTTTTGTCAAAGACTACCGCTGGTTTTATATTAAAATCAGTCTAACATTTTATCTTTTTCGGACAGAAACAATAGAATCAGCATCTGCCTTCCGTGCCTACATGCTCGTAAGCTAGAATTTGAAGCTTATTTTCAGCAAGTTATAGGGAAGTATCCGTTTGAACAATTGGATATTATCTTGGATGAAAAAGGAATGGAGTATCCAGGAATTGTAACAGTTGGATCCATTTCGCAACCGATTAAAGTATTAGAAAACTATATTGTACACGAAATAGCTCATCAATGGTTTTATGGAGTAATAAAATACAGTTATCCTATAATTAGGGATAACTGTGTTTTCTTAACTATATATCAGGGGGACTAAAAGATTAAAAATAATTAAAAAACATATTGATTTTATTTTTTTCATGCGTATAATAAATTAACAAGTGAACATGAACGAAAAAGTAACGATAAGGACATGAGATGATTTTTACGGTTTACAGAGAGGGAGGCCAAGGGCTGTGAGCTTCCTAACACGAAAAATGATCTTACCACCTTTGAACTTCAATAGTGAAAGAGCAATCTAGTAATTATTGACGGTATCAGCCGTTATCTGAACTTGAGCAATCTAGAAGAAAAGTGTCTAGATTGGAACAAGGGTGGAACCACGAAAAACACATTCGTCCCTTTCCTAGGGATGGGTGTGTTTTTTTATGGATTATAAGATTGAAAATTAAAAATAATTAAAAAATATGTTGATTTTATTTTATATATCAGTATAATAAGTTAACAAATAAACATGAACGAAAAAGTAACGATAAGGACATGAGATAATTTTTACGGTTTACAGAGAGGGGGGCCAAAGGCTGTGAGCTTCCTAACACGAGAAATGATCTTACCACCTTTGAACTTCAATAGTGAAAGAGCAATCTAGTAATTATTGACGGTATCAGCCGTTATCTGAACTTGAGCAATCTAGAAGAAAAGTGTCTAGATTGGAACAAGGGTGGAACCACGAAAAACACATTCGTCCCTTTCCTAGGGATGGGTGTGTTTTTTTATGGATTATAAGATTGAAAATTAAAAATAATTAAAAAATATGTTGATTTTATTTTATATATCAGTATAATAAGTTAACAAATAAACATGAACGAAAAAGTAACGATAAGGACATGAGATAATTTTTACGGTTTACAGAGAGGGGGGCCAAAGGCTGTGAGCTTCCTAACACGAGAAATGATCTTACCACCTTTGAACTTCAATAGTGAAAGAGCGATCTAGTAATTATTGACGGTATCAGCCGTTATCTGAACTTGAGCAATCTAGAAGAAAAGTGTCTAGGTTGGAACAAGGGTGGAACCACGAAAACACATTCGTCCCTTTCCTAGGGATGAGTGTGTTTTTTTTACTTTGAAAGGAGGTGCTGTAAGATGAAACGTACGGATTTAACCATAACCTGTATAAATAGTTGGCAGAACAAAGGTGATTCAAAGAGGAGAAAAGTAAAGTGAACCCCATGCGTGGAGGTGATTTTAACTAACATTTTTCCCCACTCAGAATTTCTAGCATGATTAGAATTTTAATTAGGAGGAGATTAAAATGAATAAAATAGTTTATGTTGGTGTATTAGGACTAGGCACGGTCGGAAGTGGCGTCGTTCAAATTTTAAAGGATCAGTATGAAAAAATTGCTCTTGATACAGGATGCGAACTCAAAGTAAAGACAGTAGTTGTTCGTAATTTGGAAAAGGAGCGAGATGTTTGTATTGATGGAGTTGTAGTAACAAGTAATGTTGAAGAGGTTTTAAATGATTCGAATGTTGATATTGTAGTAGAGGTAATGGGAGGAATTGAAGAAACAAAGCAATATATTATAAAGGCTTTGCAAAATAAAAAGCATGTAGTAACTGCAAATAAAGATTTAATGGCTGTATACGGAGCTGAGCTTCTACAATTAGCTTATGAAAATAACTGTGATTTATTTTATGAAGCAAGTGTAGCGGGTGGGATTCCAATATTAAGAGGGTTAACAGATGGTTTAGCCTCAGATCAAATTGAAAAAATAATGGGGATTGTAAATGGAACAACAAATTATATGTTAACAAAGATGAGTCAAAATGGATGGTCGTATGAAGAGGCTTTGCAAGAGGCACAAAAACTAGGGTTTGCGGAGGCTGATCCAACAGCAGATGTAGACGGACTAGATGCAGCGAGAAAGGTAGCGATTCTTGCTAACTTAGGCTTTTCAATGAACGTTTCTTTAGATGATGTTCAAGTAAGAGGAATTCGGAAGGTTGGAAAAAAAGATTTAGAGATGGCTGAAAAGTTAGGGTTTACTATGAAGTTAATTGGTAAAGCGGAGAAACAAGGTTCATCCATTCATTTACATGTGGAACCGACTTTATTACCAAGTCATCATCCACTATCGAATGTAAATAACGAATTCAATGCGGTATATGTTCATGGCCAAGCGGTAGGAGAAGTAATGTTTTACGGACCAGGGGCTGGGAAGTTACCAACTGGTTCTGCCGTAGTAAGTGATATTATTTCTATCGTTAAAAACATGAATCGGGTTCCGAAAAATAAAAGTATATTAAAAGAGCCAAAGCCGTATGAATTGCAAAAAGATGAGGAAGTAGTTTCAAAATATTTTTTACGCATTTCATTACAAGACGAGCCCGGAATGTTGCAAAAAATAACAGAATGTTTCGTTAATTATTCCGTGAGTTTAAAAGAGGTCATTCAAGTACCGTTGAATGATGAGCTTGCAGAAGTCGTTATTGTAACGCATCACACTTCTAAATATCAGTTTGAACAATTATTAAAATCTATTGGGAATATCGCAAGTGAAATAAAAAGCTATTATGTTATTGAGGAGGAGAAAGCATATGTATAAAGGATTATTAAAAGAGTATGCTTCTTATTTGCCAGTGAATGAAAACACACCAGAACTTAGCTTAATGGAAGGGAATACACCACTTATTCCGCTTTTAAATATTTCTAAACAATTAGGTATTCAATTATACGGAAAGTATGAAGGCGCAAATCCAACTGGTTCATTTAAAGACCGTGGTATGGTAATGGCAGTTGCTAAAGCGAAAGAAGAAGGTTCGGAAGCAATTATATGTGCGTCAACGGGTAATACATCAGCATCGGCTGCGGCATATGCAGCACGACTTGGGATGAAATGTATTATTGTTATACCTAAAGGGAAAATTGCTCATGGTAAGTTAGCCCAAGCAGTTGCTTACGGTGCAGAAATTATTTCAATTGAAGGGAATTTTGATGATGCACTTCAGGCTGTTAGAAATATCGCTGCAGAAGAGCCAATTACATTAGTAAACTCTGTGAATCCGTATCGAATTGAAGGGCAAAAGACAGCAGCATTTGAAATTTGTGATCAATTACAAGCTGCTCCAGATGTTCTTGCTATACCTGTTGGGAATGCGGGGAATATTACAGCATATTGGAAAGGTTTTTGTGAATATGAAAAAGAAAAAGGTTATAAGAAGCCGAGAATTCACGGTTTTGAAGCGGAAGGGGCTGCAGCAATTGTAAAAGGACATGTAATTGAAGAGCCTGAAACAATTGCAACGGCGATTCGTATTGGTAATCCAGCTAGTTGGAATTATGCAATTGAGGCTGCGGAACAATCAAAAGGTGAAATTGATATGGTATCAGATGAAGAGATTTTACATGCGTATCGGCTATTAGCAAAAACAGAAGGAGTTTTTGCAGAACCAGGATCAAATGCCTCATTAGCAGGCGTAATAAAACATGTTCAATTAGGGAAAATCAAAAAAGGTGAAACAGTTGTTGTAGTATTAACAGGAAATGGATTGAAAGACCCTGATATAGCGATTGCATCTAATAAGCTAGAAATAGCGAGTGTTTCTAATGACATAGAAAAAATTAAGGAACACATTAAAGGGGTGATTGTTTCATGATTCCGTTAAAAATTCATGTTCCAGCAAGTACGGCAAACGTTGGACCTGGTTTTGACTCAGTTGGCATAGCTTTATCACTTTATTTAGAAGTGGTAGTTAAGGAGAAAGCAGATAAGTGGCATGTTTTACATTCATTTGATGATTCAATTCCAAAGGATGATAAAAATTTAATCGTTCGTACAGCATGTAAAATATGCCCTGCTTTATCGCCGTATATAATAGAAGTTACGAGCAATATTCCATTAACAAGAGGATTAGGAAGCAGTGCTTCAGCAATTGTAGCTGGAATAGAACTTGCAAATCAACTTGGACAATTACAATTAACAGCTGAACAAAAGGTTCAAATTGCTACAAACTTTGAAGGGCATCCAGATAATGTTGCAGCCTCTATTTTAGGTGGGATAGTAATAGGAGCATTTGACGGGGAAGAAGTAGCGATCGTAAAGGTTGAAAGTAAGGAACTAGGAGTGATTTCTCTTGTTCCAAATGAGGAATTGGATACAGATAAGAGTCGTTCTGTATTACCGGAAACATTTCCGTTTCATGAGGCAGTTAAGGCTAGTGCGATAAGTAATGTATTAGTAGCAGCATTATGTCAAAAGAAGTGGGAAGTAGTCGGTGAAATGATGGAAAGAGATCATTTTCATGAGCCGTATCGTTTGGAATTAGTACCGTTATTGCCATCTATTCGTGAATGTGCGAAAGAAATTGGAGCCTATGGTACAGCACTCAGCGGTGCAGGTCCGTCAATTTTCATTTTAACTCCGCATGAAAAACGCCACGAAATTGCTAAGCAATTAGCGAAAATATTTACAGGTATGAAAGTATGGGAGCTTGAAATTGATCATAAAGGAATCGTTGTGGAAAGAGAAAAACATATGGCATTATATAGTTAAGTTGTCATAAAAAAGAGGACGGAATAACCGTCTTCTTTTTATCTTTGGAGATTTATTTTTAAAGCGGGGCGTACACCATCACGTGCTAGACTAACATTTGCATAGCTACGAATACTACAACTTGTACCGACAAAACAAGCACGCGAAGGCTTGTTTCCTTGTGTTCGTAGCCACCACCAGGAACAGCCAACCTCTTCGCCGTTTCTTATGATATAGTTATCTTTGTTTGTTTTATCATATACGTATAAGCTGCATCCATCGCTTTTTTTCGCTTTAGCAAAATCCGTTCCAACGGCGCGTCGCAAGTCTTTGTCATGTATATTAGATAGTTCTTTTATTTCAGTAACGCTAAGTAAAAAAACTTTGTCCTCTGTATCTGGGCTTCCGTCTCCGTTGTCCATACAATAAGTCGTTCTTATTAATTCTTTTTCAGTAGCATTGAATGCGGTGTTATAAAATTCATCATTCAACCAATTGCGCAAATCACAGTCATGCCATGTAATATCTACACAATCACGCCACGTAATGTCCGCACTCTTACCGTGATATCGCTTGCATTCCAAAATATATTCACTCAAAATGAACAGCTCTCTACCTGAATTGTGCAATACCCTCCAGTTTATTGGCGTTCTATCTGTGCCGTCAACCGTTTGAGGATAAGTACCAAATGTAATGATTTCACCAGGCTGTGCATTTTGGTGTGGTATATAATCAAGGCTATTATTTTCCAATGAGATCTCCTCC
Source organism: Bacillus manliponensis (assembly GCF_000712595.1). Classification (GTDB taxonomy): domain Bacteria; phylum Bacillota; class Bacilli; order Bacillales; family Bacillaceae_G; genus Bacillus_A; species Bacillus_A manliponensis. Next base: position 8,929 of record NZ_JOTN01000043.1, read on the forward strand.
TTTTTGTTTCCAATTTAATTATATAACATTGATGCAAGTGATAAGGTTAGAGTGAGATATACTGATTAATTCAAATTGTAAATTAAAAAAGCTTATCAACAATACTTTAATGTTTTTATTTAAGGTTTGTATTATGCTGTATGAATCTGAAAGGGTAGGTATTCGGAGTCTATAGTTCTAAAGATCATAAAGATATTCAAAGCAGAACAAGGCGATTATGGTGACGGATTTGCTTTGGAAAATTATTTGCTAGTGAAAAAATCTCAGCTTATAAAAATTAAAGTTTTTTGTAATAGATTAGTGGTGCTTTCTACTGTTATACGTTTTTGTAGATTGATAAATAAAGTTGTTTCTGTAGTGTTTGAAGAAATAATTGTATTCTGCCAACCATTCACCAACAGTATATACTTGACGGATTCTTATCCTAATGTGGATAAAATATAAAAACTATTCAGGAATAAGAAAAAACGCACCTTAAAGGTACGTTTATACTTTCAACTTATCATGTACAATCTTTGAATTTTCAATTTGAATTGTTGTATGTTCTATTTTAAATCTATCATTAATTTTATTAATTGCTTCTTGTAAAATTTCTT
>NZ_JOTN01000044.1 GCF_000712595.1 Bacillus manliponensis
CAATCCCTTTTTCAATCCGATTTGCACATGCTGCACATGTCATACCAGTTATTTGAAGAGTTGCTACTTGAAGCGTTTCCTGTTTTGCCCCCATTGTAATCTCCCTTTCTCTTATACCCCTATAAGGTATATAATTACTTAAAATTTTTTATGCCTTTCAGCATATATGTGAATGGGGCAGTTACATTCATAACCGCCCATATATTTTTGTTGTTATACAACGTCATATCCTTGTTCTTCTATTGCATTCTTCACATCTTCAGCAGATACAGAATCATTTAATGTAACTGTTACTGTTTTTGCAGCTAAATCTACTTTTCCATCTACCCCTAAGTTACGTAACTCTCCTTCAATTGCTCCGACACAATGACCGCAAGACATACCTTCTACTTGTAATACGATATTTTCCATACTATTCTCCCTCTTTCTTATTTCATTAGTTTATTTACTGTTTTTAACAACTCATCTACTACTTCATCTTCACCATTTTGAATGCGTTCAATGACGCAGCTCTTCATATGGTGTTCTAATAATAGCTTTCCAACGCCATTTAGCGCAGATTGAACAGCGGCAAGTTGATTTAAAATGTCATCACAATATACATCTTTTTCAATCATTCCTTTAACACCACGAACTTGCCCTTCAATTCGGTTCAATCGTACGATCAGCTTATTTTTCTCCTCGCTCGTACGATGACTTTGTTGCCTATGATCGCTACAGCAGGCACTGCTCTCCATCATTGCCATACCCTTCACTCCTTCTTGTTACATGAAAGGAAATTATTTATATTATATTTCTTCATGATTCTATTATTTCATTTCTCCACGTTTATAAAATGTTTTGTTCCTCCTTTCAAAATCAGTATACTATACCCCCCTTACGTATGTAAATAGGTATTTTGAAATTTTTAGAATTTTTAACAAGTCATTACCAATACCTTATAAGGGTATGTTACTCGACGAAAGTAAATCTTCTCAGTAAAAGAAACAAATACAAAGGGGCTGCAGGTCTTTTAAGCATCTTTAATCGTTGTTGTTATTTACTATTGGGATTATTTTTCCTAAATACATAATAAAGAAGCTGACCCATCCTGCTCTGAGTCAGCTTCTTCCCTCTATTACACCTCTACCGTCCAACCAAACGGATCGGTTTCTTTTCCATTTTGAATCGCCGTCATCGCATCATAAATTTTTTGCGAAAGCTCGCCAATTTCAAAGTTATTAATCGTAATCTTCTCACCGTTCCAGCTTAGCTCGCCAACTGGTGCAATAACGGCTGCCGTACCTGTTCCAAACACTTCTTCTAGCTCACCTTTTTGGTACGCCTCGTACACTTCTGCAATTGAGATTTTTTCTTCGCGCACAGGTACACCCCAGTGCTGCAACAATTCAACAACAGAGTCTCTCGTTACACCGCCTAAAATGCTGCCGTTTAATTTTGGCGTTACAATTTCCCCGTTAATTTTGAAGAAAATATTCATACTTCCTACTTCTTCAACATATTTCTTTTCCACCGCATCTAGCCATAATACTTGGTCATACCCTAACTTCTCGGCCTTAATTTGCGGTTGTAAGCTCGCCGCATAATTACCCGCAGTTTTCGCAAAACCTACGCCGCCTTTAACAGCGCGAACGTACTCACTCTCAACGTAAATTTTAACTGCTTTTAACTGTTCACCGTAATACGAACCAACCGGTGATAAAATAATCATAAATTTATATTGTTTTGATGGTCTTACACCTAAACAAGGCTCCGTCGCAATAACAAACGGACGAATATATAAAGATGTTCCCTCACCTTCAGGAATCCAATCCTTTTCAATTTCAATCAGTTGCTTTAGCGCCTCTAACATTAACTCTTCATCTAGAGGTGGAATTCCAATTCTTTCATTTGAAATATTAAATCTCTCAATGTTGCTTTTTGGTCTAAATAATAAAATCCGTTCATCTGATGTTTCATATGCTTTCAGCCCTTCAAATACTGCTTGACCATAATGAAACACAGCTGCTCCAGGATCTAACACTAACGGTTCATAAGGAGTAATTCTCGGACTATGCCACCCATTCGTCTCATCATAATCCATTACAAACATGTGATCCGTAAAATAATTACCAAATCCTAAAGATGATACACCTGGTTTATCTTTCCTCGTTGTAGATCGAATGAATTCTATAGTCTGATTCATCATGTATGCCTCCCTGTTTAGATAAATATAATTTTCTTTATATTATAATATTTCTGATTATTAATTTCTAGGAAAATTTTACAGGTGGGAAGCATTTCATACAAAAAAAGAATCCTTTCTTCTTACATCGATACATATACTGGTTGAAAAGATACAAAGGAGAGTGGGGACATATGCATTACGGATCAAAGGGCTGGTACGTCCATGAATTAAAGAAACTCGGCATTCGTCATTATGAAGGACGGAAATTAGAGAGTTACCGGGGGCATGTTTTGCGGAATTTGTGGTTGGATGTGAAAGAGCAAAAACAATAAGGTGAAATTACGTTAATCGGTGGAGTATTCTCTACCGATTATATTTTTCTATTCACACTATACATATATAAACCCCATTCAAAATGGTATAATTTAACTATACAAACACACTAAAAGGAGATGTATATATGAAACAAAGCTCTCTCAAATATAGTCTATTCATAATCCTTGCCGCTATATTTACTCTTAGCGCTTGCTCTCAAGATACAGTAAATCGTACAGAAAAGAAAGAATACACCTTTGAAACAGCTAAAGACAAAGGCGATATTATCGAAAGAAACGGTAACAAATTCTTTATAAATTGTTACAAATTCAATGGTATTTGTAATGTTATATAGAAAGCCGTGCGCATAGGTAAACTGTGCGTAGCGAGGGTTAACTGCGGGCAATCCGTAAAGCCAGCTGAACTACAACGTAAGATAAAAATCTAAGCGTGAATGTTGAGAAATCAGAAAAAATCAGTTGGATGGCATATGGTTAAATCCTAAGTGCTATGGAACAATCGGTCTTCCGCATCGACTCCCCTTTCAACTGGGGAACGTTCAACGACTATCCTGTATAGCTGACGGGAGTACATCACAAGCTTATGGTGGTGGAAAAATCCTCTACCCGATTCCTCGGGTAAACATATAGTCTGCGCTCATGTGAAAGCATGAGAAGTTCATAAGAGAACTGCTGTCAAAGTTGCGCTTGGTAGTGAACAGTTAAAACTTTATAAAATATTATAAAATAATTGTAATTATTAAAGGTGTTTGTGTTCTAATTACTTTAGAGGTGATTGTAATGCAAAGATATTCAATAAGAAAATTCGCTGATATGATTGATGTCAATCCTCAGACTTTACGCAATTGGGATAAAGAAGGCAAGTTAAAACCCGCCTATGTGAACCCAGATACAGGCTATAGGTATTATTCAGAAGAACAATTACAAGAGCAACTTGGGAAGATAGCCGAGGAAAAGATTGTAGTTGGTTATTGCCGTGTCAGCTCTAAGAAGCAACAAGCAGATTTGGAGCGACAGGTTCAGAACATGAAGACGTATCTGTTGGCGCAAGGAAAGCCTTTTAAAATCGTGACGGATATCGGAAGTGGTATCAATTACAACAAGAAAGGCTTAAATGAAGTGATTGATTTGGTAATGGATAAGAAAGTCTCTAAAATCGTTGTTCTTTACAAGGATAGGCTTGTCCGATTTGGCTATGAACTCATCAAAAACATTTGCGACAAGAACAATGTGAGCATCGAAATCATCGACCACAATGAGAAATCTGAACAGGAGGAAGTCGTTGAGGATTTGGTTCAGATTATCACAGTGTTCAGTTGCAAGCTCCAAGGGAAACATTCCAAAAAAACCAAGGAACTGATTAAGGAACTGAAAAAAGATGATTAAAGCCATTAAAATCAAGCTCTATCCCACGAAAGAACAAGAGTCGATGTTATGGAAAACAGCCAATCACGCTAGGGGCGCTTGGAATGTTGGTCTTGGTTATATCAAAGCCGAATACGAAAAAGGAAATAACGTCTCTACAGCTCAGGCTAGGCAAATGATTACCGATACTAAGAAAGCCAAAAAAGATTACCTTTGGCTAGGTGAAATAAGTGCCGATGCTTGGCGGAACGTATTTCAAGACATGTCTAAGGCGTTCAAAGTGTTTCGTGAAAACCTTAGAAAAGGAATTCCATTTCCCGATGCAGGTTACCCGCAGTTCAAGAAAAAATCTAAGTCTAAACCTTCCTTCTACCATGATGAACGTAAGTTGAAGGTCTATGAGAACAAGGTCTACTTTGAAAAAATAGGTTTCGTCAAAATGAAGGATGAAGGAAGGCTTCCCCAAGGCAATTATAGGAAGGATAAAATCAAGGTTTCCAACGTCCGTGTTGGATATGACAACAAGGACTGGTATCTAACTTGTGGGATTGAAACTCCGGAAGAAGATTGGACACCTAACCAAGATTTATCCATCGGTATTGACTTAGGAATTAAAGAATTGGCTGTTACCAACATAGAAGGTTTGAGCTTCGGCAACATCAACAAAAAACGTGAAGTCAAGCGTCTGGAAAAGAAACATCGGCGGATGTCCCGTAAAATCAGTAGAAAATACGAGGCAAACAAAGATGGCAAGAAGTTTGTGAAGACCAATAATATTATTAAGTTAGAGAGGCTTCGTAAGCGAGTGGACAGACGATTGACGAATATTAGGGACAATTACCTTCATCAAACCACAAAGTCGATTATCAAGCAAAAACCAAGCAAGATAGTCGTGGAGGACTTGAATGTTAAAGGCATGATGAAGAACAAGCACTTAGCTAAATCGGTCGCAAATCAAAAGTTTTTCGGATTTAGAAGACAACTTGAATACAAAGCCAAATTTTATCTTGGTATTGATGTAACAGTAGCAGACAGATGGTTCCCATCGTCTAAAATGTGTTCTAGTTGCGGTCAAATTAAATCTGATCTAAAACTGAAAGACCGTGTTTACAAGTGTGATTGTGGCTTAGAAATCGATCGTGATTTGAATGCTTCAATCAATTTAGCGAATTATTCAATCTAGGAAGCTTAACTCCAAACTAAATCCTAGATATGTACCGTGTGATGCACGGGAATTTAAGCCCTCGGAGAGTTATATCAAACCGTAGTAGCTTCGGCAAGGCGGGACTCGTTGAACAGGGAATTTAACCTTATAATTACAATTTATTTTGTAAAAATTTATAAAGTTTTAACATCGGAAAAATATACAACATAGAAAAACTAAATCATTTCATAGAGAAATACAATGCAAATAAAGGTGGTTCTGTTCGAATCACTCGCTTTAATGAAAAAGATGAACCACTTATTATGGATTTAACAATAAAGAAAGAAATTGATTCCCCATCTATCTATTATGATGTCGACTACACGAAAACAAGTGAGAAAGAAAGTGAAGGACTTCAATACTCCAACAATACTTGTCAACGCATTATAAAAGAAGTTGAAAACGAGGCAACAACTTATAAACTAGAATGTCCGGATATCGTTGAATTAATAAAAGTCCCTAAGTAAACCACTCTATTTAAAGCTATGATTGAAGTCATTTGTAAACACTTCAACCATAGCTTTTCTACTTCGAAACAAACCGATGCTTCTCAAAATAAAACCGCCACGGATAATGAATCGCTTCCTCTGCATAATCAATATTAATGCGCGGGCCCTCTACAATCTCATACTGTGAATCTAAATGTTCCTCCTCCGAAACGAGCTCCACATACAACTCATCGCTTTGCATCGACAATCCCTTCTCTTCCATTGTAATACTAAGCGCTTTGCATAATTTCCCTGGTCCATTCGTTAAGTTTTTATACTGCGCTTTCGTAATCTCACTTTTGTCATAGCGCGCACATTTCATTTCCTCGATCCCATCAACTGGCTCAAGCGCACGAATTAAAATCGCATGTGGTGTGCCAACTTGCGCTGTTACGATATTAAAACAGTGATACATCCCGTAAATTAAATAGACGTAAGAGTAACCTGGTTCACCAAACATCACTTCCGTCCGGTTTGTTCGTTTTCCTCCGTAACTATGTGCCGCTTTATCTTCTGGTCCTTGATATGCTTCCACTTCAACGATAATACCGCTTCGCTTTACGCCATCTACAATATGTACAAGTTTTTGACCGAGTAGTTGTTTTGCGATTTGTAGCGTGTCGCCTTTGTAAAAAGATGGTGGTGCTTTCATTTTGTTGGCTCCTTTTCTTATGACTGTATTATAGCTCTCAACTCTTCTACAGTCAGTATTTCATCTTTTTTCCGATGAATCATTCGATGACAGTTTGAGCAAACAGGGACAAGATCCTCTTTCGGATTAATTTCCACCACGCTTTCAAGCATACTTAATGGCTTTACATGGTGAACCTCGATAAACCCTTTTCCCCTTTCCCCATATACTTTCTCAAAGTCAAATCCACATACAACACATGAACATCCATGAATCTCAATTGCCATAGAGCGATTGCGCACATCCCGTTCATAACGTGTTCCATAGTATACAGTCGCAGCGCCTTCTGTATAAAAAGAATCCTCTTGTGCAAGCTCTGATGTAATATCTTCTTCTACGATTTTATCTCTACATTGCTTCTGTATTGTAGAGAACATCTTTTTAAATATTTCTTGATTTTCTAACTCCCACAAACTTGCTTTGGGACGATTTTGTTTATAATGAACCATAGAAACTTCCTGTATAGATACAGATGGATTATGCTCAAACAAAAGCTTCAATCCCCTTCTCTTTGCCTTTGTAAGCAGTTGTTTTTTTAAAGAACTTCTTAAACGTTTTTTACAAACTACTTTTCCATCTTCTAACAACATTATACGATATTCAAGTTCTCCTTCATCACCAGAACACTTTGCAGTTAAAATATAGTATTGCGTATTGTCTTTCCTTTCATATTCTTTTTCACGTACACTTCGAATAAACTGCTTTTCATTAAATACGAATGTTTCTCCTTCTATCTTTTCCGCCCATAATCTATCTAAAGCTTCCCCATGTTCCGATGATAAAAGATAATTCGTTTGGTTGGCCATTCGTAAAATAAGTAAGTTATGTAAAACAGGATGCTCAGCTAATTCCATTCTAGCTATTGAAGATTGTTTTAAAACTTGTTCACGATTAATAGGAATCATTTCCTTCTCATCCGTTCTGTCTTCATCAATCCAGTAAACAGCTCCATGAGATGTTTGTTTTATATTCCATGTAACTTTCCCCTTCGCAATGACTCCACCAGTCCCTTTTTGTCCTCCATCAGACCTCCAAATATAAACAGTGTCTCCTTCTCTTAAAACATCTTTATAGTGTTCTTGATTTAAAGACCAGAACCACTGTTCATTTTCTTCTATATAATCATTAATACGAAAATATAAAGGGTTACCTTGGAAAATCCATGTATTGTTCGAACGCGCTTGGCGTACTGTTTCATGAAAACCAGAAAGTAAAGCATCCCAATTTCCGTACTCGAAGGCCTTATCGCGCTGCTCATAATAAAAGTTATCCCACTCGCTTCCTTTTAGATTCGTATATCCCATTAAAGGAGCAATATATGTAAAAAAGCCTTCTCCAGGCATTTGACTATTTCGGTTAATCACAATTGCAGACAAAGGTGGCATGTTTCGTTCAATGCACATCTCAGATATAACTCCTAGTGGCTTATTTAACTGCACTGGAGAGACTGCTCCACCAATTTCTTTACTCAACTGACCATATTCAATTAATTCTCCTCTTTTTGCGTATGCTACTAAAATTTCACTTATTCTATAAAGAAACTTCTTATTCATCTGTCTCCTCCTACAAAAAGAATGTGATTTGATCAAACTAATAATATTTATAAATTAAATTATAACAAAAAAACAAAAACCTTTCTGTCAGTAAATTAACAAAAAGGTTCCTTAACATCCTCTTTCTATCCCTCCACAAACCTCCCATACTCTTTCAGAAACTTCAGCTTCACCAATCCAACTGGTCCATTACGATGCTTTGCGACGTGAATTTCCGTTATATCTTTATTTTCTGTTTCCTGATCATAATAATCTTCTCGGTACATGAGCATAATGGCGTCTGCATCTTGTTCAATTTGGCGTGATTCAACCGCGCGTGATAGCTGTGACAAGGCTACGATGCATACATTTAAATCGCGAGCTAATAGCTTTAACCTACGAGAGATTTCACTCATTTCTTGAAACCTGTTTCCTCTATATTTCGAATCACCTGTAATGAGCTCTGACAACTCCCACCACTCAAGTAGTGGGGTTCTAAGATATATTGGCAAAGTGTTGCCTCGTATACTTCTCAATGGTACCCTTATCTTTCCTTAGAGAAAGAGTTTCTACCAAAGTACTGGCGTACGTTCTCCTAGAACATTAACGGACATATTGCGCGCGGCAAGGTACCTCTCCAAGCAGGCCGCTAGACCCCTTGTGTGCTTATCGTTCCGACTTTTCTTGGGCGTTGTCATGACCAATCATATTTGTATTATGCGACAAACCAACGCAATGTTTTACTCGGTGATTGTTTTAAACGTGCAATCTCACAATTATGTCGTGCAACAAAGTTTTCCCATTGTGCGTTGCATACATCCACATCAACTGCATTGAGCATTTCCGTTGTGTTTCCGATTAAGAAAGCACTATATAAATCACGTTGAATACGAAACTCCCCAACATCGTGCCAACGTTCTGAGAGTGGTTTCTTCGTATATTCACGAGTCAGATGATTAAACTGGCTCGCCTTTGTAGCGTACGTATCAATTTTCTTAATGGACTTTCCTTGGTATCCCAGTTTTCGGTCAATAATCGTGAGTAGCATCGCTGGCGCACGGTTCGCGATGGACTTACCAAATCGCTTCTTACTGTTCACCTTCCCATTTTTCTTATGACGGGTTGTTTTCTTCGCTCGCTTTTGTAGGGATTGAAACCGCATCGTTTCCACTCGGATATCAGAACCAAGGGCAAGAAGATCGTTTGCCAATTTCTCATGCGACATTTTCCGCCAGACAGCGATTTTTCGATATTGTTCTTTACGCTTCTTCAGCAGTTTCTTATATCGGTTAGAAAAGTTCCACGTTTTTTCCCCTTTCTTCACCGTTCCATTTTCGTTGAAATGATTGGGATTGGTCACCCGCTTAGACCGTTCCATTTTGCGCTGGATACGCCGCAGCTCAGCTTCATCAACGTGACACTCTGGCGCAAGCTCACGAAGTTCTACTTTATTTTCACTACAGATTGCGATTGTAGAAGAACCAATGTCAAGACCAACACGTTTCGTTTCATCATCAGCAATCTTTCGGTTCCGTTTTATTGGTGGATAGCC
>NZ_JOTN01000045.1 GCF_000712595.1 Bacillus manliponensis
ACATCACGGATTTAAGAATGAAAAGTGATTTGTGTGGAATTGTACATGGCACAGTAAATCAGGTAGACACATCAGAAATATTTCATCAATTTCAGGACTGGTTTGAACGCATGAAAGAGAAAGGGAACTCTGAGTTGGCATCATGGACAAATGAGCAGAAGCAATTGTTTATTGATTGGTTTAACGGGTTAAAAGACATCCTTTCTCAAAATGCTGAAACAAATATTCTAAATAAAATTCATGATATTGAAGTAGAAATCGGAGAGCAGATACAGCTTAAAACAATTCATAAGACATCTGTAGTAGGCGCAATTAATGAACTTGCAGATGACTATGATGAGTTCTCAACTGATTACGACAATTATGGTGTCGCTAGAAAAGCAGAATGGAAAAGAAGTGATGGTACATTGTACCGGAAGTCTACGCTTTCTAATCCTGACATAAGAGGAAACTATTTATCACAGCAAGTCGTATATTATGCAGCAAACGGTACAACCGCTGTAAAAACACAGCAATGGGCATACACGTATGATAATAGAGACAATAAGACTAGCGAGAAGAAAATAAGCGAGGTGTTTCATTAATGCCATTTCTAGGATCACATGGTATCGGTAAAAAGAAGATGCGAAGATTCGAAGTAGTGGAGGCAGTAGATAAACTACAGTTTCCTATAGTGCGTTCAATGGTTCTTAGAAGTTCTCATAGATACGTTGGGGTGGACTTGTATAAAAAAAAATATATTTTTCAATGTACAGCAATTACTGAATATAGAAGTTATTTTTATGTTTATAAAATGAATGATTTTTCTAGAGTTAAAGAATTCGAGTTGCCATTTGAATATCAAAATTTCTATAAAGCTTTTGTTGTAGATAATTTATTGTTTGTCTGTGGTTATGATGCCAATTTGAACGATAGGTATGAGCGCACATTTGTTTATGACATGAATACATGGGTGGAAGTTGCATCGTTTACCTGTGCAGTATCAGAAGTAATTAGCGTTGATGAAAACAATATTTACGCTCTTACGGTTTCACCAGGGGACGGCTCATCTAGCTTTACGGTAATATCAAGAAAAGGTTACACGCAAACTAAGTTAAAACCGCCCGGGGTAAACTCACCGCAGTATACAATACTTAAACCTACAAACTATGTCTATTATTACGATTTTTATGATAGGTCAAAGAAAGGTATCCTATCACCTTCAGGTGTTTTAGTAAATAACAATCCAGATGATCGTTTTACTAATGCACAGGCTGTTGCTTTGAATGGTGAGATGCTGTATTTATTCTCTTATAGTTATGTTTCTGAAAGATTGAACTATTTAATTAAAGTTTCTTATTTTGATAAAAATTTCAATTTTATCAAACAAGAATCTTTAAACACAACTATAGATATATCTCCAATATGGTCTATGGCGTATATCCATAACAAAGGTTCAACGATGACGGTAGGTGGTTATGGTTTAGGGTCTTTTAAACTGGAAAATGGCTTCTTTGCAGACGGAACCGCAACATACGGCAAGCGGAAAGCGACCTTTATAGGTGGAAGCCTTCTGCATGCTTATGATGATGGGTATGGAGCTGTTTTCATAGTAAGAGATGAAACAGAAATAAAAGCTGTTAAATCATATGTTGATTTAGCTTAAATGAAGGGATAGAGAGAATATGATTTATATTAAGTATAGTAGTACTGGAGAAATTGAGTTGATTCATAGCACGCCTTTTCATCCTGAATTAGGTTTAGGAAAGACAAAAGAAGAATTGGAAAAGGAAGGTTTCTTTGTGAATGAGATACTTGAGCCGGAACATCGTGAAGGTAAGGTTGCGATACTTAAATGTAACGTTACAACAAAGACTTTGTATTACTTATATGTAGACAAGCCTTTGACGCAAGAAGAAGTTTTGAAGAATTTGCAAAAAGAAAATGAGGAGTTAAAACGAAACCAAAAGCTTATGTGGGAAAAGATAGAGGAGTTAATGAAAAGCATACCCAAATAGGCTTTTTTGTTTTGTATAAAATACGGCATTTATATGGATATTAAAGAAATTCGCAATCCCCTAAAATATATTAAATAAAACATATTTTTCTATATCTCTTTTTAGCAAAATGTTATTATATTAATATGTTTTAATAATATTATAAATAGGGGATGTATGTTGATGTCAGAGCAAAGAAAGAGTTTATATATTGCAAATTTTAATTGTACGTTTGGAAAAGATGATAAACCTATGCTAGATTATTTTCAAGAAATTGTTATGCCTGCATTTCAATTACCTAAAAAAAGGGAAAGCGAAGGGAATAAGTATTTCTTTGAAAAAGTAAGGTTAATTATGACACAAGGTTCAATTATGTTAGGTGGATTATTAGTAAAGAGCACAAAGCTAGAAGTGAAGTCATTATATATAGAAGGAGAAGGTTTGAAGTCGACTGATGAGTCTTATCCATCTGCTCCGTATTCATATTTTTTAATAAATTTACAAAACCATAGGATGGTGATTGTAAAGAATCAAAAAGGAAGTCCTAGCCTGGGAAATTTCTCAGCAACAGCAAGTTTCTTGTTGAAAGACTATATTCGTGAATTTAACAAGGGTGTCGAGGAGAAAGAAGAGAAGCTACCGATGGCAAATCTTAATGTTGTGGCAATACCTTCTGAAGATGTGATAAGAAAAGAGTTGAAAAAAGTAAAGAAAATTAAAGAAGTTGTTCTTCGTTTTTATCCATTAAATGGTGATATTGATGGCAAAAAGATATTTAGTTATTGGAGAGATGAATTAAAAGAATTGGGTAGTAAAAGTGGTTTCACTCAAATAAACACACCTGGTAATAAGGAGAAGGTAGTGGAGAGGGTTAGTTAAACCAGCTATTAAGGTTGAATATAAGAATGGATCGGTGAAAAGGTTAAAAGATGATTCTTTTACAGAAGAAATGCAAATACCTTTAGAAGATACAGGTAGCTTTCATGAGGATTTAGCTAATATAGCTGGTAAAGTTATAAATAAAGAGGAATTTAATCATACTAGTGAAGAAAATAAGCGTATATATCAAAATCTGTTTGGAACCTTAATGGATATGATTAAGGGTTAAGAGGAGGTTGTGATGGATCAAGAGAAAAAGAATCGATTATTGGTCAACTTAGGAAGGTTAGTTGATTCTGATATGGAGTCGCGTCATATTATTAAGCAGAGTTTAGCTTTACAAATTCCTTCGAGGCATAGATTCTTGTTTCTGTTATTATTTTTCGCAGTCTTTTTTGCTATACAATATTATATTTTAATTAAGTCTGGAAAGATTATAGAGAAATTTGCGGGCCTTTTAGGGAATGTAAATGATATAGTTGTTCCAACTTTTGCAGTGATAATTACAGGTTATGCTATTTTTCAAGCACTTGTAAATGGTCCTACATTAATTAGTCTAATCACAATAAGTGAATCTGATAAGAGCAAATTTGAAGAATATAATCTTTATTTTCTTGGGATTAGTATGCTGTATTTGTTTCTTATAATATTAAATCTGTTATTAATGTTTTTCTTTAATGTTGTTCCAAAAAATTGGAGTTTACCATTAATACCGGGTTATATTAATGAAATCATAGCGTCTGTGTTATGGACAGTTTATTTAACTTTTTTAATTAATTCATTGATTGAGTTAAAGAGCTTTGTTTATAATTTATTTCAATGTTTTAGAATTAATGCAATTGCAAGCGGTGTTGATTTCTTAAAGCAAGAAAAAGATAAGTCTGAAAAAGATAAATAGATTTACCTTTTATATAAGGATGGTAACCGTGAAGAGGGGATATATAACCGAGTAAGATACTGAGTGGTTTTAAAATCATATATATTTGAATTGAAAAGAGAAGCGATAAAACGCTTCTCTTTTCATTTTGGAAGGAGAGGGAGAATGAAAGAGCATATCGATGTGGTTTGGAAAGGATCTACAGCAATATTTGGAGCGTTCTTTGGTTTTGTATTCGGGGGGTGGAGTCAATTGTTACAGGTTTTAATGTACGCATCGATTATTGATTATACATCGGGCATGGCGGCAGCAGGGGTGAATGGGGAGTTAAAATCAAAAATCGGATGGAGAGGGATATTCAAAAAGATTATGATGTTTGCCCTCATTGCATTGGCAGCACAGGTAGACATGTTGTTTAAAGAGCAAGGGTTAAACCTTGAAGTATTTGGTTTACAGGCTTCACTGCAAGAAGCTTTTATCATGTTCTACTTGGGAAATGAGTTACTTTCAATCATTGAAAACGCAGGGCGTTTAGGATTGCCGCTTCCATCATTTGTCGCTGATGCAGTTGAAATTTTAAACGGTAAGTATAAGAAAAAAGAACAAAAAGGAGAGGTTGAATAATGAACATTGTAGACATGAGAGGTAAGCTACGTTCGAACGGCTCATATGAAGACTATGGTGCTTCTAGTAAAACAACTATAGTAGTGCATCATAGTTTGACCAAAACGGGAAGTGCAGAAGCATATGCCCGTTATCATGTGGATGTAAACGGATGGTCCGGCATCGGTTATCAATTTGTGATTGAGCAGAATGGAACGATTAAACAATGTCAAAATATCGGTGCTAATTCGTATCATGTAGGCAATCATAATAAATATTGTGTAGGTATTTGCTTAACTGGTGATTTCCGCATACAAGAACCGACAGCAGCACAAAGGTGCAGCTTATATGAACTTATCACGTACTTACAAAAGACGTATCCAAATTTAAAATATGTAAAAGGTCATAGTGATCTCAAGGGTTACGAGTGGAAAGATTGTCCTTGTTTCGACTACAATCGTGTATTACGTGAAGAAGCTGCAGGAGGTTCTATTGGTAGCAAACCTTTACAACCAACAGGTATCGGTCTTGCTAGGTCAAAATATGAAGATGGATACAATATTAACCTATTCAATAGTGGGGAAAAAGACGCTTGGGTAACTGGACATGTGATTAATAAAACCTATCCATACCTTATTCTTGAGGGACGCTGGTATGGTGGAGATGAAAATATGCTTTGCTTAGGCTGGGAGAAATGGGCAAAGCAAGAGCATTTCAATGTGCAATGGTTTTACGCATATTCTAAATTCCCATCTGACTATGGTATTAATACGTTCGATGCTCCGAATGGTAATTTTAAAGGTAGAGTTTTTGGACATCAACCTCTTGGTATTTATGCACGTAGAGATGAGCATATCGATATTGGTCAAAACACTTGGATACCTGAGAAACATTTCGATATACGATAATAAGTAGAGCCAGTTCCTTCGGGAATTGGTTTTTTGTGTTTTTTTACATTATAAACAAAAAATAACTATAAAAACAAAAAATGGTATTTACATATCAATCTTTATATTGTAGTATAAAGATTGTAAGTAAAATACATATTAGGGGGAAACAGTATGAAAAAGTTAATTGCTGCAACTTTTATGGCGGTATTAGCGTTTGTATCTTTCGATACTTCATCTGCGATGGCGGCTGGGAATTCTCACGCTGACATTATCCAAAAAAATGGGGCAAGTTACAACACTATTAAAGTAACAAAATCTTTACACAACAGTCCAGATAATCCAACTGTAGTGAATTATGTTAGTCCTGTACAAGATGTACATGTAAGACAAGCATCAATCAAGATTGATACATGGTTAGGTGAAAGATGGCTGCGTTACCATCCTCTGATTTATGGCGGTGTTCATGATAGCTTACACCATGCTTTAGATGCTGGACAAGCAGATCTTTACGTAACAGAAAGAATGATTCTGTATAAAACTGCGTGGCAGAACGAAGCATTAGGACCTTTCCCTGATACAGTAACACCTCAAACAGTTAATGTAAAACAAGTATGGTATGAAATTGATACTTGGTTAGGACCAAAATGGATTGGTTACAATATGTAACGAAAAAAAGCACTCATGACGAGTGCTTTTTTATTGCTGTCTATTTGTATAGTAAAATCTTAACGCTCAATTTACGTCTCTTTAATATTTAACTGCTAAAATTTAACATGTAACGAAATCTAACGTAAAAGGGGATGGAGTTAATGGGCAAGTATAAAGTAACGGTATCAGATGGGTAGTATTCAGAACGTGCCATGACGAAAGAAGAGGAAGAAGCGTTTCTTTTCTTGAAGGAAAAGGTATTAGACGAAATGTCAGAGGGAATGCCTATATAATATATATAAATAAAGCCAGTTCCTTTTAATAGAGAACTGGCTTTTTATGTTTATTTAGTTTCGATTTGTAAGTAGTCAGCTTTACTCAGCTCTTCTTTTTCTTTCCTTGTAATTACTGTCCCTACACCATAGTAGTTTTCAAATACTTTACGAAAGACTTCTTCTCTTTTCTGTGTACCGTAGGTTTCTTTAATAACATACAAACAAGATTTCTTTTTTCTTGCCACAGGTTATTCCTCCTCTACAATCCAAATATCCTCTATGTACATATTAAGGGCTTTTGCAATTTTATATGCGGTTGGGAATGTCGGCAAGTTGGTACCATTTACAAGTGCGCTCATTGTGGATTGACTAATATCAATGTTTTTAGCGAACTCCTTTTGCTTAATTTCTCGTTCAGCAAATATTACACGTAACCTACATTTAAATTCCATGCTTATCCCTCCTAAATATATAGAATTCAATGGATAAAATGAGTTTCCTTCCTGCTAAATGTGTACCAATTTAAAAAAGTTCTGAAGGACAGGCAAGCGAAATTTGTCCGGAACATATACCTATACCAAAGTAGTTACAAAGGTAATGAAACACAGAAAATATATTTTGATACTTTTGTAGCTACCAAATTAATTTATCTTTTGTTACTGCAGTAATTGTCATAGTATCTACCAAAGTATTGATACCACGGTTTACAAGCTAATAAGCACTTTAAATTTAAGGATTTCGGTTGTGTTTATAAAGGGGGAGATTTGTATGGTGGGAACTTACATTGCATTATCGGCAGTTGGAGTAGTTACTATTGGTGGAGTAGTGTTGGAGAAACATCTTATGAAAAACGATAAAGTAGCTGCATCACGTTTACTATCAGATGGATTGTATCATGGTGTTCGTCTTAGTGGAATAGCATTCATTGGTTATGTATTTATCCGAATTGTAATGATGTTTTAAGGAGGTATTGGCGTATGAAATTGGTTAAAGAATGGTTTCACCAAAAGACTTTAAAACATCAACTTACAGAAGTATTTCAAAAGGCTGGTCTGTACGTGGAACATGAAACAAAGGGTGGAAAAGTACCTATTTATCCGAAGATACATGCTATTTCTGAAGATGATGAGAGGACGCAATATGTATTTACTTTACCAAATGGGTTAGATCCAGAGCGGATACAGAAAAGGTGGTTTTGTTTTCAGCAAATCTTAGGACGGAATATTAAAATCGAGGGTGATATTAAAAGATTTATATTAAACGTTTATTCTTCAAAGACCGGATTGAATCCATATTCGTATAGTTACAGTCAAATAAAAAGTCAGTTATCACAATGCAAGTTACCAATTATGATAGGTAAAGATGAGTTTGGTAATTATCTGATTTATGACATGGTGGAGCAACCGCAGTTGTTAATTGCCGGTGAAACAGGAAGCGGAAAAAGTAGCATGTTAAGAGTGATACTTACTACATTGATTCAGTATATGCCAGTTCAAAAATTGCAATTGCACCTGGGTGATTTAAAGCGATCTGAGTTTCATTTTTTAAATAAGGTGGAGCATGTAGTAGGGATTTATAAAGATAAGAAGAGTTTAGCTGCAGCATTATTGAAATTGCGCCTCGAATTAGAAAAGCGTGGTAACTTATTGGATGAAACAGAATTAAGTCACATCGATGAATATAACAAAACAGCAAATGAACCGTTACCATACATTGTAGTTTGCATTGATGAGGTAGCTTTGCTACATGGAGATTCGAATGTTATGGATGTGTTGGATGATATAGCTGCAGCTGGGAGGGCACTTGGAATGTTTCTTATTCTTTCCATGCAAAGACCAGATGCAGAGGTGTTAAACAGTCGTGTGAAAAGTAATTTAACGGTTCGTATAGCATTCCAAGCAGCGGATAAAATAAATAGCCGTATCATTTTAGGAACAGAAGGTGCAGAAGCTATAGATCGACCAGGGGAAATGCTAATAAAGTTGAAGAAACTTATGCGAATTCAAGCACCACATTTGGAATTAGAAAAAGCTAAAAAGATTATTAAACCCTATAAAGTGAAAGAGAAGTGTAAATTGGTGTTACTTGAAGAACCACAACAAGAATTGTTTGGGGTGTTGGATGATGAGGCAGAGGGATAAAGCTATTTTAGATGACTTGCAAAAATTTCGTTGTATGTCACGGGATGACATTATTGATTTGCACTTTGGAGGGTTAAAGAACCCAGTTACTTCATGTAATACCGTGTTAAAGCGACTTCGAAGAGATGGATATATAGAAGTTAATACGTTGCAACAACCTTTTGTATACTTTCCTCATCCAAGCCTTATACGAAAAAGTAGTCAAAAAATCGCGCACTTTCTGGGAATAGTAGACGTATATAAACAGTTGCTACCTCACGATAAGCCAAAGAGATTTGATGTTGAACCGAAGTATGGAAAAGGTTACATGGAACCTGACATATTCACTATTTGGAGAAGGGCACCATTCTTTATAGAATACCAAAACTCTGTATATAGCACAGCTGTTATGCAAGAAAAAATCAAACGTTATGAAGCTTATTTTTATAGCCAAGAATGGAAAAAAGAAAGGTGGCAACCTGAAGGTAATAAAATATTCCCTCCAATTTTAATCCTCGCAAGTAGAACATATTCACTTAGTGGTAACTTACGCATATTTCAAGCAACTTCCATTGAACATTTTCTAAAGCAAACTGTGTTCAAATCAAAATAAAAAAGTGCTAACAAGTTTGCAAACAGAATTGCAAACGAAAATGCAAACTAAACGAATACTCGTATGTAATGGTAAGAGGTAAACTGTCGCTGATATGTCCTCTAAACCTCTACAATATAATGCTTTTTAATCTTGTATAAACATGTATAAAACTTATCACTTCATTCGTACGCAGTCTGGGCACCATGTTGTATAAA
>NZ_JOTN01000046.1 GCF_000712595.1 Bacillus manliponensis
AGCGACTCTTAGTATATTACACATATATCACGAAAGAGTCAACATGTTTTCTTAAAAAAGTTGATTTCATTAAAAAAGCTTTCTATCCATCTTTTCACAAATTTGTACACCTTATAAAAAATTAATTGACAAAATTATTCTGAATATTCTTTAATTAAATCAATGTACGATATATAGTTTCACATATTCTACATAATATACAACTTACATCCCATCTATTAGTTACAGTAATTTTTCTTCTGTTATTCCTAAAAACTCAATAAACAACAATCCTAATATTCAATATCTAATCATTATGTAGAGAGCATTATCATTTTAACTACATATACTAGGAGGAGAGCTATGGAAACATTTTCGCAGATGATTACACAGGTTACGACAGTTATTTGGGGACTCCCTATGATATTCATTCTACTTGGCGGGGGCATTTACTTAACATTTCGATTACGCTTTTTCCAATTTCGGTACTTTCCTCATATTATGAAAGAAACGTTCGGAAAGATCTTTTCAAAAAACAACGCACCTGGTACAGTAACACCCTTTCAAGCGACAACATCTGCTTTAGCTTCTACAATGGGGGCTGCAAATATTGTTGGTGTTCCAGTTGCGATTGCACTAGGTGGACCCGGTGCAATTTTTTGGATGTGGATCGTTGCTTTAATCGGCATGGCTACAAAATATGCCGAAGTTGTATTAGGTGTTCACTACAGACAAAAAAATGAGAACGGTGAATGGGTCGGCGGACCAATGTATTATATTGAAAAAGGTTTAGGGTGGAAAAAAGTTGCCTTCTTCTTTGCATTCGCTCTCATGATTGAAATTGTAGCCAGCACAATGGTGCAAGCTAACTCTATTGCTACAACTATAAAAAGTTCCTTTCATATTCCACCAGCTATAACAGGTATTCTCATCGTTATTCTTGTCGGGCTTGTCACATATGGGGGAATTAAAACGATTGGAAAAGTTTCAGAACGCCTTATTCCTCTTATGGTTATTTTATATTTACTTTGTTCCTTTACTGTACTTATTGCTAATTTTTCAGAAATCCCTACGGCTTTTAGTTTAATCTTTACACACGCATTTACTCCTCTTTCTGCAACTGGGGGATTTGCAGGGGCTGGGGTAGCTGCTGCTATTCGCTGGGGATTGGCACGTGGCCTTTACTCCAATGAAGCGGGGATGGGAACAGCACCAATTGCTCATGCTGCTGCGAAAAATGAACACCCTGCTAAACAAGGCTTTTGGGGCGTTTTTGAAGTTGTAATTGATACACTAATTGTTTGTACACTTACAGCTTTAACTGTTTTAACTTCCGGGGCATGGAAGACTACTAGTATAAGTGACGCACCTACAATGGTTACAGCTGCTATGGAGCCTGTATTTGGAACGACTTTAGCAGGAACTATCATTTCTATTACTCTCTTCTTATTCGTTATTACTACTGTTGTTGTTATTATCTTTTATGGTGAAAAGCAAGCTGAATATTTATTTGGCCCTACTTTCTCTAAATATATGAGAATTGTATACATTGCAGCAATTATGATTGGAGCTGTTGGTGGTTTAAAGTTCATATGGCAATTCCTTGATTTAATGCTAGCTTGCGTCGTAATTCCAAATATACTTGCTGTCTTCTTCCTTAGTAACAAAGTACAAACAATCACCGACGACTATTTCACTACCTTCATATCATCCAAAAAAGAGAAAACAAAATCAGATACAGCTAGTTAAGTTATAAAAAACAAAGGAGGCTTTATTCTATGTACCAACGTTTACGCTCTTTATCTATAGCAAAGCAAGTAGAAACATTAACGAAGCATTTAGTTTCATTTAATAGTATTAACGGTACTATTGGTGAAGGAGCTATTATGAATGAATTATATAAAATTTTAAGTAGCTTCCCTTACTTTCAAGATAATCCCGATCACTTATGGGTTCAAAACGTGCCAAATGATCCAATTGGGCGAAAAAATATATTTGCTTTTTTACAAGGAAACAAAAAAACAGATTCTACTATTATCTACCATTCTCACTTAGATACGGTAGGTATTGAAGATTACGGTACATTAAAAGAGCATGCTTTTTCTACAGATATACTAGAAAAGTATTTCCAATCCTATGAAAGCGATGAGGACGTTCAGGCAGATGCTCAGTCCGGGGATTGGTTATTTGGACGCGGTGCTGTTGATATGAAAAGCGGTGCTGCTGTTCATATTGCTAATATCCTATACTTCTCTGAACATCTCGACTTATTAGAAGGAAACATTCTCCTTCTTTTCAATGGCGATGAAGAGGGAGAACATCGCGGAATTACAGCTGCATTAACTGAATTAGAAAGAATGCAGCAAGAAAAACAATTACACTATCACTTAGCAATTAATAATGATTTCATTACACCTTTATACGATGGAGACAATCAGCGCTATATTTATACAGGAACAGCCGGGAAACTTCTACCTTGTTTCTATATTTATGGAAGAGAAGTACATGTTGGAGATACATTATCAGGAATTGATCCAAACTTTATTGCTGCTCAAATTACGCGCAGATTACATAACAACTATCAACTAACTGAATTTATACCTGATGAGCTTGTTTTACCTCCAACATGTTTATATCAACGTGATAATAAAGAAAGTTATACTGTACAAACCGCAACAAGCAGCCAGCTGTATTTTAATTATTTTATTTACGAATCTACACCTGAAGAAGTTCTTGAAAGACTATTAGCCGAAACAAGACAGGTATGTAAAGAAGCTGAAGAGTATCTCAAAGAACAGTTTCAACATTATTTATTTGTAACAGGCTTACCATCACGTGATCTTTCATGGGAGATTGCGGTTACAAGTTACGGAGATTATATAGAAGAATTACAACAACATGGCATAAATACGGAAGCAATTATTCAAGACACGCTAAAACAAAGTAATAATAGCGACTTACGTGAAGTTTGTTTTGAAATTGTCGCTGCTCTGCAAGAAATGGATCCTAAGAAAAAGGCGAGGGTTATTTTATTTTTTGCACCGCCTTTTTTACCACATAACTATTTAAAACAAACAAGTGAACAAAGTCATCAATTACAAAGCAGTATTGAAATAATACTACAAAATGTACAAGATGAGACTGGAGAACAATTTGTGTTGAAAAAGTTTTTCCCTTATTTAGCTGATGGAAGCTTCCTATCTATTCACGAAACAGATGATGAACTAAAACCATTATTACAGAACTTCCCAAAATGGGAACAACTATATCCACTTCCATATGACACTATACGTAAATTAAATATCCCTTCTATTAACATGGGGGTGTACGGGAAAGACGGTCACAAATGGACAGAGCGTGTCTATAAACCATATTCATTTCATGTGCTGCCTTTGCTTATTCAAAAAACAACCGTACAGCTTTTACAGGATTTTAAGAAGTATTCCAACTATAAAGTGCAACTTTAATCAGTGGGTGTTTTCTCCATCCCCCACTATTTCGACCGAAAAAGGCGATATGGAAAAATTCCATATCGCCTTTTTCATATTATTTCTTTTTAGGTTTCTTATCTAAAATAAAACGTAATTCATTAATATCCTCATCAGACAGGGTATCTTCCTGAATAAAGTGGACAAACATGGATTTCAAGGTACCTCCATAGATACGCTTGATAAATGATTCGGTCTCGGCACGCTGGCACTCTCCCTGTGTATAGAGCGGGTAAAAGGTGTAAACTCTTAGATCTTTATTGACACCTACTACATCTTTTTGAACCAATCGATCGAGAAGAGTTCGTATAGTTTTCGGCTTCCAATCAGTACTCTCCTGTAAAGAAAGTATGATGTCATTCGCTGTTTGAGGAGCTTTATCCCAAAGCACGTTCATGATTTCCCATTCTGATTCTGATATACTAGGAATGTTTTTCTCCATATTTATCTCCTCCATTTACTTTAATAGATTCCTAAATCTTTTAAAATTGATAAAGTAATTTCTACAGCTTTGCTTCCAGATGCATCATCTCCATTTTGTATATTGGTAGCAAAGAAATAAGTATTGTTCTTCACCTCTACATACCCGATAAACCAACCATTGATGTTTTTTCCATTCACTGTTCCTGTACCTGTTTTTCCTGATAAGCGAGCTTCTTCATTCTTTTCCAAGAGTAGTGCTTCCTTCACAGCTTGGATATTCATTTCCTCATATCCAAATTGATTGTTATAAAATGCTTGCAGTAGTTGCACTTGCTCTACTGGAGAAATTTTCAACGAGGATTCGTGCCAGAATTCTTCTAACCCTCCAGATACATTAGAATTTCCATACTTTATGTCTTGTAAATTGGATTGTATTGTTTCAAATCCTGTTCTACGATCTAGTTCTTGGAAATACCAGTTCACAGATTTTTGTAAAGCAGTTGAGACATCTTGATCCATATTCCAAGCTTCATAGGGTTGTTCCATCCCATCCCATGAAAGGGTGGATTCTTCGGGTGATATCACATTTGATTCTAGTGCAAATAGGGCACTGTAAATTTTGTATGTGGAATCAGGTGATACTCGCAACGTACTTTTCTCTTCATTATAAATGCGATATTGTCTAGCACTATCATCATATAAAACAAAGCTTCCTTCATATCCTCTAAAAAATTGATGTAAATCCTCATAAACTGTTCCGTCATTATTAAAATAGTATCGATCGTTTTCCGTCGCGAATGCGGAAATGACAGGTAGTTGGACTGTCAATATGATACTGACCAACACATAAATAAAGACGCTTTTTCTTATTGATTTCTTTGCACTATGCTTATAAGCAGCAATTTGTTCAATTCGCTTTTTAATTTCAGACTTTGAACCGTTTATTTTTGTTACTAACTGTAGCTTACTGGACCGTTTTGAAAAATCAACAAAATTAATGATTGTGTTTCCATATTCACTAAATGAATTATCATCTATTAAATGTAAAACAGATGTATCACATGCGATTTCTCGATCTAATTTCATTTCTCTAAAAGCAAGCCAGACAAGGGGATTAAACCAATAAATGATTTGATAGAACAATATCACATAATTTGTCAGCAAATCCTTATGTTTATAGTGATTCAGTTCATGAAGAAAAATATACTCGTAATGTTTCAAACTAAGCCAGTTTTCATGCTGAGCAGGTAAGACGATATATGTTTGAAAAAGTCCGAATATCATTGGAGATTGCACTCTTTTCGAAATAACAATCTTTATTGATTTTTTAATCTGTAGTCTTTTCTTGCATTCTTCGAAAAGTAAGAGAACTTCTTGATTGGAGAACGTAGAAGAATGATTCTTTATCCTTCTAAGTGTGATCCATCCACGAACCATAGTAAAAGTAAATAATACGACACCTGACACCCATAATCCCATCACTCCTATATTAAGCAAGGATAGGTCCAGCCGATTGACAGATACAGAAAAATCTTGTATCAAGTGTAGGCCTTGCATCATATTAGTTCTAGTTATTTCCGTATTAGGACTGAGTGCATTAGTCTGATATGCATTCCCACCGCTAAAAAGAGAACTAAAAGTATATAAATGAGTAGGTATGAACGGAAGCGATAAAGCGATAAAAAGAAACATCCACAAATGATAATTCCATTTTGCTGTTAGTTGTCTTCCAAACCATTTTCGTATAAGTAAAATAACAATAACGGAAAATGAAGAAGCCAATAGGCCAATTATAAAATGAGTTAAAAACATGTTCTTCAACACCAACTCTCTCGTATTTTAAAATTTTTTAAAATAGGTATATAGCCATATTTTTAGTAGATTGATGGTAAAAAATAAAGAGTTGACTTCATTCGACTACATATGTAATACTGTACTACAGATGTAGTCAGACTACAAATGTAATCTTTTGAAACTCCTTGAATAAGGTTATTTTTCAACTTGTACATAAGAGTCTAATCAAATAATTAGGAGGTTTTACATCATGAACAAAAAAAGAGTGTATCAAATACTAGCACCGATAAGCTTAGTGCTTATGGTTGTAGGTTGCTCAGATGAGAAAAAACAGGTTGTACAACACTCAAAAACAGAACATACAGGAGGAGCTAATCAAACGTCAGAAAATATAATGGAAAAAGAAACCGTAATAGAGAAATTTGAACAACTTGAGAAGGAATATGACGCGAGGCTTGGGGTCTATGCTATTGACACAGGAACAAAGGAAACCATAGAATTTCGTGAGAATGAACGATTTGCGTACACATCTACTTTCAAAGCCCTAGCCGGGGCTGTTTTATTAAAGCAAAATCCAATATCAGCACTTGAAGAAATAAGGACATTTACCGATGAAGATATTGTTACATATTCTCCAATTACAGAAGATTTTGTGAACAAAGGGATGAGTCTAGGGGAGATAGCTAAAGCAGCGATACAGTATAGTGATAATACAGCAGGAAATCTTCTTTTCGAAGAATTAGGTGGACCAGATGGATTTGAAAAGGCGTTACGAGAAAGCGGCGATACTATCACAATGGCTGACCGTATCGAACCAGATTTGAACGAAGCTATCCCTGGGGATTCACGCGATACAAGTACTCCTAAAGCACTTGCAACTACCCTTGAAGTGTTTGGAATCAGTGAATACCTTCCTGCTGATAAACAAGAAATTTTCACAAATTGGTTAAAAGGAAATACTACCGGTGATTCCCTCATTCAGGCTGGTGTACCAGAAGGTTGGGAAGTTGGAGATAAGAGTGGAGCCGGTAGCTATGGAACTCGAAATGATATAGCAATTGTTTGGCCACCAAATCGGGAGCCGATTGTTATTGCGGTCATGTCAAGTCGTAAAGAAGAGAATGCAAGCTTTAATGATGAACTCATCGCAAAGGCTACAAAAGTGATTACTCAAGCTTTTTCTAATAATAAATAGATTAACATTTTAAAGAAAGAGTACGACGCTTCGGATGAAGGTCGTTTTTTACTACAGGAAAGTTTGTGAAATAATATATTTAGAGCAGTTAATAACAACAATTGAACATATAAAAAGTGAAACTTCAATGAAGTTTCACTTTATTTAATCGCTTGTAATACTCTTCAGTTTTCCTTTCCCTGTCTTATCATAAATCACAATTTCATACTGATCACCTTGAATCATCTTTTGTATTTCGTCTGAACTAAGAAAGTCTTGCACAGTTTGCTCAATTTCATTCACAACATCATCTGTATTTTTATTAGATGGTGATAAATTTGTATCAATTGAAATAGAGAAATACTCATGTTTATTTGTGTAACCTACTGACTTTACCTCATATTTTTGTTTGGCCGTTAAGCCGTCTACAATTGTAGTGAAAATTGGCATCCATCTAACTTCACGTTCCTCTTTTTGATGATCGTATGTACGGACTTTTACTTGGAATTCTTTAATACCTATCTTTTTTACATTTTCCATTACATCGTTTTTAATTTCATTTATCCTTGTCTCATTATTTGGTAATTGTAGTTTGATTATTTGATCATCATATACCATTACTTTATCAGATTCATATCCGTATTTTTTCAATACTTCTGAAGTTAGTGTAATCGCCTTTTCATTTTCTTCAGATTTCCTCAGTTCTTCTGCAGTAGTGTCCCTTTGTGGAGGCATCTCAGCTTTATAAATCCTTATTTTATACGCATCATAATTCCGTGCATCTAATACACCTTGAATAAGCTCTGTAACTGGCTCTTTCACTTTACGATAATATGCATTTGACCCTTCAATCCCTACACTGACTTCCCTTGGATGAACACTAACACCTAATCCGTCCCACTTATACCCTTCTTCATTTAAAGCATCACTAATTTCATCTATTACTGGTTTAGATTCAAACAATAAGTTGAGATATGGAATTTTCGATGCAATTTGCGCCATAGCTGGAGAGACAAATGCTCCACCAATAAATAAAAGGCAAGCTGCTGCAATGGATACAGGAAATATGACCCTCTTCTGTTTAAATCTATTTTTCTTCTTTAAATCTTTTTGAAAACCACTCCATTCTCTATTAACCTGATCTTCAATGTCCTTTTCTATTTCTCCATTCGCATACCGATTTGGTAATTCATCCATAAATGTCTCAATACTTTTAGGTACTTCTAAGTTATTTAAGGATTGAAACTTGTTCTCTTTCTTATAATTCATTTGTCATAACCCCCTCTAGGGAACGATTTGACTCTGTTATAATAACAGCCAGCTTTTGTTTTCCGCGTTTCATTCTACTTTTGATTGTATTTACATTCTCACCAAGAATAAGAGCAATTTCTCTTACTGCTAAGTCTTCATAAAAATGAAGAAAAAGAGGTACACTCTCTTCTCTTTTTAATTTCATAATGTGAGCGATCATTTCGTTTTGATTTTCTTTTTTAATTGCTACTTGTTGCGCAGATTGAGAAGTTATTTTTATTTGCGCTTCATAACTGTCATCTATGTCCATATGTACAAAACGATTGTTTTTTCTATAAATATCTATTGCTCTTGAATACACAAGACGAAAAAACCACGCTTTAAAATTCGTCATGTCTTTATTTTTCATAATACTAATATAGGCACCTTCTAACGCATTTTGTAGTGCATCTTCTGCGTATTCTTTTGTTTTGAGTATAAGATAAGCTGTTTTATAAGCAGCTGGTAACAACTCTTTAACGAGTAAACGAAACGCTTCTTTGTCTCCGCCTCTAATTCTTTGCAGTAACTCCTGTTCTTTCACCTAGGAACCTCCTTCTTTCTTTTGTTCATATATATAACGATGCAAAGTAGTATTTTGGTTTCATTTTACAAAAAATTGTATTCAAAAAAATAAAAAAGACCATTTACGGTCTTTTTTAATAAAAATCATATCACCTTCACTTTCTCACAAATTTCGAGGTGGAAGTCTTACAGCACTTAAATAGGAGATAAAAACAACAAAAAAACCCAAGTCATGCTGACTTGGGTTAG
>NZ_JOTN01000047.1 GCF_000712595.1 Bacillus manliponensis
TCCTCCGTATTGACATTAGATATAATATCATAAAGAAAAACTATTAGTCAAGCCCACTATAATAGATTAAAGGTAAGGAGAAGAAATTTTTTCTCCTTACCTTACCTCATACCTTATATGCTCTTACTTAATAACTGTTTTTCCACCCATATATGGACGTAATACTTCTGGAATTTCAATTGTTCCATCTTCTTGTTGGTAGTTCTCTAAAATCGCAGCTACTGTACGGCCAATTGCAAGACCAGATCCATTTAACGTATGAACATGTTCTGGTTTCGCTTTTGTATCGCGACGGAAACGAATGTTAGCGCGGCGTGCTTGGAATGATTCAAAGTTACTACAAGAAGAAATCTCACGGTATGCATCATAGCTTGGCAGCCACACTTCAATATCATATTTCTTCGCTGCAGTAAATCCTAAATCTGCTGTACACATGCTCATCACACGGTATGGAAGACCTAATAATTGAAGAACACGCTCTGCATTGTTTGTTAACTTTTCAAGTTCTTCATAAGAATCTTCTGGTTTAACAAACTTTACAAGTTCTACTTTATTGAATTGATGCTGACGAATTAGTCCGCGTGTATCACGACCAGCAGATCCTGCTTCAGAACGGAAGCATGCACTATATGCTGCGTATTGTATTGGTAATTGATCGATATTTAAAATCTCATCGCGGTGCATGTTTGTTACTGGCACTTCTGCTGTTGGAATTAAGAAATAATCTTCACTTTCAATACGGAATGCATCCTCTTCAAATTTTGGAAGCTGACCAGTTCCTGTCATGCTTGTGCGGTTTACCATATATGGAGGTAATACCTCTTCATAACCATGTTCTTCTGTATGAAGGTCAAGCATGAAACTAATAAGCGCACGTTCTAACTTTGCACCTGCACCCTTATAGAAAACAAAGCGACTTCCTGTTACTTTTCCAGCACGTTCAAAATCTACAATTCCTAAATCTGCTGCAAGATCCCAATGTGGTTTTGGCTCAAAGCCAAATTCACGTACTTCTCCCCACGTACGCGCTTGTACGTTATCATCTTCTGTTTCACCAACTGGTGTAGATTCATGCGGGATATTCGGAATAGATAAAAGTAATTTCTCTAAATCCTCTTCTACTGTGCGAAGTTCACCATCAAGGTCTTTTACTTTCTCCCCAACCTCTCGCATTTCTATAATTAATGCATCTGCATCTTTCTTCTCACGCTTTAAAACAGAAATTTGCTGAGATACTTCATTACGTTTGCTCTTTAGTTCCTCTGTTAGTACAAGTAACTCTCTTCTCTTTGTATCTAGCTCTTCAAAGCGATCTAAAGCTGTTAAATCTTCGCCTCTATGCTGTAATTTTCCTTTTACTTCTTCAAAATTCGCACGTAATACTTTAATATCAAGCATGATTATCTCTCCTTTACTTTTAATAAAACACAAAAAACTCCCGTCCCTATAAAAAGGGACGAGAGTTAACCCGCGTTGCCACCCTAATTGAAAGCATAAATGCTTTCCTCTCAGTAGAATATAACGGCTCTTCACCGGAAATGTATAATAACCGATATGGCGTTCCACATTTCACTCTAGGATGGATTCACAAGCAGTTTCTATCGGTTCTCACCAACCACCGACTCTCTACAAGAAACATCTCTTGTTACTACTTCCTATCAACATATTGTCGTATAAAATAGTTACCATCAATTTACTATAATCTTATACAACTTGCAAGCTACTTATACAACTTTTTTCATTTTTGCTTCTTCAACCATTTGAACAAAATATGCTGTCATACGATGATCTTCTGTTAATTCTGGATGGAAAGAAGCCGCTAACACATGATTTTGACGAACCGCTACAATGCGATCCTCATATGTGCATAATACTTCTACATGATTCTCTACATTGGCCACATAAGGTGCACGAATAAATACACCAACAAACTCTTCTCCAACACCCTTTATCGAGAGTGCTGCTTCAAAGCTATCTTTTTGACGTCCAAATGCATTACGCTCCACAGTAATATCGATAGCGCCAATATGAGCCTCCTCATATCCAATAAGATTTTTCGCAAGTAAAATCATACCTGCGCAAGTCCCAAACATTGGCTTCTCTTCTTTCGCAAACTGGCGAAGCGGCTCCATGAAATTATATTTATCAATCAGACGGCGCATTGTCGTACTTTCACCGCCAGGTAAAATGAGTCCATCAACTTCTTGCAATTGTTCTACACGCTTCACGATAACAGCTTTTGCACCACTTTCTTCAATCGCTCTCACATGTTCGCGAACAGCACCTTGAAGTCCTAATACACCGATTGTAACCATTTTGAAATCCCCTTTGATTACCAACCGCGCTCTTGCATGCGTTGTTCTGGTAATAATGTTGAAATTTCGACACCTTTCATTGCTGTACCTAATCCTTTAGAAAGGCTTGCAATTAATTCGTAGTCTTCATAGTGAGTTGTAGCTTCTACAATTGCACGTGCGAATTTCTCTGGATTCTCAGATTTAAAGATACCAGAACCTACGAATACGCCATCTGCACCAAGTTGCATCATTAACGCTGCATCTGCTGGTGTTGCAATACCACCTGCTGCAAAGTTTACAACTGGTAAACGACCAAGGCGTTTAATTTCAAGTAACACTTCATAAGGAGCACCTGTATTTTTTGCAAATGTCATTAATTCGTCTTCACGCATACCTACAACTTGACGAATTTCTGCGTTTACTTGACGCATATGACGTACAGCTTCTACAATATTTCCTGTTCCTGGTTCACCTTTTGTACGAAGCATAGACGCTCCTTCAGCGATACGTCGTGCAGCTTCCCCAATATCACGGCATCCACATACAAATGGAACAGTATAATCACGTTTATTTAAATGATATACTTCATCAGCTGGAGTTAATACTTCACTCTCATCAATGTAATCTACCCCTAATGACTCTAATACACGAGCTTCTACAAGATGACCAATACGGCATTTCGCCATAACCGGAATTGATACAGCTCCCATTACTTCTTCAACAATTGTTGGGTCAGCCATACGCGCAACGCCGCCCGCTGCACGAATATCAGCTGGAACGCGTTCTAATGCCATAACAGCAACCGCACCCGCTTCTTCTGCAATTTTTGCTTGCTCAGCGTTAACTACGTCCATAATAACGCCGCCTTTTTGCATTTCTGCCATTCCGCGCTTAACGCGCTCTGTTCCTGTTACATTGATCATGTATAAAAAACCTCCCTAGGTGAATTGCTTTTCCCCTTTAACGGTGGAAAAATTGAGAATACTCTTACATTCTACCACTAACTATTAGAGGCTTGTCTACTGTTTTTTTTAGATAAATTCGGTGTGAAAAATAGGAATTAAAAAAAGCTCCTATTTTTTAGGAGCTTTTAAAACCAACCTGTTACTGTATCTACTGCACCGTTCCAGAGACCACTAAAGAATCCACCAATACCACGCATAGATAGAACAAACCAATTCGCTTTTTCTACTTCGGATTTTGTTACAAGACCTACCTGTAATGACTTACCAGATAAGAAACCTGGATCATTGCTATCTTTAGCAGATACCATCATATAGCCGAGTTCCGTTCCCTTTTTAATTGGTGCTTCTTTTTCCTTACTTTCTTTAAATTCTGTCTTATATACATCTTTGCTGCCTTTTGGCATTGGAAGTACAACTGCTTTTTTTGTTTCCACAGCTACATCTGTGTCTTTTGCTTTATCTACATGTACTGTTTCATGACCTTTTACTTTCGATCCTTCATCATACACTTTTTTCGTTTCAAAATTTGTAAAACCATAGTCAAATAACTTTTTTGTTTCATCAAAACGAGCTGTATGCGATTCTGTTTTAATTACAACAGCAATTAAGCGCATGTCATCACGTTTCGCTGTACCTGTAAAGCAAGAACCAGCCGCTGGAGTTGAACCTGTTTTCAGTCCATCTACTCCTTCATATTCTTTAACTAGACCTTTTAACATCCAGTTCCAGTTATGCATTTCAATCGGATATTTGCCACCTTCTTGGAAGGTTTTCTTAGAAATTTTAGCTGTATCTAAAATCTCTGGGTACTCTTGAATTAAATGCTGTGCTAAAAGTGCTGAATCTCTAGCAGACATCTTATTCTCATCATCCGGATTTGTTCCTTCTGGATGTTGTCCACCTAGATCGCTATTAGATAAACCAGTAGAGTTTACAAAGCTAGAGCTTTTCATTCCTAACTCTTTTGCTTTTGCATTCATCTTTTTTACAAAGTTTGCTTCTGATCCAGCAATTAATTCTGCTAAAGCAATTGTGGCACCGTTTGCAGAATAGATTGCCATTGCTTCATATAGCTCTTTTACCGTATAAGATCCACCGTTTTCTAATGGAACGTTAGATAGCTCACGATTTTGTGAAATACCATGGGCATATGGGGATACAGTAGTTTTTTGATTCCATTTGATTTTCCCTTTTTCTACTGCCTCATGCACTAAATATTCACTCATCATTTTTGTCATACTTGCAATTGGTAATGACGCATCTGGATTTTTTTGATATAAAATTTTTCCAGAATTAGCTTCAACTAAAATTGCAGCTTCTGCTTCAATCTGTAAAGAATTGCTCGCTTCTGCAGATGCACTTCCATATGTAACAAACATACTACAAAATAGCATCAGCGCCGTTACTACTGCGATAATCCGCTTCTGAAACATACCTTTCACTTTTGTTACCTCCAATATTTTGTACTCACATAACCGTTATTCTAACATAATCAAAAAAAAATAGACAGAGATATCAAATCTCTGTCTATTTACATATCAAGTATTATCAAGAGTAGTTAGGCGCTTCTTTTGTGATTTGTACATCATGTGGATGACTCTCTCTTAAACCTGCACCTGACATGCGAATAAACTTTGCATTTTCACGTAAAAATTCTAAATCTTGTGCACCACAGTAACCCATACCAGCGCGTAAGCCACCGACTAATTGATGAACTGTGTCTACTAAAGGACCTTTGAATGGAACACGACCTTCAATTCCTTCTGGAACAAGCTTTTTATTCCCTTCTTGGAAGTAGCGGTCTTTACTTCCTTTTTCCATTGCTCCTACAGAACCCATACCACGGTAAACTTTAAATTGACGACCTTGATAAATTTCTGTCTCTCCAGGGCTTTCTGCTACACCGGCAAAAATACTACCAAGCATAACAACATGTGCGCCAGCCGCTAAAGCTTTTACAATATCACCAGAGTACTTAATGCCCCCATCAGCAATAACCGGAATACCATGTTTACGAGCTTCTGTTGCACAGTCGTATACAGCCGTTAATTGAGGAACACCTACACCCGCCACAACACGTGTTGTACAAATTGATCCTGGTCCAATTCCTACTTTAATAATATTGGCACCCGCTTCGATTAATTCACGTGTTGCTTCGGCTGTAGCTACGTTACCTGCAATAATGTTTAGCTCTGGATATTTTCCACGTACTTCTTTTACTTTTTCAATTACACCTTTTGAATGTCCATGTGCTGTATCGATAACAATTACGTCTACATTTGCTTTTACTAAAGCATCGATACGAACCATTGCATCAGCTGTTACACCAACGGCTGCACCAACTAATAATCGTCCTTGCTTATCTTTTGCTGAGTTCGGGAACTCAATTACTTTTTCGATATCTTTAATTGTAATAAGGCCCTTTAATACGCCGTTATTATCAACAAGAGGGAGCTTTTCAATTTTATGTTGCTGTAAAATCTTTTCTGCTTCTTCTAACGTTGTCCCTACTGGAGCAGTGATTAACTCTTCTTTCGTCATCACATCAGAAATTAAAATAGAGTAATCTTGGATAAAACGCATATCACGGTTTGTAATAATACCAACTAATTTTTGCTCTTCTTTGTTATTTACAATTGGAACACCTGAAATACGATATTTACCCATTAAATGTTCTGCATCAAAAACTTGATGTTCTGGTGTTAAAAAGAAAGGATCTGTAATAACACCACTTTCAGAACGTTTTACCTTATCTACTTGTTCTGCTTGTTGCTCGATGGACATGTTTTTATGGATGATGCCTAAACCACCTTGGCGTGCCATTGCAATCGCCATATCAGCTTCTGTTACCGTATCCATACCAGCACTAATAAGTGGAATATTTAACTGCAGACTTTCCGAAAGAACTGTCTTTACACTTACTTCTCTTGGCAATACATCAGATCTTGCTGGTACAAGTAGTACATCATCAAACGTTAAACCTTCTTTAACAAATTTAGATTCCCACATAAATTGATCCCCCTATGCAACCTGAAATTATTATTAGTAGCTTATCAATTGGTTAAAATACTGTCAAGAAAGAGAAATTATGTTGGAATTTTCAGAATAAAAGGAGCGTATATTATGCAACCTAAATCAGGGGTTTGGGAGAAATTAAGCTTCTTCCTTTCCACACACCATACACAGCAATATTTAACGAACTGTTATAAGAAATTAAATATAAAAGATATAGAAAAAAAGGGATTTGAAAACTGTTATCCTTTTATTTATTATTTAGAGCACGGAAAAAACTATTACGAGTTATGCCGTGTTTCACCATTCTCTCTTCAACCTGTATTATTATTTTATGGAATGAGTCAATTATTAAAAGCTTGCTTGCTTACAACAGATCCTAATTATCCTGAATCCACTTCTGTATTAGCTCATGGCGCCACAACGAGAAAAAGAAAAAAACAAAGTTATCGTTTTCTCGATGATGAAGTAAAAGTTCAAAAACACGGACTATTTACCCTCCTTGCAGATAAAATGTTTCACATGAAACATTTAGAAGGCGAAAAATATACGATGAAAGAACTTTTGCAAAGTATTCCTGAATTACAGGATTTGCTACTCTTTTCGAAACATGAAAAGATTTTATACAAACTAGAAACGCCATCCTATCATACATTACGTATTCCTACCGCAATTTTAGATCGATTTCATATGACAGAAGAGCGCTTTATTCGTTACATAGAAGAGACATATAAGCACTTGGATATTCAACATGAAAAAGAAAAAATCGATAAAAAAGCTTTATTCTTTTCAACGCCAATCAACAAGTGGAATCCATTATATAGTACACCTCTAACACATCATTATTATGAGAATACATACTATTTGCCTATTAATCGGGAAGTATCAAAGCTTCTTCCTGAACTGCTTATACATTATTTATTGTTATACAATTTAAGTATGATTTCTCGCTATGAAACTGATTGGTGGTACGATTTACTTGGTAATTACGCCTCTGATGATTATCCATTTATTTATCAATTTTTATCCGTTACAGCTGAAAAGATCCCCTATTATGTTTATTTATATTTAATGCACCACCATATTTCCTAAGAAATACAAAAAACCCGAGTCAAACTGACTCGGGTTACATTGCTTGGCGACGTCCTACTCTCACAGGGAC
>NZ_JOTN01000048.1 GCF_000712595.1 Bacillus manliponensis
TCGCGTTTCAGCGACTTTTCTAATATAACATCCCTTTGAATGTTAGTCAATATCTTTTAAAATGCTCGTCAATAACTTTTCCTTTCGTTCCTGACGACGCTTATTAATTTACCATATAAAGATAAACTACGTCAATAGTATTTCTAAAAAAATAAAAAAGCTAAAAAATCGATATGATTCTTTAGCTTGGAATGATATACAACTTAATAATAATTAAAGCAAATAATCCTGGTAAACCTAACAAACCTGAAACAACCGTTGTCCCGATATTAATCGGAAGGTGAAAATCGAATTGTATCCCGACCATATTTACAACAAATAAGAGTAGCGCTCCAATCGCTAACTTCACAAATAACATCCCAATAAATCGGATTGGTCTTATCCGAGCTCCAAAAAGCAATAAACAGACAATAAGTGTTAATATGCCTCCAATTATAATGGTGTGATTCATAACCCTCTCCCCTTTACAACTTGTACAATATATTTGTATGGAAAGAAGATATAAAAAAGAACCTAGTTAAACATAACTAGGCCTTTTTACCATTGTTCCATCTTCACCGGACGCCTTTTTGCCTCCTTCAGCAAAAAGAAATACTTCATTTCTGCTAATTTCAAATGGCAAAGTACATCTTCTGATGGCTCAACACTTTGTTCTACAATTCTTCTTTGACGCATCCACTCTAGTTTCACTTGTTCTAATGTTGCAACTAGCTGCTCATCATACTCTTTTCGTAATTTCCCTTTTTTTTGAAAAAACATTCTCTTTACCTCTTATACTTCTCTTCGGCCTTCAAGTGCTTTAGAAAGCGTTACTTCGTCCGCATATTCTAAATCTCCGCCCACAGGAAGTCCATGTGCGATGCGAGTCACTTTAATGCCTGATGGTTTTAAGAGCCTGGAAATATACATTGCGGTTGCTTCTCCCTCAATGTTAGGGTTTGTTGCTAAAATAACTTCTTGCACTGTTTCATCTTGCAGTCGTTTTAACAACTGTGGAATATTAATATCTTCTGGTCCAATCCCTTCCATCGGAGAAATTGCACCGCGCAGAACATGATAAACACCTTGATATTCTTTCATCTTCTCCATCGCAATGACATCTTTTGGTTCTTGCACAACGCAAACAACCGATTGATCACGATGAGAATCATCACAAATATAGCAAGGATCACGATCTGTAATATGTCCACAAACGGAGCAGTATGTTAAGTTTCTTTTTGCATTCACAAGTGATTTTGCGAAATCTAATACGTCATCTTCCTTCATATCTAATACAAAGAATGCAAGGCGAACGGCCGTTTTAGGGCCAATTCCTGGCAACTTCATAAAGCTATCAATAAGCTTCGAAATCGGTTCTGGATAATGCATGTTTAAATGTCCTCCTAATTAGAACATTCCACCTGGTAAATTCAGTCCTTTTGTAAATTGTCCCATTGTAGATGCTGATAATTCTTCAGCTTTCTTTAAAGCATCATTTGTTGCGGCTAATACAAGGTCTTGTAACATTTCTACATCTTCTGGATCTACAACTTCTTCTTTAATCTTCACATCTAATATTTGTTTATGTCCGTTAGCAATAACAGTTACCATACCGCCACCAGCTGTACCTTCAACTGTTTCTTCACCTAACGCTTCTTGCGCCTCTGCCATTTTCTTTTGCATTTTTTGCATTTGTTTCATCATGTTATTCATATTTCCCATTCCACGCATAATAATAATTCCTCCTAATTGTTGTTATTCTTTTATTTCAATCAATTCCTGTCCCACTAGTTTGACAGCCTCTTCAACAAGAGGATCTGCCGTTTTCTTTGGTTCATCTTCAAGTGAACCATCATCATGTTGCAAGAAATCTTCACGAATTTTACCCCATTCACTTTTCGGAATAGCAATCATATTTAATTTCTTACCAAACAACTCAAATAAAATCTGTTCAACTGTATGTGTCGCCTCACGATTTTCACTTGCCATTTTGCAGTGAATTTCGTATTTAAAAGCAAGAACATAAGAATCCACAGAAGCTGCAACGGGTTCACTATTTTCTAACAGTACTGCATAGGCAACCTTATTAGAATTTTTCAATCTCCCTAATACCTCGCCCCAGCCTTGCTTCAGTTGCTCCAAATTATTACGGGTTGCTTGTTTTAACACTTCGTGTACACGGCCTACCGGTATTTTCATACCGCTAGAACGAGTTGGCTTTGGTGACTTTTGCTGAACTTGTACTTCTTGCGGCGCAGCATATGATACACCATTTTGTTTCAGATTATCTAATTCTTGCTCTAGTTGCTGCATACGCTGCAACATAGCTTGCAAGCGGTCAACTCCGCCTCCTTGCATGGCAAACTTTTGACAAAGCTGTACCATTACAACCTCTAAGAAAATACGTGGATGATTCGTCCACTTCATTTCTTGTTGGCTCTTACTAAGCGTATGAATTATGTCATAAATCACATCAGGTTGCATTTCCTGACTCATCATACGAAATTGATCATCCACAATAACTCTTTCTAGCATATTCTCAAGTTCAGGTGAAGTTTGATATAAAAGCATATCTCGATAATAATAAATAAAATCTTCAACAAACCGAATGGGTTCTTTCCCTTGGTTCATAATATCATCTACAATACGAAGTGCTTTTGGTACATCATTTTCACGTATACATTCTGCAAGTGTACCTAAATTCCTTTGAGAAACAGAACCCGTTACAGCTAATACATCTTCAACCGTAACAACTTCATCGCTATAAGAAATTGCTTGATCAATAAGGCTCAGCGCATCACGCATACCACCTTCTGCGGCACGTGCGACAATTTGAAGCGCCTCATCTTCTACCTTCGTTCCTTCTTTATCAATAACTGTCTTTAATCGCTCAACAATATCATGATTGGATATTTTACGAAATTCAAAACGTTGACAACGAGAAATGATCGTTGGTGGAATTTTGTGAGGCTCTGTCGTTGCTAAAATAAAGATAACATGTCCTGGCGGCTCTTCTAATGTCTTTAGCAATGCATTAAAAGCGCCCATGGAAAGCATGTGAACTTCATCTATAATATATACTTTATAACGAACTGCACTTGGAGCATATTTTACTTTATCTCTTATATCTCGTATTTCATCTACACCGTTATTAGAAGCCGCGTCAATTTCTAATACATCTGAATTTGATCCTTGTGTAATTCCTAAACATGCAGGACATTCATTACAAGGTTCAGCTGTAGGAGCATGCTCACAGTTAATTGCTTTCGCAAACACTTTCGCAATTGTTGTTTTCCCCGTACCTCTTGGTCCTGAAAACAAGTAAGCATGTGAAGCTTTTTCTTGAAGAAGGGCATTTTGCAACGTTTTGGTTACGTGCTTTTGACCGACTACATCTTCAAATTTTTGCGGTCTCCATGTTCGGTACAACGCCTGGTATGACACGAAAATACGGCCTCCCTCAAAGTTTTTATTAACTTGGTTATCCCGTATTCACGGAAAATTGATTTCTTATCTAAGCTAATTAGAAAAATAATCAAGTACCCGTAAAAACCTTATATATAAAGCTTTATAGCAAGTAAAAACATATGATTTTTCACTGCCTTTTAGTTTCACTTTATTATAACCTATTCTGTTTCTAGATTCCAAAAGTTATTTTCCATACAAAAAACCCACCCTATTATATAGAGTGAGTTTATATGCATATATAACTGCCGTGCACCTTCTGTCGATTACGTACCATAAGCGTTACTTAAGCAGTTAGCTCAGTTCAGGCACCCCTACGGCACACGAGAACATCCGCTTATTGCTGCTTCCTTCCGGATCTGACAAGGTTCACGGGGTCCCGTTGCGCAGGACCCAAACGTCAACGCCACTTACTTAAGGCAGACCCTACAGTAACATAACCTCGAGAAGGGATTCGGCCTCGCTAGAGCGGATTGCGAGTAAAGGGCACCGCTACCTCCCCGCTTAGCACGGCAAAGTTAAAACCATATTCGGTTGTCTTTTGTTAAAGACAATATCAGTATAACTTGTTTCATTCTAAAATGCAACCGAGTTAACATTCACTATTTTTATCCAATTTTACTTTCTCTGCTTTCCTTTTCTTACGGAGCGCTCTAAAGAAGTTTGTTAGTAAAGCACCACATTCTTCTTCTAGTACACCAGCCTCAACTTCTGCTTGATGATTAAAGCGCTCGTCCGTTAACAAGTTCATAAGCGTTCCCGCACATCCGCCCTTTGGATCACTAGCACCATATACAACACGCTTTACACGAGATAATACAATTGCACCAGAACACATCGGACACGGCTCTAACGTGACGTATAACGTGGCATCTTCCAAACGCCATGTTCCTAGTTTTTTACACGCCTCATCAAGAGCTAATAATTCTGCATGAGCAATCGAACGTTGCTCACATTCTCGTAAATTATACGCACGACTAATTACTTCACCGTCTAATACAACAACTGCTCCAATTGGCACTTCTTCTATCATTTCCGCCTTTTTCGCTTCCTCTATCGCAAGCTGCATAAAATAAATATCTTGTTCCATCATAAAAATTCCTCTCATCACAAATAACTTTTCCTGTTTCAATCCAACCTATTAAAGTGAAATTTCACTTATTAGTTCCCTTACTAAGTGAAGTTTCAGCCTGGTCAATCAGGCTTTTACGGGTTGCCTATTGCTCGCCTCCCGTCTAATCTTCTTCGCTTCCCTTAAGCTTTCGGCTGGAAGTCTTATATTTGATAAATAATTTGGTAAAGCAGGAAAGGAGACTATATATGAATAATACTGCACTTCTTATTATTGATATGATTAATGACTTTCAATTTTCACACGGTCCCATATTATCACAAAAATGCGAGGGCATTATAGAACCGATCTTACAACTAAAACAAAAAATGAAAAAGCTTGGACACCCTACTATTTATGTAAACGATCATTATAATTTATGGAGAGCTGATATTCAGCAGCTTCTTACATATTGTAAAAATGATTATAGCGAGAAAATCATTGAAGCCATTAAACCTGAAAAAGATGATTATTTCTTTATTAAACCACATTATTCTGCTTTTTATGAAACACCTCTTAATTCTCTACTAGGACATTTAAAGATACAAAACGTTATTTTAACTGGAATTGCCGGTAATATATGCATACTATTCACCGCCAATGATGCCCATATGAGAAATTACCAACTGTATGTACCAAACGATTGCACAGCTTCAAATAATGATCAAGATCATTTATATGCTTTAAAAGTTATGAACCGAACACTAAAAGCAAATATTGCTCCTTCTTCTAATTTACCACTTACATAAATCAAACTTATATGCACTAACTTTATTTACAATTGTATAAATGGATACCCTGATGTTTCTATAGTAGGTTGGTTCTTTCCTCTCTCTTATGCTACAATAGTCCTGTTTTGTGCTTTTTGTTCGCGTTACATTATGATTTGAAAGGAGGAAACAACGTGACCGGAGTACCATTTATTACGGTTGAAGGACCAATTGGTGTCGGAAAGACTTCACTTGCGAAGGAAATTTCGACTCACATGCAACTCCACTTATTAAAAGAAATTGTTGACGAAAATCCGTTCTTAGGAAAATTTTATGAAGACATCCAAGAATGGAGCTTCCAAACAGAGATGTTTTTCCTATGCAACCGATATAAGCAATTAGAAGACATTGATACAAAATATTTAAAGCAACAGGAGCCTGTTGTTGCGGATTACCATATATTCAAAAACTTAATTTTCGCATCTCAAACACTACAAGGTGTTCAATATGAAAAATATATTCACATCTATCGTATCCTTACAAAAGATATGCCAATCCCAAATGTGATTGTATACTTAACCGCAAGCTTAGAAACACTCCAAAAACGAATTGCAATGCGCGGCCGTGAATTTGAGAAAAATATGGATCCAAATTACTTAATGCAACTTATTGAAGATTATGAAACAGCAATGGAAGCATTTAAAAAGGACCACCCTAATATTCCCGTACTAAAATTTAACGGAGACAATATGGACTTTGTAAATAACAAAGAAGATTTACAACTCATTTTATCCACATTGCAAAATACATTAATAAAGGAGATTGCAAAGTAATGAATTTACGCCAAAAGTACGACATCCCAAATGATGCCGTCATTACAATCGCAGGAACAGTTGGTGTCGGAAAATCTACAATGACAAATGCATTAGCAGATGCACTTAACTACCGTACATCATTTGAAAAGGTTGATTCTAACCCATACTTAGATAAATTTTATAGTGATTTCACAAGATGGAGTTTCCATCTGCAAGTATATTTCTTAGCAGAGCGCTTTAAAGAACAAAAGCGAATCTTTGAATATGGCGGTGGATTTATTCAAGATCGTTCTATTTATGAAGATACTGGTATTTTTGCAAAAATGCACTTTGAAAAAGGAACAATGACCGCTACAGATTATGAGACATATAAAAGCTTATTCGATGCAATGGTTATGACACCTTACTTCCCACATCCGGACTTATTAATTTATTTAGAAGGATCTTTTGAAGATATTTTAGATCGCATTCAAGAGCGCGGTCGACCAATGGAACAACAAACACCTATTGAATATTGGAAAGAAATGCATGGACGCTATGAAAATTGGATTAACAATTTCAACTCTTGTCCTGTGCTACGTTTAAACATTAATGAGTACGATATTCTTCAAAATGGCGACTCCATCGAACCAATCATCAAGAAAATTGGTCATTTCTTAAAACAAACACGCAAACTTGTAAAATAAAAAACCCGTGCGAATGCACGGGTTTTCCTATTAACTTACTATTTCTTTTTTGTTGGAGCAATAATTTCACTCTCAGGTTTTCCAGCATTAATACGCTGACGAACAGTACTTGTGCTAATACCATATGCTTCAGAAATTTCTTTTACTGTCATTTCTTTTCCATTGATAATAGCTGTAAGAACTTTCCCGCTACGCTTTGGAGCTGCTTTTTTCTCTTCTACTTTTGGTTGAGATACAACTTCTTTCTTCGCTTCTTGTTTTACGTTACAAGTACAACCGCAAAGTTTACGGAATGTTACATCACTTACAGTACGAGATACATTTGCAGCACTGTTTAAAATTCTATTTTTCTTACAAACCGGACATTGTACATAGTATAGCGTTTTTCCATCTAATGGAAACGTTTGTATAATAAGATCCATGTTGACTCCTTTCATATCTAACAAGATAATCATGGGAATTAATGTATTTTTGAAAAGGTGTCTAATCCTTCCCATATACTCTCAGAGTGGTTAAAACAAAAACTCGTTACGTATTGGTAACGAGTTTCCAATCTCCACTTATATGCGCTGTTGTCAATTTTATATGGCGGAGGAAGAGGGATTCGAACCCCCGCGCGGCTTTCACCGCCTGTCGGTTTTCAAGACCGATCCCTTCA
>NZ_JOTN01000049.1 GCF_000712595.1 Bacillus manliponensis
TATACATGAATTATACCTCACTTTATACATGGATGTATAACAGAAAAATTACAGAAAATGACAAATAGGCATACGAAAAATAGTTGAAATTCGGCTTTTGACATGGCAAAAGCCACGCCCTATCCCGACCTCGCTGTCACCCCACCCCTAAAGGAGTTGGGCTTTCTCACTCGGAGAATTTGTAAAAGTAGCGCTCCTCCGGCGTTAAATCTAGCACAAAGTCATCTTGCCAAAAATTCACCTGCACATTTCGGTATACTGCCATACATATTCCTCCCGCCTTTTTAGATTCCAACTTATAAATAAGGCTGAGAACGAAAATCTGGTAATGAAATGAAAAGATTACGACGACATTTTTTCTGTAGTAGTTTTTTGTTTTGTTTTTGTAATGATTTATTACTTGCAAGGGGCTTCATAGGGGCTTATAAGGACATACGTATATCTCTTGCATGAATAACAAAACCTATCGTAAGTCGTGATGATTGAATCAATGAGATAGGGTGAAATTATGAACACAATACATCATTCAAAAAAAGGATATTTTATGATGGCGATTTTGTGGCTTGCCTATGTTACCTTCTCTATGAACTGGGTAGCTGGCTCCTCTTTATCGCCACAAATCACTGACACCTTTTTCGGCGGCCCAGTTGCCCCGCTCGTTTCAGAAGTTGTCAACTATTCCATCACAACAGCTCGTGTATTTGCGAATATATTAGCTGCGATTGTACTCATGAAGCTCGGTCCTAAAAAAGCAGCTGGCGTAGCGATTGGACTATTAATGATGGG
The DNA here is from genome assembly GCF_000712595.1 of Bacillus manliponensis. Classification (GTDB taxonomy): domain Bacteria; phylum Bacillota; class Bacilli; order Bacillales; family Bacillaceae_G; genus Bacillus_A; species Bacillus_A manliponensis. The sequence goes on from NZ_JOTN01000049.1 coordinate 787, forward strand.
GCTCGTCGCGATTTACTTACCAAATTACTGGGCATACACAGTCGCAAGGATGTTCATGGCTGTTGGTGGTTCAATGGTAATCGTCTACATGAACCCAGTTGTTGCACACTACATTACAGACTCAAAAACAAAACTGCGTATTAACGCTGCCAATACGGTTGCTTACAATACAGGCGCATTCATCGTTGCCGTTTTATTTACCACCTTTGCGACGCAAATGATCGCCGATTGGCGCACAACTTTAACGTGCTTCGCTTCCTTAACGGTCTTATTCTTCATCGCTTGGATATGGAAAGCAGAAGACTTTGAAGTGAATGAAGATAATGAAGGTGAAACATTCGGATACAAAGACGCATTTAAGGACGCATTCTTATGGCGCTATGGCCTTGCATTTGCCTCCTTCTTAACGTTATATGTACTATCACTCGTAAGCATGAAAGCTGTTTTTGAAAAATACACACTGCTAAACGGCTCTGTCACAAACTTACTAATTTCCGGATTTGGCATACTCGGCACATTCGCCGGCATTGCTATCGGAAACAAAGGAATACCACGAAGACCAACACTTATCCTCTCCGGCATCGGAATGGTTGGCTCATTCGTAATTGCATTATTTTTCGCTAATACACTGCCGCTTCTTTCCTACGCGTGTATTGCAATATCAGGCTTTATCATGTTCATTCAGTACCCAATCTTTTTAAACCTCCCTCACGAACTACCAGGGATGACGCCGCAGCGGCTCACAATTATGTTCGGACTCTTCTGGGCAATCGCCTACGCTGGCCAAACAATTACAACGATCATTTGGAGCTACATGTTAGGAGCGATGGGTTATACACCATCGATGATTTTCTGGATTGCCGCTTCAAGTTTATATATTTTATTGGTCGCTACGTTTCCAGAGACAAGGAAGAGAGAGAAGGATGTGCGGAAGACGGCTTGAGGATATTAAAAAGTGTCCACATGTTGAACATGTGGACACTGATGTTTTTGTGGTAGGTTTTCTTGATTAAAATTCTTTCTGCTTGATCTGTTTTGTATTTTTTGAAATGTATCTTCTTTTATATGGGTCACGTCTGAATCTGAATATGTACTTACCGTTTTTTAAATTTGGCTTTAGTAAATCTTTTTAACCGTTTATCCCGCATTAACGAGCTGTAAGACTCCCACCTCAAAACTTAAGAAAAAGCGAAGAAGTTTAGGTGGAAGATTAACAGCCCGTAAATGCCCGATTGGTCGGGCTAACACTCAGTGAGGGATGAAGACCCCCCCCACTGAGTGAAGTTTCACTTTATCTCCTCACCATAAGGATTGGCATATAAGTCAATGTCCACATCCGCTTTAACGCTGTTAGCAAATTCAATTACAGGAATATCTAAATAAAAAGCTGGTGTATGACCATCATTCATTTTGATGACAATCGTGAACCTACATTGTAATCCAAATTCTCTTTTGAGTTCATTGATAATGGATGCCTTATCTCTTATCTGCCCAATCACTTGCTCCATCAATTCTCCTACATCCAGTGATTCCTGATATCCCGTACCTAGTTGCCAACATGAACAACTTCTCGTGTGGTTCTCAGTTTCACTTATTTTTCTAATGATGTCACCCTTTTTATAACTTTCTGTTGGAGTGATTCCCAATTGTTCGGAAACCATTTCTAACGGAAAATCTTCTCCGTACAACTCGAAATACACCATTACTTGCGTTTGATCCAATACTCTCACACCTTTATTAATCTCATTATCAATTTTATCATTTTGTATATCCTGACTGCAGATTGATACAACAATTATCAAAAATAAATGATTTCCCTGTACCTCTTACTGCTATCCATACTAAAGATAATTACCCAAATACATATACACTATAGCCTCATCCGCATTAACAAAGCAAAGGATTGGGATTTTCTCCGTGAGAATGGTCATACACTTGTATTTGAAGAAATATAAACAGTACCGTTAGCTTCCCTTTTTACAATTCGATAATTAAGATATTTCTAAAAATAAAATAAATAATATTGTTATATATGACAATAATCATTATAATACTATTTATTAGAAACATAGTTTTCTCTATAAAGTGGAATGTGATGAATATGGCCATCCTTATAACTTTAATTATCTGAATATTTCCACTAAGAGAATTTTCGAAGACCTCCTGAAAAAAATTTAATTTTATGATGGGGTTGTGAGAAATGCATAATTCTATACTATCAATGCTGTAATTTATCTTAAACAAATGGGGGGGAATATTTATGAACAATGTATTGAAAAAATGGGGTCAATTAAGTTTAGTAAAACAAATTATTATCGGTTTGATTATTGGTATTATTCTATCTATAACAATCCCAGAAGTAGCAAAACCTCTTGTCATTTTAGGCTCTTTATTCGTAGGTGCTCTGAAAGCAATTGCACCTGTATTGGTACTCTTCTTAGTTATGTCAGCAATCGCACAACACAAGAGTGGTCATCAAACGAATATGAAATCGATTATTTTCTTATACCTTTTAGGAACCTTTTTAGCTGGATTAATCGCTGTTATTGTAAGTTTTATTTTTCCTGTAAGCTTAACACTCGCAAAAGGTGCTGAAGATGTGACTGCCCCTGGCGGTGTTGTAGAGGTTCTCAAAGTATTATTGCTGAACATTGTTGATAATCCAGTGAAAGCAATTTATAACGCGAACTATGTCGGTATTTTATCTTGGGCAGTACTGCTTGGATTGGCTCTGCGAAATGCTTCTGATACAACAAAAACGGTGATTTCTAATGTCTCAGATGCAGTATCAAAAATCGTTACATGGGTTATTAAACTTGCACCACTAGGAATCATGGGTCTAGTTATTGAATCTATTACTACAAATGGAATTGAATCGTTACTAAGCTATGGGAAATTACTCGCTGTTTTACTTGGTTGTATGCTTTTCCTAGCTTTAGTTGTCAATCCAATCATCGTGTTCGTATGTATACGTCAAAATCCTTACCCACTTGTGTTTACATGCTTAAAGGAAAGTGCTATGACAGCATTCTTTACAAGAAGCTCTGCTGCAAATATTCCTGTAAATATAAAATTATGTGAAAAGCTAGGTTTGGATAAGGATACCTATTCCGTATCCATCCCATTAGGTGCAACAATTAATATGGGCGGTGCTGCTATTACGATTTCCGTTTTAACACTTGCAGCGGTCCATACACTTGGCATTCAAGTGGACATCCCTACAGCAATCATCCTCAGCGTACTGGCAGCTGTATGTGCTTGCGGTGCTTCAGGGGTTGCTGGTGGATCCTTGTTACTAATTCCCCTTGCATGTAGCTTATTTGGAATCCCACCTGAAATTGCGATGCAAGTAGTCGGAGTAGGATTTATCATAGGGGTATTACAAGATTCTTTCGAAACGGCACTTAACTCATCCACAGACGTACTGTTCACAGCAACAGCTGAATTTAAAGAGTGGCGTAAAGACGGGAAAGAAATAACTATCAGCAAAGCATTATAAAGTGAAACTTCACTCAGTGGGGTTTTCTTCATCCCCCACTGAGTGTTAGTTGAACCAATCGGGCTTTTACGGACTTTTAATCTCCCACCTAAACTTCTTCGCTTTTTTTCAAGTTTTGAGGTGGGAGTTTTACAGCCCGTTAATGCGGGATAAAATATATCCATAAATAAAAGACAGTGAGCAAAACTCCTGTCTTTTATTATTGAAAATCTCAAACATAATAATTGGAGATCAAAAATGAAATTCACCAAAAAACGAATATTATTCATAAGTATATTAACGATGACCTTAGTTGTTATTTTTGCAACAAAAGAATCAAAAATACACGATTTCCCTGTACCTCTCACCGCTATCCACATTCAAGATAATCACCCAAATACATACACATACTATAGCCTCATCCGCATCAACGAAGCAAAAGGTTGGAAGTTTCTCGGTGAAAATGGCCATACACTTGAATTTCAAAAAGGAGATTGAAAAGTTATTGTATTGAATTATCCAGGAGATAGGAAGTATATGATTTTTGAAGAGTGATACAATATTACTCTTCCGCAATGACCTTAATCATAAATGATATTATAAGTAGACTTAATAACCCCGCTAGTATATTCCTTCACTTCCACTAAATTTAATGCAAAGCACGGCTTTACACTACCAAATAGAGAAACCCCGGTACCAACCATAATAGGATTCACCTTTAATACTAATTGATCAATGAGTTTACACTTTATTAAAGCGCCTGATTACAACAACTCTGATACTGGACCTTATAGAAGCACACCTGATTTTTTAAATTCTTAATTCCCAGCAATACAGCTAAAACAAGTATTCAGGCCAAGGATACTTGTTTTATTTTATAAAGAAGTTATAACACAAAAAGAGTCATATTATTGTTTTCGGATAAGAAAAAAAGAACAGTACATTCATAATCATTGAGCCTATTTATGGAGAACACGGAGAAGTCAAAGCTGATGTAATCAGGGAACGAGAAATGCCGAGGAATATAATAGATAAATAGAAAAGACACTCGTATAAGTGTCTTTTGATGAAAACCTTTTATCTTCCTACATATACGCCTTCATAATGACCATATTTAGCACCCCATGGTAATTCCTCAACAACCCCTTTAAAATGCCATCGAATTCCTTCACTGGTAAAAGTGTTTGCAAAATTACCTGTTGAACTATAGAAATCATAAGTTTTATAAACACCACGGTTCGCATCATAAGTATATGTAAAACCATATTCATTATTAGTTGATGATAATAGTTTTACTGATTTAGATTCTTGTGCAATTGGTATAGTATTCGTATTATCTAGAGCTGCAGCTGAAGCTCCCATACCTCCTGTTAATGCCATTCCAGTTGCTAATGCACCTACTACTAATTTTTTAAACATATAACTATCCCCTTTA
>NZ_JOTN01000050.1 GCF_000712595.1 Bacillus manliponensis
TTTCTTTTATATACTTAAAATTTACTATATTATGCTGTTCTATAATCTTTATTTTTTAGTTTCTTTTTAATATCCATAAATCCCAAGATCATTACTACCATGAGTGTTATATCGATCCAACGAAACTCTTTTTGGAACATAAGTGCAGATAAAAGATTGTAAGCATGTGTTAAGCCGACGATAGGGAAGAACCAAAGAAAAAACTTTAAATCTTTTAAAGTGTATTTATAATTTATAATTTTTTTCCACATATGTACCACTCCTATTCTGTTGAATTTTTATAGTCTTCTTTAATAGCTCTTTTTAGGTTACTTACAAAGAAGACTAGGAACACTACAGAAACAGCGCCACTAATCCAATAAGATGTGTCTCCTTCATTGTACTTAGTATAACAGGAATAGACATTAAAGATAAAAAGGACAGCCGAAAGGATTGTTGCGCTAATTACTGAAAGAAAACTTTTCATGATGGTTACTCCTTTAGAGGTTTTTTTAATTAAAATTATACATTCAAATAATAGGATTTACAAAAGGTATTGGGATTTAATTGGTTTTTGAAAACTTGCTTTTTTCTTATTCCCCCTTTTCGAGAGGGTGGGCAAAAACACCCATTACTAAAATTCCAAAGAAAAGAGGAACAACTTTATGAAAAACATATATGAACAACACCAACATGCACACATTGGCTATTATAAAAATGGATATGATCTAGAAGCGATAGGCTACAAAAAAGAAGGAATAGATGAATGGGATATATTTTTTGAACCAGAACACTATAAAAATGTTCATGTCCCTGAATATTTCCCTTATATTCCAAGATACGGACATAAAATTGGAGTAATCTATGCTAACGATTTGTCATTTGAAGAAGGAATTGCTTTTTTTGAAAAATGGTTACGTGATGCAAAGATTATCAACTAAATAAAACTTCCAATAACGAGAATTATGTAAATGAGCTGTCCATATGGGCGGCTTATTATATTTTTTTCCTTAGCGTGGTTTTGTTCCAAAATGCTGGCGGTACCTCTACTCTGCCCCTGGTTACAGCAACGCTGGTACTGGGCCTTATAGCGTCTTTATTTTATGTGTTTTTATTTTTCACAATCGTTAGTGCATTATTAGACAAAGATAAGATAAGACAACACAACAGACAAAAGAAATCGCACCAGCTGCAACTATAGAGGCTGATAAAGATGCTAAAAAAACAGAAATTAAGCCTGAAAAAGAAGTGAAACAAGAAGCTAATAAAGAAGAAAATGTTAATCAAGTTAAAGAAGAACCAGAAAAACCAGCAGTTGTGGAGAAGGCTCCAGAACAACCTGAAGTGATAGAAGAAGCGCCAAAGCCAGAACCAGAAGTTAAAACGCCTGCGCCTGAAGTGAATGTTACATATAAAAATTGCGCTGAAGTGAATGTTACATATAAAAATTGCGCTGAAGTAAGAGCTGCTGGAAAAGCTCCAATTCGTGCAGGTCAGCCAGGGTATAGTAGAAAGTTAGATCGTGATGGCGATGGAGTAGCTTGTGATAGATAAAAATTTATTGAGGAGGAATTACTATGAATAAAAAATTATTAACTTTATTAATTTGTAGCGCATTAATAGCTGGGTTGGCAGCGTGCGGATCAGAGGAAAAAGCAAACACTACAAGTGATTCGAAACCAAAACAAGAGCAACCTGAAAAGAAAGAAGAGAAGAAGCAAGAGCCTGTTACTGTTAATACATTAATCGAAGAGTTCAAGGCTGCTGGATTAGAGGCTGAAAACCCTACAGACTTAGCACAAAAAGAGTTTGGTAATATCCGTAAAGAAGGAAAACGAATTCTAGTCCCTGCTCTTGGTGAAGGTGCAGGCAGTAGATTATTTGAGTTTGATAAACCTGAAAACCTAGAGAAAGCGAAAGCTTACTACGATGAGTTAAGTAATGCTGGACCAATGACATTCTCTCATACATACGCAAAGGGTAACTTCTTACTGCAAATGAACGGCGATATGGAAGATGCAGAGTTTGCTAAATATAAAGAAGTTATGGACAAAATAGTGAAGTAACAGCACTTACGTAATTTTAGCGGATTTAAGTCAAGAAGGCGCTCGAAAGAGTGCTTTTACTTTTGAAAAAGGGGGTATATTTTCGTGGAGATGATTCAAACTTTGTATTACATCATATGGTGACCTCAAATAACTTGAAGTTTTTGCTCCAGAACCATAAAGAATGCATTCAATCTTAAAAACTTTAATAAATAAAAGAGTACCCGTTTGTTAAACATATATTTAAGCAATCGGTACTCTTTTTGTATTTGTTTTAATTAAATTCAAAGGGAAAAAATATTAAACAGCTTGCAAAGGCTTCTTTTCAAGTTGGATAGATTGTCTGAAATCTTCAGCTTCAGCTAACTTTGTAAATTCAACCGTCTTGTTGTGGTTTTTCTTCACAACATTTTCTATTTCAGCCAACTCAACCCGGAAGAATTCTTTTCTTGCATTTACCTTGTTCACTCGTTTATCGGCAAATGCTTGATGAAGAGCATTTTCCAAAGCAGGAGCATCTTCACTAAAAATCATTCCATGTACATCAAACGTAAATGGAACCGATGCATCACCCAATTCTTTTACACGGTCCATAGGTTCTAAACGACGAGTCATACCGATTTTAAATACGTTTTCACCAAATGAACCTATATTTGAAATGATATACACGTAACCGGCACGAGTGTTTTGTACTCTGTACAATACATCTTCTTTATTTTTCTGCGTTTGCTCCAACTGTGCTTCCAATTCTTTAAGCTTCTCAACTAATTTTGCTTGTTGTTTTTCAGTTGTTTCAGTCATTTGCATTTTTAACTTTTCAATTGCTTGCTCGAAGTGCTTTTCTTCTTTTTCCACTTTCTCTTTTGCTTTTTCTAACTCTTTTAATGCTTTCGCTTCTTCTCTCATGCGTTCTTTTATCTCAAGCTGTTCTTCTTTTTCTTCCTGTTTCATTTGTTCAAATGAATACTTTAAATACAACTCTTCGATCTTTAATATTAAATAACCTGGCGTAATTGATACCTGTTGCATATCAGTGAGTTTGTTCAATTCATCAAAAATCTTTTTAATCCTTTTCTCACTTGCTTCCAGGTTAGAATATTTTACTTTTGTAATGATATTATCACATTCATTATTGAATGCTTTCAAGGTAAGTTTAATTGTATCAAGTATGAATTCCTTACCTTTCTTTCTATCATCTCCAATTGTCCAGTCCAAGCTATGCAATGTAGCTTCTTTGTCCTTAACCATTTTCTTTTGTCTTTGTCGGATCTCATTCAATTTGATTTGGAATGCCTCTGACGTTTCAAAACCATATTTCGGATTTGTAAATCCAAATGATTGCATAAGTATGTCCTCTTTTAGGAGGATAACTTCTCTTTGTAAACTATCAATCTCTTGAATAATTGCTTGTTTATTGGATATGAATCCTTCAATCTCCTCACTCAATTTTTGTTTAGATTCGGTTAGATTTACAAGTGATTGAACATCCTCAATTCTTTTTGCAAGGGCATCCTTTTCTTTATTCATATTATCAATTTGAGAGGAAAGGCTATTTTTTACTTCTGTTAGGTCTGAAATAGGCTTGAAAGTTTCAAGTTCCGCTAGAACTTCTTGTTTAGCTAATGTTAGCTTTTGCAACTCTTCACTAAGACTGGCAATTTGCTCTTTAACATCTACAACTTTGTCAAATCCATTTCCTTCCCAAACCTGTTGTACTTTCTTCATTTCCTTATTTCGGTTAATGATAAGGATGATTGCAATGATAGGGGGGATGATCAGGAACCATAAAGCAAATAAAATTCCAGTTACCCATGATGAGTGCAGAAATTTTTCTTTATACATAGTTTTCTTTTCTCCTTTATTTATTTTTCTATCTTTATATTATAAACTCCCTAACATATTATAAAAAGAAGCTATTTTGGGGTATGTGTAGCAATGGAACCAAATCAAACAATACATATTAGCGGACATTAATACGATTTTATTTTCTACACGGGGTACCGCCAGCATTTCGGAAAAAAACCACACTAAGAAAAATAGATATTAAAAAGCTAATTCTATACCCATGTATAAGATAGAATTAGCTTTTCTAATGTTTTAAACTATGTAACTGCTGTTTTTGCTCTACTTAGGGGGATTGACAGGATTGTTGTCATAGACCGCAAAGTAAAATGGTGATTTTATAACAAGAAAAAAACACTCATGACGAGTGTTTTTTTCTGTATGCACATATTTCAAAGAAATCGGAAAACTATCTTATGGCTTTATGTTATCATATTTTGAGTGTTTGTATGTTGAGAAATACAAAGAGACTCTTAGAGTCTCTTTCTTAGGGTAGTTTGTCATCGGGAACCAAGATGACTCAATTTAATGGTATCATCATTATGACAAGTTAACTGTAAAAATTACGTAAATAAATATAAATTAATGTAATTGTGTGCTAGGATTAAATTGCACAATGGTGTTTCTTGTATATGTGAAAGCCCATCAATACAGTTGGGTTATTTTTTTATGTTAAATTATATTTTTCTAATAATTTTTATATAAAGCTACAATGTGAAAGTTTTGTTAACAAACTGTAAATCTACTACCAATAACAAGAATATTTTGATATGTTTTCCTTGTCAGCATAACAACAAAAAAGGAGATGGTTAAAATGTTTAAGAAAACAGCTTTAGCATTTACTTTATTGGGTACTTCAATTTTAGGAATTGCAGCAACTGACGCATCCGCAGCCCCAGCACCACCGCTTAGTTCATTACAAGTAGTGAAGGTAGAATCACAGTTAGGTGGAGTTGAATACATTGGTCAAAATCAACTGAGTACGATTAAAGATCATGGCGGAAGTTACTTGTATATTTCAACTGTAGAAGTTGGATATGGGCACCTTCGTTATGCTGAGATGAACGCTTCACGATTAACAGATAAAGAGCGCATGTCGTTAGACTTTAATGGAGATCGCATTGTGGATGGATGGGAGTTTAAATGGGATGCTTCCGGTCACGAAGATGGAACCTTTAAATATCGTAATACATCTACTAACTTCCCTAACAATACATTATCAACTTCGTTAAGAATTAAATAAAATTATTAACGAAGTTGAACTAAGTAATAATTAATACCATAAAAAAACCTCCAATATTGGAGGTTTTTTTATGGTATTAAAATTTGATCTAAAAGGCTAGTATCATATTTATTTAAGTCTACAATATCTAACCCTACAAAACTCTCAAATTTTTCATCTGAGAAACAAAAATCAATCCCTTTATAATGAAACTTTTGATTCACTTCTTGCTCATTTAAGCGGAAAGAATAAACATTACCATCTTTAGTATACATCTGTGTAGAGCCTGCTAGTTTAGATAACTCTAAAGCAATTGGGCCAAATACCTCTATGCCAACAATTCTATCCTGTTCATCGATATCTAACTCTAAATATTCATTTACTTCTAATTCATCAGTAAGTTGGATTTTATATTGAGCTGTTGAAGATAAAGTGT
>NZ_JOTN01000051.1 GCF_000712595.1 Bacillus manliponensis
ACGGAGTTCGTAGGAATCCCCCACTTCAAACCAGTCCGTAAGGGCGTTAAGTGGTGGGTAGTTCAAGGATTAATGCATATGTTAGCAAAAGAAAAGATGAATGTACGAGCAGGCTTTGTTCATATTCCATTTTTGTTAGAACAGGCAAGTTTTCATCAAGGACAACCGAGTATGTCGCTTACGACAATTACAGAAGGAATGGAGTTGCTAATAGAAACTGCATTAGAAGTAAAGGAAGATATTATAGAAATTGGTGGTGCAACGCACTAATGAGAAACTAGCAAGAAAAACTTGTTATAATAATGGATAGAGGTGAAATAGATGGGACAATACAAGGAAGTTCGTACAATATTAGAGAAAGCAAAGAAAATTACAATACTTACTGGTGCAGGTGCGAGTACGGAAAGTGGGATAAAAGACTTCCGTTCTGCAGATGGATTATATGAAGATGCTAATGTGGAAACATATTTATCGAGAGGATATTATAACCGTAGACCAAAAGAATTTTGGAAACATTATAAGGCAATCTTTCAAATTGATACGTTCCATCAGTATAAACCAAATCGTGGTCACGTATTTTGTGTGGAGTTAGAACAACAAGGTAAAGATGTTACTGTGTTAACACAAAATATTGATGGACTACACCAGTTGGCTGGAAGTAAACATGTCATTGATTTACATGGTACGTTGCAAACTTCTCACTGTTTAAAATGCCAGAGGAAATATGACTTATCTTATATGATTGCAAATGATGTACCGCGCTGTGAAAAATGTAAATTTATTTTAAATCCGGATGTCGTTTTATATGGAGATACGTTACCGCAGTATAAACAAGCGGTGGAGCGTATATATGAAACAGACGTACTACTTGTGATGGGGACTTCATTAAAGGTGCAACCAGTTGCATCATTTCCTGAAATTGCGAAAAGGGAAGCAGGGGCAACAATCATTCTTGTAAACAATGAACCAACAGGGAAAGAGTCTTATTTTGATTATGTATTTCATGAATCAATCGGTGAATTTGTAGAGAATATTTCTCGAAAGTAAAGGTGTACCAACAAGACGTTGGTACACCTTTACTTTTTATTTCAGCTCGCATTTATCAAGTGGAATGACTTTTGTTTTCTTCGTAAACTTATAACCTAACCAAACTGCAATGAAAAGCGGTAATCCAATATACGAAATGAGCACACCGTTCCAGTCGATTGATTCTCCCATAAATGCACCGTAGTTTTGACCAAGAATGATAACAGTACAAAGTGAGAAAGCGAAGAGTGGACCAAATGGGAACCATTTTGCTTTGTATGGTAAGTCTTTTAAATCTTTTCCTTGTGCTGTATATGCTTTACGGAAACGATAGTGACTAATCGCAATCCCAACCCATGCGATAAATCCAGACATACCAGAAGCGTTTAACAGCCATATATATACAGCTCCATCACCAAATAAGGAAGCTAAAAATGCAGCTGATCCAACTAATGATGTTGCGATTAACGCATTTACAGGAACGCCGCGCTTATTTAGTTTTCCTAAAAATTTTGGTGCTTTTCCTTGTCTTGCTAAATCCCAAAGCATACGAGTACATGCATACATACCAGAGTTACCGGCTGAAAGGACAGCTGTTAAAATAACAGCGTTCATAACAGAAGCAGCAAATGCAATACCTGCTTTATCTAAAATAAGTGTAAAAGGACTGACAGTTACGTCACTTGCAGCAAGGCTTTCTGTCGTATACGGAATTAAAAGACCGATAACAAGAATAGCTAAAATATAAAACAGTAAAATACGCCAAAAGATAGAGCGGATTGCCTTCGGAATATTGCGTTCTGGATCCTTTGTTTCACCAGCAGCTACCCCTAACAACTCTGTACCTTGGAAGGAGAATCCAGCTGCCATAAATACACCAATAATGGCCATGAATCCACCGTGGAAAGGCGCATCAGCAATTGTGAAGTTTTTGAAGCCAACAGCTTCTCCGCCCATGATCCCAAAAATCATTAAAAATCCAACAATTAAAAAGATAATAATTGTAGCAACTTTAATGAGTGCAAACCAATATTCAGCTTCTCCAAAACCTTTAACTGATAAGTAATTAAAAAGAAACATAATAGCTAAACAAAGGCCGCTCCAAATGAGAGAAGGTGCATCAGGGAACCAAAACTTCATGATGAGTGTAACCGCAGCAAGTTCAGCAGCAACAGTAATTGCCCAGTTATACCAATAATTCCAGCCAAGTGCAAAGCCAAAAGCAGGGTCAACAAATTTTGTTGCATACGTACTAAAAGAACCAGTAACAGGCATGTACGCAGCAAGTTCTGCTAAGCTTGTCATTAAAAAGTAGACCATAATTCCAATTGCTGCATAGGCAACAAGAGCACCGCCAGGCCCAGCGGCATGAATGACACCTCCACTTGCTAAAAATAGTCCAGTTCCAATTGTCCCCCCAAGTGAAATCATTGTAAGATGTCGAGACTTTAAACCGCGTCTAAGTTCAGTTTCTGTTTGTACTGTTTGATTCTTTGCTGTAGAGATAGCATTGTTTGTCTCGCCGTTCATTTATACCACTCCTTTTCGTATAAGGTGTGGGAGAGGTTCTAAAGTTTTAAAAATAGCGAGAAATTAGATAAGATGGCTTTTGTTATCGTTTAAATTTCTAATATACTGCATTTATAATTATTTTGATAAAAATAAAAAAATGATTTGTAAAAAATAGCTATTTTTAATAACATTTTCAGGCTCCCCCTAACCTGAAAAATATGTAAATCTAATAGTAGTTTCATTCTTTGCTGAAAAGCATTATACATAATTTCGAAAAAATATAGAAAAAACCTTTAAATAAAAAGAAAATTCAGAAAAATAAAATGTGACAATAATCGACAATTGTAATTTTAAAGGGACAAAATAAAACAAGCTTCTCTTATGGAGAAACTTGTTTTTGATCGTTATATGCAACATTTTGCTTTGTATGTTGCGCATGATTTCGGATTGAAAAGATAAGGGCAATGATTACAATCAGAATAACTGCAACGTAAGAAAGCGTTAAAACATCTTGCTCCACTGAAAAAGTTAATAATAATGTACGAAGGTTTGTTAAAATAATGATTCCACCAACAAATACACCAAGTAGATGAGAAGGGATTGTTCGTACTAACCAAGCCGCAATTGGTGCTGCAACAATGCCCCCAAGCATGAGAGCTAATACCCAAAACCAGCTAATTTGTTCCCAGCCAAGTGAAATGAGAAAACCAATTGAGGCAGCTAATGCGACTGGAAATTCACTTGTATCAACAGATCCAACCACTTTCCTTGCTTCATTGCCTTTTGCTAGCAAAACCGGAGTTGTAATTGGCCCCCAACCACCGCCGCCAGTTGAATCGATAAAACCAGCGAAGAGTCCGAGAGGAACTAACTGTTTACTAGACATACGTTTCGTCGTACGAACAATTTGTTTTTGTAAAATGAATCGTAATAAAATATACACTCCTAATGAAAATAGAAAAATAGAAATGTAAGGTTTTACAATATCTCCGGGTAAGTTACTTAAAAAGCAAGCACCGATAAAAGCACCGATAGCACCGGGCAATGTTAGACGCGAGACGGTGTATTTATCAACGTTTCCAAACCGTATATGTGAAACACCAGACGCTGCAGTCGTTACAACTTCAGATAGATGGACAGATGCAGATGCAACAGCTGGTGCAATTCCAAACATTAGTAATAATGAAGAAGAAGTCACTCCATATGCCATTCCGAGTGCTCCGTCAATTAATTGAGCGAAGAATCCGATGATGGCAAAGATAATTAATTTTTGCATATAAAATCCCCCTGTTTTCTGTAAAGTAATTCTTGATAATGAAAAAGGCACTTTCCTCGTGTGAGAAAAGTGCCTTTGGTTTTCCAATCAGCCTCATATCAATTTTTTATCATTATAATACATATTAATCTGATAAATCAACTGGGTTTTAAAAATAATTAAGAATAATCAGAAATAGGGGGGTGAATTGTATTGTTGTGCAACTTGCATTTCGTTTGAAGTTTAGAAAGGTATATGTAAAAAAATAACGAATATTGTTGTAGGTAGAAGGGGTGATGTATATGTTTAATCGAAAATGTTCGAGATGTAGGGAAATTACAGGTCCCGTTCATGGTGGAAAAAAAGTGAATGAAGAGTTTTTATGTGAGGATTGTTTGCAAAAAGCAAAAGATGCAGGTGAGGTGCCTATAGAAGAGGAGACTTCTTATACAGCTATTAAAGTATTAAAAGTAATGAATGTGATTTATTTAGTTGTTTCTATTTTCTCTTCATTTTTTGTTTCTTCTTTTCTTAGTATGCAATCGGGTTCATTTGAAATGTCGACGACTCATGTATCATCATTTGGATTAGGATTTGTTACGTTTGGATCGGTATTTCAATCTGTACTTATTTTTTGTGTAATTTTGGTGTTCATTATACTTGTTGAAACTGTAATAAAAATCTATGAGAAGGTGAAATGAATTTTATCATTTCAGCCAAGAATACTCCTTTCTCAAGGAACGTGAAGGGTGTAGCCCAGTGAGTAGGTGGGAGATGAATTGGCTTCGGACAAGGGATGGGTTCTTTTCCATCTCGATTGTCCGACTGTTCGAGTGCTACTTGTAATGAATGAAAAATAATTTGGATATGAGTACCGAAACCTTTTCGGTCTTTGTATTCGTCTACGCTTTTTAAAAGCGCTTGCTTTTCTATAAAAATCTCCTAATAATATACAAATTGCATCGAGATTGATAAAATATGTATATCGTAACAGAAAGGGAGGTGAAAGTCATGATTATCAATAAAGCGTTTAAATTTCGTATCTATCCGAATAAGGAACAAGCAATTTTAATCAATAAAACAATTGGGTGTTCTCGATTTGTATTTAATCACTTTTTAACAAAATGGAATCGAACTTATAAAGAAACAGGACAAGGATTAACGTATGGTATATGTTCGGCTGAACTTCCTGCAATGAAAAAAGAACTTGCTTGGTTAAAAGAAGTAGATAGTATTGCAGTGCAATCATCTATTAGAAATCTTGCAGATGCATTTGACCGTTTTTTCGAGAAACAGAATGACGCACCACGCTTCAAATCCAAAAGGAACAAAGTACAGTCCTATACAACGAAACACACGAATGGGAACATCGTAATTATTGGCAATACGATTAAACTACCGAAATTAGGTCTTGTTCGTT
>NZ_JOTN01000052.1 GCF_000712595.1 Bacillus manliponensis
TGTATATTCTATACATGTAAGGTTAACATAACACATCATTATCAGTAGCAAGAAAAAAGCGAATCCCTATTTTCAAAAGGAATTCGCCTTTTTCTTTTTCTATAACCCTATTCATATTTTTATACATTTCTATCCTGGCGCGGTTTTAGGGTTCTCGGTTGTTACCTAATTAGCCGAAAAACTGTATAAAATCTTGTATGCTCTTAGCGTTTTTTTTTTCCAAAATGCTGGCGGTACCCCCTATAGTAATAACTTCCGTATTTCTTGTGTACTGATACCGGTGAACTTTGAAATATCTTCTAATGGCATTCCATTTTTATGCATACCACGAACTAACTGTGCACGCTCAGCTAGTTTACCTTCTTCTTTACCTTCTTCACGAACATGAGCTATTTTAGCTTGTTCATCTAGAAGTACTTTTTCACGTGCATCATAAGCTGTTCGAAAAGAAGAATCATGGCTCATATTTTCCCATTTATTGATTGCCTTTTGTAAAATTGGATCTTGAGTCATCGCAATCTCCTCCAATGTTCGAGTTAACTGCTCATCTTCATGAGCTGGCAATAATAACATCCAACGAACAAATGTATTTTCCCATGGATTTACTTTTTCTTCCCGCCATTGCCTAACTAATTTTGGAATTTCGACAAAATGGATTTCGATATCGTCACTTAAAACCTGTCGTCTCTTTGCATTCCATAATTTTCCGATAGTTTGAAATGAATCATCAGAGGAAAACAATATGAAATCCAATAAGTTAATGGTGATTGTTTTCCGAAGTGAACGATAAGGCATTCCTTCTTGCATTTGGGATGTGTAAAGCTTACTCCAATAATATAAAGATCGCTTTATCATGTCATGTGTATTTCGGAGCTGAATCTCAATATTTACTTGTGTACCATTGTCGAGTGTTGCTAGTAAATCTAAAATAGATAACTTGTCATCTTCATAAGATTTATGAAGATGTGGGTCTTCTAATTGTAGTGATGCAATAGGTGTACCTAAGGATTCTTCTAAAATTGCATTTAGGAACCCAATTAGAATTTCTTCGTTTCCTTTTGTTCCAAATAACTGTTTAAAAGCAAAGTCAATTCGTAAATTCACCAAATTTGTGGACATGGGTTTCCCCTCTCTATCTGTCTTTTCTTATTTCTATTTTATAGGATAATTCTCTACATAAGCAAATACTCCTCTTGTCATGACTTGCTTTCAGTTTCTTTATTGTGTTGTATTTGTTTATTTTTTCGTATGTACCTGTATAGCGTTGCTTGACTAATACCCGTCATATTCACAATTTCTTGTATGCTGTATTCTTTGGAATCATATAACTTCAATGCCCTTTGTATAAAGCTATCTTTAACAGGAGGACGTCCACCTACTCTCCCTCTTGCTCTTGCACTTTCCAAACCCTCTTGAGTCCGCTGAGCAATTAAGTCTCTTTCAAATTGACTAAATGCTTGGAAGACGGTTAACATCAATTTACCTTGCGGTGTATTCGTATCAAATTGTTCTTTAATGCTAATAAGTTTAACATCTTTACTCTCAAAGTATTCAACAAGTTCAATCAAATCTTTTGTACTTCGTCCTAACCTAGAAAAACTTTCAACCACTAAGGTATCTCCTGGTCTGATTTTATCTTTCAGTCGGTTAAGTTCTGGTCGATCACTTTTTGTACCTGTCATTTTTTCTGTCAAAATTTCAGTACATTTATAATTTTGAAGCATATCAATCTGACGAATTAAATCTTGTTGTTTTGTACTTACCCTCGCATAACCATAAATGTATGAATTCATAAAATCACCTACCCTTTTCATAATAATTTTATCATAAAGGGTAGTTAAAGTTAGTTTGATTTTGACAATAGTTTTGATAACGAAGTTAAGCGGTTTATACGAACTAAATTCTTCTTGTTTTATCCTTCTCAAAAACAATTGTTTATGAGACACTATCATTCCCAAATTTAAGTTCTAATCCTGCTTGTATCTGTTTTATAAGCTTGACTTCACTTTCTTTCAGATAAGACAAAAACTTATTTACTGTTTCGGGATCAGAAGCAGCTAATAAATAAATGGCAGTAGCTATCAATGTATTAACTTGCTCAGTGGCATCTTCACACCTACCTTTAGCATGAATCGTGAATTTCGCATCGTTCATATACACCTCCTTCCCTCACTTACTTTTCGTCAGCTGTGTTAGTTTGTTTCGTGGGGCTTTGAAACTAAATTAATCTTTTTCAAGTAATACGCATCTGAAATAAGATAGTTCTTCCAAAATGCAGTGTAAAGTACAATACGCTCGTATAAGTGTCCTCTATCCTCCATCCCCACTCACTCCTTATCTTCTCTTATCGATACTGTGTATTTTCTACATAATAAAAAGCACCCAAATTGGGTGCTTGATATTCTCCCTCTAACCTAACAGGTATTTGATTTTCTTTTCAAAATCTTCTCCTGTACGGAAGTAAATTTTGTTATCTTCTTTTAATCTTTTCATAAGGTACTCTATATAAAGAATTTCCATATCCATTTCGCTACATATAACATCACAATCGATATACTTTCCTGGAACTTTTAATTTCACAAGAACTCTCATCATTCTACTGGAATTCTCATTGTAGAAATCGTTTAACAACCTCATTGCTTTTTCTGTCAATTTAACAGCATCTATATCAATTAAATAGCCACGTTCAGTTAGCTCTTTCTTTATAATTGGTTTATTTGTTATTTCATATGGATTCTGTATAAAGCATGTAGCATTGATTAAATAATTTAATACTTCAGTTTCTTTCAGCGTGACTTTTCCCCTTTATTTCATAAAATTAGATCCCGGTTCCCTTATAAATCAAACTTACCAGATTTTAGAATAGATTGTAAAATCAAACTCTTCAATTTTGCATGTAAGTTAGTTTTGCACTTATTTTTTCAAAAGATTCAGTGGAGAATTTTTTAAAAATATGCTTGCTATAATTATGTGGGGAAATGTGGTTAAATATAGCTATGAAGAAATTACCTCCTAATTCAATTTAATCATAAAAAAACTTTTCGTAGGCCAATACGAAAAGTTTTATAAGGTGGTGAATACATATGGATGCACTCACTGTCACTGCAGTTTGTTCTTTGCTCATGGTAGTTATGGGTATGATTAACATGAGTAAAGAACAAAAGTAGTATTTTTAATGAAAATCTTTTAGTGTTGACGCACTAAAAGATTTTTTTCTTTGTAAAGCAATATATATTGAATATACATATACACTAAAAGAATATTCGGATACGAATAATTCATACTGTATCTTTATTATATAGTCAATATACTCTACTTTTCAAGTTATGAAAGTAAACCTTATACTCAGTCTTTTTCAGATCAAATTACTTATCTGCGCTCAATTATAACGGAGGAGTAAACTCTAAAGGATGAATTCTTTAACTAATTGTATGATTCAATTGAATAATCATAAAGATATGTCAGCTCCACCTTCTCACTATACTAATCTCGTTAGTACACTAAGAAACAGCCAACCAAACTGTTTCCCCGTTTAATTTGTTAAAATAAAAGATTCATTCAATCACCAACCAACCGTTTGGAGAATTGAATGACGATCAGAAAATAAAAAAACATTCCAACAAGTGTTCATATCGGTTATCTTGAACGTTTATCAAAAGTGTTTTCCGCCACTTCTAACTACTATTAGTATATCAGCGATTAATCAAGAGCAGTGTTGCCTATGTGTTGACTGAGTGTTGACTCTTTTGTTCATTCTACAACTCACTTTTCTAATATACTGATGCGTGTATCCAAGTTGATCTGCTATCTCTTTTAAATTCATTCCCATAGCGTCGCGTAAATAAATAATTTTATTCTCTAGCCCTTTCATACTACCGAGAATAAAGCGTGCTTCATCCATTAAAGACTTTTTATCCTCTATACGCTCCTTTAAGTACTTAACCCTCTCAGCGATTTTTCCTTGTTTCGTTGCAATTTCATCTAATGTCATCGGTATCTGGCCACCAGTAACTCGCTCTTTCCCATAGTCCACTGTCCCATTAAACTTAGGAGCATTCATATGCATATTTCTCATTAAATGCTTATGTTCTAGTTTCAAATCCTTCAATTCTACTTCCATCATTGCAATTTCTTCACCTAAATTTTGATATTTACCGATTGTTGTCATTATCAGAATCCCCCTATTGTCATTTTTGTTTTTTCACTTTGATTGTGGTAATTGAAATTTTATGTTCTCGTTACTGAATAAGAGAACATCACACATTCATCCCCTTTACGATTTTGTCCACTCCTTCATATCGTCATCCCATATCGCTACGATTAACTCCTGTTTATTTATGTACTCCCATAGCTTCTTTCGTATTGGGAACCCATCGTTTATTGCCTTCTTACTACCTTTTACATCGACTACCTCCACATGCCCATCTGAGTATGTTACTCAGAAGTCCGGTGTAAACTTCATAGCTGACTTTTTTGATTTCCCACGCTTCGTAAGACTGCTCTTAATCTCGAAAGCTGGTATTAAGGTGTAGGATGGATGGCATTCTATGCGAGCGACATCCTCCCGTTCCTTTAAGTATTGGTAATACGCTGCTTCACTCTTAGAATCAAATTTTATATTATCTATAATGACCTCTTTACTCTTGAACTTCGGCCTCACTACTTTCTTCCGCTTCTGCTGTTTCCTTCTCGTATAAGCCATTTGCCAACTCCTGTACATCTGCTGTGCTTCCACTTCTTTGCAGCTCAACTACATCTCGTAAAATACCCATCTCCTCACCTCGTATTCTCCTAAAAGGGTTATTTTGTTGCAGTTTCAATTAAACAACTTACTCTATGACCCACTATCTACCCCTTCCAAATCCAAATTTACCAA
The DNA here is from genome assembly GCF_000712595.1 of Bacillus manliponensis. Taxonomy (GTDB): domain Bacteria; phylum Bacillota; class Bacilli; order Bacillales; family Bacillaceae_G; genus Bacillus_A; species Bacillus_A manliponensis. The sequence goes on from NZ_JOTN01000052.1 coordinate 4,877, forward strand.
TACTTAGAAATTTAATTATATCTATTTATTCGAATATATTTTATTCTGATTACGTCGGTCATATTATCTTTATTGACGA
>NZ_JOTN01000053.1 GCF_000712595.1 Bacillus manliponensis
AAGTAGATTTATATGCTTATAGAGTATTAGGCCCTTGGGGCGGAGGGAATACAGCGGGAATTCTTGCTGGGATGGATAAAGCAATTGAAGATGGTATGGATGTCATCAATATGTCACTTGGTGCGCAGACGAACGATCCATTATATGCCACTTCTGTTGCGGTAAATAACGCTATGCTTTCAGGAGTGGTGACAGTTGTTGCCGCAGGAAACTCCGGACCGAACGAAAAAACTCTCGGTTCTCCAGGAACGGCAGCTCTTGGTATTTCAGTAGGAGCAAGTGATGCTGCCATGTCCATTCCTACATTCAGCGGGAGTGCAGCGAACGAAAAATTTGAAGATATGCAGCTATTAGGTAAAGATTTTCCTGATAAGTTAGAAGATTTCGGGGGACAAGCCCTCCCAATTGTATTTGCAGGGCTTGGTAAAGAAGCAGATTTTGCGGGGAAAGACCTTAATGGAAAAATTGCGTTAATTCAGCGCGGGGAAATTACGTTTGATGAAAAAATCAAAAACGCCAAAAAAGCTGGAGCGGAAGCTGTTATCTTGTATAACAATGCTGACGGACAAATCTCTGCTTATTTAGGTGAGGGGGTAGGTCTTATTCCATCCTTCCGCCTGTCAAAAGCGGATGGTGAACGGTTAAAGGCACTCGGCGAAGTATCTTTCACATTTGAAACACTGAGCAATACAAAAACGGAAGGCGATCATTTGGCTGATTTTAGTTCACGCGGACCGGTAAATGGAAACTACGATATTAAGCCAGATGTAGTCGCTCCTGGTGTGTCGGTTTTCTCTACTGCACCGGAATATATTAACGATCCGCAGGGCGGCATAAATTACGGCAATGCATATGTACGTTTGTCTGGTACTTCTATGGCGAGCCCTCACGTAGCGGGTACAGCGGCATTGATTTTGCAGGAGCATCCAGAATACACTCCTTTCGATGTAAAATCGGCTCTTATGAATACATCCGATGATTTGAATGGTCAGAATTCCGTATACGAAGTGGGTTCAGGGCGCATCGACGCGTATCAAGCTGTTCATACGGACACATCCATTAAAGTATTAGACAAAACACAAAATGTAGAGAACGGAAACGTTGTCGAAATTGACGAACAAACAGGTTCCATCGTGTTTGGCAGACATGTTAAGCAAGGGGATAAACCGATTGAAGCGAGTAAAAAAGTGACTGTCCAAAACAACGGTAAAGAAGAAAAATCATTTAACGTGGAAGTAGAGTATCATGGCGAGCGTACAGGTATTCAAGATGCGGTGAAGAACGGTGTAAAAGTTGACGTACCTGCCTCTCTTACAGTGGCAAGCGGACAATCACAGGAGCTACAGCCAAAAATCACGATTCCTGCTAGCGCTGTGAAAGGCAGATACGAAGGATATATTCATGTAACGAATGCGAACAATTCAGCCGAAACGTATCAAATTCCATTCGCTGTCATGGTGACGGAAAAGGGATTTGAATATGCGAAAACGAGCAGTCCATCCGTGACGAATACGACGCCTTTTTGGCAATATATGTACCCGTTTGTTCATGTCAACATGAAGTTGAATAGCCCGATGAAAACCATTGATGTGCTTGTTAAGGATAGTAAAACAGGAAAAGCTGTAGGTTTTGTAGGAACAGCGGACGCTAGCAGATTACTGACAGACAGAGAAACTTTTCTTATGAATGCATTTAGCGGTACTGTCTATCCATTTACCAATGATCCTTCCAAGCCGATTGGTGATCTTCCTGTAAAGCTTCCGGCAGGCGATTATATATTGGAAATGATTGCGCACGATGAGGAAGGGAAATCATATGTTGCAGATAATCCGCTTATTGTGGACAATACAGCACCGGAAGTGAATATGGATAAAAAACCGGGTGTAATTGAGGTTAATGACTCCATGTTTACAGTAGAGGATGGACAAAAAGCAGTATGGCTGCATGGAACAGCCAAGGATGCGACAGTGGATCTATTGAAATCAAAAGGCTTAAATTATGATCAATCGTCCAATCAAATGGCTTACTATGCAAACTCTCCATTCATACAGGGGTACTTCCCGATCCAAGCAAATGGAGATGTAAAATTCGGTATTGAGGAAAGTGATATTGCAACGAAACCTCTAAATTTGACTTTGGCTACGTATGATATGGCAACGGCAATTGGTAAACAAAACTATGTTTTCGTAAAAGAAGGTACGGAATATACGACTTCTAGTTTTGATAAGAAAGACGTAAAAGTCGGCGATACAGTTACGATGAAACTTAGTCTCAATAATGTGAAGCAGCTTGTGTCCGGGGAATTCCAGGTCGACTTCAGAAAAGATTTGCTCAAGTTTGAGAATGTGAAACTGAACAATGCGGCAAACGAGTACGCGAAGGAAAGAGGCTTGGAAGTATCAATGCAAGAACCAGTGGTGACAGAAGGAACTAACACTAATACGGTGAAAATTGGCGCATCTATGAAAGGGAATGCATTTAGTGGTATGGACGGAGATCTGCCTTTCCTTGATGTCACGTTCAACGTAGTAAGTGATGCACATTACGATATTGTTATGAGTGCTAACCAGTTTAATGTAAAACAGGCGTCTTATATGAAAGCGGGACAAACAGTAGCTACTGTCATTCCTTATTTTGGTACGGAAAGCTTTAACATGATTCCAACACATTCGAGAGTGTATGGTTCTATCGGACCGGAAGCATTTTTGAATGGAAGCTCTTTGAGAAAAGCAGATTATACAAAAATTGGTGCCCAAGTATATGCGATGTCTCCAAGCGGCAAAAAATATAAAGGAACGATTGATCAAAAAGGAACCTACGAGATCAAAGGCATCCCAGCTTCTACTGAAGCATACACAGTTGTTATTGATGTTCCGGGACATCTCAAAGCGATGAAGAAATTCATTCCGGGGTATTTTGTAGGAGATGAGCTGCGCGGGCAAAATGTTAGAATAAATGCTAAAAATCTTGCAGGGGACGTGAATGGTGATAGATTGATTGATATTCGCGATATGCAAAGTGTAGTGAATGTATACGGTAAGAAAGATGCATCTATCGTGCCACAAGACATCAACCAAGACGGTGTCGTAGACGAGACAGATGTCCGCTTCATTGAGAAAAACTTCTTGCAAAAAGAAGTCGGCGTTCCAGAAGTAGTTAAGCCAAAAGAAACAATTGGTAAAAAAGGCTTGGCAGATTTCCTACGTCAGATCGGCTTGGAACCAAAATCAAAGTAATACAGTGAAACTTCCATCAGTGGGGGCATCCCCCACTGATGGTTAGTTGAACCAATCGGGCTTTTACGGGCAGTTATCCCAAATTATCTCCTCGCCTTCCTCTGCATCTTGAGGTGGGGATTTTACTGCCCGTTAATGCGGGATACAGTGAAACTTCTATTAGTGGGGGATTTTCTTCATCCCCCACTAATGATTGCTCACTTAATCTAATGATAGATTTTATTCACTATATTTTCACACAAAGTGAGATCAATAGCTTGAAAGATTACTTCTTTTGTTTGATTTTCAGAATGGCATCTTAGTTTACGAGTTTCACGGGTTGTTTGTAAAACAATTATATGAGGAAAAGAGGATGCGCTATGAAGAGAAGAAAAAAAGGGAAGCTTCTTATAGGAACGTTAGCTGTAGGGATGCTATTGTCACAGGGTATTCCGTATAACGTATTGGCAGAAAGTCCGGTTGAACTGAATCCAGTTGATAATGTGGAGACAGTCCTGAAGAGCCTGTCGGCAGATCAAAGAAAGGCTTTAGAGCAATTGGATGCAAATCCTAACTTCACGATTTCTCCTGATATTGATGCGAATAGTCCTGAATTAGTCAAAGTTATCGTGGAATTCAATCAGGCACCAGCGAAAATTGAAGTGATGAAACAAGCGGCGAAAGGAAAGAAAATATCTTCTTCTGCTGCGAGCGCAAAAGTGGATGAAGAACATAAAGTGTTTAAGAAACATGTCGAATCCTTGAAATCGAAAAAGGATGCCGGCACGTACGAGACGCAAAAAGTAAAGATTACACACGAATATAAAAATGCGATTAACGGTGTAGCCATGACTTTACCTGGCGTTGCAG
>NZ_JOTN01000054.1 GCF_000712595.1 Bacillus manliponensis
GATTGGGATAAATCAGGACGGCCAATTCCCAGAAAGTATGAATGAACAAATCAGTAATACTTTTCAAAATATAAGTAAAGTTTTAGAGTCTGAAGAATTAACTGCTGCTAACATTATAAAAGTGAATATATGGGCAACAGAACAAATTGATTGGGAACACATGGATTTTAAATGGGAACAATTATTTAATACTGAATATCCAGCAATGACAATTGGATATATTTCAGAATTAGGATTACCAGAAATTAAAATTGAAATAGAAATATGGGCAGCTAGACCATAATATAAATACACACTTCATTCCATTTGGAGAGCAGTTAGCATTTGCTAGCTGCTCTTTTACTTTTTAAAAAAGCACCAATATTTACCCAGTTACATTTTTTGATATCTTACATTTAAGCCTTCAAAAAAGTGGTTATATCACTAGAGTCCTCGTTAACAAACGGGACTTTTTTATACAAAATGAAATTTTTATACTCATCAGTCGTCTAACATTTACAAAACCTTAACAATTAACATATATCTATTCTTTTGAATATATGTTACCCTAATTAAGTCAGTCAAATTATTCTCTCTTGAAGATTCCCCTTTAAGACGCCCTAACTCCCCCCGTATAGTTAGGGCTTTTTCATTTTCAAATAGCGTTTTTATTCGAATTTACTTTCTAAAGGAATCTATTACTCCAAAAACAGCCTCAAAAATCGTGTGAAACACCTATGCTATCCCAAGCCCTTTAGCAATTAAAGATATTCCATAAAAGTGATGACACCATTATACCCGGCTTCCTCCAGGGCAAGGCAATATTTACGCAAAGTACTTGAGCCAATCCCTAAGTTCTTGGCTACCTCAGATTCCCAATAAGTTTGAGCCATATTTTGTCCTCCCTCTGTTCTCAGCTGTTCTTCAGTTGCTATGTAGTGTTTTCCTTCTTTAAAAAGGTACACCTTCTTTTTTAAATTTAAAGATTAGTTTTTAATTGTCTTTTGAAATTAGCCAGAGTTAAAAACAATAACCTAACTACTTTTTTATACAAGATTTTATACAAAATTTTGTACTACTACAGAACATTCATAAGCCGAAAAAACCGAGTATATCAACAATGTATAAAATCATATATAGAAACAGCAAGCAAGGACAACTTGTACCCATTTTTTAGGGGAAGAGAGAACAATCGTAACGTAAAACGCAAAGTAAGTTACAGAACATGTTAGATAAATAGAAGGAGCTTCTAATAAATAGAGGCTCCTTCTATTTACATGTACACACACGTATTATTCTATATGAGCAAATTTAACTTTATTTGGATCTACCTTTGCATTTGTAACTTTGACCTTTACGGAATAGGTAGCTTCTTCTAGAGAATTTATAGGGGCTGAAAATGGTTGGGAGGCTGAATGCTTATGGTTAGGGATAGTGGCACTTGTTACATATGATAGATCACCTATTAAATTATAAAACTCAAATACTACACGGCTTGGTTCTTGTTTATTAGATGAACTTATATCAGCAATCCCAATAAAAGTATTAAAATAAGGGTAGTATCTTATGGCATCCCCATCATAAAGCCAAAACTCACTTTCATTTATGGATGATTTTTCATTGTTAATTTGAGCGGAAACTGTATTCTGCACAGAACTATGAAATGCACTAAAAACCAGAAATCCTATACTCATTACTGGAATAAGAATTCTTTTTTTCACTTTAACCACCCCTTGAATTACATTTTTTAACAATTTCATGATAATCATTTTCCCCTAAAGTGTAAATGGTTATTTTTTTATTGGAATAGTCAAAAGTGATATGGTTAAGAAACGAGAAGCACCGAAAGATGTGATCGATAAAAAATAGCTCTCGTGTCTTCTTTCGTACCTTGGACCATGTATCCCTATCAAACTTTCAATATCTCTTCTACTCAGCTGCTCCTTACGTTTTTTCTTTTTCGCTTGATTCGATTGCTTTCTCCATTCCTGCAACTGTTCTTTAAAAGCTTTCATTTTCCCCACATCGCCCTTTTACAAAATAAAAAGGACACCACTCATAAGACAGTGAAAGCTACTGTTCTAATGAATTGGTGTCCTCTAGTTTTCTAGCCGGACTATATTCAAAAGATTATTTTGTTTAAATTTATCTTTCTCTTTTTACAAACTTCATTTGCGGTCTATCGGCACCTTCCATGCCCTCGACCTTCTTTATTAGTTCATCGATTCTCACCGAAAATAGTGCGTTATGTTAACCTCATATGGGTAAGGCATACATTAATCTTTTCTCCCGTTAATCATGATAAAATGAACAATAAGAAAATTCATGTAAGATAAAGGGAGGAAGATTTATGGTCAGTTTTGATACTTTGCTAGCTTTTGCACTTGTTTCACTTAGTATAGTTTGTTCACCTGGTCCTAACATGATTTATCTCATTTCCCGTTCTATTACGCAAGGACGTATGGCAGGATTCATTTCTCTGTTGGGTATCATGCTTGGCTTCATTATCTATATAATTGCAACCATGTTCGGACTTACAGTTCTTTTCATGACTGTTCCGGTTCTCTACGAAGCAATCAAGTGGGCAGGTGTCGTTTATTTGCTCTGGCTCGCCTGGAATTCAATTAAACCTGGTGCCACATCTATTATGGAACCTCATACGGTTTCTATTGAACCACCACGGAAGTTATTTCTGATGGGACTCATGACTAATCTATTGAATCCTAAGATTGCTATTTTGTATGTGTCACTTCTACCTCAATTTGAAGATCCTGAGAAGGGATCGATGCTTCTGCAAGGTGCAGTTTTGGGCCTTACACAAATAACTATTAGCTTTATAGTCAACCTCCTAATTGTATTTACAGCAAGTAGCATTGCCAAGTGGTTTGGCACACGTCCGACGTGGCTGCGAGTGCAACGTTGGCTCATGGCAAGCGTCTTGACAGGTCTTGCTGTGCGTCTTGCTTATGAACGCCGATAGTAAAGTCGTCCTGAGGGATGGCTTTACTTTTGACTAGCGTAGTTTCTTCCCAATTTGTTACAAGGTTAGATTCATGATAAATCCGACCTTCTCTACCCAAATATCTTTTTTGTTAAGTTTTGGGTTAGGTCCATTGTGAACCCAATCCTTTTACTTTTATTCTGTAGCTGCGATGAAACAAGGTGCCGTAAAATTATAGTGCTTAATAACCCATTCAAATGTTCTTTAAACAAATGAAGTATCTCCGTATTGCAACATAGTGTGGCAATGCTGACGCTCTTCTTCCGATAATTCATTCCATTCTACATACATCTTATCTTGTAAGCTAACTTCCCCCTCATAACACTCATTAAGATCTTCGTCACTGAAACCTGTTTGTTCCTTGTAGTATTCTTTTGCTTGTTCTTCCGTTTCAGCGTAAACCCATTTTCCCACATTACAAAGGAATTTCATGAACCTAAGACCT
>NZ_JOTN01000055.1 GCF_000712595.1 Bacillus manliponensis
CAGTATCAATTACAGCGACTTTTACTTCATTGTTGCCTGCAAGCTTCCATGCTTCTTCAATTTGCAGTGACGAAAGTGCATATGCTTCAGCCGCCTTTTCATCATTTGTCACAAATGTTTTATACTGTACACTCGTTGCAATACTCTTAACTTTTTCTAAATCCCTGTATTTTTTTAATACTTCTTTCGTATTTTTTCCTTTTTGAATACGAATAACGTCATACTTTAAAGCTGGAATACTTTGAACAACAGTTGTTCCTAAGCTATTATGTTCTTTCTTTGTTATACGCTCAGAATATTTGACAATAAAAGTATCCATTGTCTGTTTCGCATCGTTTTGACCCTTTTGAATGGATTGTTGTACTACTGATTTTGACGAAGTTGCAAAACTAGTAGTAGGCACAAGTAATGAAACTGCTAACCCTAACGAAAGAGCTGTTTTTATGACTCTCTTCAATTCTCTCCCCTTCTTTCCATAACGTCTTATATTCAAATCATATCATGTATTTTTAGAAAAAATTAACTTTTTTGAATTATTTTGTAGATAATATGTATTTTTTGTAAAATGTTAGATATATAAAACGATACGTGTAGAATTTTGCAATAAAGTAAAACTTCAATCAGTGGGGGTTTTCTCCATCCCCCACTGATTGTTAGTTGAACCAATCGGGCTTTTACGGGCTGTTAATCTCCTACCTAAACTTCTTCGCTTTTTCTTAAGCTTTGAGGTGGGAGTCTTACAGCCCGTTAATGCGGGACAAAAAAAGTCCTTACAAAGCGGAGCTGCTCTGTAAGGACTTTCGTTCGTTACATTATTTCACTTTTACATTCACTGTGTACGGATCGTTACTTGACGCACCGTTTACTTCTTCTACTTTAATGAAATATCTACCTTTGTTTAAGTTCACGGTTACTTCCTCTGTATCACCTACAAAGTAAGTATCTACTTTTTGAATTAAGCGACCTTTATGGTTGTAAATAGAAAGAACAGAATCTAAACCTGCTGGTGATGTAACAGAAACTGTTACATTTTGCTTTTTATTATTGTTAAATAAGTAGTAATCGCTATCACCAAATTCTACGCCGCCATTATAAAGACCAGTTGCTGTCCAGCCATTATCACCTGCTGTTAGCGCTAGTGGTTTCGATGGGATGTTTTTCTTCACAACAGAATCTTTATCTTCGTCTTCACCGTTTACCGCAGATAGAGACAATTCATACTCACGAATATTTAGGGTTCCAAAGAACGGATGCTGAAGAACTCCAATGAAATAACCTACACCTTTCTTACCTTGGAATGAACCAGAGATACTCGCTTGTAACTCTACATAAGGAGAAACTTTCTCTTCTTCTTCTGGATCAATTGTTCCATTTCCATTCGTATCTTCCATTACAAGTACTGCATAAAGTGGATGACTTACTAAAGAACCTGGATATTTTGCCATCTCGGCCGGATCCATGCCAACTACATTTAAGCTGAAGCTTGTTAATGTATCTTCTGTTGGCTTGTAGTAGTACATATCCATGTCACCACCATCAATTGCACGGTCCTTTACACTACTATTAATCGTAATTGGTGTTGCTGTTTCAGGGTCATTATTTGCACCATGTTGATCTTTTTCTACTTTTGTAATTTCATTCATTGCTAATTCATATGGTTGACCTGTAATACTACCTAATGAAGTTACCGCAACAACATATTGCTTATTTGCTTCTAGCAGCTGATTTTGACCTCCAGCTCCTCCACCAAGAAGCATACCAAATAAAGAGTTATCCATCTTTTCTGCTAAAACACCAGACTCTTCATCATATTCATAAAGCTTTAGCATTGTTTCGCCAAGTGGGTCACCTGCCAAGCCCGTGCTTACAATTGTATCTTCCGTTGCTTTTACTTTGTAAAGATCAACATCTTGATCTTGCTGAAGTAATGCTGTTTTCTTATCTGTTAAGTTCATTGCAACAGCACTTTGCATCATTTTTGCTGATTGTTCAGCTGTTAATGGCTCACCTGAGAAAATATCTAGTTCTTTATTTTGAACAGAGAAATTGTCTTCATCAGCAGGCATATTTGCCATATCAATCGTTAACTCATACGGTAAAATAGATCCATATGTACGATTTTCTGAGAACTCTTCTACTCCAGGGTTTCCAGTTACTTCAATGATATATGTTTGGTACGCTTGTACTGGGAATGCAATAGATTCTTTTTCATTTACAAAACCATTGTCACCGTAAATATACGACTCTGCATCTTCTGCTTTTCCTTCAGGATAAATAGAAATTGCTGTATTTAAACCTGCAATTTCTTCCACATTTACGCTTCCGTATCCGCTATAAGGGAATTGTACACGGTAGTAATCTGTATCTACACCTTCTTCACTTACGAACGTTGGCGCTCCTTCTTGCATATCTTTCGATTTAAACGGTAAAGATGCTACACTATATGGATTTTCCATAGTTGCAACGTCATCTTTTGCACTTTCTGCAACATTCATTACTAAGGAATAAGTAGATGTACCACTTACTGCATAGTTTCCGTTTGCATCCATTACTTCCGCTACTAATGTTCCTTTACTTGGTGCTTTAAATAAACCACTCTCTACTCGACCTGCAAATCCATCGTTCACTGTTACAGTTTCAGTTGCTTCTGTGCTTCCCTCTGGATAGAAATGAAGACGTAATTTGTAATCGAATGCTTCTGTCGCCGAAAGTGTGAACTGTGCATAGTTTCCTGCTTCAAGATTCATCTTGTAACCTTGTGATTCAAACGGAGACTTTAATGCACCTGTTTTTTCCGCAGTATTATTTTCAAGTGTCACTGCCGCCGCACTTTCTAACGTTGCCGCAGAACCTTTTTTCTCGTATTTTGGTAATTTACTAACATCATAGTTTAATGCTGCGATTGCATTTACAAGACCATGACCATATTTACTGTCATATCCTGTTTCACCTAAATCATCAGCAGTTTGCTTTAAAAGCGCCTCAACTTGATAAGTATTTAAATCTGGATGTTTTGATTTAATTAACGAAACAACCCCAGCTACAACTGGTGAAGCCATTGATGTTCCATCTAACTTCGCATATGTATTTGGTTTTGCTGGTGTCGAAATTGTACTGAAGATTTCTGCACCTGGCGCAACAATATCCATACTTGGACCAA
>NZ_JOTN01000056.1 GCF_000712595.1 Bacillus manliponensis
TTTGTTTCATCGCTTTCTGCTCTGTTGCATCGGCGACTCATATAATATTACACTCTCTCATATTAATAGTCAACACTTTTTATAAAATAAAAATGGATGTCTACTATTATCATTCTCCTATTCACTACATATAAGTAAATCTCACAATTCAGCTCCTCATATATAAAGTGGAACTTCTATATGTAAGAACCCACTAGTTATCAGCCCGATCAATCAGTTTTTTACAGACTATAAGACTCCCATCTAAACTTCTTTGCTTCTCTCAAATTTTGAACCAGGAGTCTTATAGCCCATTAATATAGAATAAAAAATTCATGAACAAGCAAAAATAAGCACAGGTGATTTATATGAAGAAAAAACGTTACTCCCTCTTCTTTCTTTTCTTTGCATTATATCTTTCATCAAACCATATTGTACTAGCAACTAGTCAAAATCATGTTATCGATCAATTCATTAAAGCACTAATACACAGAGATGAAAGATTAATGCAATCTTATGTAATGGAAACTGTTGAAATTCCAACAATTAAAAAGGATACACAAATTAACAAAGTCTCCAAGGTACCATCACCACAGAAAGATACGATAGTGCTTGTGACCTATACAAAAAATAAGCACAATGAAAATCAAATTGCTTTTATTTGGGCTCTAACAACGAAAAACGAAAAAATCTCTTATATCCAGCGTATTTACGATGGAACAAACCCTTTTCTTGAAGAAGCACATGTTGTAAAAGAATATGAAATGAAGCACCATCAAAATGTACTAGTTCCAACAAGATTCCCTTTTGAAATTCATGATTTTAGAAGCATAGCATATAATGACTATTTACAACTCAAGTACTACAACGAACCAACTAACGGTATTCTCAAAATCACAATTTCTCCTATTTTATAATAAATTGGAACACCAAAAACAAAAAGGGGAACAATTTTACACCACGAAAAAAGGAATTAAAATGCTCTATAAGCCGAATTTCCACCTAGCATATGAACTCCTATTCCAAAAGGACAACCTACAGTACAAAATCGAAATCGGTAACAAAAAATATTTAAAGAAAACATACACAATGAACGATTTAATTTCGATTGCTGAATCTATGGAATAACAAAAAAGAGAGGTATAGCACTTACACCTCTCTTTTTCCAATAATAATCCTATTTATACAGCTGACTTTCTTTCCCTCTATTGGCAGATTGTAATACACCCTTCCATTTATCTTGATCTGCCCATAACACTCCAACTAAGACAAGACTCCCTCCCATTGCAATTCTCCACGTTAATGATTCATTTAATAAAACAATAGAAGCGAGCATACTAACTAGCGGCAGTGCATTTAAATATAGTCCACTTACAGATGCTGAAATACTTTCAAGTGCCTTATTCCAAAACCAATATGCAAGTATTGTCGCACCAAAAACTAAATATAAAAAACTTAGTCCAACTTTCCATGTATCTATTTTTGGAAATTCGTTATACAGTACCTCCACACTAGCAAAAGGTACTAACATTATCGCTCCTATAAGTAGTGTCATTGTCGTAAACACCTTATTCGATAAGTTCCTTTCTTCTTTTGGACGCTTTAACAATATCGTATAGAATGCAAAAAGAAATGTACTAAACAAAATAAGAATATCTCCAAATAAAGAAGCTTCCCCATTACCATCACCAGATGGAAGTGTGATGCATAGCACTCCAATTACCCCTAATACAATACCAATCCAATAATTCATATGAATCTTTTCCTTTAAAAAGATTACTGAAAATACAATTGTAACGAGTGGCAATCCAGCATCGATAATACTAACATGTAGCCCACTCGTTAATGAAATACCAACCGACGTAAACATAAAGTAACCAGCTACCCCTGTGAAAGATAATAAACTCATTCTTTTCCAGGGAATATTCTTATTGATAATACTATTTTTCAGATCTGAAAAAGTAAAACATGCACATATAAAACCAGCTAAACTAAGACGTAAAAACAACAACGTAAAGGGAGGAATAGATTCCAACGCCCATTTTGTAGGTGCAATTGCTGTGCCCCATAATATAATCGCTATTAATAACATACTTATTGCTTTCATATTTTTATCCATCCGCTCCTATACGCATTTATTCCAAAATTTATTATAGAAAATTTACCCATTTTATTTTAAGTATAACCTGAAAAGGAAGTTTGATAGAAATTAAATTTTTGTTGTTATTACGGATCAACAAATTAGACATCCTCTCCTCTAAAAGAGTATACTTTGGTATGGATTTATCATTAAGTAAACAAGGAGAAATAACACAAATGGGAGAAATAATAAATTTTCATAAAGATTACTATACATATCCTGCTATTTTTCATTATGCTGATGATGGTATTAGCATTGGATTCCCAGATCTTCCAGGATGTTTAACTTGTGCAGATACAGATATAGAAGCAATGTATATGGCTCGTGATGTTTTAGGAGGATTTCTAGTTGGATTCGAGGATGATAACACACCAATGCCAAAACCAACACCTTTGAGGGAAGTAAAAGTAGAAGAGAACGAACAAGCCGTTTTGATTGATGTATGGATGCCACCAGTACGAGAACAAGTTCAATATGCTTATAAAAGAATAAGTGTATCTATTCCTGTTGGTCTACATATAGAAGCAAAGCGAAATAACATAAACATTTCTAAGTTGTTACAACATGCACTAAATGAGAAATTAGGCACGAAATATAATGCAAATTCACATAACTATAAAACATACCGCGACAAAGACGGTAAGTTTCGTTTTTAAATATCTCATAAAAACACACTAGTTAACAAATTCAACTAGTGTGTTTTTATCGTATCAAATCAAGAAAAAACCCAAGTCATGCTGACTTGGGTTAG
>NZ_JOTN01000057.1 GCF_000712595.1 Bacillus manliponensis
TTTCATCACGAGCAACACGAGATGGCGAGTTGATACCTAACGCCTCTTTTGCTGCTTTGATGGCACTACTCGCTAAATTAACTGCGGCAGTGAGAACAGAACTTTTACCACCGGAAATACCAGCTGCAACCCCTTTTGCAATAGATGAACCTATGGAATTCCCATCAGCTGTTTTAAACCCTTTCTCAGCGCTTTTGGCTACGCCTTCACCAGCTGTTTGAGCTCCACCTTTCCCCGAATTCACACCTTGACCGAATGTAGTACCAGCTTTTTTACCGCCACCACCATCAGTTGTAGCACCTAAAATCTTAGAAACTGTAGAACTCAATAACTGAGCAATAGAACTGTTACTACCTTTTGTACTATCTAGACCTTGACCATGCCCTTTACCTTTGTCTGTACCGTGTTTTTTCGCATTTCCTTTTTCTTGCGATAAGCCCGAATCCGTACCTTTAGAAACTTTATCACCAGCGCTTTTATTTGCACCTACCGTGCTCTCAGTCCCTTTCTGGTGATTGGTTCCTTTATCTCTACCGTGCTTTTCAGCATCGCCTTTATTTTTCGAGAGACCATCATCAGTTCCTTTTGATACTTTGTCACCAGCATCTTTATTACCACCGATTGTACTTTCCGTTCCTTTTTGATGGTTTTTCCCTTTATCTCTACCATGATTCTCGGCATCAGCTTTCTTTTCAGACAAACCTTTATCACTAGCATCGCTAACGTTTTTCCCCGCTTTTTCGGCTTCCCCTTTTGTTTGCTCCATACCTTTGGCTTTACTTTTAACCTTATCTTTACCAGCTTGCTCCGCTTCAGGATTACCCTTTTTCAGCTCTTCATTTACACCCTTAATTACCTTATCAGCCTCTTGTTTCGCTTGCTCTAAAGTCAATCCCATGCCTGTATAAAAATCCATAAGATGTTGCTGTGTCTTCTGCATAGCCGATTCTTTACTTTCACCAAGCTTTTGAAAATACTTAACTTGCTGATCAGCCCATCTTGTTTGATATGCCGTTTCACTTTCTATGACTTTGTCTTTTAAATCATTATCCCATCTTTCTATTCTTTCAAACTGCTTACCACTTTCAAGATCTAAAAGCTTTCCATTTTGTGACATCACTTCGAATAAAGCTTTTGCATTTTGCCTATAGGATTCGGTGTTTTTGGCTAGGCTTATTTGAAGTTCTGCATCATTTTTTGACATTAATGCTTTTCGTGCCTCGGCATCTATGTCCATTTTAGAGATGATGTCTTTACGATCCTTATAATCTTTCTCAGCTGCCTTTTTCCCTTCTTCATACACTTTCTTAATTTCAGAGTTATATTCTTTCGCCTGCTTGTAAGAAAGCTTTCCATTTTCAGAAACAATAGATTTTTGAATTGCCACTGCATCTTTTTGATTCTTAGCGAATGCACTGGTCATTTCTTGGAATACATTAAGAGCTTTGCTCAATTCCTTTTGCTGATCTGCGGACATTTTAGAAGTATCAAGATTAAAGTCTTGTTGATATTTTTTAATTGTGTCTAACGCTTGTTTTGTTTTAGCAATATCCTTATCAATTGAATTAAGAGCTTCCTGCTCAATTTTTTGACGCTGTTCATTAAACTTGCCTTCTGTATCTTGGAATAATTGCTCCATAACAACTGAAACATCGTTTTTAAACGTTTCTAATGTAGTAATAACATCAGTTGACATCTTTGAGTAAGTGCCAACTATTTTCGTTGCCATTTTGTCAGCTTCTTCACCTGAAGTTCGAGAAAGCTGAAACATTTGTGATTCTGCTTTTTCTCGCATTTTCACATACGATTCAGCTGCTTTAACAGTTGCACCAGAAACACCTTCACCATATAAGAGAGCCTTCTCTTTCGCCTGTTCCTGTGCCTTTGCTGTATTCTCGATGGATTTAGTTGCTGCATACCCAGCAATGCCGAGCGCCCCAAGTGCTGCTGTTCCTCCAACAATCGCAAGCCCTAGTGGACCAGCGAACGATAAAAGAGCACCAACCCCTAATGTAAGTATCCCAACAACTGCTGTCACCCCAAGCATCGCTGTCCCTAACGCTGTAGATGTCGCAATTACCTCTTGAGTTCCTGCATCAAGATTATTCCATTTCTGTACTAAGTCTGTAACAACTTTAGCTGCACCTTCTAATGCTGGTGTTAGCCCATCAGTAAATTTAATTTTTGCAGTCTCAATAGCACCCGACATTTCATCCACAGCACCTTTGAGGTTATCTTTCATTTGTTTTGCTGCTTTTTCGGATGCACCAGCACTATTTTCAAGAGATGTCGTCATTTTATCAATTTCATCTGGTCCAGCTGCCATCAATGACAACATCCCCGAAACAGCTTCTACACCGAATATCATCGAAATAGATGCTGCCTTTTGGGCATCAGTCATACCCTCTGTACTACCTTTTAACTGCCCGACAATGGATTCTAAACCAACGAATTCACCACTCGCATCAGTGACAGAAATCCCTAGCCGTTCCAACTCACCTCTTGCTTCTTTTGGCGGGTCAACTAAACGTACTAGAGAAGCACGTAATGTTGTACCAGCTTGCTCGCCTTTCATACCGGCATTTGTCATTATACCGATAGAAGCCGCCAATTCCTCTAAACTTATACCAAGCGCCGCTGCT
Source organism: Bacillus manliponensis (assembly GCF_000712595.1). GTDB lineage: Bacteria > Bacillota > Bacilli > Bacillales > Bacillaceae_G > Bacillus_A > Bacillus_A manliponensis. The sequence goes on from NZ_JOTN01000057.1 coordinate 2,643, forward strand.
GGTGGTCCAGCATATTTTAAGGCGTACTGCATATCCGTCAAATCCGCCGCGGAAATATTAGCTGTCTTCGCTAAGATGTCAGCTACCTTCGTTGCTTCACTTGCTTCCATGCTAAAAATATTCAATGTAGAAGCCATAACCTCAGCTGTTTGCGCCATATCAGATCCAGAAGCTTCAGCTGCGCTAATTACACCGGGCATCGCTCCAAGAATCTGCTCTACAGTAA
>NZ_JOTN01000058.1 GCF_000712595.1 Bacillus manliponensis
GACAGACCCAGGGAACTGAAACATCTAAGTACCTGGAGGAAGAGAAAGCAAATGCGATTTCCTGAGTAGCGGCGAGCGAAACGGAATCTAGCCCAAACCAAGAGGCTTGCCTCTTGGGGTTGTAGGACATTCTATACGGAGTTACAAAGGAACGAGGTAGACGAAGCAGCCTGGAAAGGCTCGTCATAGAAGGTAACAACCCTGTAGTTGAAACTTCGTTCCCTCTTGAATGTATCCTGAGTACGGCGGAACACGTGAAATTCCGTCGGAATCCGGGAGGACCATCTCCCAAGGCTAAATACTACCTAGTGATCGATAGTGAACCAGTACCGTGAGGGAAAGGTGAAAAGCACCCCGGAAGGGGAGTGAAAGAGATCCTGAAACCGTGTGCCTACAAATAGTCAGAGCCCGTTAACGGGTGATGGCGTGCCTTTTGTAGAATGAACCGGCGAGTTACGATCCCGTGCGAGGTTAAGCTGAAGAGGCGGAGCCGTAGCGAAAGCGAGTCTGAATAGGGCGTTTAGTACGTGGTCGTAGACCCGAAACCAGGTGATCTACCCATGTCCAGGGTGAAGTTCAGGTAACACTGAATGGAGGCCCGAACCCACGCACGTTGAAAAGTGCGGGGATGAGGTGTGGGTAGCGGAGAAATTCCAATCGAACCTGGAGATAGCTGGTTCTCCCCGAAATAGCTTTAGGGCTAGCCTTAAGTTTGAGAGTCTTGGAGGTAGAGCACTGATTGGACTAGGGGTCCCCATCGGATTACCGAATTCAGTCAAACTCCGAATGCCAACGACTTATACTTAGGAGTCAGACTGCGAGTGATAAGATCCGTAGTCAAAAGGGAAACAGCCCAGACCGCCAGCTAAGGTCCCAAAGTGTGTATTAAGTGGAAAAGGATGTGGAGTTGCTTAGACAACTAGGATGTTGGCTTAGAAGCAGCCACCATTTAAAGAGTGCGTAATAGCTCACTAGTCGAGTGACTCTGCGCCGAAAATGTACCGGGGCTAAATACACCACCGAAGCTGCGGATTGATACCTATGGTATCAGTGGTAGGGGAGCGTTCTAAGTGCTGTGAAGTCAGATCGTAAGGACTGGTGGAGCGCTTAGAAGTGAGAATGCCGGTATGAGTAGCGAAAGACGGGTGAGAATCCCGTCCACCGAATGCCTAAGGTTTCCTGAGGAAGGCTCGTCCGCTCAGGGTTAGTCAGGACCTAAGCCGAGGCCGACAGGCGTAGGCGATGGACAACAGGTTGATATTCCTGTACCACCTCTTTATCGTTTGAGCAATGGAGGGACGCAGAAGGATAGAAGAAGCGTGCGATTGGTTGTGCACGTCCAAGCAGTTAGGCTGATAAGTAGGCAAATCCGCTTATCGTGAAGGCTGAGCTGTGATGGGGAAGCTCCTTATGGAGCGAAGTCTTTGATTCCCCGCTGCCAAGAAAAGCTTCTAGCGAGATAAAAGGTGCCTGTACCGCAAACCGACACAGGTAGGCGAGGAGAGAATCCTAAGGTGTGCGAGAGAACTCTGGTTAAGGAACTCGGCAAAATGACCCCGTAACTTCGGGAGAAGGGGTGCTTTCTTAACGGAAAGCCGCAGTGAATAGGCCCAAGCGACTGTTTAGCAAAAACACAGGTCTCTGCGAAGCCGTAAGGCGAAGTATAGGGGCTGACACCTGCCCGGTGCTGGAAGGTTAAGGAGAGGGGTTAGCGCAAGCGAAGCTCTGAACTGAAGCCCCAGTAAACGGCGGCCGTAACTATAACGGTCCTAAGGTAGCGAAATTCCTTGTCGGGTAAGTTCCGACCCGCACGAAAGGTGTAACGATTTGGGCACTGTCTCAACCAGAGACTCGGTGAAATTATAGTACCTGTGAAGATGCAGGTTACCCGCGACAGGACGGAAAGACCCCGTGGAGCTTTACTGTAGCCTGATATTGAATTTTGGTACAGCTTGTACAGGATAGGCGGGAGCCTTTGAAGCCGGAGCGCTAGCTTCGGTGGAGGCGCTGGTGGGATACCGCCCTGGCTGTATTGAAATTCTAACCTACGGGTCTTATCGACCCGGGAGACAGTGTCAGGTGGGCAGTTTGACTGGGGCGGTCGCCTCCTAAAGAGTAACGGAGGCGCCCAAAGGTTCCCTCAGAATGGTTGGAAATCATTCGTAGAGTGCAAAGGCATAAGGGAGCTTGACTGCGAGACCTACAAGTCGAGCAGGGACGAAAGTCGGGCTTAGTGATCCGGTGGTTCCGCATGGAAGGGCCATCGCTCAACGGATAAAAGCTACCCCGGGGATAACAGGCTTATCTCCCCCAAGAGTCCACATCGACGGGGAGGTTTGGCACCTCGATGTCGGCTCATCGCATCCTGGGGCTGTAGTCGGTCCCAAGGGTTGGGCTGTTCGCCCATTAAAGCGGTACGCGAGCTGGGTTCAGAACGTCGTGAGACAGTTCGGTCCCTATCCGTCGTGGGCGTAGGAAATTTGAGAGGAGCTGTCCTTAGTACGAGAGGACCGGGATGGACGCACCGCTGGTGTACCAGTTGTTCTGCCAAGGGCATCGCTGGGTAGCTATGTGCGGAAGGGATAAGTGCTGAAAGCATCTAAGCATGAAGCCCCCCTCAAGATGAGATTTCCCATAGCGTCAAGCTAGTAAGATCCCTGAAAGATGATCAGGTTGATAGGTTCGAGGTGGAAGCGTGGTGACACGTGGAGCTGACGAATACTAATAGATCGAGGACTTAACCATATAAATATGAAC
>NZ_JOTN01000059.1 GCF_000712595.1 Bacillus manliponensis
TCTTTTCAGACAAACCTTTATCACTAGCATCACTAACGTTTTTCCCAGCTTTTTCGGCTTCCCCTTTGGTTTGCTCCATGCCCTTTGCTTTACTTTTAACCTTATCTTTACCAGCTTGCTCCGCTTCAGGATTACCCTTTTTCAGCTCTTCATTTACACCCTTAATTACCTTATCAGCTTCTTGTTTCGCTTGTTCTAAAGTCAACCCCATGCCTGTGTAAAAATCTATGAGTGCTTGCTTGGATTGTGCCATGGCTTCTTCTTTACTCGCCCAAGACTTTGAAGATACGTTACCTGTTGTTGAGCCCATCTCGTATGGAATTCTTTTTCAGTCTCCTCAACATAACGCATATCACCAGAAACTGTCACAACCGCTTTCTTCATTCGTTCAGCTTGCTTTCCTGTTTCAAGGTCCAAAAGCTTTCCGTTTTGTGACATCGATTCAAACAAGGCTTTTGCATTCTGCCTATAAGATTCGGTATTTTTGGCTAGGCTTATTTGAAGTTCTGCATCATTTTTTGACATTAATGCTTTTCGTGCCTCGGCATCTATGTCCATTTTAGAGATGATGTCTTTACGATCCTTATAATCTTTCTCAGCTGCCTTTTTCCCTTCTTCATACACTTTCTTAATTTCAGAGTTATATTCTTTCGCCTGCTTGTAAGAAAGCTTTCCATTTTCAGAAACAATAGATTTTTGAATTGCTACTGCATCTTTTTGATTCTTCGCAAATGCGCTAGTCATTTCTTGGAAAATATTAAGAGCCTTCTGTAACTCCTTCTGCTGATCTGCAGACATTTTAGAAGTATCAAGGCTAAATTCTTGCTGATATTTCTTAATGGTGTCTAACGCTTGTTTTGTTTTTGCAATGTCCTTATCTATAGCATTAAGAGCTTCTTGTTCAATTTTCTGGCGTTGTTCATTAAATTTACCTTCTGTATCCTGAAATAGTTGCTCCATAACAACTGAAACATCAGTCTTAAACTTTTCTAACGCAGTGATAACTTCGGTGGACATTTTGGAATAAGTGCCAACTATTTTTGTTGCCATTTTTTCTGCTTCTTCACCTGAAGTTCGGGAAAGTTGGAACATTTGTGACTCTGCTTTTTCTCGCATCTTCACATAGGATTCGGCCGCTTTAACAGTCGCACCAGAAACACCTTCACCATATAACAGAGCTTTCTCTTTTGCCTGCTCCTGTGCCTTTGCTATATTTTCAAGTGAAGCAGACGTTGCATACCCAGCAATACCAAGCGCCCCAAGTGCAGCTGTTCCTCCAACAATCGCAAGCCCTAATGGACCTGCGAATGATAAAAGAGCACCAACTCCTAATGTAAGTACCCCAACAACTGCTGTAACCCCAAGCATCGCTGTCCCTAACGCTGTAGATGTCGCAATTACCTCTTGAGTTCCTGCATCAAGATTATTCCACTTCTGTACTAAATCTGTAACAACTTTAGCTGCACCTTCTAATGCTGGTGTTAGCCCATCAGTAAACTTGATTTTCGCAGTTTCAATAGCACCGGACATTTCATCCACAGCACCTTTGAGGTTATCTTTCATTTGTTTTGCTGCTTTTTCTGATGCACCAGCACTATTCTCAAGAGATGTTGTCATTTTACCAATTTCATCTGGTCCAGCTGCCATTAATGACAACATTCCTGAAACAGCTTCCACACCGAATATCATCGAAATAGATGCTGCCTTTTGAGCTTCAGTCATACCCTCGGTACTGCCTTTTAACTGCCCAACAATAGATTCTAAGCCAACGAATTCACCACTCGCATCAGTGACAGAAATCCCTAACCGTTCCAACTCACCTCTTGCTTCTTTTGGCGGGTCAACTAAACGTAATAAGGACGCACGAAGTGTTGTACCAGCTTGTTCACCTTTCATACCGGCATTAGTCATTATACCGATAGAAGCCGCCAACTCTTCTAAACTTACTCCTAAAGTTGCGGCTGGTGGTCCAGCATATTTCAAGGCGTACTGCATATCCGTCAAATCAGCTGCGGAAATATTGGCTGTTTTGGCTAAAATATCAGCTACTCTTGTGGCTTCTGTAGCTTCCATACTGAAAATATTCAATGTAGAAGCCATAACCTCTGCTGTTTGCGCCATATCAGATCCAGACGCTTCAGCTGCGCTAATTACACCAGGCATCGCTCCAAGAATCTGCTCTACAGTAA
>NZ_JOTN01000060.1 GCF_000712595.1 Bacillus manliponensis
CTAAGCAAAAAATACAATAAGCCGCCCATATAGACGGCTTATTTACATAGAATTCGTTAGCGAAAGTAATAAAGAATTTTATGTTCCTTTTAGTCCTCTTCAATTTTTTTGGAAATCTCAATCTGATAATGATTTAAATCCGATTTGCTCAAGTTCTTTTCCAAGTATTTTCTTACTTCTTCTTCACTAGTATTCCCTAATATTTCAATGGAAATATTAGGGTCTGTAATACCAATTTGGTAACTGGATAATTTGAATTTTTCGTAGGCAGAGTCAAGCACTGATGATGTACTATAAGATTGTCCTTCTTTGATACTTGTATAAACGATATAGCTTAACATTGTTACAACTATCATTAAACAGAAAAGGAATTTTTTCATCACATCACTCCCTTTTTATTCCATTTTATCATAAGAACTTGTTACAAGGTTACTGTTCTTTCTTGTATACTCCATACAGGTCAAGTTAACATAACGTCTCATTATCGGTAAAAAAGGCGGATATTTTACTTTCACAAGGAATCCCCTTTTTCTTTTTCTATAACTCTATTCATTTTTTATACATTCCTATCCTGGCGTGAGTTTTAGAGTTCTCATGTGTTACTAGATTAGCCGAAAAACTTTATAAAATCTTACATGCTCTTAGCGTGGGTTTTTCCAAAATGCTGGCGGTATCCCTATTTACGAAATTACTATTAATCAAAATAAAAATCCTGCTATTAACATACACTTTGTTATTGCTGATTACCATTCACTTGCTCTGTTTTTCTAGGTGTTCTATCTGGTATATATCGAATGGATGAACCATCCTCATATTCAATCACTTCATATTCGCCGTCTGTATAAACTTTCATTACCTCAATCCCCTCATTCTTCACTCCGAAAAACCATCTACCTCCTAACCAATGACTACCCGATATGTTATTGATCCCCAAAGCATCATGAGATCTAAAAGGACTGATTTCTTCAATCTGCTCAATACACGACTTTATTTCTTCGTAATACTTAGAGCGCTTTTTAAATGGGTGAAAATCTTTCTTTTTTGGTTTTTTAGAGACTTCTTCTTTAAACAATTCATGAGCTTCTGTATCAGTTCGAACCCAAAAGTATCCTGAATGATAAAAGACAAATCCGTCGTTAGTACCGTACTTCTCTTTGAAATCGTTAAAGAATCTTTTCGTATCTTCTCTTCTTTTCTGTCTTATACCATTCGCTATCTTGTTTCACCTCATAAATTGGTGCATCTAATGTTTTCATCCCTTATCCCTCCGCATAATATTTTTCAAATCCGCACATACTATAACTGCACAGTGAGCCTCCAATATGAACAGCATTTTCTTTCCCTTCCCTGGGGTGAGCAGTTAGCATTGGCTAGCTGCTCTTTTTAATTCGGATAGTTCCTTCTCAAGTTCTTCAATACGTTCGTCTCTAATTTGAACATCATCTCTTAAAAACTCGTTTTCTTCTTTAAACTTCATTCTTTCATTAACCAACTGTCGACACTCATGTATAGATGATTCACGGGCTGCTCTTAAAAGGTTTATTTCTTTATTCTGTAGTTCGATTTGTTTTACAGCATGATCAAAATCATCTTTTAACAATTGATACTTTGTAGAACTTTTCATCACGCACCTCGTTTCTCTACAAAATGAAATTTTTATAATCATTCTTCGTCATCATCTAACCGAATCAACCGCAACCGCCTTGTACTATTACCGCACACTTTTTCATAACTTGGAGCTAACATACATCTGAGCCAATCTAATGATTTATTAGCTACTGCACTGACTTCCAATATCGTTCCCTCTGTAATAAATTGATCGCCTTGGTACAGTGCATATACTCGTTTGTCCCACGGAATCATCCTCATTCCCCCTTCCAAATTCACATTTTCCAATCCTTAACAATTTATTTATATCTATTTATTCAAATATATGTTAATATAATTACGTCGGTCATATTATCTTTATTGACGA
>NZ_JOTN01000061.1 GCF_000712595.1 Bacillus manliponensis
GGAGATCTTTTCATGTCTAGAACTGGAAGGTTGTTTGAATTGTTAATTACACTCAATACAAAGCATCACTTTACTGTTCAAGAGCTAGCCGACGAATTTCATGTTTCAAGAAGAACAATGCTTCGAGATTTACAATTATTAAGTGAAATGGGTGTACCACTCTCTTCTTCCACCGGACCAAATGGTGGCTACAGTCTTATGAGACAACAAAAACTACCTGCAATCTCATTAACAGCAGAGGAAGCTACCGGTTTACTTTTGTCTTATGAATTACTCGAAGAACAAGACGGACCATTTAAGCAAGAAAATATATCGACACTTACGAAAATACGTGCAAGTATGTCTTCAAGTATGATTCAAGAAATGGAAAAATTAAAAGAACGTATCGGCATTGATTTACCAAAGAGAAGTTTTCACAATCATTATTTAAGGGAAGTTTTACAAGCATCGTTAGAAAAAGAGTTTTTACAGATTCAATATGAATCACGTTCTGGACAATCAACTCGAACAATTTTTCCATTCGGAATTTTTTTAGCGAATGGGTTATGGTATTGTCTTGCTTTTTGTTATAAAAGGAATCGGAATGTTTCCTTTCGAATTGATCGTATTATGTCTGTTAGTATAAATAAAAAAATCTCCAAGATACCACCAAAAGATATAACCGTAAACGAATGGTTAAAAAGAACAGTAGATATACATAAAGAATTGACTTTGCGAGCAAAGTTAACAAAGAAAGCCTGCAAACAAATAGACCCTCACCCTATTGGAGAGTGGATTCAATTAAAACCAGATGGTACAGGCATTATTCATAAAGTAATATGTGATAGCGATGTTCCTTTTATCGGTAGCCTATTTCTCGGTCTCGGATCTGAAATTTTTATAGAAGAGCCTCCTCAATTAATACAATTTGTACGTGAAGAGGCTCAAAAAATTGTCAGTCAATATTTAGATGGATGATATGGTCACTAAAATGTTTATTTCTTTAGATACAATGATACAGAAATACTATAATTTAAAAATCAATAACTAATTTGAAAGAAGCTGATGATTATGAAAAAATTACAATTACAAAATGGGAAAGAAATGATTATAAGAGAAGCTGAGAAGAAAGATGCACAGTCTATGATAGACTTTTATAATTTTGTAGGTGGAGAAACTGATTTTCTTTCATTTGGAAAAAATGAATTTAAAATGAACTTACATGAATATGAAAACTTTATAACATCTACCACACTAGAAGATAATTCCATATTAATGCTCGCAACAATTGATGAAAAAATAGTAAGCATTGCTTCTATTACTTCTGAAAACAAAAACAGGACAAAACATGTTGGAACTTTAGGTATTGTTATTCAAGAACAATACTGTGGGTTAGGATTAGGAAACATAATTATGAATCACCTTATTAATTGGGCTAGTTCAAATGGAATCACAAAAAAAGTAGCTCTTGTTACGAGAGAGGATAATATAAGAGCAATCAAATTGTATAAAAAACTTGGTTTCGAAGAAGAAGGACTATTAAAGAAAGATACTTATATAAACGGGATTTATTATAATACGCTTGTGATGGGCTTAGCCCTTTAGTTTTTTACACCCTGAGCTTAATTGTTTCGCATTGAATTAACCATTCCATGCGAAACATGTTTTTTATAAAACAACAAAAAAACCCAAGTCATACTGACTTGGGTTAG
>NZ_JOTN01000062.1 GCF_000712595.1 Bacillus manliponensis
CATACTGTTGAAAAACAATCTAGTCAATAGATAAAATATAAAAATTCTGATAAAATCTCCTCGTGAATGAAATGAAACGAGGAGATTTTTTATGTATGTTACATATTCCAGAAGAGAAATTGAAGAAAACCGAAAACACTATGAAATGATGTATGATGCTTCGCATCATTTAGTGAAAATAGACTCAGTGATGGATTGGGATTTTGTAAGTAGGAAGTTAGAAGTGTTCTATCCGCATCGTATTGGTCGCCCAACAAAAGATCCCATTATGTTAGTGAAGATCTTACTGATTCAATATTTGGAAGGGCTTCGTTCCGTTCGTTTTACATGTAATCAAGTCAAACAGAATGCGACATATCGGTGGTTTTTAGGTGTTTCTCCCTATGAGAAAATTCCTAATCACTCAACAATCTCTAAATTCCTCTCACAACGCCTACAAAATACGAAGTTTTGGGAGGATTTGTTTCAACATTGTCTTCGTCTTATTCAACAAGAAGGCTTTATCGCAAATGAAACATGGATTGCGGATGAAACAGAATTAAAGGCAAATGCGAATAAGCGTGTACGTGAAATCATTGTGGTGGAACAAGTAATAGAAGAAAAAGAGGAAGATTTGGCGATGATTAATGATTATCGATTACGTCATGGAAAGAAACCGCTACAAGCAAAAGGTTCCAAAATAGAAGAAAGGCAAATCATCGTGAGTCCTGTAGATCCGGAAGCGCGTTTATCAGTCAAGCATGATCCACGAGGACGATTTGCTTATTTTGAGCATCGTATAGTAGATTCCCTGCATAACTTTATCATTGCCACAGATGTTACTCCTGCCAATGTGCCCGGTCATCGCAAGTTAATGGGACAAATTCAGGGTTTGAAGCAAACTCTAGGGAAGTATGCGAACGAAATCGCTCTTGATTCGGGCTATTATAACGCTTCCTTGGCACGAAGCTTGTTTCAGTACGGCTTTTTTGTCTACATGTCGTACCGTCGTTTTCCTACAAAAGAGCACCCGAATTGTCGCCGTTATCAATTTAAACAAGTGAGCGAAGAACTCTATGCCTGTCCGTGTGGTGTACCGTTTCATTATAAAACAACCACTCGGCAAGGTTATCACGAGTTCAAACCACCCAAAGGAAGTTGTAAGGCATGTCCGTTTGCGAAACAAGAAAATCAAGATCGGGTGTTACGAGTTTCCATCCACCAAGGAACTTACGATAAAATGAGAATCCAACGATTAACTGTGAGAGGAAAAGTTTTAAAATCAGTTCGTCCATCTACAGTTGAATTAAGTTTCGCACATAGTAAAGAACTCCATGGCTTACGCTATGCGCGATACCGTGGAGTTCAAAAGGTTAAAGCACAAGTTTTGATGACCGCCATCATACAAAACTTAAAAAAGTGGACCAAACTTCGCTCACTTAAGCAAGTTGGTTTACACCTAACACATCAAATTATAGAAGAACCAACTTTATAATACAAATAAAAAATCAAGAAAATGCCAAAAAAATTGGCATTTTCTTGACAAAATCTTTTTTCAACAAAGTG
>NZ_JOTN01000064.1 GCF_000712595.1 Bacillus manliponensis
GTCCGTTGCCTTACCGCTTGGCTATAGCCCACCGAAGTGTTATTACATTATATGATGTTTAAATATAAAATATCACTTTTTTTGTAAACTGAACATTTAAAATAATATCATAATCCGTAAATTTTGTAAAGTATTTATAAAAATGGGGCGACTGATGGGAATCGAACCCACGAGTGTCGGAGCCACAATCCGATGCGTTAACCACTTCGCCACAGCCGCCATGCTGTGTTTTTTGGCAGGGGCAGTAGGAATCGAACCCACACCGGAGGTTTTGGAGACCTCTGTTCTACCGTTAAACTATGCCCCTATGTAAATGGTGGAGGGGGGCAGATTCGAACTGCCGAACCCGAAGGAGCGGATTTACAGTCCGCCGCGTTTAGCCACTTCGCTACCCCTCCGAAACTTACATGGTGCCGGCTAGAGGACTTGAACCCCCAACCTACTGATTACAAGTCAGTTGCTCTACCAATTGAGCTAAGCCGGCTTATTCTTTTTTAAAATGGTGGCTCGGGACGGAATCGAACCGCCGACACGAGGATTTTCAGTCCTCTGCTCTACCGACTGAGCTACCGAGCCATTTTAAAGTGGCGGTCCCGACGGGAATCGAACCCGCGATCTCCTGCGTGACAGGCAGGCATGTTAACCGCTACACCACGGGACCACTTTGGTTGCGGGGACAAGATTTGAACTTGCGACCTTCGGGTTATGAGCCCGACGAGCTACCAGACTGCTCCACCCCGCGATGATATAAAATGTATATGGTGGAGGATGACGGGATCGAACCGCCGACCCCCTGCTTGTAAGGCAGGTGCTCTCCCAGCTGAGCTAATCCTCCAAAATAAGTGGTGACCCGTACGGGATTCGAACCCGTGTTACCGCCGTGAAAGGGCGGTGTCTTAACCACTTGACCAACGGGCCAAAATGTTTATGGCGGAGAGCAAGGGATTCGAACCCTTGATACGCTTGTGACGTATACACGATTTCCAATCGTGCTCCTTCGGCCAACTCGGACAGCTCTCCTTAATGGCTCCGCAGGTAGGACTCGAACCTACGACCGATCGGTTAACAGCCGATAGCTCTACCACTGAGCTACTGCGGAACATTACGAGCCTGGCAACGTCCTACTCTCACAGGGACAAAGTCCCAACTACCATCGGCGCTAGAGAGCTTAACTTCCGTGTTCGGTATGGGAACGGGTGTGACCTCTCTGCCATCATTACCAGACATCATTCATTTAAGACAAGAATCATTATACCATGTTGACCAAGGAAGTCAACAAGTTTTTCATATTCTTTCAAAACTAGATAACAATTGTTC
>NZ_JOTN01000065.1 GCF_000712595.1 Bacillus manliponensis
AAGAATTACAAGAAATGATAGGGAAGTTTAAGATATAGAGGATGATGAGGAAAGAGAGCATATACGATTGATATGCTCTCTTATCACGAGGTGACGAGTTTTTTATAGGAGCCCAATTTGTCATACTGAATGGAGTTTTTATAGAAATATTATAGTTTTGACAAAAATATTGTATTTTTAGGTGTTGAACAACTTTGAATCTATATATAAAATTAATTAGATATAATTTATTTTATATAGTCTGATTGTCTTTTAACGTGGAAAGACATTTAGTTTGAATAATGTGGAAAGGAAGTTTTGTATGTTAAATGTATTAGAAGTCTTTCGTAAGAGAGGAATAAAGAAAAAGTTAATAGAATCATTTATTTTAATATTGATTCTCCCGAGTATTGCGATTGGTTGGATGTCTTATCAAACAGCAGAAGATAATTTTCAGAAATCAATGATGAAAGCTGCAGATGGGAATGTAAAGATTTTAAATAACTTTATTTCAAAGGAATTAAAGGCGAAGGAAATTGATGCAGAGTATTTTACGAAAACTTTTCATCAAGGGAGTTATCAAGAAGGAGCAATAGATAGTATTCATATTGAGTTAGATAAGTATAGAGATATGCACCCGGAGGTTGAAGCAATTTACACAGGTACTGCGGATGGGATTTTTATTCAATCTCCACAAGTACAGATGCCAGAAGGTTATAATCCGGCTGAACGTCCGTGGTATCAAGAAGCTGCTAAAAATAAAAATAAAATAGTTATTACACCACCTTACGAGTCAAAAACAACAGGAAATATTGTTGTAACAATTGCAAGAGAAAATGATGATGGTAGCGGCGTGATTGGAATCGATCTTTCGCTTAATAGCATTGTTGAAACGACGAAAATGGTTAATATCGGGGAAAAAGGTTATGTAGCTATTTTTGATGCTAATAAAAATGTCATCGTGCACCCAACTTTAAAAGCTGCTGAAAAGTCTAGTGGTGAAATTATAGAGCGATTGTTCGAAAAAGAATCAGGTCAAATCTCATATGATTTTGAAGGAAGCGATAGACATACGATTTTCCAAACAAATGAAATAACAGGATGGAAATTAGCTGGAACAATGTTTTCTGAAGAAATTGATGAAGCGGCTCAACCGATTTTTAATAACACAGTAATGGTTATTATTGTGTCGTTATTAATTGGTGGTGTGTTAATTTATTTCATTATCAATTCAATTATTAAACCATTAAAACAGCTTGTTGCATCATCTAAGAAAATAAGTGA
>NZ_JOTN01000066.1 GCF_000712595.1 Bacillus manliponensis
AGCGACTCTTAGTATATTACACATATATCACAAAAGAGTCAACACATTTTATATGAAAATAGTATTTATTTTAAAAGAAGCTACCATTAAAGTGATTTCACACTACTACATCACCTTAATAGTAGCCCTTACTCATAATAGACTCATTTTATAAATTCTTTTATTTCATGAATAAACTCTTTGCAATGATCAAACATCATTGCATGAGATGTTCCAGGAATCACAACACATTTACTTCCCTCTAATTTCAGCATGACTCTTTTAATAAAATTCAACTTCTTTGCCAAGCCCTCTTCTCTTTCTGCTGGCAGGAACAATACTTTACATTTGATAGTATCGTATAACAATTCAAAACGTCTCTCATATAAATCTTCACCGATTTTTATCATATTCTCTTTTTTTGATAGAAATGTTACTTTCCCATTTGTGAGCTTTCTAGGTTCATAATCTTCCATTACCAGTTCTCGCTCTTTATTCCATGGTAACCAGTTTTTCTTCATATACTCTAGTAACTCTTCCCTTGAATCAAATTGTTGTTCAGGTTCAGAAAAGTATTTACGAAAATGCTCCTCTTTAGAGTGTGTATATAATCCACCAGGACCACAGCGATTTACTAAAGCACCTTCAGAGTTTATTAATGAAAGAACCCTCTCTGGATACTTCGATGCAAACATTGTTCCAATATAACATCCAAGGGAACTACCGACAATGTGAGTCTTATCAATCTTAAGAGTATCTAGTACCTCTTGAACATCCTCGGCTAATGTCACTAACTCATAACCATCTTCTGGATGATCAGACTTTCCATGTCCTCTTATATCCAAAACAATTACATGATTTGTTTCTATAAAGCTAGGGATCATACTTCTCCAAATTGATGAACTACCTCCCATATAATGCAAAAACAAAATTGGTTCTCCTGTTTCGCTATATTCGTACACTTTAATCTTTACTCCCTTTACATCTACCGTACATTCTTTCACTATATATTCCCCCTTCATTTTCCTTACTCAGAAAAAACTCGTGACTTCCCTTTTATCTTATCGTACATTAGTGACAAATCATGTCACTAATAAAGTGAAACTTCACTCAGTGGGGGTTTTCTTCATCCCCACTGAGTGTTAGTTGAACCAATCGGGCTTTTACTGGCTGT
>NZ_JOTN01000067.1 GCF_000712595.1 Bacillus manliponensis
TCTTGATTAATCGAACGATTTTTCCCTTCAAACACATCAAACACATACTTCTTATTAGCTAAATCAAACAAAACTCTCCAACCGATATCATACTTAAGTGCCAACTCTTCAATTAACAATCCTAAGTCTTTCCATGAATTCACTTCACTTGCTGCCTTACTGATATTACGATTAGGGGATATCACCATATTAGGAATAACTCTTTGTGACTTTGTTGGAGAAATAGCATTCTTTACAACAAACTGTTTCATAACATGTTCTATCGTGCCTGTATGTTTTTGTTCCCCCCATACAAAGCGATCCCCAATCATTCCGTCCAATTTACTTCCTGTTACAACAATCGTTTCAGAGTCTTGTTCATCAATCACAGCCCCTTCAATTACCACTGCTTCTTCTAAGCTATCGCTTTTTACAAGTAAATTATCTTTCATTAATAAAGAAAGGATGTGAAGGGTTTCTCCTTCGTCTTCCGGTAAAGTCAAATGAAGTTCAGACTCGCCTACTTTATAAAATTCTGTACGCCACCTAAGTGACCTAAAAACATCGATAATACCTTGCAACTCGAATTGTTTATTAAAAACCATAAGCTCCATCGAATTACACCCCTATATATTGATTTCGATAATAAATAGTAACTTCTAAATTATCGATACCACTTTCAGCATCATAACGAAATAAGTTATCTCCTACCCTTAACTGCAAAAAGATACTGCCGGGTTTGATAGAGTTAAAAACATTGTTAACAACTCCGTTGAGGATGGATTCTATGCGCTTCTGTCCCTTTCTTGTGTTCACAGTGATTACCTCACCAGCTGCCATACTTTTATTGATTTTAAGCTCTTCCTGTGTATTTACATTCACTAAAGAAGGCTTTTCTATAGTCCCTAATGCCCGAAACTGAATTGTCATCCCTGTTTCAATTTGTCCCTC
>NZ_JOTN01000068.1 GCF_000712595.1 Bacillus manliponensis
ATAAAAATTTCATTGATTTTTTCTTCATGATTTTGGTACTCTCCTCTCTTCAAAACGATAAAGTGAAATATTTATCTTAAATAATACATGAATAATACATCAATAGCAACAGGGTTTAAAGGAAGGGGGATAGTGGATCATAGAGTAAGTTGTTTAATTGAAATTGCAACAAAATAATCCTTTGAATAGAAAGTGATTTGAACAGAGGGATCATTCACTGATGTATACGTCTTTCGTCTTATTTAATCCTAACCCCAATGAGGGATATTAAACAATATATTTTCATTTATAATGGGAAATATAGGAGCTTTTAAATTTATAAGGAGGGATTTGTATGAAAAGTTGGGTTCAATTTAGAGTTGCAAGGCCGACAGATAAATTTGAAGAAGTAATAAATTTTTACGAAAAAGGATTAGGCTTAAAGCGCATAGGAGAGTTTCAAAATCATGAAGGTTACGATGGGGTAATGTTTGGATTACCTGATGTAGAATACCATTTAGAATTTACAAGGCATGTGAATGGGAGTCCATGTCCTGCTCCTACAAAAGATAACTTACTTGTTTTTTATATACCTGATAAAAATGAAATCGAAAAGATAACTAATAGGTTAAATAAAATAGGATATTATGAAGTTGAACCAGAAAATCCATATTGGAAAGAAAAAGGAACGACAATAGAAGACCCTGATGGTTGGAGGATTGTACTAATGAATACAAACGGATAAAGCAAGACTTTATAAAATAATAATGCTAGTAATAACAGAACTTAACAAACATTTTTTTGTTCTTTATCCCTACAAATATTGTAGGGATTTTTATGTAAAGAAAACATTTTTGTTTAATCTTTTAAAAGTGAAGAAACCTTGCTTTTTTGAAAGTAAGGTTCAAATCAGTTCCTATAAAGTGAAACTTCACTCAGTGGGG
>NZ_JOTN01000069.1 GCF_000712595.1 Bacillus manliponensis
TAGATGAAGGGCTACTTGCTGAATTACAGGCAATGGGACCAAAAGCGGGGGCAGAAATAGCCGCAATGGTAAACATGAGTGATGAGGAATTGGCAAAGTTCCAAGGCTTGTGGAAGTCCAAAACCAACATTGCTCGTGAACAAGCTGTCAAAGAGATGGAAGGCATGAAGAAGGATACTGAACAAAAGCTTAAAGAGCTTCGTGAGAAGGCAGCTGTTCAGTTAGATCAGCTTCAAGTGGAATTCGAAAAGAAGGCAAAGTCCATTCGAGAGGGTACAACAAAAGAGTTTGATATCCTGACATATACTTTACCTGAAGTTGGGATGAAAGCTATTGGCGGTTTAATCAATGGTATGGAAGACATGAGAGGACCTTTAGAAGAGAAAGCAAAAGAGTTAGCAAACTTAGTCAATAGCACGATGGGGATACAGGTCGCTACATCATCGCCACTCACACAAGTTCCAGACGTTGTTAGGAAGATAAAAAATGCAGCCGATGCAATCAGTTCTAATAGTACAACGTTTACTGTGAAAAACGTTGTAGAAACTCCAAAGCTAGAAGAAAAACTTGATAAATTATTAACATCTTTTGATAAGGCAACGAGTAAAGGGAGTGAACCTTCAGTAGTTATGTATCAAACTAACAATAGCCCACAACCATTGTCGCCAGCCGAAACAGCTCGGTTAAACCGTCAAGCGCTTGAGCAAATGGCTTTTAGAATGAGGTGATAACTTGCGAATTAAAGAAATGGTCTGTACAAATACAAACGGTGACAGCTTAGTGATTTCGAAGAGTAGTCATTTTCAGCCAATTGAGGACTTTGATACAACGTCACTTAAAGTGAATAACACATATGTAACCAACAATGGCATGCAGGGAGCCAGACCGGTTGCATCTCGTTTAGAGCCGAGGG
>NZ_JOTN01000070.1 GCF_000712595.1 Bacillus manliponensis
ATTTTATTAATTGCTTCTTGTAAAATTTCTTGACTGTTTTTATGATCTTCAATTAATACATGACAGCTCAAAGAATCTAATCCAGAGGTAATGGTCCATATGTGAAGGTCATGTACATCGATAACCCCATCGATTTCTTCTAAAACTGCTTTAACTTCTGCCTGATTAATCGTAGGAGGTGTGCCTTCCATTAAAATATGAACCGAATGCTTTATAACTCCCCAAGCACTTTTTAAAATTAATAAAGACACTAAAACTGAAATGATCGGGTCTGCTACATACCAATTAAATAAAAGCATTAAGATTCCAGCTACAATCGCTCCAACAGAACCTAATGCATCACCAAGAACGTGTAGATATGCACTACGCAAATTAACATTGTTCTTCACATCACCCTTCCGCATTAATGACCAAGCACTAATTAAATTGGCGAACAATCCTATTGAAGCAATCAGTATCATGGTTCCACTGGAAACAGTTGGTGGTTCGAAAAAGCGTTCATATGCTTCCAAAACAATAAATCCTGCAATTACAAATAAAGTAATACCATTAAATAATGCTGCTAATATTTCAAAACGATAAAAGCCATAGCTTTTATTTGGAGAAGCTGGTCTTGAAGCGAACCAAATGGCAACTAAACTTAAACACAAAGAACTAGCATCGCTAAGCATATGTCCAGAATCAGATAGTAACGCTAAACTGTTTGTGATTAATCCGCCAAAAAACTCTAATATCATAATCCCCGTAGTAATTATTAAAGCAATAATTAGCCCTTTTTTATTCCCTTCTCTTGCTTCTTCAAAATGATTATGAGAGTGACCATGGTGATCATGTCCGTGATGATGTTGACCCATAAGTATTCCTCCCTTACT
>NZ_JOTN01000071.1 GCF_000712595.1 Bacillus manliponensis
CTGAACAAAAGCTTAAAGAGCTTCGTGAGAAAGCAGCTGTTCAATTAGATCAGCTTCAAGTGGAATTTGAAAAGAAAGCAAAGTCCATTCGTGAGGGTACAACAAAAGAGTTTGATATCCTGACATATACTTTACCTGAAGTTGGAATGAAAGCTATTGGCGGTTTAATCAATGGTATGGAGGATATGCGAGGACCTTTAGAAGAGAAAGCAAAGGAGTTAGCAAACCTAGTCAATAGCACGATGGGGATACAGGTCGCTACATCATCGTCACTCACACAAGTCCCACAAGCTGCTAGACAGATAAAGAATGCCGCCGATGCAATTAGTTCTAATAGTACAACGTTTACTGTGAAAAACGTTGTAGAAACTCCAAAGCTAGAAGAAAAGCTTGATAAATTATTAACATCTTTTGATAAGGCAGCAAGTAAGAGTAACGAACCTTCAGTGGTCATGTATCAAACCAATAACAGTCCACAACCATTATTGCCATCTGAAACAGCTCGATTAAACCGTCAAGCGCTTGAGCAAATGGCTTTTAGAATGAGGTGATAACTTGCGAATTAAAGAAATGGTCTGTACAAATACAAACGGTGACAGCATAGTGATTTCGAAGAGTAGCCATTTTCAGCCGATTGAAGATTTTGACACAACTTCATTGAAAGTGAATAACACGTATGTAACCAACAATGGCATGCAGGGAGCTAGACCGGTTGCATCTCGTTTAGAGCCGAGGGATTTCTCTCTGCTCTTTTTTATTGATGTAAAACGTAGAGATGAGGATTGGATTCAGGCTAGACGTGATGAAATTTTCAAGGTGTTTAACCCCATTTATCACCCTATCCGACTTCAATTCAAAACGGC
>NZ_JOTN01000072.1 GCF_000712595.1 Bacillus manliponensis
CCATTCTCCTCTGTTTGACCAAAGATTTTCTTTTGCATAGGTAACGGAAGGTCTACTACCTCAATTTCCACATCAATATCACCCATACTATTTAGTACAGCATAAGGACCGTTATCAGCAAAAATTGTTTCCGACTCTGTTTTTGGATCTACCTTTACACTAACACCACCCGGTAGATGATCGGGTTTCTCGTATGTTACTCCTGCTACTGTATCTGCTGTTAATTCAGAAAGATGGAACATATCTAACCCATAAAGTAATTTACTCATAATTCGTATTCCTCCTAATTAAACGTTTTTATATATCTCATAGACTTATGAAAAACTTGGTTATCTTCCTCGTATAAATCAATAGAACTGTATCGAGAATAACCAAGTTCTTTCATCACTTCGTCTACTTCTTTTGCAATCGGTGTTTCTTTTGAAACGCTCGATGTATCCGTGAAAACACTAAGTTGAAAACGCACCTCGGATGAAATTGCTACATTATCAGCAAACTCATCGTCAGAGTTATTGATTTCGGTATAAACTACACGAGGATAAGCATTAACATCCTTCGCTCTTCGGTTATGAAAACCGCCTGTACATAAAGTAACTAAGTGGGTATTTGCTTTTAAACCAGTCAACAACTCACCTTTTGCATCAAAACTCATTTATCCAACACATCCATATACTCTTTTTCCATTGCTTGTATTGCTTCAATCTCTCCTTCATCTCCACCTTTTTCAATGAATGGATACGGAGGCATCTTACTTGTCCCGTTTTCAAGAAAATGAGCACGCCAAGCAACTTTACCATTTGGACCAACTTCAA
>NZ_JOTN01000073.1 GCF_000712595.1 Bacillus manliponensis
CATGTATAAAGTGAGGTATAATTCATGTATAAATATGGAATATAAACATACAAAACCTATCTGTTTCGTTCATTCACGATCATTTCGTATCTATCGCTGGCAATGTTTCAAGTGAAACGATTAAACAATACGTTGAAAATCAGAAAAAACGTCATGAGAAAGGAGCTGATACTTATGGTAAGAGAGCGTACACCAACGTATACAATCGAACTGGCGCTACATCTTCCTGTTTGGCAACAACATCGCTTGGAAAAGAAATTCAAGATTGCTCGGAACGTCTACAATTCTTGTCTAGGTGAAGCGCTGAAACGTCATAGGCGTGTGAAAGCTGATCGAACGTATCGTACGTTGCTTCGTGAACCGAAGTCGAAAGAACGTGATAAACAGCTAGTAGACATACGCCTCGCCTATGGTTTTTCGGAATATCGTTTGCATGATTTTGTGAAACGTGTTCAACAGAAATTCAAAGAAAATATCGGTAGTTTTGAAGCGCAAAAACTAGCGACAAGAGCTTTTCAAGCAGTAGAGAAACTCCATTTTGGACGAGCGAAAAACGTACATTTCAAAGCGTTTCATGATGATATTTCCGTTGAAAACAAATCGAATACGACTGGTTTGCGGTATGTAGATGGAAAAGTCCTTTGGGGAGATAAGCCAACAAAGAAACATCCGAAACCGAAAAACTGGCTTTGTATGATCGTTTTGCCAAAAGCCAATGATGAATATGCAACAGTTGCTTTACTGGACAAGACAAAGTATGTGCGCATTGTAAAG
>NZ_JOTN01000074.1 GCF_000712595.1 Bacillus manliponensis
ATTTTATATTGAGCTGTTGAAGATAAAGTGTATAAATAAGCTAATTTTGATTCAATATCATAAGTAATTCTTGGTTTCATTTTTTCTGTCTTACCTCCAGCGACTTTTTGGAGAGGATGTTTTATAAGTTGTCGTTAAAGAATTTCCTTTTCTTGCTACTGCTACACCCTTATAGTAATAGACCGTTGAATTATATTTTGGATCATAATATTTTTTCCCTTTTGTAACTGCATTGAAAACTTGAACAGGCGAAACACCACGTTCATGCATACGTTCAGCAAGATGCCATGTAGCACGAATTGCAGGCATTCCATACTTTTTAAATAAAGCAGTAACCGCTGAGATTAATCCACGAACGATAAGAGGAGCAACAAGACCTGCAACTTCAGGAGTTGCATATAATTCTGCTTCAAGCTTTTGTTCCTCTAATAGTAATTTTTGAACATCGAAATCTGGATTAATAGTATCACGATATGCCCAAGTTTCTTCATCAATTAAAAGTTCTGTTTCATCTAAGCTAAGGATTTCTTGTTCTAATTCCATAGCCTCTTCTGTCGTCATAGTAGAATCAACTTGTTCAATATTTTCCTCAACCTTTTGATTTTCTACTAAATTTGACGAATCAAGGTTTAATAATTGCTCATTTGTTAAATGAGTATTATTTTTTGGCTGTGATAATTCAACAGTTTCAGCCAAAGTAGGTCCTACTACAGTAAAAAGCATAACAGTAGTAATTAAAGCTATTAACTT
>NZ_JOTN01000075.1 GCF_000712595.1 Bacillus manliponensis
AGAAAATCTTTGGTCAAACAGAGGAGAATGGCGTTTACTTTTCCAGCATAAATGATGTAACAATGGAATTAGCACTTGGATTCCGTGCGAAATTGTCTACAGGCGGATATCGTTACTACTGGTTCTTGAAAGGGAAATCTGAGTTACTTCCAATCGAAGGTAAAACGGCTGAAGGGAAGGTAACACCACAAACTTCTAAGCTCAAAATGAAATTCATGCCTTTGCAATTTAACGGACGTTGGAAAGGTGAAGCTGAAGATGGGGGTACATTCACAAAAGGAGCAAACTGGTTTAAACAGGTTGTATATCAGGAATCAGTTCTTACACCGCCAACTCCTTAAGATTTAATAAATCATTTATGAGAGGTTCAATGTGGACCTCTCTTTTTCATGTTTAAAAACGAAGGGAGAAATTCAAATGAAACCTGAGACATTAACACTTGTATTAAAAATCGATGGAAAAGACAAACGCTTTGTACCACCTAATTTTATTAGTGGTAAATTATTTCGACGTGCAGCAGAGATTGCAGATGCTTTTACTAATGGAAGTGAAGACGTTGCTGAATTTGATAATAACTTTCAATTTGTGTGCGATGTGTATGGAAACCAGTTTGATATTGAGGAGCTTGAAGAAGGTGTGGATGCTCGTAAGGTATTTAGGACCGTTTTCGGTGTAGCACAATACATTCTTGGACACGTTGAGCAAGCTAGTCGATTACTTGCAGCAGAAAATGAAGAAGACGGAAGTG
>NZ_JOTN01000076.1 GCF_000712595.1 Bacillus manliponensis
AGAAAATCTTTGGTCAAACAGAGGAGAATGGTGTTTATTTTTCTAGTATAAACGATGTAACAATGGAATTAGCACTTGGATTCCGTGCGAAATTGTCTACAGGCGGTTATCGTTACTACTGGTTCTTAAAAGGAAAATCAGAACTTTTACCAATCGAAGGTAAAACGGCTGAAGGGAAGGTAACACCACAAACTTCTAAGCTCAAAATGAAATTCATGCCTTTGCAATTTAACGGACGTTGGAAAGGTGAAGCTGAAGATGGGGGTACATTCACAAAAGGAGCAAACTGGTTTAAACAGGTTGTATATCAGGAATCAGTTCTTACAACACCAACTCCTTAATAATTAATAAATCATTTAAGAGAGGTTCAATGTGGACCTCTCTTTTTCATGTTCAAAAACGAAGGGAGATTATCAAATGGAAACTTTAACTCTTGTATTAAAAATGGATGGAGAAGATAAACGTTTTGTTTCACCAAACTTTATTTCCGGTAAGTTGTTCCGACAAGCCGCTGCAATCGCAGAGGATTATGACAGTGGTAAACCTGAAATTCTTGATTTAGATAATCAGATACAATTTGTTTGCGATGCATACGGTAACCAGTTCGACTTTTCGGAATTCGAAGATGGGGTTGACTCTCGAAGGATGATGAAAACAATTTATGCAGTAGTGAATTATGTTATTGGAAATATTGAGCAAGCCAGCCGATTGCTTGCAGCAGAAAATGAAGAAGACGGAAGTG
>NZ_JOTN01000077.1 GCF_000712595.1 Bacillus manliponensis
ATCTGTGCAGAGATAATAAAGTTGTTTAATTTACAATAAAGTCATTTAAAAAATAATATAATTGTTTAAAAATCCTTCTCCCACTAACGGAGTAGATTAGCTCAATAAGGAATCAAAATAAGAACTTGTAGCTTCTGAAGAAATGGAAAAAAAGAAAGATTTTAAATACAAAGTAGACTCTGTTATACAGAGGTAGAGAGATATTATAATTCATTTGTAATAAATTAGGAATAGTTTGATTTGTTTAAAACTGAGTAGAGGATTATAAAGTGTGTGCGGTTTTTTGCCAAGTCCTATATGTCTTATTCTATGGAGGAAATATGCTTAAAGATAATTTTAAAATTAGTAATATTCCCACGGTTTTATGGGGAGATAAGAGTGAAAAAATTTTTATTGCAGTACATGGAAATATGTCAAATAAGGAAGATGCAGTTATTCAAATATTAGCTGAAGAAGCCAATCAAAAAGGTTATCAAGTATTAAGCTTTGATTTACCTGAGCATGGAGAAAGAAAAAATGATAATACTCCTTGCAAAGTACAGTTTTGTGTTAGTGAATTATCTATAATTATGAATTACGCAAAAGAACATTAGAAAGAAGTAAGCGTGTTTGCATGTAGTATGGGAGCTTATTTTAGCCT
>NZ_JOTN01000078.1 GCF_000712595.1 Bacillus manliponensis
GGAGGTAGTTGTATTTTTTTGCTTGATAGGCATGTGACCCCTGTTTAATAAAAAATAAGATTCATATAATTGTCTGTAAATATTTGAGAAACTTATTTATTAAATAACATGAAGTATTTAGCGTTTGAATTTTCTGTTATTATTAAATATATAAAGAAAGATAAGGAGGGGTTATGTGTTTACGTCCACTAGAGATGAGAAAATCACACAACTTTTAAATGAATGGTATATAGAAATAAGGTCAAGACGGTTAAAGGAAGCACAGGCTTTAAAAGAACATATTGATATTCAAATTAATAGGTTAAAAGAAGAAACAAATGAATCTGCACAAGACCAAAACCTATTACTTTATTACTCACTGTTAGATTTTAGGTTCAATTATCTAGTTGATAATTTAAATGTATCTAAGGATAGTTTTGATAAAGTTGAGTCCTTTAACGTGCCAATGGATAACTTTCTATCCTATTACTATCATTTCTTTAAAGCGATTCATTGTGACGCAATTGGGAACTACATGTTAGCAAAAGAACACTATTACAAGGCTGAAGAACTACTTAAATTTGTTCCTGACGAGTTAGAAAAGGCTGAATTTTATTATAAAATGGGGTACTCTCATTATGACAATCAGCGAGGGCTAC
>NZ_JOTN01000079.1 GCF_000712595.1 Bacillus manliponensis
AAGCTATTGGCGGTTTAATCAATGGTATGGAGGATATGCGAGGACCTTTAGAAGAGAAAGCAAAGGAGTTAGCAAACCTAGTCAATAGCACGATGGGGATACAGGTCGCTACATCATCGTCACTCACACAAGTCCCACAAGCTGCTAGACAGATAAAGAATGCCGCCGATGCAATTAGTTCTAATAGTACAACGTTTACTGTGAAAAACGTTGTAGAAACTCCAAAGCTAGAAGAAAAGCTTGATAAATTATTAACATCTTTTGATAAGGCAGCAAGTAAGAGTAACGAACCTTCAGTGGTCATGTATCAAACCAATAACAGTCCACAACCATTATTGCCATCTGAAACAGCTCGATTAAACCGTCAAGCGCTTGAGCAAATGGCTTTTAGAATGAGGTGATAACTTGCGAATTAAAGAAATGGTCTGTACAAATACAAACGGTGACAGCATAGTGATTTCGAAGAGTAGCCATTTTCAGCCGATTGAAGATTTTGACACAACTTCATTGAAAGTGAATAACACGTATGTAACCAACAATGGCATGCAGGGAGCTAGACCGGTTGCATCTCGTTTAGAGCCGAGGG
>NZ_JOTN01000080.1 GCF_000712595.1 Bacillus manliponensis
TACGGCAAGCTACTTTGCATGGTGAAGCTCTTACGCAAAAGCTAGAAGTACAACAGCAAGTCGTGAATAGGCTGGAAAATGAATATAAGCGTCTGGTCCAGACAAAAGGTCAAACCTCTAAAGAAGCGAAACAACTTGCTATAAAAATTGATGAAGCGAAAGCAAGTATGAACGGTTTGCAAAATGAGATAACACAGACCGAACAGAAATTAAAAAAGTTAGATAATGAGCTTCAGCAACAGAGTACCGCTTGGGGTAGGTTTAGCAGTAATATGGACTCTGCAGGAAACAAAATGCAACATATTGGCGGTAGTGTAGCAATAGGCGCTGGTGTTGGATTTGGCGTTATGACCTATGCGATGTATAACGCAACTCAAACAGGTATGGAGTTTGGATCTCAAATCAGTCGAGTTGGGGCAATTTCTAGTGCGACTGGTGACCAAGTCAAACAATTAAAAGATCAAGCGTTAGATTTAGGTGCATCCACATCCAAAAGCGCCACTGAGATTGCTAAGGGACAGGAGAACCTTGCGGCATTAGGTTTTACTGTAGAGCAGATTCTTGGAGCGATGCC
>NZ_JOTN01000081.1 GCF_000712595.1 Bacillus manliponensis
CGATCTAATACTTTGACAGCATATATATTTGCTTTAGGAGCAATTCCACTCTTTTGAGAAGCTACAATGCTTGTAATATAAGTACCATGCCCATTCAAATCTTGATATTCTTCAGTCTCTTTAATAAATGTAACCCCTTTTTTTACTTTTAGATCTTTATTGTTCAGGTCTATGCCTGTATCAAGTATGGCTATAGAAATTCCTTTTCCATCTAGATTGTAATTCTTTTGAAGATTATAAACATCTTTAAATTGGATATTCTTATATTCCTTTTCAGCAAATGTCATGCTAGGAGACATTATTGAAAACATAAAAAAAGTTATAATAGTAATTTTTTTAAGGTTTTTCATAAAAAAACTTCCTTTCTTATAAATTGATAATCTTACAATATTCTATTATCTATCTAATAAAAAATAAAGATTTTTAAATTTAGTTATGTTATAATCGAAACCTATGTTAATATTTTGAAGGGAGTAGAGATGATGAAAAAGTTAATAGCTTTAATTACTACTGTTATGC
>NZ_JOTN01000082.1 GCF_000712595.1 Bacillus manliponensis
AATGAAGAAGATGAAGATATTCAGCTTCTTATTGATGGTGCTAAAGAGTATTTACTTGGATCAGGGGTTCGTGAAAATAATAGCGCACGATATAAAATTGCTGTAATGACATATGTTTTATTAAACTATGAAAATCACGATAAATCTTTAAACGTAGTGGCATTAAATGCATCTTTAGAAACAGCTATTCTACAATTAAGAGATTATGGT
Organism: Bacillus manliponensis; assembly: GCF_000712595.1. Lineage (GTDB taxonomy): Bacteria > Bacillota > Bacilli > Bacillales > Bacillaceae_G > Bacillus_A > Bacillus_A manliponensis. The sequence goes on from NZ_JOTN01000082.1 coordinate 211, forward strand.
GGTGGTACAACATGAACCCAGCCAAGCTTGATAAGCGAATTACTTTTCAATCAAAGGAAAGCTATCAGGATGCTGAAGGTAATTGGGTAGAGAGTGACGATTGGAAAGATGTATTTACCGTATGGAGCTCTATCGTAGGCGCTGGAAGCATGAAAAATCCAGAGGTGGTTGTAGCAGGTGCACTTGGTGTAAAGTCGCCTAAACGAATTACTATTCGTGTAAATCAAAAATTAAGACGTGATATGAGAGCGACTTGTGAAGGTCGTTTTTTTGATGTTTTAGATTTTGA
>NZ_JOTN01000083.1 GCF_000712595.1 Bacillus manliponensis
CCTAATCGTGAAATTAGAGCCCCTTATAACAGAGCAGTAAGAGGTCATTCTCAATTCATGGATCATGCAGAAGAAGGTGTTATAGCTGAATTTGAAGCTGCTGTAAAAAAAGCGAAATTAGAGGCAGAGGATGTAAAGGGAACACTATATATTCATCAATCAAATCCCAATGGAGTTTGTAATAAGTGTACAAAAGGTTTGTTTAACTCTGTTCCCGATAATGAAAGGGGAATCTTTAAGCAATTGACTGATATGTATCCTAACTTAAAAATTAAAGTATCGACTGAAATAGATTCAGATTTACCATATCCAAGAGATACATTGTCTTTTGAAGTGATAAATGGTTTGGCAGAAAATGTTGTGAAAATAAGAAAATAGGTAAGGAATGATAATTATGGACTTTATCAATAAACTAAATACAGAGGCTAAAGTGGCAGTAGGATTGGTAATAGCTGAAAATATGTTTAAAATCATTAGTAAA
>NZ_JOTN01000084.1 GCF_000712595.1 Bacillus manliponensis
ACAACAATTCAAATTGAAAATTCAAAGATTGCACATGATAAGCTGAAAGTATAAATGTACCTTTAAGGTACGTTTTTTCTTGTCCCTGAATAATTTTTATATTTTGTTCATATTAGGTGTACCGCTATGTCCATCAGGCCATAGTTCTAATTTACCTCCATAATACCAATTTATTTTTTTGCAACCAAATTGGTATTTCCATGGTGATGTACAAAACGGTATAACGTTAAAAAAACACAATATTTCCTAACTGTCGTTGAAGAAAACATGATTAATGGCGCACTCTCTTATATGTTGGTTTGGAATAAAGTTCAATTAAAATCGTGCTGCAGATGTTGATTTTACAATAGAAGAAACCCACCCATTTTAAAAAGGGAAAGATTGGAGAACTGGACGTGAACTAAACACGACAGAACGTGTAGGAAGAGGCGCGTTGGGTACGCTTGATATGATTCCACTTGTAGGACCAGCTGCAAAAT
>NZ_JOTN01000085.1 GCF_000712595.1 Bacillus manliponensis
ACTTTACTACCACTGGATTTTCGCTTGCGATTAAATCGCGGAATTGTTGCTCTGACTTGATTTCTTTCATGTTTTCTAGCTCCTTTTTTATATGTTTATTTCGGATTTATTAGGTGGTATTTTGGTTTGAAAACCAAAACTTTTAACGAATTTTGAATGAGACTATTTTTTCTCGAATAATTGATCCGTAAATTGGTCCACCACAGTTTCTTGAAGTCCTGGTATGAGATGTGAATAGGTGTCTAATGTGATGCGTACTCGTTTATGTCCTAAACATTCACTCATAATCTTTGGATGCATACCTTGTTTCAACATTAATATCGTATGCTATGTCGTAGGTTATTGAATCGAATATCAGGAACCTCACTTTTCTTTATAAGCTTTTTCCATAGCTGTGTCAAACTTTTGAAATTGCAGGGGTTACCATTAACGGTTGAACACACCAAATCGTAATCATTATATGTGCTT
>NZ_JOTN01000086.1 GCF_000712595.1 Bacillus manliponensis
CTTGCAGCAGAAAATGAAGAAGACGGAAGTGCCGAAGAAAAAAACTAACGATGAGTGAAGCTGTAATGGATATGTATAACGCACTTATCGATTGCGGCTTCACTCAAAATCAAGTTGATGAAATGGATATTGTTCACCATTTAAAACTATTGGCTAGACGTAAGAGTAAAGACAAAAAGAAAGAACCTGAAGGGCTCTATATCGACCAAGTCTTAGGGTAAGGGGGTGAATACGTGAATAAGAGAATTAAGGTTGAGTTGTATTCCAATTCTAATGAATTTAAAAATGATATGAGATCAGTAGGCGAGCAAATGAAACTTTTAAAGTCAGAGTTTCAAGCAAATCGCACAGCTGTAGGCACATGGGGAAACGAAATAAAGCAATCTGAAACCAAGCTAGATTTTTTGACGAAACAAATTGACCTACAGAAACAAAAAGTAGAATCATTGACGAAGGCTCAT
>NZ_JOTN01000087.1 GCF_000712595.1 Bacillus manliponensis
TATATTCATACCGCTATTAGCAACTACCTGAAACCCATTCGCTGGATTCGGGAAAATCCCATTGCCAATAAACATCGCAAAATAAGCTGCATAGTCACTTGCATCATACATCCTATCACCATTTACACTGTTAAAAATTCCACTTTCGATTGCCATTCCATCACCCCATTTTTTGCTGTATTTTATCAAGTAAGGTAGGTATATTACTGCCAAAATTTACTCTTATATCAACACGGTCATTCTCATAAATCTCTTCCACAACCGTAATCCTTGTATTGAGTGTAAGCCCCCAACGTTTATTCTCAATCGTTACAATATCACCAAGTTCAAAGTCTTCTTTATAAACAAGATTTGAATGAAGTGAGATACCAGATTCAAATGTTTGTATGGTTTGTGATTCCGCTAATTTACTATTCCCTCTTTCAATCAAAAGTTTTTCATACTCTGCATCTGTTAAAAC
>NZ_JOTN01000088.1 GCF_000712595.1 Bacillus manliponensis
CAAATATATATGCTGTCAAAGTATTAGATCGTAATCAGAGAGGAGGTTATGATAGTATCATTCGAGGTATCAATTGGTCCATTGAACAAAATGTAGATATTATTTTAATGAGCCTGGGTGGTAGAACATACTCAAAAGAATTAGATAAAGTCATAAAAAAAGCTTCTAAAAAAGGAATTACCATAGTTTCAGCTGTTGGAAATGGCGGACTTTCAACACAAGATACTATTACATATCCCGCTAAATTAGAGGGGGTTATAGGAATAGGTGCAACCAATAATAAAAATGAGCGTTGGTTTAAGTCAAGTCGAGGAGAGGGCATTGATGTTATGGCCCCTGGAGAAAATATCTACGGTACTACATTAGATAATAAAACAGTCAAGCAAAGCGGTACTTCTGTAGCTGCTGCGTATACAACAGGAGTAATAGCTTTACTCAAACAACATGATAATG
>NZ_JOTN01000089.1 GCF_000712595.1 Bacillus manliponensis
CACCACCATCAGTTGTAGCACCTAAAATCTTGGAAACTGTAGAGCTTAATAACTGAGCGATAGAACTGTTACTTCCTTTTGTTCCATCTAAACCCTTTTTATGCGATTCACCTTTATCTTTACCATGTTTCTGAGCATCACTTTTTTTCTGAGATAAACCTGAGTCCGATGACTTAGTAACATTATCACCAGCTGTTTTATTTCCACCAGAAGTACTATCGACACCTTTTCGATGCCCTTCACCCTTTTCTTTACCATGTCTTTCAGCATCAGGCTTCTTTTGAGATAGTGCGTCGTCAGTGCTTTTTGTTACCTTGTCACCAGCACCCTTGTTACCACCCTCTGTACTTTCTATCCCCTTTTTATGAGCATCGCCTTTATCTTTACCATGCTTTTCAGCGTCAGGCTTCTTTTCAGACAAACCTTTATCACTAGCAT
>NZ_JOTN01000090.1 GCF_000712595.1 Bacillus manliponensis
AACTCGCCATCTCGTGTTGCTCGTGATGAAATCGGATACTCTATCCCAGAAGGTACAGCGCTAGGTATGAATCAAAAGGTAGGTCTTGTGGAGGAGGCAGCTAGAACCCTTGCTGAAGCAACGATACCGAAATTGGACAATGGTGCTGAAGAGGCTGCTAGTCTCATCCCTAAGAATATAGCAAGCGCTTTGGAAAACGGGATAAATAATGTAAAGCGTGTAGCTAAAAACCTTGGTAAAGCATCAATGGAAGGATTCAAGGAAGGTGCTCAAGACAATACAAAGCTAGTAAAAGATTTTCATACTTTTTTAAAGCAACAACATAAAAAAGCAGAAGCGGAAATGACGAAGCATACTGAAAAATCTGTGTTTGAACGTGCTGAAATACAGCAAGGCTTAATTCGAGATCGTTTATCAGCTATCGAAAAGTT
>NZ_JOTN01000091.1 GCF_000712595.1 Bacillus manliponensis
AATGAAGTAAAAGTCGCTGTAATTGATACTGGTATAAACGTAAAGCATCCAGAATTAAAGCATAGTATGATTGCGCCTTATAACGCTGTAAATCCTGCTCATGCTGTCGTTCCAGACGTTCACGGGACACACGTTTCGGGAATTATTTCTGCGAAAGAAAATAATAAAATTGGTGCACACGGAATTAATCCAAATGCAAAAGTGATGTCAATCGACGTATTTAACGGCGGTGAAGGTGCATACGATTTCAATATTGCAAAAGGTATTTTGCATGCAGTAGAACAAGGTGTTGATGTTATCAACATGAGTTTAGGTGGTCCGCAAAGTAGTACAGTTGTACAAGAGGCGATCTATAAGGCAGTAGAAAATAATGTTGTTGTTGTAGCAGCGGCAGGAAATGAATCCACAGATATGTA
>NZ_JOTN01000092.1 GCF_000712595.1 Bacillus manliponensis
AATTTTTTAAACATATAACTATCCCCTTTACTACGTATTTTTTGGTACAACTTAAGCATAATTCTCCCGGATAAATATGTAAATATTTAGAAAGTTTAGAAATAAAAAGTATAATATTCACCGTTTTCTGTTTATATTTTAGAAAAAAATAACATTTATGGAAGTGATATAATATATAAAGTAAGCTGTCCCTTCCGCTTACTGCTCGTTTAAATGAGATGGATAATATTTATACCCAAGAACCCCAAAAGGAAAAGCCACTATATAGTGGCTTTTTTTAAGTAACAAAATTTTTTTGTTGCTTACTTGAAAAAATCAAATAATTTATGAAATACTGATTTATTTTCGTTATATATTAAGAACTCTTTTTCATTCATTATTCCAGATCCATATTCATATTTACTTCCCAAACTTG
>NZ_JOTN01000093.1 GCF_000712595.1 Bacillus manliponensis
AGGTTCAAGATAAATTGTAATTTGTTAATCGATATATTTGTGTAACCACTGTTCAAATATCTTTAACTGTTCTTCAGTATGAAAGTAATGTTCACCTGTTTCCATGACTTCTAATTCACAACGATGTTTTTTTGTAAAACAGTTAATAGTTTCAAATTCGCACAGTTCATCCTTGGCTCCATACATAATATATGTATCTGTATTCTATGTATTAATAGGATGTTCTTTTACATAGCATAAATAATCCCAATATAGCTTTTGACCAATAGGTGTCTCTATAGTCATTTCTTTTTGCAAAAGCTCTGGTGTTACATTAAACCATTTCATCATATTTTCGATAATTCGTTCCATATTAACTACTGGTGATAAAAATAATGCCTTTTCTAACACATCATTTTGATAGGCTAAAA
>NZ_JOTN01000094.1 GCF_000712595.1 Bacillus manliponensis
ATACTCTATAAGCATATAAATCTACTTCAGGCGCTACACCTTTCACAGCATAATCCGCGTTATTTTTCTTTTGAGCCGCAATTGTTCCTGCCACATGTGTACCATGATTTGTGTAATACTTATAGCCAGGATATTCCGGCTTACCAGCATTTATCCAATCCTCGTATGTTGTTTCCATTGGATCTGCATCGTTATCTACAAAATCATATCCGCCTTTATAAGCCTCTTTTAAGTCAGGGTGGTTGTAGTCAACACCTGTATCAAGAACACCGACTTTAATTCCTTTACCCTTAATATTTTCTTCATGGAGCTTGTCCACACCAATTTGCGGGATGCTGTCCGCCATTTTTGGATCGATTGTTTCCTTCGTTTCTACTGGAGGTTCCACTTTTACCTCATAATCTTTAT
>NZ_JOTN01000095.1 GCF_000712595.1 Bacillus manliponensis
ATACTCTATAAGCATATAAATCTACTTCAGGTGCTACACCTTTCACAGCATAATCCGCATTGTTTTTCTTTTGAGCTGCAATCGTTCCTGCCACATGTGTACCATGGTTTGTATAGTACACTAAGCCTGGATATTCCGGCTTACCAGCTTTTATCCAATCCTCGTACGTTGTTTCCATCGGATCTGCATCGTTATCTACGAAATCATATCCGCCTTTATAAGCACCTTTTAAATCTGGATGATTATAGTCAACACCTGTATCAAGAACGCCAACTTTAATCCCTTTACCTGTAATGTTTTCTGCATGGAGCTTGTCCACGCCAATTTGCGGAATGCTGTCCGCCATTTTCGGATCGATTGTTTCTTTCGTTTCTACCGGAGGTTCCACTTTTACCTCATAATCTTTAT
>NZ_JOTN01000096.1 GCF_000712595.1 Bacillus manliponensis
AAGGTTCGAGTCCTTCATGGCTCACCATTTTAATTCCGCGCGGTCGTGGCGGAATGGCAGACGCGCTAGGTTGAGGGCCTAGTGGGGGAAACCCCGTGGAGGTTCAAGTCCTCTCGGCCGCACCAAGGAAAAGAAAAAACACTTGCATTAAAATTCACAGTGTGTTATATTAATTAAGTCGCAAAAACAGACGACATAATAAGCGCCCGTAGCTCAATTGGATAGAGCGTTTGACTACGGATCAAAAGGTTAGGGGTTCGAGTCCTCTCGGGCGCGCCATTTACGGGAAGTGGCTCAGCTTGGTAGAGCACCTGGTTTGGGACCAGGGGGTCGCAGGTTCAAATCCTGTCTTCCCGACCACGCGGGTGTAGTTTAGTGGTAAA
>NZ_JOTN01000097.1 GCF_000712595.1 Bacillus manliponensis
GGACAAGACAAAGTATGTGCGCATTGTAAAGCGTGAAGTACGTGGGAAAGTTCGTTATTTCGCACAACTGATTCAAGAAGGCTATCCACCAATAAAACGGAACCGAAAGATTGCTGATGATGAAACGAAACGTGTTGGTCTTGACATTGGTTCTTCTACAATCGCAATCTGTAGTGAAAATAAAGTAGAACTTCGTGAGCTTGCGCCAGAGTGTCACGTTGATGAAGCTGAGCTGAGGCGTATCCAGCGCAAAATGGAACGGTCTAAGCGGGTGACCAATCCCAATCATTTCAACGAAAATGGAACGGTGAAGAAAGGGGAAAAAACGTGGAACTTTTCTAACCGATA
>NZ_JOTN01000098.1 GCF_000712595.1 Bacillus manliponensis
TCAGGTAGTTGCTAATAGCGGTATGAATATAACTCTTAAAGCAGGAAGAGCCTGGATTCATGGATACTATGCCACAAACCCAGGCGATTATCATATGGCACTTGATGTAGCTGATGGAGTACTTAACCGTATTGATCGTGTGGTACTGCAACTTAATTATTTGAATCGTGAAATTGTACCCCTTATTCGAAAAGGAGTTCCGGCATCAAATGCAAGTGCTCCAGCTTTAAAACGTGATGCAGATACTTATGAAATAGCCCTTGCAGAGATTTATGTTTCTAAAGGTTCTACATCTGTAATACAGACAAACATCACGGATTTAAGAATGAAAAGTGA
>NZ_JOTN01000099.1 GCF_000712595.1 Bacillus manliponensis
AGCTGAAAATATGTTTAAAATCATTAGTAAAGAGGAAGATGGATATAAAATTGGTAGAGAAGCTCTAGATTCCTGTTGGAAATGGCTTGAAGGTGAAAAAATTGAAGCTGATAATTTGTGTAACTACATAGATAGTGAAGATTATGTAGATGTGGCCGAGTGTGCAAATAAAGAAACAGATGTACAAAAACAATATGCATGGTATGCAGTTTTAGATGCTGTGTCTTATACAACTTATCAAGCCTACCATAAGGAAGAAAGAAAATATGTTCCGCAAGTGGTTGAAATTATTGACGATGAAACATTAATAATATTAGGTGAAAATGCAATTGA
>NZ_JOTN01000100.1 GCF_000712595.1 Bacillus manliponensis
GAAGTAAAGATATGGGAGATGTCTCTCGAAGAATTTAAAGCAAACACAGAAGAGCGACGCTTGGCTGAGTTAAAGCTACGTGATGCGAAACTTGCTATTTATGATGAGTTGAAGAAGGCAAGTGATGACTATCTTGCAAAAATGCAGGATATAAATCAAAAGCTTATCGATGAAGAGAAGAAACTCAATGAAGAATATGAACGAGCGATAGATCAGCGTACTCAGGCTATTCGAGGGTTTGCTGGTCTTTTTGACGAGATCAAAGCAAAAGAAGCTGTTTCATCAGAACAACTGATTTCTAATTTAGAAGGTCAAGTTGTAGCAATGGC
>NZ_JOTN01000101.1 GCF_000712595.1 Bacillus manliponensis
TTTTTCAATAAGTGTTTTTTTAAGACTTCTAGATTTTCCATCTTGAAATAACTAGATTCAATTGCATTTTCACCTAATATTATTAATGTTTCATCGTCAATAATTTCAACCACTTGCGGAACATATTTTCTTTCTTCCTTATGATAGGCTTGATAAGTTGTATAAGACACAGCATCTAAAACTGCATACCATGCATATTGTTTTTGTACATCTGTTTCTTTATTTGCAAACTCGGCCACATCTACATAATCTTCACTGTCTATGTAGTTACACAAATTATCAGCTTCAATTTTTTCACCTTCAAGCCATTTCCAACAG